>NZ_JBICUT010000001.1:0-734240 GCF_043198445.1 Spirillospora sp. NPDC048823 | reverse complement strand
GTGCCCCCGAGCCCCGCCCCGCCTCCTGGGGTGTGGCTGTTGCTCTGTGCTGGGGCTCGTGGCGGCGGGGGGGTTGGGGGCGGGGCGCGCCGCCGTCCGGGCCGGGCCGGGTCGGGCGGCGCGCCGTCCCCGCGTTCTAGCTCTTGGACGCGGTCTGGAGGTTCTGAACGAAGTTGATGACGTCCTTGACCGTCTTCAGGTTGCGCAGCTCGTCGTCGGGGATCTCGACGCCGAACTGGTCCTGCGCGGCCACGGCGATCTCCACCATCGACAGCGAGTCGATGTCGAGGTCGTCGATGAAGTTCTTGTCCGGGGTCACCTCGGACTTGTCGATGCCGACGATGTCGTCGATGATCTCGGCGAGGCCGTCCAGGATCTGCTGTTCGGTGGCGACTGCCATGGTTCCGCGTTCTCCTTCGGTGGGTTGGTCCAGAGCCTGCGAGCAGGCGTGACGGCCTACGGGATCTGGATGACTTGGGCAGCGTAGGACAGTCCGGCACCGAACCCGACCAGCAGGGCGGGGGCTCCGGACGGCACGTCGCCGCGTTCGATCATGCGGGAGAGGGCCAGCGGGATGGAGGCCCCCGAGGTGTTGCCGGACTGGACGATGTCGTCGGCCACGACGGCGTTGGTGGCCTTCACCTTGCGGGCGATCGCCTCGATGATCCGCAGGTTGGCCTGGTGCGGGACGACGGCGGCGAGGTCCGCCGGCTTGATCCCGGCGCGTTCGCAGGCCTCGGCCGCGACCGGGGCGATGGCGGTGGTCGCCCAGCGGAACACCGCCTGCCCCTCCTGCCGGATGAACGAGCGCCGGTCCTCGATGATGATCTTGTCGTACTTGTCGCCGGCGCTGCCCCACACGACCGGGCCGATGCCGGGGGAGTCACTGCCGGACACGACCGCCGCGCCCGCCCCGTCCGCGAAGATGATGCAGGTGGAGCGGTCGGTCCAGTCGATCCACTGGGACATCTTCTCCGAGCCGATGACGAGCACGTTGCGCGCGCTGCCCGCCTGGACCGCGGCGCTCGCGGTGGCGAGGGCGTAGCAGAAGCCGGCGCAGGCGGCGTTGATGTCGAACGCGCCGGGCGCGTCGATGCCGAGGCGGTGTGCGACCTGCGGGGCGTGGCCGGGCATCGGCGACTCCGCCGAGCATGTGGCCAGGATCACGAGGTCGATGTCGGACGGGGCCAGGCCGCTGCCCGCCAGGGCCTTGCCGCCCGCATGCACGCCCAGCTCGACGATGCCCTCGTCGTCGCCGGCGATGCGGCGTTCGGCGATGCCGACGCGGCTGCGGATCCACTCGTCGTCGGTGTCGACGGTCTGCGCGATCTCGTCGTTGGTGACGATCCGGGCGGGCCGGTAGTCGCCGAAGGCCAGGATGCGGGCGCCGGGCGTCGCCGCGGGGATGCTCAGTGCGCTCATGCCGCGTCCGCCTTGATCAGCTCGCGGGCCTTGTCCAGGTCCTCGGGGGTCTTGAGGGCGACCCGCTCGACTCCGCTCAGTTCGCGGCGGGCGAGCCCGGTCAGCGTCCCGGCGGGCGGCAGTTCGATGATCGCGGTGACGCCGATCTCCCGCATGGTGTCCATGCAGGCGTCCCAGCGGACGGGGGCGCTGACCTGCTCGACGAGCCGCTCCACGAAGCCGGCCCCGGACTCGACGACGGCGCCGTCGCGGTTCTGCAGCAGCCGCGTCCGCGGGTCGGCGACGGGTGCGCCGGGCGCGAGGCGGCGGAGCGTGTCGACGGCGGGCGCCATGTGCTCGGTGTGGAACGCCCCGGCGACCGACAGCGCGCGCAGCCGCGCCTTGGCGGGCGGCTCGTTCGCGAACTCGGCGAGCTTCTCCATCGTCCCGGCGGCGACGATCTGCCCGGCGCCGTTGACGTTGGCGGGGGTGAGGCCGTGCTTGTCGATGGAGGCGAGGACCTCGTCGGTGTCGCCGCCGAGCACGGCGGTCATCCCCGTCTCGGTGACGGCGGCGGCCTCGGCCATCGCCCGTCCCCGCTCCCGGACGAGGACCAGCGCGGCCTCGGGGCTCAGCACCCCGGCGATCGCGGCGGCGGCCAGTTCCCCGACGCTGTGCCCGGCGACGGCGTCCGGCCCCCGGTCTTCGCGGGCGCCGTCCTCGTAGAGGACCTCGTAGGCGGCGAGCGCGGCGGCGACCAGCAGCGGCTGCGCCACGGCGGTGTCACGGATCTCCTCGGCGTCGGCCTCCGTTCCGTACCGGACCAGGTCGAGCCCGGTGACGGCCGACCACCAGGCGAGACGGTCGGCGACTCCGGGTATCTCTAGCCATGGCTGCAGAAAGCCGGGGGTTTGGGCGCCCTGGCCGGGCGATGCGAGGAGAATCACAGCCTCCAGCCTGCCGCCAACGCCCCTCCGACCACGATGCGGATCACCACGAACTTTGGTCGAGGCCCTTTGTACGACACCTACAAGCTGGGGTCTTTCTGGGGCGAACCCCGCAGCCGGGTTCAGCCGTGGGCGGAGCGGGCTTGGAAGCGGCCCAGGACCAGGGCCATGCGGAGGGTGAAGGCGTTGCGGCCGTCGGTGGGGGCCAGGCCGGTCAGTTCGCTGACGCGGCGGAGGCGGTAGCGGACCGTGTTGGGGTGGACGAACAGCAGGCGCGCGGTGGCCTCGAGCGACGAGCCCTGTTCGAGGTAGGTGGTGAGGGTGTCGAGGAGCGGGGCGCCCGCGGCGAGCATCGGGTTATAGACGTTGTCCACCAGGTGGCGGCGCGCATCGTCGTCGCCGTCCAGGGCGCGTTCGGGCAGCAGTTCCGTCGCCGGGACGGGACGGGGCGCGTCCGGCCAGCCGGCGGCGGCGCGGAGCCCGGCCACGGCGGCCTGCGCGGAGCGGGTGGAGTCGTAGAGGTCGGCGACCTGCGGGCCGACGACGACCGGGCCCGGACCGCACTTGGCGGCGATGGGACGCGCCGCCTCCAAGGGGTCGGTGTCGCCGCCGACGATGACGATGACCCGGCGCCCTTGGACGCCGGCCAGCACGTCGGCGCGCGCGCGGCGTGCCGCCAGCTGCATCTGGTCGATGGTGACCTCGGGCTCCTCGTCCTCCGGCGTGAACCCGGCGATGACGGTGACGGGCTTGGACGTCCAGCCGAGGGCCGCGGCCCAGGAGTGCATGCCGTCGTCGACCTCGCCGCGCAGCACCGCGTTGACGACCAGGGCCTCCAGCCGCGCGTCCCAGGCGGCGCGCGTCTCGGCGGCGCGCGCGTACACCTGGGCGGCGCCGAAGGCCACGTCGCGTGTGTAGCGCAGGATGGCCTCGCGCAGCTGGGCCTCCCCGCCGGGGGCGGCCAGCTCGCCGAGCCGGGTCTCCACCACGTCGATGATGACGCGGATCATGTCGATCGTGTGATGGAGCTTGATGGCGCGGAGCAGCTCGCGCGGCGCGGTGCCGAACACCTCGCCCGCGATGGCCGGACGGGTCTGCTCGTTGTTCTTGAACCACTCGACGAACGCCGCGATGCCCGCCTGGGCGACGAGGCCGATCCAGGAGCGCTGGTCGGCGGGCATGCGCCGGAACCAGGGAAGATGCTCCTCCATGCTGCTCAAGGCCGCGGTGCCGAACGTCCCCATCGCCTTCTCCAGGCGCTGGGTGGTCTGCTCCCGGATCTCGGCCTCGCTCGCGGTGTCCACAACCCCAGAGTGCCACCACCCCGGAGGTGACCCGTCCCAAAGTAAGTAACCGGTGTCATCCCGGAGTGACATCGGAGGCCTCCCCGAGCGCGATGCCGGTGAGATTCCGCAGCGACGTCGTACCCGGTTCGAGGTAGTCGCTGTGGCCGCCGGTTCCGGCGTCGAAGACCCGGGCGCCGAACGAGGACGAGACCGGGTCGGGGCCGAGGCCGAGGCCGAGGATGCGGACGTGCGGGACGTCCTCCATCCAGTCGGACGCCCCCCGCCCGGCCCAGATCCGCGCGGCGCCGCTCAGTCTCGCGGCCGACCACGCCGTCGTGCCGGGGCTGCCGTAGAGGGCGATGTCGGTGACCTGCCGCCAGGCGGGTCCGCCTGGACCGTCCAGTGCCGCGCGGCCGCAGACCACCGAGCCGTAGCTGTGGCAGAGCAGGCCGACGCCGGCGGACGGGTTGACCTTGTGCACGCCCTTCAGGAAGCGCCGCAGCCGCTCGGCTCCTTCGTCGGCGCGGTCGCCGGTGATGACGTCGCTGCTGAACGTTTCCGGGGCCGCGTATCCGAGCCACGCCACGACCGCCAGCTCCGGACGCGGTGACTCGGCGAGGGCCTGCGCGTAGACGGCGCGTGCCCCTCCGCCGGGGGTCGACCACGGTTTGTCGCCGCGCTCGTCGAACGCCGTCAGTGTGGTGTCGGCGCCGGGGACGAGGACCGCGACCCGCCGTGCCCTGGTGAGGTCGCCGATGACCTCGACGGCCCGTCCGCCGCCGCGCGGGTCGAAGCGCAGGAAGCGGCGTCCCGGCCGGAGGAACGCGCCGAGGGCCCGCATGCGGTCGGCGTCGCCTATCTCCTGTGCCGTTTCGAGTGCCTTCTCGATGGACCGGCGTTCGGCGGTGTACCGGACGTCCAGCGTCGAGGGCGCCATCTCGGGGAGGTCGGCGGGCGGGGCGTAGGGGTCGGCGTGACCGGTCCCGGCCGTCGTCAGCATGACGCCCGAGATGGACGCGGCGCAGGCCAGGGCCCTTCGGAGCCGTCGGGCGCGCGGCGAGATCGTCTTGCGTGGCGGCATCCTCGTCTTTCTACCATCCAAGATCGCCTGGCGGACGGAGGCGGGTACCCGGCTGCGGGGGACTCTTCATGAGATGTACGGGCCCGGGATCATGTTCGTCGTGTGGTCCGCGTCACGCGCGGGGCGGCGCGGGCGTTCGAAGTCGCGGACCAGGGCCCATAGCGCGGCGAGCGCGACGGCGCAGACCGCCAGCCAGGGCAGCCGTTCCGCGATCCACGCGGGCCGGTCGGGTGCGGTGTGCAGCCCCGGCAGGCCGCCGAACGCGAGCAGCGATCCCGCGGTGACGGCCGGCAGCGCCGTCTGGTGCCACAGGAAGATCGTCATGGCGGAACGGTTGGCGGCGCGGACCACCGAGCGGATCCGGGCGCGTCGCGTCCAGGCGGCCAGCGGTCCGTGCAGCAGCAGGGCCAGGCCGGTCTGGGCGAGGCCGAAGGCGACCGCCGCCAGCGTGGGAGGGCTGAGGTTGGACACCGCCGCGCCCGGCACGCCGACCATGCTCGCCGGATATCCCGCGAAGAGGATCAGCAGGGCGGTCGCCGCGCCGCCCCCCGCCCAGCAGGGCGAACCCGGCCCGGCGGGAGCCGAGTGCCCCGTCCGCCCAGCCGGCGCCGAGGTAGAACGGCACGAGCCCAGCCGGTGAGGACGGTGGCCCAGCCCGTCCACCCGGGCGTGTCGAGGGCGAAGCGGCCGAGGTCGATCGCGGCGGTCGCGGCGACGAGCAGGGCGGCGCCCCACAGGCCGAGCCGTTTCCAGACGGCCGCGACCGCCGGGGCCGCCGCCGTCAGACCCGGGTATCAGTCGCCGGGACGGACCAGCCCCACCTCGTAGGCGTAGACGATCGCCTGCGGGCGGTCGCGCAGCCCGAGCTTCATCAGGATCCGCCCGAAATGCGTCTTGACGGTCTGTTCGGCGACGACGAGTTCCCCGGCGATCTCGCCGTTGGACAACCCGCGCGCGACCAGCGTCAGCACCTCGGTCTCCCGCTCGGTCAGCTCGTCCAGCCGCTTGCGGGACGGCGCCCTCCGCCCGCCCAGCCGGGAGAACTCCGCGATGAGCCGCCGGGTGATCGACGGTGACAGCAGCGCGTCGCCCGCCGCCACGACCCGCACCGCGTCCGCCAGCTCCGTCGCGGACGCGTCCTTCAGCAGGAACCCGCTGGCCCCAGCCCGCAGCGCCTCGTAGACGTAGTCGTCCAGGTCGAACGTGGTGAGCATGAGGATCCTCGGTGCGTCGCCATCGGCGGCGGCGCCGGCGCCCGTGAGGAGCCGGCGGGTCGCCTCCAGCCCGTCCATGACCGGCATCCGGACGTCCATCAGGACCACCTCGGGACGAAGTTCGGCGACGCGGCGCAGGCCCCGCCCTCGGTGTACTCGATGCCCGGCGGCCATGGGCGCCGGAGGTTCGGCTCGTCCTCGGACTTGCCCCCGGCCATGACGACCAGGCTAGAGACCGGACGACCACCCCGGATGACACCGTGGTGGGACACGTCCTGTCATACCTGGGTACCGTGCGATGCGTGGAGCCCGTCGAAGCGCTGCGCCGTATCGCGTTCCTGCTGGAGCGCGCCCATGAGCCGACCTACCGCGTGCGGGCGTTCCGCACCGCCGCCGACCTCGCCGGGAAGACGCCCCCGGACGAACTCGCCGCCCGTGCCCGCGAGGGCACGCTGACCGCGCTGCCCGGCATCGGCAAGGTCACCGCTCTGGTGATCGAGGAGGCGATGCGCGGTGAGACGCCCGTCTACCTGCGCCGGCTGGAGGCCACCGACGGCGAGCCGCTGGACGAGGCCGCCGCCGCCCTCCGCGCCGCGCTGAAAGGCGATCTGCACACCCACAGCGACTGGTCGGACGGCGGATCCCCGATCCGGGAGATGGCCGAAACGGCCCGCGCCCTGGGCCACGAGTACCTCGCCCTCACCGACCATTCGCCACGGCTCAAGGTCGCCGGCGGCCTGTCCGCCGACCGCCTCCGCCGCCAGCTCGACGTCGTGGCCGAACTCAACGAGGACCTGGCGCCGTTTCGCATCCTCACCGGCATCGAGGTCGACATCCTGGAGGACGGAACCCTCGACCAGGACCCGGCGCTCCTCGACCGGCTGGACGTCGTCGTCGCCAGCGTCCATTCGAAACTCCGCATGGACCGCGTCGCCATGACGAAACGCATGGTCGCCGCGATCGCGAACCCGCGTGTGAACGTCCTCGGCCACTGCACCGGACGCATCGTCAAGGCCGGCGGCAAACGCGGCGGGCTGCGCCCCGAATCGGAGTTCGACGCCGCCCTCGTCTTCGACGCCTGCGCCGCCTACGACGTCGCCGTGGAGATCAACTCCCGGCCGGAACGCCTCGACCCGCCCAAGCGCCTCCTGCGCCTCGCCGTCGAGGCGGGCTGCCGCTTCTCCATCGACTCCGACGCCCACGCCCCCGGTCAGCTCGACTGGCAGCCCTTCGGCTGCGAACGCGCCGCCCGCTGCGCCGTCCCCGCGTCCCAGATCGTCAACACCCTTCCGGCCGGCGACCTGCTCGCCTGGACGAGCACCAAGCTCTGAGCCCTCGGCGGGTCTGGCGATGGCCCGGCCGGGCCGTGTTCCGGTTCGGGAGCGAAAGCCGCAGGGCCGCCGCGTTGAGCTGCCGCCACGTGGTGAGACCACATATCGGCGATGCCCGCCATGTGCCGATGGTCGCGACCTGCGAGTGATGTGGGTCACACCCGTGTTCAAGGGTCCCAATATGGGTTCCGCTCACATGGTCCGGCGTTCGGGCGCCACCTAGCGTTCCCGGTCACGGCGGCCCGAGTGTGGCTCGGGCCACCTGGACGAGCGCTAGGAGGGCGAATGGGCGACCCCGTCCCGAAGGGCCCGGTTCTGCAGGCGCGCGGGCTGATCCGGGAGTTCCGCGGCTTCCGGGCCGTCGACGGCGTGGACCTTGACATCGCCGAGGGTGCGGTCCACGCGCTGGTGGGCCCCAACGGTGCCGGCAAGACGACGCTGTTCAACCTGCTGACCGGGTTCCTGAAGCCGACGGCGGGCAGTGTCCGGCTCGGCGATCACGAGCTGGCCGGGCGGAGACCGGAACGGATCGCGCGGCTCGGGCTCGCCCGGTCGTTCCAGATCACGAGCCTGTTCGCCGAGCTGACCCCCAGGCAGCACGTGGAGCTGGCCTTGGCGGGACGCACCGGGCTCGGCTGGCGGTTCTGGCGGTCGGACGGCGCGCTCGCACGCTTCTCCGGGCGCGCGGCCGAACTGCTCGAACAGGTCGGCCTGGGCGAGCACGGCGAGACTCCCGCGGGCTCCCTGGCGTACGGGCGCAAACGGGCACTCGAACTGGCCCTGGCCCTTGCGCTCGACCCGAAGGTGCTGCTGCTCGACGAGCCGACCGCCGGCATGGGCGTGGAGGACGTCGACCGCACCGTCGCGCTCATCCAGCGCGTGAGGGAGGGCCGCACGGTGGTGCTGGTCGAGCACAACATGAGCGTCGTCTCCAGCCTCGCCGACCAGGTCACGGTGCTTCAGCACGGACAGGTCCTCGTCGAGGGCCCTTACGCCGAGATCCGTCACGACCCCCGCGTGGTCACCGCCTACCTCGGAGACTCCAATGCTGAGCGTTGACGGACTGTCCGCCTGGTACGGCGAGGCGCAGGCACTGCGCGATGTGTCGCTGGACGTGGGCGAGGGCGAGATCGTCACTCTCGTCGGGCGCAACGGCGCCGGCAAGACCACCCTCTTGCGCAGCCTGATGGGGCTCCACCAGGAAGTGACCGGGACGGTGCGGTTCCTGGACGAGGACATCTCCGCGCTGAGCCCGCACAAGCGCAGCCGCCGCGGCCTCGGCTACGTCCCGGACGACCGCGGCGTCTTCGCCACCCTCTCGGTGGAGGAGAACCTCACGCTGCCCCCGGTCACGGGCAAGGATCCGTGGCCGCTGGAGCGGGTGTACGAGACGTTCCCGAAGCTGCGTGAGCGGCGCCGGTTCCCCGGGACGAAGCTGTCGGGCGGCGAGCAGCAGATGCTCGCGCTGGCCAGGGTGCTGCGGACGGGTGCCCGGCTGCTGCTGTGCGACGAGCCCACCGAGGGCCTGTCGCCGCTGATCGTCGCCCAGATCGGCGAGATCCTCCGCGAGGTCAAGGCCGCGGGGGTGACCGTCCTGCTCATCGAGCAGAACGTCCACTTCGCCGCCACCGTCGCCGACCGCCACCACCTGCTCGCCGAGGGCCGGATCGTCGAGTCCATGGACAACGACGAGGTCCTCGCCCGCGAGAACGAACTCCTGCAGTACCTCGGAATCTAGGAGAGCCCTGATGAGACTTCTCGGACGTTCGGCCGCGCTCGCGACCGCCGGAATGATGCTGGCCGCATGCGGGGGCGGTCCCGGCGGAGGCGGCGGCAAGATCAGCGACGACAAGGTCGTCCTCGCGGTGCTGACCGACCAGTCGGGCGTGTACGCCGACCTGTCGGGCAAGAACGCCGTCGAGGCGGTGAAGATGGCCGTGGCCGACTTCAAGGCCAAGTACGGCGACAAGGCGGTGACCGGCAAGATCGAGGTCATCTCCGCCGACCACCAGAACAAGCCGGAGATCGCCAACTCCAAGGCGCAGGAGCTCTACGACCGGCGGCAGGCCGACCTGATCGTGGACGTGCCGACGTCGTCGGCCGCGCTCGCCGTCGCCAACGTCGCCAAGACGAAGAAGAAGGTGTTCATCGACGTCGGCGCCGCCACGACGGAGCTGGAAGGCAAGCAGTGCAACAAGTACACCTTCCACTACGGCTACAACAGCTACATGCTGGCCCACGGCACCGGCACCGGAGTGACCCAGGACGGCGCCGAGAACTGGTACATCGTCTACCCGGACTACGCGTTCGGGCAGGACATGGAGAAGACGTTCGGGGAGGCCGTCAAGGCGGCCGGCGGCACGGTGGTGAAGAGCGACCCGACGCCCTTCCCCAACGACAACTTCTCCACGTTCCTGCTGAAGGCCCCGAACCTCGACCCCAAGCCGGACGTGCTCGGCGCCATGCAGGCGGGCGGTGACCTGGTCAACCTGGTGAAGCAGTACAACGAGTACAAGCTGCGCGACAAGGGCGTGGGCCTCGCGGTGGGGCTGATGTTCCTCACCGACATCCACTCCCTCACCCCGGACGCCCTGGCCGGGACGCGGTTCACCGACTTCTGGTACTGGAACGCCGACGAGGGCAACCGCGCCTGGGCCGACAAGTTCAAGGCCAAGACGGGGACGCGGCCGACGTCCGTCCACGCGGCGGACTACTCGGCGGCGCTGCAGTACCTGGAGGCCGTGCAGCGCGGCGGCACCGACAAGTCCGACGGGGTGGTCAAGCAGCTCGAAGGGCACAAGGTCGACGACATCTTCACCTCCACCGGCACCATCCGGGCCGCCGACCACCTGCTCACCCACGACGCCTACGTCGCGGAGGTGAAGCCGGCCGGGGAGGTCAAGGAGCCGTGGGACTACGAGAAGATCGTCAAGACGATCCCGGCGGCCGAGGCGTTCCAGCAGCCCGACCCGGCCTGCAAGCTCTGAGGCGGGCCGCGACGTGCTTCAGCAGGCGTTCAACGGCCTGGTGGGCGGGGCGTTCTACGCCCTGCTCGCCCTCGGCCTGTCCGTCATCTTCGGGATGCTGCACGTGGTCAACTTCGCCCACGGCGCGTTCTACATGCTCGGGGCGTTCGGCTCCTACGTGCTGCTCGACTCGTTCGGGGTGAGCTTCTGGCTGGCGCTGCCGCTCGTCCCCGTCGTTCTGGGCGTGGTGGGCGTGGTGCTGGAACGGCTGTTCATCCACCGCCTGGCGCCCCTCGATCCCCTCTACAACTTCCTGTTCACCTTCGGCCTCGCCCTGATCCTGCAGGACCTCGTCAAACGGCAGTACGGCGTGCAGTCGCAGCCGTACCCGCGCCCGTCCGCGCTGCGCGGCTCCCTCGACCTGGGACTGTTCACCTACCCGGCCTACCAGGTGTTCGTGCTCGCGCTGTCCCTGCTGGTGTGCGGGACGGTGTGGGTGGTCCTCACCCGGACCCGCGTCGGGATGATCGTCCGGGCGGCGACCGAGCGGCCCGAACTGACCCGCGCGCTCGGCATCGACGTCGCCCGCTGGGTGACGCCCGTCTTCGGGTTCGGTGTCGCGCTGGCCGGCTTCGCCGGCGTCCTCGCCGCGCCGATGCGGGCGGTCAACCCGCTGATGGGCAGCGACCTGATCATCACGGTCTTCGCCGTGGTGGTGATCGGCGGCCTCGGCTCGGTGTTCGGGTCGGTCGCCGCGGGCTTCGCCGTCGGGCTCGTGTCGGCGCTCGGCAACTACTACGTCCCGTCGCTCTCGCAGACGCTGGTGTTCATCCTGATGGCCGCCGTGCTGCTGTGGCGCCCCGCCGGCCTGTTCGGCCGCGAAGAGGCGACGATTTGACCGCCGAGGAGACGAAGTGATCCTGTCGAAACTCGCGGGACGTCCGGTCCTGCTGGCCATCGGGCTGCTGGTGGCGCTCGGCCTGCCGTGGTTCGTCTACCCGCCGGTCGCCATGGACATCGCCTGCTGGGCGCTGTTCGCCGCCGCCGTCGACCTGCTGCTCGGCTTCACCGGGCTGCTGTCGTTCGGGCACGCCGCCTTCTGGGGCGGTTCCGGGTACGCCACGGGACTGATCGCGCTGCACTCCGGCCTGCCGTTCCCCGTCGCCGTCCTGGGCGGGGCGGCCTTCGCGGCCGTCCTCGCCGTTCCGATCGGCTTCCTGTCCGTCCGGCTTCGCGGCATCTATTTCGCGATGGTCACCCTGGCCTTCGCCCAGATGGTCTACTTCGTCGCCAACCAGTGGCGGGACGCGACCGGTGGAGAGAACGGACTGCAAGGCATACCCAAGGAACTGTTCGGGCTGGACCTGTCCGACCCGTTCTTCTTCTACTACGCGGGCCTCCCCTTCATCCTGGCCGGACTGTTCGCCGCCTGGCGCATCGTCCGTTCCCCGTTCGGACGAGTGCTGATGTCCATCCGCGACAACCCCGCCAGGGCGCGGGCACTCGGATACAGCATCGACCGGTACAAGCTGCTCGCGTTCGTCCTGTCCGCGGGTTTGTCGGGCCTCGCCGGCGGCGTGTTCACCATCAGCCACGGCTTCGCGTCCCTGCAGGGCGTCTACTGGACGACCTCCGGGCAGGCCGTGATGATGGTCGTCCTCGGCGGCATCGGCACCCTGTGGGGCGGCGCCATCGGCGCGGCCCTGATCGTGGAACTGCACGACTACCTGGCCACGGCCGGGTTCGAGGAGACCGGGATCATCACCGGCGCCATCTTCATCCTGGTCGTCCTGCTGTTCCGCCGCGGTGTCTGGGGCACCGCCCGCGACCTGATCGCCGCCCGGACGTCCCAGGACCCCGCCACCGAGAAGACCGCGACCCCAAAGGTCGACGCCCCCGTCTGAGCACGTTCACCCGCGCCGTGTCGCCCTTATGCCGATGCTCATAAGGGCGACATGCCGCGGGTCAGCGGGAGAGGCGGTGGAGGCGGAGGGCCAGCTGGAGTTCCAGGGCGCGTTCGGGGGTCTGCCAGTCTTCGCCCAGGAGGTGGGCGATGCGGTCCAGGCGCTGGCTGACGGTGTTGACGTGGATGTGCAGGAGCCCGGCCGTCCTCGACAGGCTGCCACCGGTCCCGAAGTAGGCCTCCAGCGTCCGGACGAGCGCCGTGCCGCGCCGCTCGTCGTAAGCGAGGACCGAGCCGAGGGCACTGGAGAGGAAGCCCGGCACGTCCCGGTCGTCGCCGATCAGGAGGCCGACGAAGCCGAGTTCGGTCGCGTCGGCTCCGTCTCCGAGTCGTCCGAGGGACCGCAGGGCGTCCGCGCAGCGCTGCGCCTCCCGGTGGGCGGACGCGACATCGGCCGGACCGCGCACCGGGCCGGCGGCGCCGATCGTGGCGGGGCCGCCGAGGGAGGCGCCCAGCTCCTTGGCGACCCAGCGGGCCGTCTCTCCCGGGCGGTCGCCGGGCAGCAGCAGGACGATCTCCTCGGCGCGGGACGCGGCGAGACCGTGCTCCACGGCCGCGTAGGACGACGCCCAGAACGCGGCCCGCTGCCGGTACTCCTGCGACCCGTACTTCGCGCACAGCACCACGTGCGGGGCGCTCAGGTCGACGTTCACGCGCCGCGCGCGGGACATGAGCGCCTCGGCCCCGGTCTGGCGGCCCGAGAGCAGGTCGTCCAGGAGTTCGCCGCGGACCCGGCCCTCCGCCTCGGTCACGCTGCGCTGGAACAGCAGCAGCAGCGCGGTGACGAGCGCGGCCGGTTCCAGGATCCGCTGATCGGCGTCCGACAACTCGTCCGCGGTGCGCAGCACCAGCGTCCCCAGCATCTCGTCGCCCGTGGACACCGACGCGATCCACAGATCGCCACGTCTGACGGTGCGGCCTTGCGCGCGCGCAGAGTGCGCCGACGCCGAGACCCCGACGAGTTCGTCGGCGCTGAGGGGAGCCGACACGGCGCCCGTCGTCGCGAGCTGGCGGCCGTCCGCGTCCAGGACGTGCAGGGTGCCGCCCAGCAACTCGGTCACGACGGCGCCGACGTCCTCCACGCCGCCGCCGCGAACGACGACGGCGGTCATGCGGTCGTGCGCGCGCGCCGCCCTCTCTACGGCCGCACTGCGCGCCTTGACCTCCTCGTTGGCCGCGCTCAGCTCCTCCAACGCGGTGCGGGTCTCCTGCAGAAGGCGGGCGTTGTCGATCGCCACCGCGGCGTGCGCGGCCAGCGACCCGAGCAGCGCCACCTCCTCCGGGTCGAACGGACGCTCGCTGCGGTGCGCGGCGGTCAGAACGCCGATGACGCGGCTGCCCAGCCGCATGGGCACGCCCAGGATCGCGACGATGCCCTCCTCGGCGACCGCGTCGTCGATGAATCCGCGGTGCTGGAACTGCTCGTCCCCGAGATAGTGCGCGCTGGTGTAGGGCATCGCGGTCTGCGCGACCAGGCCGACGAGCCCGGTGCCCATCGGCAGCCGCAGCCTCCGGAACGCCGCCGACACCGAGCCGTCCGTGACCCGCATGTAGGTCTCGCCGCGCTCGTCGTCGTTCAGCGTCAGGTAGGCGATGTCGGCGTTCAGGAGCCGCCGGGCGCGGCGGGTGATCGCCTCCAGCACGGCGTCGAGGTCGCGGAGCCCCGCCAGGTCCCCGGCGGTGTCGAACAGCGCCTCCAGCTCCGCCTCCCGCCGGACGTGCCGCCGCATCACCGCCCGGACCCGCAGCGCCGCCAGCTTGGCCGACTCCAGCTCCGCCAGGACGGCGGGCGGCGCGCCCTCCGCCCGCGCCTGGACGAGGGGACCCTCGAACTCGACGGGTGAGGCCTCACGGGCCAGCAGTTCGAGGAAGACGCCGCAGGTCATACGGGCCATTGTCAATGCGCCGTCCAGCCGCCGTCGAGGCCGAGGGACACGCCCGTCATCATCGACGCGGGCGGCGAGCACAGATATGCGACGAGTTCCGCTACTTCGTCCGGCTCGATCAGCCGTTTCACCGCCGCATGCTCAAGCATGACGCGCTCGATGACCTCGTCCGGCGGCATGCCGTGCGCGTGCGCCTGGTCGGCGATCTGCCGCTCCACCAGTGGGGTCCGGACATACGCGGGGTTGACGCAGTTGGACGTCACGCCGTGTGGGGCGCCTTCCAGCGCGATCACCTTGGACAGCCCCTCCAGACCGTGTTTGGCGGTCACATAAGCGGCCTTGAAAGGCGACGCGCGCAGCCCATGGACGGACGAGATGTTGACGACGCGTCCCCAGCCCCGCTCGTACATGCCGGGCAGCGCGTCCCGGGCGAGACGGAACGGAGCCTCCACCATCAGCCGCATGATCCGCGCGAACGTCTCGGGCGGGAAGTCGTGGACCGGGGCCACATGCTGGATGCCCGCGTTGTTGACCAGGATGTCGACGCCGGTCGCCAGCCCGCCGAGCGCCTCCGTGTCGGCCAGGTCGGCGAGCAGCGGGATCCCGCCGATCTCGGCCGCCGTGCGCTCCGCCGCCTCCCCGTCGATATCGGCCACCACCACGTTGGCACCCGCCGCCGCCAGCCGCCGCGCGCACGCGCGGCCGATGCCGCCCGCGCCGCCGGTGACCAGGGCGCGCCGGCCCGACAGATCCAGCGTCCCCGGAGTGCCCGCGGCCGGCCGCGGCGTCACGCTCGTCATGCGCAGAACCTATGGAGCGCGGCCCCGGGGTCCCATGTGGCGCGGCCACACAATCCGATGGCCGCCGGTATGGCCAAGGGGTATTCACCCCGGGTTCCTCATCCCACGTCCCGGGCGAAATCCGGTGCGGCTACGGTTGGCACGCACGGTCCGCCCATGCCGCGAGGGGTATCGATGACCGAGATCACGCACCGCTTCGTCACGTCGAAGAGCGGGCTGCGCATGCACGTCGCCGAGGCGGGCGAGGGTCCCCTCGTGCTGCTCCTGCACGGCTTCCCGGAGTGCTGGTACTCCTGGCGTCACCAGCTCATCGCGCTCGCCGAGGCCGGCTACCACGCCGTCGCCCCTGACCAGCGCGGCTACGCCCGGACGGGCGGCCCCGCGGAACCCGGCGAGTACACGCTCCTGCACCTGACCGGAGACGCGATCGGGCTCATCGACGCCCTCGGCGCCGACCGCGCCGTCGTCGCCGGCCACGACTGGGGTGCGCCCGTCGCCTGGGCCACCGCGCAGATGCGCCCGGACAAGGTGCGCGGGGTGATCGGGATGTCGGTCCCGCACCGCCCGCGCAGCAGCAGGCCGCCCGTCGAGTCCATGCGCCGCCTGTTCGGCGACGGCTTCTACATGGTCCGCTTCCAGGAGCCGGACGTCCCGGAGGCGGCGTTCGACCGCGACCGGGCGGCAACCTTCCGCCGGATGCTGTACGGGATGTCCGGCGATGGGCCGTGCCCGCCGCTGGTCGCGCCCGACGGCGGCGGGATCCTCGACGTCCTCCCGGACCCGGAGAAGCTTCCCGGGTGGCTCACCGCCGCCGACATCGACGCCTACGTCGAGGAGTACGCCGGCAGCGGCTTCACCGGCCCGGTCAACTGGTACCGCAACCTCGACCGCAACTGGGAGCTCACCGCCGCCTGGCACCGCGCCCCGGTCGGCCCGCCCGCGCTGTTCATCGCCGGAGACCGCGACATCGTCTCGGTCGGCGCCCGCCAGGTGATCGACTCCATGACCGACTTCGTGCCGAACCTCCGCGATACCGTCTGGCTGGAGGGCTGCGGCCACTGGCTGCAGCAGGAACGCCCCACCGAGGTCAACGACGCCATGATCACCTTCCTCCGCGCCCTCTGACCCGGAAATGTCGGACCCGGCGCGTACGCTCGGCGCGTGAACCGCACGGACCGTCTTTACGCCCTGGTGGAGGAGTTGCGCGCCTGCGCGCCCCGCCGCCTCGCCGCGCGGGAACTGGCCGCGCGGTACGAGGTGAGCGTCCGCACGATCGAGCGCGACATCGGCGCGCTCCAGCAGGCCGGCGTGCCGATCTTCGCGGACGTCGGCCGAGGCGGCGGCTACACCCTCGACAAGAGCCGCACGCTGCCGCCGCTGAACTTCACCCCCGCCGAGGCCGTCGCCGTCGCGATCACCCTGTCCCGCGCGGGCGGCTCACCGTACTCCCGCTCCGCCCGCACCGCCCTGCACAAGATCGTCGCCGCGATGTCGGCGGACGACGGCGCCTCGGCCCGCGCACTGGCCGCCCGCATCCGCATCCTCGGCCCCGCCGGGGACGACGACCAGGCGTCCGTGCCGGCCGTGCTGGAGGAGGCCGTCCTGGCCCGCCGGGTGGTCCGCCTCACCTACGTCGACGGGGCGGGCACCGAGACCGAACGCG
The DNA here is from genome assembly GCF_043198445.1 of Spirillospora sp. NPDC048823. Classification (NCBI taxonomy): domain Bacteria; kingdom Bacillati; phylum Actinomycetota; class Actinomycetes; order Streptosporangiales; family Thermomonosporaceae; genus Spirillospora; species Spirillospora sp. NPDC048823. The sequence continues at coordinate 717,702 of NZ_JBICUT010000001.1, read as the reverse complement.
ACGTCGAGCCCGTCACGTTCACCGCGTCCGGCAAGGGCTGGTATCTGAACGCCTGGTGCCGCCTGCGCGGCGGCCGCCGCGTGTTCCGCACCGACCGCGTCCGCCGCGCCGCCCTCCTGGAGGAGACCGCCCCGGACCGCTCCACCGAGTCCATGCACGGCGACATCCCACCCGACTACGTCGTCCGCCCCCTGGAGTTCGTCTGAGCACACCCGCCGGAGACGCGGCGCTCCCGCAGGACGGAGGAGGCGTGCGACCCCGCGATCACGGGCGGCCAGGCGCAGCGGCGAACGCGGACGCCGGGCGCACCGCCCGGCCGCTTTGCTGCGAGAGTGGACGTGAATGCGTTGCTTGCGAGAAAGGATTGGTCGTGCAGAAGCGCACTCTGGGCCGCCAGGGCCTGGTGGCCTCGGCGATCGGCTACGGCACGATGGGCCTGACGATCGCCTACGGTCCTGCTGACGAGCAGGAGGGCATCGCCGCCATCAGGCGCGCGTACGAGCTGGGCGTCACCTTCTTCGACACCGCCGAGCTCTACGGCCTGGGCACCGGCTCCAACGAGATCCTCGTCGGCAGGGCGGTCAAGGACTTCCGCGACGAGGTCGTCCTGGCGACCAAGTTCGGGTTCGACCTGTCGTCCGGGAGGATCTCCGGCCTCGACAGCCGCCCGGACAACATCCGCAAGGTCGCCGACAACAGCCTCCGCTACCTGGACGTCGACCACATCGACGTGCTCTACCAGCACCGCGTCGACCCGGACGTCCCGATCGACGACGTCGCCGGCACGGTCAAGGAGCTGATCGAGGCGGGCAAGGTGAAGTACTTCGGGCTGAGCGAGGCGGGCCCGCAGACCATCCGCCGCGCGCACGCCGTCCAGCCCGTGTCCGTCCTCCAGACCGAGTACTCGCTGTTCGAGCGGGACGTGGAGCAGCTGTTCTCGGTGCTGCGCGAGCTGGGCATCGGGTTCGTGTCGTACTCCCCGCTGGGACGCGGCTTCATCACCGGCACCGCCAAGCCCGCCGGGTCCTACGACCCGACCGACATGCGCAACCACGATCCCCGCTGGCAGCCGGGCAACTTCGAGAAGAACCTGGCGGCCGTCGAGCGGCTCGCCGAGCTGGCCGCCGCGAAGGACGCGACGGTCTCCCAGCTCGCACTGGCCTGGGTGCTGGCCCAGGGCGAGGACATCGTCCCGATCCCCGGCACCCGCAGCCCCGAGCGGGTCGAGGAGAACACGGCCGCCGCCGAGCTGACCCTGTCCGAGGCCGACCTGGACGCCATCGCCGCCATCCTGCCGACCGGCGGCTACGGCGCCCGCTACGCCGAGGGCTCCCTGCCCACCTGGGTCTAGCGGCCGGTGAACACCACCACCGCCAGCCCGGCGATCACCGCCGCCAAGACCAACCATCTCACCGGCGGAGGCAGCCGATGCAACCCGAACAGGCTAGGCAGCACGTTCTCGGCAGGATCCTGGCTGGGCGGCGAGGTGGTGACGGGAGGGCGCGGCGCTCTAGGACGCGCGTGTACGCCGCCGCGGCGGTCGAGCGCCGCAGCACCCGCACGCCCGCAGCTCACCCCGAAGTTTCTCCTCAGATTCGAGCCAGAAGGTCGGGACGCCGTCAACCTCCGTTTCCCGCAGTTCCACTGCCGGCCCTCCTCAAAGCGGAATCTTCAGATGCCGGCAGGCCGCGATGAAATCGGCCACTTCATCGCCGGTTACGTAGCCCCATGGAATGATGGGGATCCGTGGGCCGCCCGCTGTCAGGTGGAAGCGTGCACGCTCGCGATCACCGGCCTGGTAGTAGGCGAAGCCGAAGACGTGATGGGCGTCGACGTCGTAGGGATGCGGCCGTGCGGACGCGAGCCATTTCTCCGCTGCGGCGCGAATCTCCACCTGTACGTCCGGTTTCATGAGGTGACTGTTGAAATCGTCGTCCAGCCCGTCATCGATGTTCCTGGAAGCGACCTCGATGTGGGCCATGGCGATCATCGCGGTGACGGGATCGCCCGGAGGGGCGGCCGCCGCGGCCTGCCGCGCGCACTCCAGCATCGCCTCGTGCGAGCCGCCCCACTTCTTCGCCACGCTCTGGATCCGCTGGTAGGTGCCGTGATACGAGGTCGGCCACCGTCCGCCGAGGTTGCGCCAGATCGCGTCCGCGTCGCTTCGTGGAAGCTCAAGGCCTCTGGCGAACCTCAGCAGGCAGACCCACGGAACGGGATCGGGCGGGAGCAACTGCGCAGCCGTCGACAACGGATGGTGGGCGGTTCGCAGGGTGGCGTGAAAGTCGGCGAACTGCTGTTGCGACACATAGCGGGCCAGCGCCATCGAGCGGATGCCCCACGCCTCCAGGACGATCGTGTGCCCCAGCCACAAAGCCAGGTCCGGATTCCGCGGGTCCGCGCTCGCCAGGGCGCGGATGCCGGTGCTGCGGCCCTCGGCAGCCTGGGCGAGACCCATCACGCACAGTGTCCGCCGCTCCGGGTCATTCCGCGTCTGCGCCAGCAGCCGCGCCCCGGTGGAGAAGTCCCCGCGGCTGACGGCGTCCACGGCCGCGTCGAGAGCGTCGTCTCGCCACGCCCGTCCGGCAGTGACCGTGCCCGATCCTGCCCGCCCCGTCTTGTCCTCTTTTCTCCGCCAAAAACCCATAGCGGAGAAGCCTACTGATCACTCCGTTCGCTCGTCCTGAAACGGAGACAATGAAGCCCGCCCTACCTCGGCCTACCGATGCCCTACACATCGGGCGGGTCTGAGTCAGCCGGAAGTGGCCACCGGACGGGTCACGAAACTCCGAGGTGATTCCGTTAGAACGTTCCTCGGACGCCCAGGCAGGTCCGGACCCGTCTTACCCAGGGATCAGCTCACCTGTGTCCCGGCCCACGATCACGGCTGTGAAGCCAGGTGTGCCAAGAGGCGGGTGAAGTCTTGGCGGGTGAGGGAGAGGTGGCCACTTTCCGGTGCTTCGCTGTCGCGGACAGCGATGTGGTGGTTGAGGTCGGCGATCTCGACGCAGTTGCCTTCCTGACCGCCGCTGTGGCTGCTCTTACGCCAGTGGGGCGTGGTGGTCATGGCTGCATTGCCAGGTGCTTGAGGAGGGCGGCGAAGTGTTGGCGGGTGAGGACGAGGTGTCCGTTGGTGGGGTTCTTGCTGTCGCGGATGCCGATGTCGTCGTTGAGGTCAGCGATTTCGACGCACTCGCCTTCGTTGCCGCCGCTGTAGGTGCTCTTGCGCCAGAGTTCCGGGGACGGTTCGGGAGGGTTCATGATCTCGACGCTATCTCGTCTATGAGTTCTATCGAAGCGGTTCTGCACAGTGTTGCAGAGAGCAGCAGGCCGAAAATCTCTTCGTGAGAAGCAACTTCGTCCTCATCCTCTACAAAGATGCTCTTGTTGTAGAAGTCGCCAACGGTCACGGTGAGTCGGCCGGGCGGACGCAAAGAGATGAGATGACACGGGGTGATGAGCGAGAGATATTCGCTGGCCGTGCTGGGAAGGATGCGCAGATCCACGTGTCCCAGCCGGGCGACCTCTGTCAGCTGCCGTAGCTGTGCACGCAGGATCGCAGGATCGCCGCCAACCTGATTGCCGAGAACCGTTTCCGCGATGATCGGCACGTAGCGGGGCGGATTAGGGCGGCTCAGCACCTGCTGGCGAGACATCCGGAATTCGACCAGCGTTCTGGCAGTGAGGGAGTTCCTGGCAGGGCCTACGGCCATGAGTTTCCCGGCGTAGGCAGGGATCTGGAGCAGTCCCGGGATGATATTGGGCTGGAAGGTGCGGATCTCGGCTGCGTCCTCTTCCAGGCTGGCCAAGTCCAGGGCGGCAGCGGAGATCCGGTACTCGTACGTACGTTTCCATGAACCGGGTTTGTGTGTGGCGAGGTGGAGGAGGGAGTCGCGGAGGGGGCCGTCCTCGACGTCGTAGAAGTCGAGGAGGTCGGCGAGTTCTTCGGGGGCGATGGTCTGGAGGCCGTTCTCGACCATGCTCAGCCAGCCCTGGGAGCGGCCGAAGCGGCGGGCGACGGTGGCGACGGTCAGGTTGTGCTGGTCGCGGGCTTTGCGGAGCGCCGAGCCGATCCGGCGCTGGCGAACGGTGGGGGCGTTCCCGGAAGGCATCTCTCCAGCGTGTCACCGAATGTGGTCGTGCGTATACGGAACGGCGGCGCATTGAACGTTCAATCCGGAAACGTTCAGGGCGGGGGACACGAGCGCATCGGGCGGCGAATGTGGCGGGCGACTCCGAAATGAAGGGAGGCGCACGAATGGGAGCGCCCGAGACGGGGAGGTCGCCGGTCGTCCGGCGCGGTGTGTCGTGGGTGGCGTGGTGGTGAGCGGCGGGCTGGTCGTGCTCGGCTCGCTCACGCTTCCGGGTGTCCGGAGGTCCGTGGGGTACGCACGGCGGTTCCTGCGGGACCTGGTGCCGGCGGCACATCCCCGCCTGGACGACCTGGTGACGGTCGGGAGCGAGACCGTTACCAACGCCATCGTTCACACGGACTCGGGTGACGGTGGCCGGGTGACGATCAGCCTGCTGGCGGGTGGTGACCTCTACCGCCTGGAGGTCGCCGACGACGGAGCGGGCGGCAGGCGCCCGCATCCCAGGGCGGAGACGGGGGCCGAGAGCGGGCGCGGGCTGTGGCTCGTGGAAGCGCTGTCGGACGGCTGGGGATTCCGGGCGGACGGGGCGCGCACCGTCGTGTGGGCGGAGTTCCGAGCGGCTGGGAACTCGCCCGGAAACACCGACAGGGGGTTGTCGGAATGCTCCCGGACGCTGGTGCCCGCAGCGTTCGAAGGAGGAGATCGATGAGCGTTCCCGCGTTCAACACCGTTGCGTGGTTCCAGGTCGGCACCGACGCGCCGGAGGAGGCCCGCCGCTTCTACGGCGACCTGTTCGGCTGGAAGATCGAGGTCAACCCCGACGGCGACGGCTACGACCTGGTCAGCTACCCGGGCGCCGACATCCCGACGGGCGGCATCTCGCACGAGGCCGACGCGTCCGGCAGGCACGCGATGTTCCTGGTCATGGTCGAGGACGTCGACGCCATCTGCACGGAGACCGAAAAGCACGGCGGCAAGGTGGCCCTTCCCGCGGTGACCGCGAACACCGGCCTCAAGTTCGCCTACCTTCAGGACCCGTCCGGCAACACCTTCGGCGTGTTCACGCCCGCGGCCGGCTGACCCGCGAACACCGAAGGGCCCCGAGGCGAACCTCGGGGCCCTTCCGGTCATCGTGGCCTACACCTCCGCGATCACCGCGTCCGGTGGAAGATCACGCGTCTCCGCCGGTGTTGCTCTCGGAGCTGCCGACGCCGTTGGCGAACACCTCGCTCACGTCCGCGTCGAGCCGGTAGCGCTGGATCGCCTGCTGGAGCGTCTCCGGCTTGATCTCGCCGTGCCGGGCGAGCCGGGTCAGCACCGCGAGGACGACCGACGCGGCGTCCACGTGGAAGAACCGGCGGGCGGCGGCGCGGGTGTCGGAGAAACCGAAGCCGTCGGTGCCGAGCGAGGTGAAGTCCGTGTGCACCCACGGGGCGATCTGGTCGGGTACGGCCCGGGTGAAGTCCGTCACCGCGACGATCGGCCCGGCGACGTTGTCGAGCATCCGGGTGACGTACGGGACGCGCTGCTCGGCGTCGGGGTTCAGCAGGTTCTGCTCGTCGCACGCGCGGGCCTCGCGGGCCAGCTCGTTCCACGAGGTCGCCGACCACACGTCGGCGGCGACGCCCCAGTCCTCGGCGAGGAGCCGCTGGGCTTCCAGGGCCCACCGCCCGCCGACGCCGGACGCCAGGATCTGCGCCCGCGGTGCCGCGCCGTTCCCGGACGTGACGGCCGGGGCGGCCTTGAACCGGTACAGGCCCTTGAGGAGGCCGTCGACGTCGACGTCGTCGGGCTCGACGGGCTGCTGGTACGGCTCGTTGTAGACGGTCAGGTAGTAGAAGATGTTCTCGCCGTCCGGGTGTTCCTCGGACGTCCCGTACATGCGGCGCAGCGCGTCCTGGACGATGTGGGCCAGCTCGAACGCCCACGTCGGGTCGTAGTGGACGCACGCGGGGTTCGACGCCGCGAGTAGCGGGGAGTGGCCGTCGGCGTGCTGGAGGCCCTCACCGGTGAGGGTGGTGCGGCCGGCGGTGGCGCCGAGGAGGAACCCGCGGCCCATCTGGTCGCCGAGCGCCCACATCTGGTCGCCGGTCCGCTGGAACCCGAACATCGAGTAGAAGATGTACACCGGGATCATGTGCTCGCCGTGCGTGGCGTACGTGGTGCCCGCGGCGATCGCGGACGCCATCGACCCGGCCTCGCTGATGCCCTCGTGCAGCATCTGGCCGCTTTCGGACTCCTTGTACGACAGCAGGAGCTTGCGGTCCACCGCGTCGTAGGTCTGCCCATGCGGGGAGTAGATCTTGGACGTGGGGAACAGCGAGTCCATGCCGAACGTGCGGTACTCGTCCGGGGCGATCGGCACGAAGCGGGCGCCGATGTTCTCGTCCTTGATCAGGTCCTTGAGCAGCCGGACGAACGCCATCGTCGTCGCGACGTTCTGCTTGCCGGAGCCCTTCTTCAGCTCGCTGTAGACGGGGTCGCCGGGCAGCTTGAGGGCCTTGGCCCGCACCACGCGTTTCGGCACGAACCCGCCGAGGGCGGCCCGGCGCTCGCGCATGTACTGGATCTCGTCGGAGTCTTCGCCCGGGTGGTAGTAGGGCGGCAGCGGCGCTTCCAGCGCCGAGTCCGGGATGTCCAGGTAGAGGCGGTCCCGGAACTCCTTCAGCTCGGCCTTGGTGAGCTTCTTCATCTGGTGGGTGGCGTTGCGGGCCTCGAAGTCGGAGCCGAGCGTCCAGCCCTTGATCGTGTGCGCGAGGATCACGGTCGGCTGGCCGACGTGCTCGCGGGCCGCCTTGAACGCCGCGTACACCTTGCGGTAGTCGTGCCCGCCGCGCGACAGCTTGCGCAGCTCGTCGTCCGACAGGTGCTGGACGATCCGGCGCAGCCGCGGGTCGGCGCCGAAGAACTTCTCCCGGATGTACTCGCCGGATTCGACGGTGAACGTCTGGAACTGCCCGTCGGGCGTGGTGTTCATCTGGTTGACGAGGACGCCGTCGACGTCCTGCGCGAGCAGCGGGTCCCAGTCGCGGCCCCAGATGACCTTGATGACGTTCCAGCCGGCGCCGCGGAAGAACGACTCCAGCTCCTGAATGATCTTGCCGTTGCCGCGGACCGGGCCGTCCAGTTGCTGGAGGTTGCAGTTGACGACGAAGGTCAGGTTGTCGAGCTCCTCGCGGGCGGCCAGGCCGATCGCGCCGAGCGACTCGGGCTCGGCCATCTCGCCGTCGCCGAGGAACGCCCACACGTGCGAGCGGGACGTGTCCTTGATCTTCCGGTTGTACAGGTAGCGGTTGAACCGGGCCTGGTACACCGAGTTGATCCCGGTCAGGCCCATCGACACCGTGGGGAACTCCCAGAAGTCCGGCATGAGCCGCGGGTGCGGGTAGGACGAGAGGCCGCCGCCCGGGTGCGAGTGCTCCTGGCGGAACCCGTCGAGCTTGTCCTCGGGCAGCCTCCCCTCCAGGTAGGCGCGGGCGTAGATGCCCGGCGACGCGTGACCCTGGATGAAGACCTGGTCGCCCGACTCGCCGTGGTCCTTGCCGCGGAAGAAGTGGTTGAACCCGACCTCGTACAGCGAGGCGGCGGAGGCGTAGGTGGCGATGTGGCCGCCGACGCCGATCTCGGGCCGGTTCGCGCGCGAGACCATGATCGCGGCGTTCCAGCGGATGTAGGCGCGGATGCGCCGTTCCACATGCTCGTCGCCGGGGAACCAGGGCTCGGACTCCGGCGGGATCGTGTTGATGAAGTCGGTGCTGCGTAGGCTGGGCACGCCCACCTGCAGCTCCCGCGCCCTTTCCAGGAGCCGGAGCATCACGTACCGTGCCCTGCCGCGGCCCGCGGTCTTGATGACCGTGTCCAGTGACTCCAGCCACTCCCGGGTCTCGTCCGGGTTGATGTCGGGCAGCTGGCTCGGCAGGCCGTCGCTGATGATCGAAAAGCGTTGACGTCCGGAAGCCACGGGGTCCCCTCTGTCCTTACGTCTTTGCGGGTGAGACCGGTGGCCGCCCGCGGGTGGCCACCGGTCCCCGGCAGACTGTTCGTCGCTCGTCTCGAGATCCATCGTCGCCGTTTATGACGGCTAACGCATCTCTACCAACCGGTAACCATTCTCCCCGGTCAACCGGGGTACGCACCCTGGGAGAGCCGATATTTTCCCGACGAGAGCGGAGGAGCCATGAACGGGCGGATCGGAGACCGGCTGCTTGTCCACGGCAACATCGTGGGGCAGCCGGACCGGCAGGGCGAGATCATCGAGGTACGGGGCGAGGACGGCGGCCCGCCGTTCCTGGTCCGGTTCGACGACGGCCACGAGACCCTGGTCTACCCGGGGCCGGACGCGGTCATCGAGTCCAGGGAGCACCTTCAGCGGTAGCCCGCGGATACGTGCGGCCCCGGAGGCGTCCGGGGCCGCGGAGCGGGTAGACCCGGGATCATGGAGAGCACCGTGGTCCGGGTGGCGACCGGTGCGCGCGAGACCGTGCACGACATCACCGCCGAATGCGAGCGGTTCGCCGCGTCGGCCGGCGGCGACGGGCTGCTTCACGTCTTCGTCCCGCACGCCACCGCCGGCGTGGCGGTCATCGAGCTGGGGGCCGGGAGCGACGACGACCTCCTGGCCGCCCTCGGCGACCTGCTGCCCGCGGACGACCGCTGGCGGCACGCGCACGGGTCGCCGGGCCACGGGCGCTCGCACGTCCTGCCCGCGCTGGTCCCGCCGTTCGCGACCCTTCCGGTCGTCGGCGGGCGGCTCGCGCTCGGGACGTGGCAGTCGGTGGCCCTGGTCGACCTCAATATGGACAACCCGGACCGCCAGATCCGGTTGTCCTTCCTCAAGGGATGACCATCGAGGGATGACGGTGACTGTCACGTTCCGTGGAGGCCTTGTTACGCCGATCTGCGTAATCGGGCCAATGAGGCCACCAAAAGCCGGGAAGACACTTGCGCTAGGGGCCCTCACTTGTGTGGACTGTCCCGCAAACACCGCACAGGTGCGGGCGGGCCACCCGTCCAGGGGGCCGGAAGACATGAGCACGGCACCGTGCGGACTGACGACAATGGGAGGACTTTCGTGAGCGCGACCGCGGGTCAGGCGCAGTCTGAGCGCAGCCTGGCCGAACGGCTCGGCCTGAAGGCGGGCCAGGTGGTGCAGGAGATCGGCTACGACGACGACGTTGACGAGGAGCTCCGCGAATCCGTCGAGGCCGTCACGGGGAACGAGCTGGTCGACGAGGACTACGAGGACGTGGTCGACGTCGTGCTGCTGTGGTGGCGCGAGGAGGACGGCGACCTGTTCGAGGGCCTCACCGACGCGATGATCCCGCTCACCGGCGGCGGCAACATCTGGCTGCTGACGCCGAAGGCGGGCAGGGACGGGCACGTGGAGCCGAGCGACATCGGCGAGGCCGCACAGACGGCCGGACTGTCGCAGACCAGCAGCGTCAGCGCCGCCAAGGAATGGTCGGGAACGCGGCTGGTCGCGCCCAAGGTCCGCAAGTAGCCCCGGGCACCTGGTTCGCCGGCCGTGCGGGGTGACAGACTGGTCCCGTCCCCCACGCCCGTGGGGGACGGGGCATGACCCCGCCGCGGGCGGGAGAGATGCGGGAGTGGTTTTGGCGGTTGAGGTAGGCGACGGCGCACCGGACTTCGAGCTGAAGGACCAGCACGGCACACCGGTGAAGCTGTCGGACTTCCGTGGTGAGAAGAACGTCGTCCTGGTGTTCTATCCGCTGGCGTTCAGCGGCGTCTGCACCGGCGAGCTGTGCCAGATCCGGGACGAGCTGCCCACGCTGGGCGGCGACGACGTGCAGGTGCTCGCGGTCTCGGTCGACTCGATGTTCGCGCTGCGCGCCTGGGCCGACCAGGAGAAGTACACGTTCCCGCTGCTTTCGGACTTCTGGCCGCACGGCGGGACGGCACAGCGTTACGGCGTGTTCGACGAGGGTAAGGGGCTCGCCGTGCGCGGGACCTTCGTCATCGACACCGAGGGTGTGGTCCGCTGGAAGGTCGTCAACGCGATCCCGGACGCACGCGACATCGACGAGTACCGCAAGGCGCTCGCCGAGCTCTGAGCGAAATCGGACCGGCTCCGGCCATGTGGCCGGAACCGGTCCCCGCACCTCTGGAGGTGTGATGCCCTGCTTCCGATGCGGGGCGCGGCAGACCGACCCCGCCCGGGGCGCGAGCCCGTGGAAGCGCGGGGTCCGGGCGGACCGCCAGGTGCTGATCTGCCCCGGCTGCCAGACCGCCCGCGACTGGGCCGGCGAACTCGACCGCTGCTCGGCCTGCGGGTCGGCCGTGCTGGTGTGCCGCCTCGGCGAGGTGGAGTGCCGCGACTGCGGCCACACCCGCGACGCCGTCCCCGCCGACCTGGTGCACTCCGGTGCGCCGCCGGGCGGCTCCGGCGACGGCGACCTGTCCGCGGAGGTGGCCGCGGCGCTCACCCGCGTGCTGAAGAAGGGCCCGGCCGTCTGAGGCCCCGGCTGTCCGGGGTTAGGCCGTCTGAGGGCCCGGCTGCGGCCTGCTGCGGCGACCGTCCGATCCCGTTCCGCTCTGCGCTGACCAGGGGCGCCGCTACTTGACGCGGGATTTTTCCTGCTGCCAGTCTTCGCGGGTGCCATTTGTGCTGATGCGCCTGGTCGACCGGATCGCCGGGCGGTCGATGCGGATGCCCGCGCTCGTGCTCCTCGCCGCCTTCCTGGTCGGCTGGCTGCTGATCGCGGTGTTCGAGGAGCCCGGCGCCGACATCAAGAAGCCGCACGAGTACTTCTGGTATTTCATCGTCAGCGGCACCACCACCGGTTACGGCGATCTGGCCCCGGCGACGATCGGCGGGCGGATCGGCGGAGTGATCGCCATCGTGTCCGGGCTCACCGCGGGCCTCATGCTGTTCGCCGAGGTGACGCTGTGGCTGGCGAAGGGGAGGACCATGAAGGCCAACGGCCGGGCGCGGCTGAGCCACCGGCGCCACATCGTGATCGTCGGCTACGAACGGGACGGCCTGCGGGCCATCATCGGCGAGTTGCGCGCCGACCCGGATTTCGCCAGGACGCCGGTGGTCACGATCTTCTGGCCGGACGAGCTGACGGGTGAGAACCCCGACCCCGACGTCTACGACGTGGTCGCGTTCGACGACACCGCCTACGAACGCGCGTGCCTGGAGCATGCCCGCGCGGCCGTCGTCGTCGGGCGCACCGACGACGAGACCGTCCGGGTGATGCTCGGTCTGGCGGCCTATCTGCGGCGGCACGGCGAACCGCCCGTCCACCTGCTGGCCGGCCTGCACGACGGCCACCGCCGCGGGGAGATCATGGACGCGCTGACCCTGATCACCCCGGACATCGAGACGGTCGACATCGACGACCCGGCCGTGGTCGCGGTCTCGGTCCGCAACCCCGGTGTGGCCGCGATCTACCACAATCTGGCCAGCACGCTCGACACCGACGGCACCCTGTACCGGGTGGACGTGCCGGAAGAGGTCGGTGAGCGGTCCCGCATCGACGTCGCGATCTTCCTTCTGCGCCGGGGGAGCACCCTGCTGGCCGTCGGCGAGTCGCACCGCCCCAACGCGAACTTCCGCCTCACCTCCGCCCCGGACGAGAAGATCCGGGGCGGTCAGTCGCTCGCCGTGGTGGCGGCGAGCCGCCCGGAGATCCCGTGGCGGGACCTGTGAGCGAAGTCCGGGAGGGCGCCCCTCGCGCCCGCTGAGGGCGCCCTCCCGGCAGCCGCCGGCGCGCGGCCCGGGGCTACAGGTCCAAGAGCCCCGGGGCCTCCCCGCGCGCCCGCGGAGTTCTAGGCGGCCTGCCGGTGGTCGGCGTCCAGCAGGTGGTAGAGCAGGAGCAGCTGGGTGATCGCCAGGGGGTCGCTGGTGCCGGCGTCGCCGAGGCGGCCGAGGACGCCGGGGTCGGGGATGGCGGTGCCGGCGCGGGGGCCGAGGCGTTCCAGGATGGCCTTCTTGACGACCTGTGATTCCTCGGGGGAGACGTATCCGTGGACGTGCAGGGCGTCGACGGGGCGTCCGTCGGTGTCGCGGTGCAGGCGCAGGTGCATGGCCGTCTCCATGCCGCCGGAACCCGGGTTGCCGGAGGCCGTGGCGCCGGTGGCGGTGTCGCCGGGGCCGCTGTCGAGGACGTCCGCCAGATCGGGATGGTCGATCGTGGGGCGGAGCAGCAGTTCGGCGGACAGCGGGGTGCCGGGCGGGTCGAGCCGTCCCGCGACGGGCGCGAAGCGGACGACGATGTCGGCGTGCTTGCGCTGGGGGCGGATGTAGGCGGCGCTCTCGGGTTCGCGGCGGTCCAGCTCCGCCATGACCTGCTCGGGGGTGTAGCCGCGTTTGTCGCAGTCGCGGCTGACCTTCCAGGAGTGCCGCAGCGGCTCGGGCGGGTCGAGGTAGACGGTGATGTCGAAGCAGGCGCGCGCCATCCGGGTGTGGAGGGGGAGCAGGCCCTCGACGATCACGAAGTCGCGGGGTTCGACCAGCTCGGGGCGGACGAGTTCGCCGGTGGCGTGGTCGTAGACGGGCTTGAGGATCGGTTCGCCCATCGAAAGCAGCTGCAGGTGCTGCTCCATGATGTCGATGTGGTTGCAGTCGGGGTGCAGCGCCGTGAACGGCTTGCCGGCGCGTTCGGCGCGGTCGTAGCGGTGGTAGTCGTCCACGCAGACCGCCGTCATCCGATCGGCCCCCAGACACTGCACAAGCCCCCGGGTCAGAGTGGTCTTGCCCGCCGCGCTGTCCCCGGCGATGGCGAGCATGACGGGGCGGCGGCCGGACCCGCGCGCCCGGAGCATATGCACGATCCGATGGGGCACCTTCTGCTCCTCCATCCTGCGGAATTCAATTTTCGTCTAGGAGAGTACGGCGGTGCGGCGGGCGGTTCGTCCCCCAATCAGGGGAGAGCGGGGGTGAAACCGCGGAGGCCCCCTCCGGCCCTGGGCTACTGATGAGTAGCTTCCGGTTGTTATCGTGCCGGAATGGGTGTCCCCGTACGTGTCGTCCTCGTCGACGACCACGAAATGATCCTCGCCGGACTGCAGGCGATGCTGGCCGGGTTCTCCGGGCGCGTGCGCGTCGTGGGGCAGGCGGGGACGGGGGACGAGGCGGCCCGGCTGGTCACCACGCTGCGCCCGGACGTCGTCCTGCTGGACGTGCGGCTCGGCCCGGAGAGCGGCCTCGACCTGTGCCGCCTGCTGACCGGGCGGGTCCCGGAGGCGCGGGTGGTGTTCCTGTCGGTGTACGACGACGAGCAGTACGTCTTCGAGGCGCTGCGGGCCGGGGCGGGCGGGTACCTGCTCAAGCGGGTGGACGGCCCCGAACTCGTCCGCCGCCTTGAGGAGGTCGCGCAGGGCGAGACGGTCGTGGACCCGACGCTCGCCGGCCGGATGGCGGTCACCGCGGCCCGGCTGACCCGCGGCGAGTTCTGGCCGGGCGCCAACCGCGGGCTCACCCAGCGCGAGAGCGAGGTGCTGTCGCTGCTGGTGGGCGGCCTGTCCAACAAGGCGATCGCGGCGCGGCTCGTGCTCAGCGAGGAGACGGTCAAGAGCCACCTGCGCGCGCTCTACCGCAAGCTGGAGGTGACCGACCGGTCCGCCGCGATAGCGGTCGCGCTGCGCGAGGGGCTGTTCCGGTGACGGCCGCCGGGCCGCTGGAACTGCTCGCCGGACGCGGGAACGACCTGCTCGTCCGCATCGTGGCCGTCGCCTGCTCCGACCGGGAACTGCCGCGGATGGCCGAGGAGCTCGCCGGGCTCGTCGTCCGGTCGGCGCGGGCGCTGACGTTCTGCGACGTCTACGTCCTGGCCGAGGACGAGCGCGTCCTGGAATGGTCGGGCCCGCCCGTTCCGCTGGGGGCGGGCGACGTCGGCCGGGCGGCCGCGCACGGCCGGGTCCGGCCACATCCGGACGGACGGGGCGCCGCGATCCCCGTGCACAGCGAGGGAACCGTGGTCGCGGTCGTGGACGTCCGGTCCGCCGGCCCCGCCCCCGCCGAGGACCTGGCCCTCGTCACCGCGCTCGCCGGGCTGTTCGCGCCGGTGCTGTCCTCGTGCCGCCGGCTGCGCACCGCCCGCGAGCGCGAGCACGCCGCCGAGCGGTTCGCCGAACGGGCGGTGGAGGCGCAGGAGGCGGAGCGGTCGCGGCTCAGCCGAGAGATCCACGACGGCATCGCGCAGCGCCTCGCCAGCCTCGGCTTCCACCTGTCGGCGGCCGAGCGGGCGCTGCCCGAGCACCATCCCGAGGGGCTGGCGCAGATCATGATGGCGCGGCGGCTGTGCGAGCTCGCGGCGGCCGAGACGCGCGCCGCGATCGGCGGGCTGCGGCCGCCCGTCCTGGACGATCTCGGCCTGTCGGCGGCGCTGGCCACCCTCGCCCGTGAGGCCGGGGACGGTCCCGGCCCGTCCGGTCCGCTCGACGTGACGGTGACCGTCGAGGGCGAACTGGAGGACGCGCTTCCCGACCATGTGCAGACCGCCCTGTACCGGATCGCGCAGGAGGCGGTCGGCAACTGCCTGCGGCACGCGTCCGCGACATGCGTCGACCTGCTGCTGGAGCACTCCACCGACCGCGTCCGGCTGAAGGTCACCGACGACGGGGCCGGGTTCCCGGTCCGGGACGTGCTGGCGCCGGGGGGCCGCGGCCGCCGTCCCGACTCCTACGGGCTGCGCGGCATGCGGGAGCGCGCCGAACTGCTCGGCGGGCGGGTCTCCGTGACGAGCAGGCCGGGGGCCGGGACGACCGTGGAGGCCGTCATCCCCATCCCGGGCCGCCACCGGGGTGCGGTCAGTCCGTCCTGAGGACCCGGAAGACGATCCCCGCCCGGTTCAGCCGGTCGATCAGGGCGTCGCCCATCGCGGTCGCGGTCGTGACCTGCCCGGCGGTCTCCGGCAGGTCGTCGTGGGCCAGGCACAGCGCCGACTCGGCGAGCATCTTGGCGGTCTCGCCGTAGCCGGGGTCGCCGCCAGAGACCTCGGTGACGACGTGCCTGCCGCCGCCCTCTCCGGCGAACTTCATGCTGAACCAGTGCTTGGCGCGCTCCGCTTCGGACGGGCCTTCGCCCGGCGCGCGGAGCCGCAGCAGCAGGTTGCGGGTCGGCGGGAGCGCGGACAGGGCGAGCAGGGCGCCGGAGCCCGCGGCCATCCCGGCGGCGACGGCAAGCCGTTTGACGGCGACGTAGTGGCCGTAGGAGAAGTCGGGGCCGTAGCGGTCGAGCGCCGCCGCCGACCGGACGACGATCTGCGGGTCGATGGTGGGCAGCGGCAGCGTCCAGCCGCCCGCGACACGGGCCTTCGGCGCCGGACGCCGCGAAACGCGCACCCTGCGGCCGGCGGGCCGGTCCTCCACCCGGCGGCGCTCGCGTTCGGCGCGCATCATGCCGGCGGGGTCGCCGAAGATGCCGATGGCCGAGTGCAGCGTGCCGCCGGACGCGCCCCCGCGGACGCGCAGGAAACCCTCGACGTGGATCGGGACGCCCTCCGGAAGCTGCTTCACCGTGAAGTAGGCGCCGAGGTCGTGGGGGATCGAGTCGAACCCGCAGGCGTGGACGATCCGGGCGCCGCTGCGCACGGCCTCCTCGTGGTACTTCACGTACATCCGGTCGACGAAGGTCGGTTCGCCGGTGAGGTCGACGTAGTCCGTCCCGGCGCGCGCGCACGCCGCGACCAGCGGCTCGCCGTACTTGACGTAGGGACCGACCGTGGTGATGACGACCCGCGCCCTGTTCGCGATGTCCTCGATCGAGGCGGTGTCGGTGGTGTCCGCGTGCAGCAGCGGCAGATCGGCGCACGCCGGGTTCAGTTTCACCAGGCGGTCGCGGACGGCGGTCAGCTTGGCCCGGTTGCGTCCGGCGAGGGCCCAGCGCGTACCGGGCCCGGCGTGCTCGGCCAGATACTCGGCGGTCAGGGCGCCGGTGAAGCCGGTGGCGCCGAACAGGACGACGTCGTACTGGCGAGCCGGGTCGTGCCGGCGGTCGGCGGTCATCGCAGCCCCTTTCACGGTTCCGAATCTGATTCTGTCGCGTCCGCGGCCGATCATGCACGCGGGTACGGCGATGTGAGCGAGCACACTCGTCTAGGGTTGCCCGGGACGGGGGGTTTCGCAGTGACGAAGGGGACGCCGGGATGAGGGGGACGCGGTCGTGACCGGGCTCGCCGTGGCGATGGACGTCGTCGCCGCGGGCTTCTTCGCCTGCTTCGTGGTCCTGGTCACCCGCAGGACGACCGTCCCGGCCGACGAGGGCGGACGCACGGTCGCGATGATCATGATCGCCGTCAGCCTCGGCCTGCTGTCGGTGTCGCTGTGGAGCCTGCCCTGACGACCGCGGCGCTCCGGGCCGGGTCGCTCCAGCCGGGGGCGTCCAGCAGGTGCCGGACGAACAGCAGCGTCGTCGGGGTCGGCGCGGTCCCGGCGACCGCGTGCCACGGCCGGTCGAGCGGCATCCCCGGCGCGTCGACGACGACGAGGCGGCCCGCGTCCAGTTCGGCCCCGACGGCGTCCCGCGACACCAGCGCGACGCCGAGCCCCGCCGCCGCGCCGGCGATCACCGCGCCGTTCGAACCGAGGACGAGGCGGGGCGGCGACACCTCCCGCTCGGCCAGGTAGGCGTCGGCGCTGGCCCGCGTGCCCGAGCCGGGCTCGCGCATCACCCACGGCGTGCCGGCCAGCGCGAACCCGTCCGCCAAGCCCGGCGCGCCCACGACGACCAGCTCGTTCGGACGCCGCGCCAGCACGGTCACCGCGGCGTCGCCCGGCGGACGGCCGGCCAGCACGAGATCGGCCTCGTGCGCGGCGAGGCTGCTCCACACCTGGCGGCGCGGCCCCACCTCCAGCGCCAGCTCCACGTCGGGCCAGCGCGCCCGGAACGAGGCGAGCAGTTCCGGGAGGATCTGGTCGGCGGCCGTCGTCACCGCCGCCAGCCGCAGCGGGCCGCGCCCCGGGTCCGCCGCGCCGCGGGCGGCCGCCCGCCCCTCCTCCAGCAGGCCGAGCACCTGCCGCGCGTACCCGGCGTAGACGGCCCCGGCGGCGGTCAGCGCGAGCCCGCGCCCCTCCCGCCGGACGAGTGGCACGCCGAGATCGCGGGTCAGTGCCGCGACCGCCGCCGACACCGCCGACTCGGTCACGTACAGCCGCCGCGCCGCCGCCCGCACGGACCCGGTGTCGGCGAGGGCGACGAACGTCCGCAGCCGCGCCTCCGTCACGTCCCCGCCTCCTCGTTCAAGTGAATGGTTGATGGTCACCGTAGAACACTTGATGGACATTGCAACTGTCGGCGGGTGAAGCTCGTCCCGTTCACGGTTCCACGTGGCCGGGACGCGGCGCCTCACCCCGATCCCCTGGGACATGCCGTCCTTCACCGGGGTGAGCCGCCGCGTCCCGCATCCAGGCTTCAGGCTGAAGGAGAGCGGCGATGAGCTCGGGCAGATGGTCGGCGGGCGTGATCCCCTACGCGGAGATGGGCTACTGGCGTCCGGACTACCAGCCGAAGGACAGCGACATCCTCGCCGCCTTCCGCATCACGCCGCAGAAGGGCGTGCCGCCGGAGGAGGCCGGCGCGGCCGTCGCGGGCGAGTCGTCCACCGCCACCTGGACGGTCGTGTGGACGGACCGGCTCACGTCCTACGAGAACTACCAGGCCAAGTGCTACAGGGTGGAGCCCGTCCCCGGCCAGGAAGGGCAG
Source organism: Spirillospora sp. NPDC048823 (assembly GCF_043198445.1). Classification (NCBI taxonomy): domain Bacteria; kingdom Bacillati; phylum Actinomycetota; class Actinomycetes; order Streptosporangiales; family Thermomonosporaceae; genus Spirillospora; species Spirillospora sp. NPDC048823. The sequence goes on along the minus strand of NZ_JBICUT010000001.1, from coordinate 699,942 downwards.
TTCATCGCCTACATCGCCTACGACCTCGACCTGTTCGAGGAGGGGTCGATCGCGAACCTGACGTCGTCCATCATCGGGAACGTCTTCGGGTTCAAGGCGCTCAAGGCGCTCCGCCTGGAGGACATGCGCATCCCCACCCACTATGTGAAGACGTTCCAGGGGCCGGCGCACGGCATCGTCATGGAACGCGAGTACCTCGGCAAGTTCGGCCGCCCGCTGCTGGGCGCGACCGTGAAACCGAAGCTCGGGCTGTCGGCGCGCAACTACGGCCGCGTCGTGTACGAGGCCTGCCGCGGCGGCCTGGACTTCACCAAGGACGACGAGAACATCAACTCCCAGCCGTTCATGCGCTGGCGCGACCGTTTCCTCTACTGCATGGAGGGCGTGAACAGGGCGCAGGCCGCCACGGGCGAGGTGAAGGGCCACTACCTCAACGTCACCGCCGGGACGATGGAGGACATGTACGAACGCGCCGAGTTCGCCAAGGAACTCGGCAGCGTCATCGTGATGATCGACCTCACCATCGGCTACACGGCGATCCAGTCGATGGCCAAGTGGGCGCGCGCCAACGGCGTCCTGCTGCACCTGCACCGCGCCGGGCACTCCACGTACACGCGGCAGAAGTCCCACGGCGTCAACTTCCGCGTCATCGCCAAATGGATGCGGCTCGCGGGCGTCGACCACATCCACGCGGGGACGGTCGTCGGCAAGCTGGAGGGCGACCCGAACAGCGTCCGCGGCTACTACGACACCCTGCGCCTCGACAAGATCGCCGCCGACCCGGTGAAGGGCCTGTACTTCGACCAGGACTGGGCATCGATGCCGGGCACGATGCCCGTCGCGTCCGGCGGCATCCACGCCGGGCAGATGCACCAGCTCCTGCACTACCTCGGCGAGGACTCCATCCTGCAGTTCGGCGGCGGGACGATCGGCCACCCGATGGGCATCGCCGCCGGCGCCACCGCCAACCGCGTCGCGCTCGAGGCGATGATCAAGGCGCGCAACGAGGGCCGCGACTACCTCGCCGAAGGCCCCGACATCCTGCGCGCCGCCGCCAAGAAGAGCCGCGAACTGGACGTCGCCCTGTCCACCTGGGGCGACATCACCTTCACCTACGAGTCCACCGACACCCCCGACGTCGTCGAAACCGCAGTGTTCTCACCGACCCCCTGACGGGGGCCCACCTCCAACCTCGGAGCATCTGATGCGGATCACCCAAGGAACGTTCTCCTACCTCCCCGACCTCACCGACGAGGAGATCGCCAAGCAGGCCGCCTACGCCCTCGACCAGGGCTGGCCGTGCTCGGTCGAGTTCACCGACGACCCGCACCCGCGCAACTCCTACTGGGAGATGTGGGGCCTGCCGATGTTCGACCTCACCGACCCGGCCGGCGTCCTGTACGAGATCAACGAATGCCGCAAGGCGTACCCGGGCCACTACATCCGCCTCAACGCCTACGACGCGGCCTACGGACGCCAGACGACGGCGCTCCAGTTCATCGTCCAGCGCCCCGCGGAGGAGCCCGGCTTCCGGCTCGACCGCGAAGAGACGTCCGACCGGCGCGTCCGCTACACCCTCCACCCCTACGCCCTCGACCGCCCCGAGGGAGACCGCTACGGGGCGGGACGTTGAGCGAACGCCCCGGATTCGGGATGCGCCAGAACGGCTCCCCGGCGGCCCCTTCCCCCGTTCCCGCCGCCGGGGAGCCGCTCCCTCCCGGCGCCCGCGTCGACCTCGCCAAGGAGCGCGCCGACTCCCAGGCCGACGACGTCCTGGACGCCCTCGACCGCGAACTCGTCGGCCTCGCCCCCGTCAAGACCCGCATCAGGGAGATCGCCGCGCTCCTCCTCGTCGACCGCGTCCGCGCCCGCTTCGGCATCGACTCCGGGCGCCCCAGCCTCCACATGTGCTTCACCGGCAGCCCCGGGACGGGCAAGACGTCCGTCGCGCTGCGGCTCGCCGAACTCCTGCACCGCCTCGGCTACATCCGCCGCGGCCACCTCGTCTCCGTCACGCGCGACGACCTCGTCGGCCAGTACGTCGGCCACACCGCCCCCAAGACCAAGGAGGTCCTCAAAAGGGCCATGGGCGGCGTCCTGTTCATCGACGAGGCGTACTACCTGTACCGCGCCGAGAACGAACGCGACTACGGGCAGGAGGCCATCGAGATCCTCCTCCAGATCATGGAGAACCAGCGGGACGACCTCGTCGTCGTCCTCGCCGGCTACAAGGACCGCATGGACTCCTTCTTCGCGTCCAACCCCGGCATGAGCTCCCGCATCGCGCACCACATCGACTTCCCCGACTACGAGCCGGACGAACTGGAGGCCATCGGCCACCTGATGATGGAACGCGAGGGCTACGGCCTGGCCCCGGAGACCGAGCCGGTCTTCCGCGACTACCTATCCCGCCGCCGCGCCCAGCCCCGCTTCGCCAACGCGCGCTCCGTCCGCAACGCCATCGAACGCGCCCGCCTCCGCCACGCCAACCGCCTCCTCGCCGGGGGCGGCGACGTCGGCCGCGAAGATCTCACCACCCTCCACCCCGAAGACTTCCTGTCCAGCCGCGTCTTCAGGTGACCGGTGTCACGGCCGATCCGGGGATGGGCCTCCGCATGTCCTAATGTTGGGACGGACGACATGTAGAGGTGGGGGAGAAGTTGCTTAACCCTGAGGATCTGTACGAGCTCGACGCCGACCTGCCGGAAATGACGGGTCCGGTGCTGCTGCACAGCCTCGACGGCTTCGTGGACGCCGGATCCACCGGGCAGCTCGTCCGCGAGCACCTCCTGGAGGCACTGGAGCACCGCGTCATCGCCCGCTTCGACGTCGACTCGCTGATCGACTACCGGGCGCGCCGCCCGCCGATGACGTTCGACCGCGACCACTGGGCCTCCTACGAGACGCCCGAGCTGGTCGTGCGGCTGCTCCGCGACGACGCCGGCAGCCCGTTCCTGATGCTGTCCGGGCCCGAACCCGACCGGCTCTGGGAGGGCTTCACCGCCGCCGTCCTCGACCTCGTCAAGCGCCTCGGCGTCGGGCTCGTCGTCGGCTTCCACGGCATCCCGATGGGCGTCCCGCACACCCGTCCCGTCGGCATCACCTCGCACGCCACCCGGCCGGAGCTGATCACCCGCAACTCGTGGTTCGACAAGGTCCAGGTCCCCGGCAGCGCCTCCGGGCTCCTCGAACTGCGGCTCGGTGAGGCCGGTCACGACGCCGTCGGGTTCGCCGTGCACGTCCCGCACTACCTCGCCCAGTCCGCCTACCCGGCCGCCGCCGTCGCCGCGCTCGACGCGGTCGCCGACGCGACCGGGCTCGCGCTGCCCGTCGAACGGCTCCGCGAGGCGGCCGCCGCCACCGACGCCGACATCGCCGAGCAGGTCGACGGCAACGACGAGGTGGAGAAGGTCGTCCGGGCCCTGGAGCAGCAGTACGACGCGTTCGCCGGGGCCGCCGAACGCGACAGCCTCCTGGCCGAATCGGCGGACATGCCCACCGCCGACGAACTCGGCGCCCAGTTCGAACGCTTCCTCGCCGAGCAGGACGGGCCCGACTCGCCGTCGTAGACATATCCCGGCGGGCGCTGGGTAGGCGAGGCCCCGAGGGGAGGCTCGCTCATGGCCCAGAAGGTGAACGAAGTGATGACGCCGGTGCCCGTGGCGGTGTCCCCGGACACGTCCCTGGCCGACGTCGGGGACCTCATGCGGCAGCACGGCATCGGCGACGTCCTGGTCGTCCACGAGGGACGGCTCCGCGGCCTGGTCACCGACCGCGACATCGTCGTCCGCGCCGTCGCCGCCCAGAAGGACATGGCCGGCACGACCGTCGCCGACATCTGCAGCACCAACATGATCACCGTCACGCCGGGGGAGGACGCCGACGCCGCCGTCCGCCTGATGCGGCAGCACGCCGTCCGCCGCATCCCCGTCGTGGACGGCGACCGCCCGATCGGCATGGTGTCCATCGGCGACCTCGCCGTCCAGCGCGACGAGCGCTCGGCCCTCGCCGACATCAGCGCCGAACCGCCGAACACATGATCACACTGAAGCTGGAGGACGCCGAACTCCACGGCGACCTCGCGATACCGGACGGCGCCACCGGCGTCGTCCTGTTCGCCCACGGCAGCGGCAGCTCCCGGCACAGCCCCCGCAACCGCGCGGTGGCCGACGGCCTCAACGCCGCCGGGATGGGGACGCTCCTCATCGACCTGCTCACCGAACACGAGGAGCAGCTCGACCGCGTGACCGCCGCGCTCCGCTTCGACATCGAACTCCTGACGCTCCGCCTCATCGGCGCGATCGACCGGCTGACGGAGGGCCTCGAATCCGCCCCGCACACGGCGGGCCTCCCCATCGGCTTGTTCGGCGCCAGCACCGGCGCCGCCGCCGCCCTGGCAGCCGCCGCCGCCCGCCCCCGGATCGCCGCGGTCGTCTCCCGCGGAGGACGCCCCGACCTGGCGGGCCCGTCACTGCCCCGCGTCCGCGCCCCCGTCCTCCTGATCGTCGGCGGCCGCGACACGGAGGTCCTGCACCTCAACGAGCAGGCGCACAGAAGCCTCGACAACTCGGAAATTCACGTCATCTCAGGCGCCACCCACCTCTTCGAGGAGCCCGGAGCCCTCGAAGAGGTCACCACCCAGGCCGCCGACTGGTTCAACCACCACCTGTGACCCGCGACATCATCGTCGGCGCCGATCCCCCGCGCATCCCCCCTGGCCCGCGCTTCGTCTCAAGCTCCCCGGCGGCGTCCTGCTCCGCCACCGCCCACCTGGCCGCCGTCCTCACCAAGCCCACCCCCGCCTCCTGACTCCGTACCGTCAGCGGGGCGCGTGGTCCCGACCGTCCAGCTGGTCACGGCAGAGTTCGGCGCGTTCCCGGAAGCGCGCCGCAGCCGCCAGGTGGTAGGCGCACATCTGCGGGTCGGTGATGGCCATCTGCTCCAGCATGGCCGCGGCTCGCTCGTTGGACCGCATTTGAGAACGCAGCGTCAGAACGGCCAGTCCCTCGGACGTGTCTGGGACGGCGGCGGAAACGGATGGGCGGCCCGGCACGGTCATCATGACTCCTGGTGCGCGTCGAAGCGACGACGTGCCACCAGGGTCCAGAGCGGCGAACAAGGCCGAACAGGCCCGTCGCCATCAACATAGATCCGCGCAGCGGGCCGGGCAAGGTCAGGCGTCGGGCCGCGTCTCCGTGGAGAGCATGTCGGCGACCTCGGGAGCCTGGTCCACGACCGCACGGGCGACTTGAGACAGCAGCCGGTTGTGGTCGCGGGCGTACCGGCGCATCACGGTGAACGCGTCGCTGATGGAGATCCGCCCGCGCTCGGCCAGCACGCCCTTGGTCTGTTCGATGATGGTGCGGCTGTTGAGGGCACCCTGCAACTGCTCCAGGATCAGCTCGCTGCGGCCGAAGGCCCGCTCGTGCACGAGTCCGATAGTGGCCACGTCCGCAAGCACCTGCCCGACCCTCGCCGCTTCCTCGTCCAGGGCCCCGGCGTGGTTGCGGAACAGGTTCATCGCGCCCAGCCGCTCCTCGCGCAAGCGCAGGGGCAGTGCCGTCACCGCGGTGAACCCGCAGTCACGGGCAACGGTGCTGAAGCGTGGCCAGCGCAGCGGCTCCAGGCCCAGATCACTGCATGTCACCTTGACACCGGTGCTGAAGCAGTCCAGGCAGGGGCCTTCCTCATCCTGCACCTGGAACAGCTCCAGCACCCTGGCCTGCTCGGTGGATGCGGCGGCCAAGCTCAGGGTGCCGCGCGGGTCGGCCAGCAGCACTGCGGCCGCGTCCACATCCAGCAGTTCCACGCACCGCTCGCACAACGTGTGCAGCAGTTCGATGACATCGAACCCGGCGACCAGCGTGTCGGCCAGTTCAACGAACATCTCACCTAGTCGTCGTTCCAACATTGGCCAACCACCTCCACGGTGAGGGCACTCGGGGTCACGATGAGTCCATGTCCGGAGAAAATCTCAATTCTTGCTCGACGACCTTGCGGGCCACCTCGCGCAGGCTTTCATCGCCGGCGTACGCATGGGCGCGCAACCGTGCGTACGCCTCGGCCGGGCCGATCTCCAGCTGCACCGAGACCATCCCCGCCGCCTGATGCACCTGGGGCCATCGATCCAGATACGAATCGTCCCAGTCCCCACCCGTCGCCAATCCGCTCATCAGCGTCACCAGCGCCGCGTCCGCGAACAGCAGCCCGTCGACGAGCGCAGCGCCTCCCAGCGGACGCCGCGTCCAGTAGATCTCCAGAGCGCCCACCGCGGCGACACCGACCAGCAACGGGAACGCGAACACCGTCACCGCCCCCAGCGCGGACGCCGCCGGCGCGAACAACGGCCACCGCCGCTGGACGTCCGCCGACTCCAGATCGCCCACCATCACGGGCCGGTCCCCGCTCACGGTCTCCATCCCGGGTCCCTCGCCCACGGTGACCTGCAACTCCGCCAGCGCCACGCCGATTGGCCCGACTGCGCACAACGGCTCGTACAAGCCGGCCTGGCCCGGCACCGCCGTGCACACCCCGGCCGCCCCGACCAGCCGAAGGCATGTCCGGCAGACATGCCCGATCAAGGGCGGTGACGACCCATCCATCTGGGCCAGATCCTCGATCGCCGCCCTGATCTCCGCCGCCCGCTCCCTGCCTGCCACTGCCCGCCTGCCCGGCCGGTTCCGCGTCGCCGCCTTGACCGTCCCGACCCTACTCCGCAACCGCCCGTACCGTTTCGCGATCGCCCCCGCCGACCAGGTACGCTTTCCCGGCAACGAGCACGCGGGCGCGTAGCTCAGGGGTAGAGCACTCGCCTTACAAGCGAGGAGTCGGCGGTTCGAAACCGTCCGCGCCCACCAACTTAGCTTCGCTTTCAGTAGCGAGAGCTGCGGTTCCACCTCACACTTGGCCGGTACGTCGTTCCGGCCGAGCGCATCTTGCCGTCGGGCCCCTGAGGGCCAGGGGCCCCAACGGGGATTCGAAGGTGTTCATCTTCGCGGTGCCACTTGTAGGGCCCACTCGGTGACCCTCCGCAAAGCTCTCCCCTGGGACTAATGGCGCGGCAGAGCGTCACCGGGGAGTGCTTGGATGCTCGTATGAACATCGGCATGGATGTGGCCGAGACCCTGACCGAAATCGAAGAGCACTGCGTCGAGACGCTGGGCGAGCGTGACGGGCCGCGGATGGCGGCGCTGGCGCGACGTGGCTACCGGATCGCTCCGGCCGACGAGGGCACCAGCCCCGCGGGGCGGTGCCGTTTGGGCGGCAGTGCGCTGCTGGAGCCGACTACCGAATGGCCACATGTCGATGGGATACCACTCAACTTCATGGCAGTCCTCGACGTCGACGTTCTGGCACCCTGGCTCGGCGAGGAGCGACCCACCGTCTCCGGGCTGCTCAATTTCTTCTACTTTCAGCCTGACCTGCCTTACAAGAAATACCGGGATATCGACCAGTTCACCGACTCGCGCTGTTGGCGGGTCATTGCCGCCGACCCGCAGTGTGCGGTGGAGAAGTCCGCTCCTCGGCCCGCGCAGGTCTTCGACCCTCGCTCGGCAGCCGCCGCACCGATCATCAGCCTGCCTGAACACGATGGACCCGTCGTGGTGAATCTCCTCGACTCCAGTGATGAGAACGGCATGCCGCGATGGCTCGCTGCGTTCGACCTCTATAACGAGTGGAGATCAGGCAGCGACCATCCGGCTTACAACTGGAGTCGCCACCACCGTGCCTTCGGCTGGCCATGGGCGCTTCAGGGCGGGTTCCTGCGGGACGACGAAGTCCTTCTCCTTCAACTTGACAGCGACACCCAATGGCAATTTGGTGACTTCGGCCTCCTGTACTTTGTCATCCCGGCCGACGCTCTTCAAGCGGGCGACTTCAGTCAAGTCCGCGTTGAGATGCAGTGCCATTGATTCGATGCAGGCGCTGGGCCGGTGCGGGATCCCCGATGAGCTGCTGACAACGGTAAGCAGTTCATCGCTCGGTTCGGCCCCAGCGATGAGACGTTGTCAGATCGGATCTACTGGGAGAACGGTGGATCTTCACCGTGACTGCTTGTCGAATCGGGCTGTTTGGATCAAGGGACGGCGGTGCTTGGGCCGCTGCGCGGCCCCGCGTCTGGCCGCCCGGAGCGTGCGGCGTGGGCGTCGGTCACCGGACGGCCGCGCCGGACCGCGAGGATCTACCTCTACGGGCCGGATGCCGAAGCCCTGTTCAGGATCATTGAGCCCGTGCTTCGAGCGGCCAGCTTGCCACCGACCGACGCCGAACTCCGCTTCGGATCCGTTGACGATGAAGACTGCCGCGTCGAAGTCGTTCAACTCGGAAAAGATGCCTCCGGCGGGGGCCTCTGACTCTGGGAAGCCCCGGATGCCTGTGACGGTCGTCGGTGGCTACGCCGCGCGTCCGTGCCATTAGCGTGCCATTAGGTCTGTGGACGGAGTGGGCGCGCCGCCCCGGATGCCTGTGACCGAGGCCCAGGTCAACGCCCCTCAGCGGATGATCACGGCTCAGGGGCTTGGTCCGCAGTTGCGGATCATGGCCTCAGGCGTGTGGGCCGTAGTGGGCGGCGGTGTCCTTGGAGTCGGGCCATCGGCTGTAGGCGGGGGACTGCGGCCAGCCCTTGGGCGAGTCCTGCCAGTCCTCCTGGCGTCCGTACGGCAGCAGGTCGATCAGCGCGAAGGTGTGGCTGAGCTGCTCGGTTCCCCGGCCGCTGGTGTGCCAGGTGCGGTAGACGGTTTCGCCGTCGCGCAGGAAGGTGTTGACCGCGAAGCCGCCGCCGGGGGGTGCGTCCACGTCGGTGCCGAACGGGCTGTTCGCGGTGGAGTACCAGGTCATCTGGTTTCCGACGCGGCGTTTGTACGCGAGTGCCTCGTTGATCGGGCCTTGGGTGACGATGACGAACCTGGCGTCGTAGGCCTCCAGGAACTCCAGCCGGGTGAACTGCGACGTGAACCAGGTGCAGCCCCCGCACTGCCATTCCTCGCCGGGGAACCACATGTGGTTGTAGACGATCAGCTGGGGCTTGCCGTCGAAGATGTCGGCCAGACGCACCGGTCCTTCCTCGCCCTCCAGGGTGTAGTCGGGCATCTCGACCATCGGCATCCGGCGGCGTTCGGCGGCGATCGCATCGAGTTCGCGGGTCGCGGCCTTCTCCCGGACGCGCAGCTCGTCGAGGTGGCGCCGCCAGGTCTCGGTGTCGACGACGGGTGGTAGGGCGGTCATGGGTTCCTCCGGAGTTCACGGATTGCGGTCTGAACGTATGGACCATGCCCGTTCGCCGAATTCATCGGTCGTGGACGGAGCCGCTGCACGGCCGGGTTCGGACGTTGGGTGCCTTCATGCCGTCCGGTGTTCATGGTGTGTTCGCCGGGTGGTGGTTGGGTGCCGCCCATGCGTGCTTGCCTGGCCGTCTCCGTGCGGCAGCCCAGAGAGCAGATCACACCCGCCGTGCTGACGGCGGCCCGGCGGGCCATCGTGGAGGCCGTGCCCGTGCCGGCGGACGCCTGGCGTACGGCCGAATGGATCTCGCCCGACGGCGGTACGGCGTTGCTGGCCTGGTCCAATGAGCCCTGCGAGGCGCCGTTTCCGGAGCCGATCCTGACCTCCGGTGACCGTGCCCTGAGCTACTGCGGCTACCTGGGCGGCAAGGGTGACGCCGACGTGCTGCTCGGCGCCGACGTCCTCGGGGACGAGGTGGACGACATCGGCGGCTGCTTCTCGGTGTTCCGCGCCGGGCCGGACGGTTTCGAGGCCGCCACGTCCATGACCCGGGCCTGCCCCGTCTATCACGCCGAGGCGGGCGGCCTGCGGTTCGCGGCGTCCCGTGCTCTGCTTGCGCACCTGGCGGCCAGGGCCGCGGCGACCGGGGTGAGCCGCCCGGCGCCCGTCTACGACCTGATGGCGCTGCAGTCGATGGTGCGGCACGGGTTCTTCGTCTCCGACGAGACGCCGTTCGAGGGTGTGCAGGCGGTCCCGAACGCGGCCGGCCTCGTCGCGCGGCGCGGCCGCGGCGTTGTCGTCGTCCCACGCCCGCTGCCCGAGCAGGGACCCGTGCCGCGCGGGCGCAAGGAGGCCCGCGAGCGGGTGGAGCCGCTGGCCGAGGCGCTGCTGGCGGCCGTGGAGCCGTTCAGGCAGCATGTGCGGCCGATGCGGCTGGCGTTGTCCGGTGGGCGCGACAGCCGTCTCATCGCCGCCGCCTGCCATGCGGCGGGGGTGCCGTTCTTCGGCGCCACCCACGGTCTCGCCGACAGCCCCGACGTGGTGCTCGCGCAGCGGGTGGCCGAGGTGCTGGGGGTGGAGTGCCAGGTCACGGTCGACAGGCAGAAGTCAGGTGCGGTCGTCGTCCGGCACCCGGTGCGGCGTGCCCACGCACTGGTCCGCATGTGCGAAGGCATGAACTCGGCCTATGAGGGCGTCAACCGGTGGGCGGACTACGATCCGGAGCCGCGCAGCTCCGGGTCCGGTGGGGAACGGCTGCGGGGCGGCTTCCTGACCGATCAGCGCGACCTGACCCGCGACGGCGTCCACGGTCGGCTCAAGACCATCTTCCTGGCTCAGCGCGAGTTCCTCAGCGAGGACGCCAACGCCTACGCCGAGCGCTACTACGACCAGTGGGCCGAACGCTACGAGCGCGACGGCGTCGACGTGCTCGACAAGCTGCACATGTTCTACAAGACCGGCCGCTGGCTGGCGGGCTCGCACACCGCGACGCTCATGAACTGGGCCTACTACCACCCGTTCCTCGACAACCGGGTGGTCCGCGAGGCGCTGGCGCTGCCCGTGCAGTGGCGGCTGAGCGAGGAGCCGGTCGCGCTGGTCATGGAGGCGTTCGCGCCGCGGTTGCGGGACGTGCCGTTCGATGGCAGGCGGTGGCGGTTCGAACGCACCCGTTCGCTGCGCCACTGGCGGGGCAGGCGGCGCCGCGCCTCGCCGCCGAGCACGGGCGCCGCCGGGTTCAACTGGCGCAAGTCTTACGGGCCGGAGCTGGCCGGGGTGTTCCGCGAGCACATCCTGGACGGGCCGTCCGAGCTGTTCTCCATCCTCGACCGCGGTGCGGTGGAGCGGCGGCTGGCGGAGGTGCCGCCGCGCCGCCCGGGGCAGAGCTGGAACCTGCTCACGCTGAGCGTCCTGCTGTCCGGCGCCTGGCGCGAGGCCGAGCCGGTCGACCTGCCGGACGTCGAGGTACCCCTTCCCGCGTCGTGACGAGGCGGCTTCGCCGAGGTCGCGGGCTGAATCGCCGCTATGCCGGCTGTTTGAGTTCCTGGAGGCGGCGTTCGAGGGCGGTGAGGCGGTCGTCGGTGGAACGGCGGTCGCCGGTGGAGCGGTGGTGCAGGATGTCGGCGAGCCGGTCCGCCTCGTCGGGGTCGAGGACGAAGCGTTCGGACGGCTCGTCGTCGGCGGCGGATCCGTAGACGTAGAAGTGGCGGCGTTCCGCGGCGTCCACGAGCACGGCGAAACGGTGGCCGCTTCGGGTGACGATGTGATGCAGGGTGCCGTTGCCGGGGACGGTCGACTGTGTGATCTGCAAGGCGACCCCCTTCCAGTGAACTTTCCTCCATTCTCGGCGGTGGACGCGCCGATCTGAATCGGTACCGGCACCCATCTACCGATTGTCCACCGTGTACCCGCCGGCGTCCTCGTGCGGGTGGTGGCAGGCGACCCAGTGGCCGGGGCCGAGCGGGCGCATGAGAGGTTCCTCGGACGCGCAGCGGGCGTCGGCGCGGGGGCAGCGGGTGCGGAAGCGGCAGCCGCTGGGGGGTGCCATGGGCGAGGGGGGTTCGCCGGTCTCCTCGTCCTGGGCGAGGCGGAACGGGCCGCGGGGGACGGACGCCAGGAGCGCGCGGGTGTACGGGTGGGCGGGACGTTCGACGAGGTCCGCGCCGGTCGCCAGTTCGCAGGTCTTGCCGAGGTACATGACCAGGACGCGGTCGCTGACGTTCTTGATCACCGCGAGGTCGTGCGCGATGAACACGAGGGTGAGCCCGTAACGCGCCTTGAGGTCTTCGAGCAGGTTGAGGATCTGCGCCTGCACCGAGACGTCGAGGGCGGAGACGGGCTCGTCGCAGATGATCACTTCGGGTTCGAGGGCCAGGGCGCGGGCGATGCTGATGCGCTGGCACTGGCCGCCGGAGAACTCGTGCGGACGCCGGCCCGCGGAGGTGGCGGGGTCGAGGCCCACCGCTTCGAGGGTCTCGTCGATCCGGGCCGCGGTGCCCCAGACCCGGGGGCCTTCGCCGACGATGTCGCGTACGCGGCGGCGGGGGTTGAGTGAGGAGATCGGGTCCTGGAAGATCATCTGCAGCCGCTGCCGGGTGCGGCGCAGGGCCTCGCCGCGCAGGGCGGTGAGTTCCAGCCCGGACAGGCGCACAGATCCGGCGGCGGGGCGGGGCAGCTGCATGATCGCTCGGGCGGCGGAGGACTTGCCGCAGCCCGATTCGCCGACGATGCCGAGCGTCTCGCCCCTGGCCACGTCGAAGCTCACGCCCGACACGGCGTGCACGGTGCGCCGCCCGGCCGGGTACGTGACCGTGAGGTCCTGGACGCGCAGGACCGCGTCGTCGCGCAGGTGCGCGGTTCCGCTACCCGCCATGCCGCACGCTCCCTTCCGCGGCGGCCGGCCGCGCGTCGATGTCGTCCGCCGGGTACCAGCAGGCGTGGGACCGGCCGTCCCCGCCCGGAAGCAGCGGCGGTTCGTCTGTTCTGCAGCGCTCCCGGGCGAACGGGCAGCGGGGGTGGAACCGGCAGCCGGCCGGCGGGGCGGCGAGGTCGGGCGGGCGCCCGTCGATGACCGTGAGCCGGGTGTGGCTCGGGGCGGTGAGGTCGGGGGCGGCGCGCAGGAGCGCCTCGGTGTAGCGCATGCGGGGGGCGGTGAACACGGCCTCGGCCGGGCCCTGCTCGACGATCCTGCCCGCGTACATGACGATTACGTCGTCGGCGTGTTCGGCGACCACGGTGAGGTCGTGGCTGACCAGCACCATCGCCATGTCGCGTTCGTCGCGCTGCCGGTGCAGCAGCCGCATGATCTGCTTCTGGACGGTGACGTCGAGCGCGGTGGTGGGCTCGTCGGCGAAGAGGACCTCGGGGTCGCACGACAGGGCCATCGCGATGGTGATCCGCTGGCGCATGCCGCCGGACAGCTGGTGCGGGTAGCCGCGCAGGACGCGGCGCGGCTCCGGGATGCCGACGGAGGCGAGCAGCTTCTCGGCGGTCTCGCGCGCCTGATTTCGGCTCATTCCCAGGTGGACGCGGAGCGGTTCGGTCACCTGGGTGCCGATGGTGCGGACGGGGTTGAGGGCGGTCATCGGGTCCTGGAAGACGGTGGCCATGCGGGTGCCGAGGACGCCGCGCATCCCGTCCGGTCCGGTGCCGGTGAGGTCCCGGTCGCCGAGGTACACGCGGCCGGAGCGGGCGGCGGCCTCGGGGAGCAGCCCGAGGATGGAGCGGATGAGCACCGACTTCCCGCTGCCGGACTCCCCGACGATGGCGAGTGTGCGCCCGCGTTCGAGGGTGAACGACACCCCGTCGACGGCCCGGACCGTCCCGCGGGGGGCGGGGAACGCGGTGTGCAGGCCGGCCACTTCGAGCAGCGGCGGCGGGCCGTCCGGCCGGGGGGCGGGCGGAGCGGACGGCGCGGCCGCCCGGCGACGGGCGCGTGCGGGTTCCAGGCCGCTCTCCCGGTAGCCGGTGAGTTCCTGGAGCCGGTCGCCGACGAGGTTGAACGCGAGGACGGTCAGGAACATCACGGCGGACGGCACGAGGACGATGTGCACGGCCGTGTCCAGCGTGCTGCGGCCCTCGTTGATCATGCCGCCCCAGGTGGGCGTCGGCGGGCGCACCGACAGGCCGAGGAACGCGAGGCTGCCCTCGGCGATCACGACGACGGCCATCACGGTGAACGCGTAGGAGAGGGCGGGCAGGACGACGTTCGGGGCGATCTCCCGCCACATCACGGTGGCGCCGCGGGCGCCCAGGGCCCGTGCGGCGGTGACGAACTCCCGCCGGGCGAAGGACAGCGTCACGCCGCGGATCAGCCGGACCCACGCGGGCACCCCGAGCAGCCCGAGGACGATCAGGACGTTGCGGACGCTGGGTCCGGCGAAGGCCACCACCGCCAGCGCGAGGACCAGCGCGGGGAAGGCGAGCAGGATGTCGTTGCCCGTCATGATGATCCGGTCGGCCAGGCCGCGGCGGTAGCCGGCGAGGAGGCCGAGCGGGCCGCCGATCAGCAGGCCGAGGACGACGGCGCCGACGCCGACGCCGAGCGACACCCGGGCGCCGTGGACGATGCGGCTGAGCATGTCGCGGCCGAGCCCGTCGGTGCCGAGCGGATGATCCGGACCGGGGGCCGCCAGGGGGGCGCCGGTGAGCGTGGCGTCGTGGTCGGGCAGGGGCAGCACGTCGGCGAGCAGGGCCGCGGCGACCACGAGGACGATCCACAGGGCGGCGAGCCGGAAGCCCCAGCCCAGCCGCCTGCGCCGCTTCGCCGCGGGGTCCGGCGCGGCCGCGACGGTTTCAGGACGCATGGCGGATCCTCGGGTCGAGAACCCCGTAGAGCAGGTCGATGCCGAAGTTGACCAGGACATAGCCGACCGCGACGACGAGCACCCCGCCCTGGACGACCAGGTAGTCGCGGGACAGGATCGAGTCGACGATGAGCCGTCCGACGCCGGGCAGCCCGAACAGCGTCTCGATGATGACCGCGCCTCCGATCAGTGCTCCCAGGTTGAGCCCGACCACCGTGACCAGTGATATCGCCGACGGCCGCAGGGCGTGCCTCCACAGGATGCGCCGGGGTGACAGGCCCCGGGCGCGGGCCAGCGTGATGTAGTCCTCCCGCAGGGTCGCGATCAGGTCGGAGCGCAGGAGCCGGGCGTAGACGGCGAGTTGCGCGGCGGCGAGCGTCACCGCCGGGAGCAGCATCGACCGCAAATTCCCGGCCGGGTCCGCGGTGAAGGGCGTGTATCCCGTGGCCGGGAGCAGCGGCCACCGCACCGCGAACACCATGATCAGGACGACGCCGGACACGAACACCGGGGTGGACAGCAGACCGAAGCTCACCGTGGTGAGCGTCCGGTCGAGGAGGCCGCCGGCGCGGCGGGCGGCGGCCGCCCCGGCGGGCACCGCGAGGCCCAGCGAGATCACCTGGGACAGCAGCAGCAGTTCCAGCGTGACCGGCAGCCGCTGGGCGAGGGACTCGGTCACAGGGGTGCTGGTGATGTAGGAGGTGCCGAGGTCACCGGTGACCACGCCGCCGAGCCAGGCGAGGTAGCGGCGCCAGAACGGCTCGTCCAGGCCGAGGTCGTGCCGTACCGCGGCCAGCGCCGCCTGGTCGCCGGAGTAGCCGAGGATCTGCGTGGCGGGGTCGCCGGGCAGCAGCGTGATCATCCAGAAGGCGAGCAGGGACACGACGAGCAGGACGAACAGCAGCTGCGCGCCCCGCCGCAGCAGGATCGCGGCCACCGGCGCTCACCTGCCCATCCAGATCTGGCCGAACGCGTGCGTCGGCGAGCCGATGAGCGGTTTGGCGGCCGACCCGTCCGGCAGCTTGTACTGCGCCAGGCCGTGCACGTTGGGCTTGGTGACCACCGCGCTGGTGGAGAGGTGGTCGACCCAGATGAACGGCAGTTCCGCCCGGAGGCGCTTCTGCACGGTCGCGTACGCCTTCTTGCGCGCCGCCTCGTCGGAAGCGGCGCGGCCGGCGTCCAGGGCGGCGCTCAGCTGCTCGTCCTTGATCCGGCTCATGTTGATGGAGATGGAGCCGACCGGCTGGGCGAACCTGGAGTGCAGGTAGGAGTACGAGCTGTCGGGGTCGGGCCGGTTGAACTGCTCCCAGACGATCGCGCTGTAGTTCCCCATCAGGGCGCGCTGGATGAGGTCGGCCTGGTCGGCCTGCCGGATGGTGACGTCGATGCCGGCCTTCTTCCACATGTCCTGGACGAGTTCGGCGTTCTGCATCGACGACTGGTCGGAAATGCTCAGCAGTTCGATCTGGACCGGCCCCTTCTCCCGTTCGTACTCGGAGATCAGCGCCTTGGCCTTGGCCGGGTCGAACGCGGGGTAGCCGCCGGGGACGTACCACGGGGAGTCCGGTGACCAGGGGCCGTCGGCGGGCTTGGTGAGGCCGGAGCGCAGCGTCTTGATGAACGCGTCGCGGTCGGTGGCGTGGGCCATCGCCTGCCGGACCCGCAGGTCCTTCGTCGGACCGGCGGCGGTGTTGAGCATGAAGGCCATCTCGGGGACCGACATGCCCGCGACCCGGTACAGCCTGTACGCGCCCTGCTCGGCGAGCTTGCCGAACTTGACGATGTCGTTGTCGCGCTGGGTGGCCATGGCGGTGAGGCCGCCCGACTCCAGGGTCTGCGCGCGGGTCTGGAAGTCCGGCAGGATCCGGAACTCGACACGGTCGAGGTAGGGCAGCCCTTCGCGCCAGTACGCCGGGTTCCTCTTCACGATGAAGCGGTTGTCGGGGGTGTGGCTCTGGAACATGAACGGCCCGGTGCCGACGGGCTCCCGGCTCGCCTTGTCGGGGTCGGTGAGCGCGATCTGCGGGACGATCATGCCGATCTGGCTGGCCAGCGTGTAGGGGAAGCTCACCCACGGGCTTTCGAGATCGATCTGGACGGTTCGGGCGTCGACGAGCTCGATGCCGCTGACCGGCGCGAGGACCGCCGCCGTCAGCGGTGAGGCCTTCTGCGCGTCCAGGTTGGCCTTGACGGTCTCGGCGTCGAGGGGCTGCTCGTTGGAGAACGTGATGCCCTCGCGCAGCCTGATCGTCCACCGGGCGGCGTTCTTGCTCGGCTCGAGGGACTCGGCCAGCAGAGGGCGCCACTGGCCGGCGGCGTCGACGGTGGTGAGCGTCTCGATGATCGTCCCGGCCATCGCGTAGGTCTGCGGGGCGAACGAGTCGGTGATCGGGTTGAAGCCGTTGGCGTCCGCGCCGAGGCCGTAGACCAGGTTGCCGCCTCGTACCGGTGTCCCCTCCGGGCCGGAGCCGGCGCCGGACGTTGCGCCGCCCGAGCACGCCGTCGTCACCGCGGCGCACGTGGCGAGTGCCAGTCCGGCCGCGGCCGCGCGCCGCCGGTGCCGCCGCCGCTGTGTCGTCACAAGTCCCACGACAACCCCTCTCCGTGACCGGGGTCACAGACTTTTCGCCGATAGTACTATCACCGAATGAGATTTCAATGGGTTGACAACGACTGATTCATGCCTGCTGTGCAGGGGACATGGTTGATTCCATGGCCGGTGTGGCTATCGTTGGATTAACCGTTCAGGGGGATCGATGCCCGATGTGACACTGAGCCGGCGCGAGGCCAAGGACCTGACCCGGCGCCGGCTGCTCGGGTCCGCGCTGCGCATCCTCGACATCGAGGGCGAGGCGGGTCTGTCGACGGGGAACGTCTGCCGCAGTGCGGGCATCGCCCAGTCCACGTTCTACGTGCACTTCCGCAACATGCAGGACCTGCTCGAAGCGCTCGGCGAGGAGGCCGCCCGGCAGGTCGGCCCCGTGATCCGGGAGGCCCGGCAGCGGTCCAGCGACGCGCCCCGCAGCGCCGAGCGGCTCCGGGCCGCGTTCCGCGTCCCGCTCGAGAAGATGTGCGCGCACCCGGAGTTCTTCCGGCTCAGCGTCCGCACCCGTTTCGACCGCGCCACCCCGTTGGGCGAGGCCGCCCGCCGCCGCGCCGCCGTGACCCGTGCGCACCTGGTCGAGGATCTCGTCGCCGCCGGTCTCCCGGCGGACACGCCGGAGCGCGCGCTGCGGCTGGAGATGGTCGCCGACGGCGTCACGTCCATGACCGAGGCGATGGCGATCGGCCACCTCGACGGCCGCTACCCCGACATCGAGGAGTGCGTGGACGTCCTCGTCGCGTTCTTCGCCGGCGTCCGCGCGCAGCTGCTCGGCGACCAGCCCGCGTCCGGCCAGGGCTGACCGGCGCCCCGGGCCGCACCGCAACGGCGGTTCACGCCGCCCGCGTGGGCGTTTACACGGCGTTCACAAACGGGCAACAGGTCCGAAATGCCTGATTGGCAGGTTGAACGTGCTGAGACACGCCTCGAAGGGACCCACCTTGAGCTACAAGGCCGAGTACATCTGGATCGACGGCACCGAGCCGACCGCGCGGCTGCGGTCGAAGACGAGGATCCTGGCCGACGGCGCCGAACTGCCGGACTGGGGCTTCGACGGGTCCAGCACCAACCAGGCGCCCGGTGACCGCTCCGACTGCGTTCTCAAGCCGGTGTTCTCGTGCCCCGACCCCATTCGCGGCGGGGACGACAAGCTGGTGCTCTGCGAGGTGTACCTCGTGGACGGCACGCCGCACGAGACCAACACCCGGGCCGCGCTGCGTCCGATCGCCGAGAAGTACGAGGCGCAGGACTCCTGGTACGGGATCGAGCAGGAGTACACGTTCTTCAAGGACGGGCGGCCGCTGGGCTTCCCCGAGCGCGGCTACCCGGCCCCGCAGGGCTTCTACTACTGCGGTGTCGGCGCCGACGAGGTGTTCGGACGCGACATCGTCGAGGCGCACATGGACGCGTGCCTGGCCGCCGGGCTGAAGCTCTCGGGCATCAACGCCGAGGTCATGCCGGGCCAGTGGGAGTTCCAGATCGGCCCGGCGGGGCCGCTGGAGGTCGGCGACCACATGTGGGTCGCGCGGTGGCTGCTCTACCGCATCGCCGAGGACCACGACGTCTCCGCCACCCTCGACCCGAAGCCCGTCGAGGGCGACTGGAACGGCGCGGGGGCGCACACGAACTTCTCGACCAAGGCGATGCGCGAGGGGTACGACGCGATCGTCACGGCGTGCGAGGCGCTCGCCGAGAAGGCGCAGGAGCACGTGGCGGGCTACGGCGCCGACATCGAGCGGCGGCTGACCGGCATGCACGAGACGGCGCCGTGGAGCGAGTTCAGCTACGGCGTGTCCGACCGCGGGGCGTCGGTGCGCATCCCGTGGCAGGTCGAGGTCGACAAGCAGGGCTACATCGAGGACCGCCGCCCCAACGCCAACATCGACCCGTATGTGGTGGCGCGCCTGATCACGGGCACCTGCTGCGCGGCGCTGGAGAAGGCCGGCCAGGTCTGACCGGACCGCCGGCGGCCCACACCGGGCCGCCGGCGGCCGTTTTCCGGCCGCCTCCGCTCCTGCGGCCATGCCGGGCAACCCCGCCAAACATCGGCAAAATGTGAGCTTGGGGGAGTTCCACCCTTCCGCGCCGGGTAGCACACCTACGTTCGCACCGGGGGAGGGAACATGCCCGATTCGTCATTCGGGCGGTACTCCGGCGGCCTGCCCGGCAGGCACGTCGGCCGCCCTGCGCCAAGGCCCTGGGAACGATCGTTCCGGTGTCCCTCCACGGCGCGGCGGCGCCCCGTGGAGGCCCCGCCGAAACGGTACGAGGACTTCGTCGCGCTGCACGACGAGATCTCCGCGAGATCCGGTCCACCGCTGCGTGCGCTGTGGTGGACGGGCGGGTTCGCCGCGCTGGCCGCCGGCGCCCTGGCGTTCGCCGCGGCCCTCGGACTGCGCACGATGGCCGGTGTGGACGTCCCCGTGTTCGCGGGCCGGCACACCCCCGCGGAACCCGCCGCGGCGAGTTACGCGCTGTGCGCGATGGCGGGAACGATCCAGGCGACCGCGCTGATGCATCTGCTGCTGGCGTCGTCGGCGCGGCCGGTCCGGGCGTTCGCCTGGATCGGCGGGATCGCGGTCGCGCTGCTGACGATCCTGCCGCTGACGCTGAACGGCCCGCTCGACGCGGCGCTCGCGACGTCCGGCGTCAACCTGCTCGGCGGAACGGCCGTGGTGGTGCTGCTGTCGGCCGTGGTCGCGGCGTCGCGGCCGTTCTCGTGGGACGCCCCGTTCAGACGCGGCCGACGGTGATCGACAGCGGGTCGGGCGTGCGCGTGGACACGACGCGGACGTGCCGGAACCGCCGCCACACCTGCACGTCCACGGGTTCCTCCGGGGCCAGCAGCCGCACCTCGCGGTGCATCCCGGAAAAGCCCAGGCACAGGGAGACGTCCCACGTCCCGCGGGGGAGCGGGTCGTCGATGAGCGCCCGCGTCACCGGGACCGCGGCGGTGTAGCCGAGCCGGCCGGGACGTTCCTCCAGCATCGCGATGACCTCGTAGGAGTGGTGGGACCTGCGCTCCTCCAGGATCAGCGTCCCCGAGAACGGCATGCCCGTCCGCGGGACGTCGAGGTGCCCGGTGACGATGATCTCCTCGCGCCGCTCGTTCCAGTCCAGCCCTTCGGGGAGGGTGGATCCGAGGACGTGGGGACGCCCGCCGACGTCGATCGCCAGGGTCCCCCCGGTGGCGAAGTAGGCGACGACCGTGATGGAGCCGGGCAGGAAACGCCGCTGCGGCGAGTCGTCGAGGCCGGGGTCGCGGTCGCGCCCGAGCGGGACGACGGTGGTCTCCATCGGTGCGCCGATCGAGAGGTGCACGTCCCAGAGCCCGCCGGGAAGGGGATGGCCGCCCTCGATCATCGCGACGTCCACGAGCGCCTCGAACGTGACGAGGCTCCCGTGCATCCCGGTGGATGCGGGCACGCGCAGCCTGCCGCCGCCGCGTTCGCACAGGAGGAGCTCGATCCGGGGGACGGCGCCGTTGGGTTTGACCCGGCCGGCCAGCCGCAGCGCAGACCCTGACCAGCAGACCTCCGTCAGGTAAGGAGCTGGCATCGCCGTCTCCGCCTCGTCCTCCATGCGTCCACCTCGATCCGTTCCCCTGATGCGGTGGTCGAACCGGGGCGGGGCAGGGCATCACCGTCTCGGGTCGTCGGCCGGTCCGCACCGGGAGGACGGCGACCGATCCGATCGGCCGGCGCCCGGCCTGCGCCGACGTGCCCGACGATCCAGAGTAGCCAGCGGGGACGGCGGCGGCGGAGCGGGCCTCGCCCGCAGAATTCGCGCGCTGTCAATCCGAATTAACGAAGGATTCACAGCCGACGATATCGACCGGGCCCTGACCAGTGTACTAATGGCTTGACGGGGCCGTGGAGGAGGCACGGCCGCCTTTGGTCAATGCGCGCCCGGCGTGTCCGTCGAACGTGGATGGATAATGACGAAATGATCCTTTCCCCGCGAAGCTTGCGAGCCGCCACGTCAAATCTCCTTCAGCTGGCGCTGTACGGGCATGTCGCCGATCTGTGTCCGATGCCGGCGGAGACGATCGGCGGCGGGCCGCGCCGGTCGGTGCACCGCTACCGGCCGCCGGAGGGGGTGGTGCCGGCCGGGCCGCCGGTGCTGCTGGTCCCGCCGCCGGCGGCGCCGGCGCGCTGCTACGACCTGCGCCGGGGGTGCAGCCTCGCCGAGCATGTCGTCCGGGCCGGGCGGCGCAGCTACCTGCTCGACGAGGCGCCGGCCGGGTGCGGCGGCCGTGACCTGGGGCTCGACGAGTGGGTCGGGGACGTGCTGCCGGACGCGATCCGGTCCGTCAGCCGGGACGCGGGCGGGCAGCCCGTCCAGCTCGTCGGCTGGTGTCTCGGCGGCATCCTCTCGCTGCTGGCCGCCGCCGACGGGCCCGGCCTGCCGATCGCGTCCGTCGCCGTGATCGCCGCGCCGGTCGACGCGGACGCGGTGCGGCGCGCGGCGCCGCTGCGGTCGCTGCTCGGCCTCGGCCGCGGCGCGGAGGCGGACCTGATGGGGCAGATGTTCGGGGGCCTTCCAGGGCCACTGGTGAAACGAGTCTGCCAGGTCACCGGAATAGACAAATGCATTCTTCGTCCCGGCAGGATGCTGACCAGCCTTCACAACGCCGATGTCCTGGCTCAGGCCGAGGCCGTCGATCATTTAACGGAGATGATGTCCGCCTATCCGGGACATGCCGCACGACGGATTTACCGGACCCTTTTGCAGGACAACGCGCTGATGCGCGGCACCGCCGTGATCGGCGGCCGCCGGGTGGATCTCGGCCGGGTCGCCGTGCCGGTACTGGCCATCGCGGGACGCGGCGACGCGCTCGCACCGGTCCGGGCCGTCCTGCCGCTCGTCCGGCTGCTGGGCGGGGCGCCGCAGGTGCGCTTCGAGGTCGCGTCCGGCGGCCACCTGGGCGTGCTGACCGGACGTTCGGCCAAGGCGACCACGTGGCGGCACCTGGACCGCTGGCTCGACGAGGGCATCGTCCGGCACGGCATCCGCCCGCACCGCTCCACCGTCCCCGTCTGACCCGCCTCCCCGGCCGGGCTCCGGAGGTCTCCGCCACGTCAAGGGACGGTCCGGACTTCTTTGCGGTGCCGCCATCGGCGCGCACTCGGGTGTGTCGTCCCGGTAACGGACGGGTCGCCGACCGTAGTGTGGCGCACCGTTGTTGCGAGCCGCGCCGGGCCGGGAAGCCGGGCCGGGCGGGACGTCGGGGGGCAGCGCATGGCGGCGGACACGGGCGAGTACGGGCGAGAGCCGGGGGACCCTCCCCGGGCCGGGATCATGGGGGCCACCCCGTCCGGCCGTCCCGCCGACATCGCGATCATCGGCATCGGCTGCGTCTTCCCGGGCGCCCGCGACGCCGACGGCTACTGGGCGAACATCGTCGCGGGCGCCGACTCCGTCACCGAGGTCACGCGCTGGGACCCCGGGATCCACTACGACCCGTCCACGGAAGGCAGGTCGCCGTCCAAATGGGGCGGGTTCATCCCTGACATCCCGTTCGACCCCCACGCGTACGGCATCCCGCCCCACGCGCTCGGCAGCATCGAACCGGTCCAGCTCCTCTCCCTGGAGGTCGCGTCGCGCGCGCTCCAGGACGCCGGATACGCCGACCGGCCGTTCGACCGCTCCAGCACGTCGGTGTTCTTCGGCGCCGGGGGCGGCGGAGACCTCGGTACGGCCTACGCGGTGCGCGCGACGCTCCCGTCCTACTTCGGCGAGGTGCCGGCCGTCCTGGACGAGCGGCTCCCGCGCCCCACCGAGGAATCCCTGCCCGGCGTCCTCTCCAACGTGATCGCCGGACGGATCGCCGGCGCCCTCGGCCTCCGCGGCGCCGGGTACACCGTGGACGCCGCGGGTGCCGCGTCCCTCGCCGCGCTCGACGCCGCCTGCAAGGACCTCGTCACCGGCGCCAGCGACATGGTGCTCTGCGGCGGCGCCGACCTCGGCAACGGCGTCCGGGACTACCTGCTGCTCGCCGCGGCCCGCGCGCTGTCGCCGTCCGGCCGCTGCGCCGCGTTCGACGCGTCCGCGGACGGCATCGCGCCCGGCGAAGGCGTCGCCTGCGTCGTCCTCAAACGCCTCGCCGACGCCGAACGCGACGGCGACCGGATCTACGCGGTCGTCAAGTCCGTCGCCGGAGCCGCCGACGGACGCGCCCCCGGCGACGCGGACCCCACCCCGCCGCACGGCGAAGGGCGGCGGCTCGCGCTGGACCGCGCCTGCGAACGCGCGGGCGTCCCACCCACCGGCATCGGCCTCATCGAGACGGACGGCACCGGCGTCCAAGCCGGTGACCGGGCGGAACTCACCGCCCTGGCCTCGGCGTTCACCGGCGCCGCCGCGGGGGCCGTCACGCTCGGATCGGTCAAGACGCAGATCGGGCACACCGGCTGCGCCGCGGGCCTCGCCGGGCTCATCAAGACCGCGTACGCCCTGCACACCGGCGTGCTCCCGGGGACGCTGCACCTGTCGCGCCCCGGCCCCGAGTGGAGACCCGGCGGCCCGTTCGTGTTCGGCGGCGCCGCGCGCCCGTGGGCGGCACGTCCCGGCGACCGGTACGCGGGGGTGAGCGGCTCCGGTGCGGGCGGCGTGAACTTCCACGCCGTCCTGTCCGGATACGGCGGTGCGCCCGAGCCCGTGTCCGGGCTCGCCGAATGGCCCGCCGAGCTGTTCGTGATCCGCGCGGCCGACCGTCCCGCCGCCCGCGCGGAGATCGACCGCCTCGTGGAACTGGCCGCCGGCGAGCCGCGGCTCCGCGACCTCGCGCGGACGGCCGCGTCCCTGGAGGGGCCCGTGCAGGCGGCGTTCGTGGCGACCGGCCTGGACGACCTCCGCCGCGGACTCGCGCTCGCCGGAGAGTTCCGCCCCGCACCGGGCGTCTTCCTCCCGTCCGGCGGGCCCGGCCAGGTCGCGTTCGTCTTCCCCGGCCAGGGCAGCCAGCGGCCCGCCATGCTCGCCGACCTCTTCGTCGCCTTCCCGCGCCTCCAGCGCCTCCTCCGCCTCGCCGGGGGGCGGTACGCCCCCGCGATGTTCCCGCCCGCCGCGTTCACGGCCGACGAGACCGGCCGCCACCAGGCCGAGATCACCCGGGTCGCCCAGCCCGCCCTCGGCATCGCCGGACTCGCCGTCCACCGCCTGCTCACCGCCGTCGGTGTCCATCCCGACCTCGCCGCCGGACACGGCCACGGCGAACTCGTCGCGCTCTGCGCCGCCGGCGTCGTCGACGACACCGACATGATCGAACTCAGCGCCGCCCGCGCCGAGGCGATCCTGGCCGCCGCGGGCGGCGACCCGGGCGCGATGGCCACCGTCGCCGCGTCCCTGCGCGAGGTCCGCGAGACGCTCTCCGGCGTCTGCGAGGTCGTCATCGCCAACCACAACGCGCCCCGCCAGGTCACGATCTCTGGAACCCGCGCGGGCCTGGACCGCGCTCTCGCCGCCCTGTCCGCCGCGGGCCTCGCCGCCGAACGCATCCCCGTGCCGTGCGCGTTCCACAGCCCCCTCGTCGCCGCGGCGTCCGCCGACCTCCGCACCGACCTCCTCGGCCGCGACCTCCGCTCACCCGCCTTCCCCGTCTGGGCCAACGCGACCGCCGCCCCCTACGACACCGACCCCGCCGGACTCGCCGCCACCCTCGCCGGGCAGATCGCCGCGCCGGTCCGCTTCGTCGAGCAGATCGACGCCATGTACGCGGCGGGTGCCCGCACCTTCATCGAGGCGGGCCCCGGAGACGTCCTGACCGGGTTCATCGGCAAGATCCTCGGCGACCGCCCGCACACCGCCGTGAGCTGCGACGCCCCCGGCGAGAACGGCCTCACGCACTTCCTGCGCACCCTGGCCGGGCTCGCCGCCGCCGGTGTCCCCGTCGACCCGCTGCCCCTCTTCGCCGGACGCGGCGCCCGCCCGCTCACCGCCGCCCCCGCGCCGGCGCCCGGCTGGCTCGTCAACGGGCACCTCGTCCGCACCGCCGACGGCGGCTACCCGGACAACGCGCTCCGCCCGGCCGAACGCGTCCCGGAAGGCGGCGACCGTGACGCCGAGGCCGCCGTCCTGGAATACCTGCGAGCCGGACGCGAACTGATCGCCGCTCAGCGCGAGGTCGTCCTCCGCCACCTGGGTGCGGCACCACCGGCGCCGGTCCCGGCGCCCCGTCCCGTCGTCTCGGGCGAAACCGTGACCGTCCCGCAGCCGGCGCGGCCGAGCTCACACGTGAAGACCATGGCCCTCTCCGGCCCCGGAGCCCCCGCGCCCTCCACGGAGAGCGACTCCTCGGTGGGGCCCCGTGCGGACGGCCCGGCCGCGTCGCCGGCGGAGGTGTCCGCCCGGCCGGGGCCGGTCCGGCACGTTCTCCGGGTCGTGGAGCTGGACGCGCCGCCGGTGCCGCCCGAATCGGGGTCGGCGTTCACGGGGCGGCGGTTCACCGTCGTCGACGACGGGTGCGGGATCGCGCTGGAACTCGCCGCCATGCTCGCACGGCACGGCGCGCAGGTGCGGACGCCGCGCGAGGTCGACGGTGCCTGCGACGGGCTGATCCATCTGGCGGCGCTGCGGCCGGGCGCGACCGGCGTGCTGCCTCAGGCGTACGGCGGCATCCGGCGGGCGCTGGCCGGCGGGATGCGGTGGCTGGTCGTCGCGAGCGGGGCCGGCGGGCGGTTCGGGCGGCGGTTCGGCGGCGGCATCGGCGATCCGGCGCCGGGCGCCGGGCTGCGGGGGCTGGCGCGGACGGTCGCGCAGGAGTATCCCGAGGTGCTCGTACGGGCGCTGGACGTCGACACCGAGGACACGCCGCGGGCGATCGCGCAGCGGATCACGGCGGAGCTGCTGGACGCGGACGCGCCGGTCGTGGTCGGGCACGCGGGCGGCCTGCGGCACGGCCTGAGCGTGGTCCCGGCGGAACCGCCGAGCGATCCCCCGGTGACCGGCACGCCGCCGGGGCCGGACGGGGTCGTGCTCCTCACCGGCGGCGCACGCGGCGCCACCGCGCGGGTGGCGCTGGAACTGGCCCGGACGAGCGGCTGCCACATCGAGGTCATGGGACGCACGCCGGAGCCGGTGGGCGAGCCCGCGTTCCCGGACGTCCCGGACGAGGCCGGGCTCCGGCGGGCACTGGTCGCGAGAGGCGGAGGGGACACCGGAGAGATCGAGGCGGCGGTCCGGCGGATCCTGGCGGACCGGGAGGCACGCCGGAACCTGGACGCGCTGCGGGAGCATGCGGCGTCCGTCCGGTACCACGCGGGGGACGTGAGGGACGCCCAGGCCGTGCGGGACGTCGTCGGCGACGTCCATGCCCGGCACGGCCGGCTCGACGGGGTCGTCCACGGCGCCGGGCTCGTCGAGAGCCGGCTGGTCCGGGACATGACACCCGAATCGTTCGAGCGCGTCTACCGGACGAAGGTGGACGGGGCGTGCGCGCTCGCCCAGGCGGTCGAGCCGGACCTCGGGTTCTTCGTCGTCCTCGGCGGCATCGCCGGTGTGCGCGGCGGCCGCGGGCAGGTCGCGGAAGCGGCCGCGGGCGACGCGTGCGGCGCGCTCGCGCATGTCTGGCGGACGCGGCTGCGCGGGCGGGTGCTCGTCGCCGCCTGGGACACGTGGGCGCGAAGCGAACCGGCCCGCGAATCGGCACGAGGACGTGGTGAGGGGCCGGTCGAGGCGGAGGCGGCGGCGGAGGCGTGTGCGGCGGCACTGCTGCGCGAGATCGCGCACGGAGATGAGACGCACGTCGTGTTCACCGGGCCCGTCCCCACCGAACCCATGTCCACCGGGCCTGTGTCCGCCAGGGGAGTCCGGTGAGCGACGCTCGGGAGCCGATCGCGATCGTCGGCGCGGGGGCGGTCTTCCCCGGCGCGGGGTCGGCGGCCGAGCTGTGGCGCAACATCCTGGCCGGGTTCGACGCGATCACCGAGGTGCCCGCGGGGCGGTGGGATCCCGCGCTCTACTACGACCCCGGCGCATACGGGCGGGCCCCGGAGAGCGACCGGTTCTACTGCCGGCGCGGCGGGTTCGTCGACGAGCTGGCCACGTTCGACCCGGCGCGGTTCGGGATCATGCCGGCGGCGGTGCCGGGCATGGAACCCGACCAGCTTCTCGCGCTGCGCACCGCCGGGGAGGCGATCGCGGACGCGGGCGGCGACGAGCGGCTGCCCGACCGGGCCCGGATCGGCGTCGTCATCGGACGCGGCGGATACATCACGCCGGGCGTGGCACGGTTCGATCAGCGGGTGAGGACGTCCCACCAGGTCACCGGGATCCTCGCCGAGCTGGTGCCGGAACTGGGGAAACAGCGGCTGGACGAGATCCGGCGGGCGTTCTGCGAGCGGCTGGGGCCGGACGGCCCGGACGCGTCGATCGGGCTCGTTCCGAGTTTCGCCGCGTCCCGCATCGCCCACGGCTTCGACCTGCACGGTCCCGCGTACACGCTGGACGCGGCATGCGCGTCGTCGCTGCTGGCGGTCGAGCACGCCGTGCGGGCGCTGCGCGGCGGGCAGGCCGACGCGATGCTGGCCGGCGCCGTCCACCATGCCCACCACGCGACCGTCTGGAGCGTCTTCTGCCAGCTCCGCGCGCTGAGCCCGAGCGAGACGATCCGGCCGTTCGACCGGGCGGCGGACGGGACGCTCCTGGCGGAGGGCACCGGGGTCGTCCTGCTCAAGCGGCTGTCGGACGCCGAGCGGGCCGGTGACCGGGTCCACGCGGTCATCCTGGGCGCCGGGTCGTCCAGCGACGGCCGCGCGTCGAGCATCATGAGCCCGCTCGTGGAAGGGCAGGTCCTCGCGGTCGAGCGCGCCTGGCGGGACGCGGGCCTCGACCCGGCGGCGCCCGGCGCGCTGGGGCTGGTCGAGGCGCACGGCACCGGGACCCCGGCGGGCGACGAGGCGGAGCTGGCGACACTGCGCCGGGTGTTCGGGACGGGCGGCCCGCCGATCGGCCTCGGCACGGTCAAGTCGATGATCGGGCACGCGATGCCGGCCGCCGGGATCGCCGGGCTGATCAAGGCGGCGTTCGCGCTGCGCGACGGTGTCCTGCCGCCGACGCTGCACGTGGACGACCCGCACCCGGCGCTGGAGAACGGCAGGCTGCGCCTCGTGCGGGAGGCCGCCGAGTGGGGGCGGGGGGACGGGCCGCGACGGGCCGTGGTCAACGCGTTCGGGTTCGGCGGCGCGAACGCCCATCTGGTCCTTCAGGAGCCGCCGTCGAGCGGCGTCCGGCGGGCCAGACGGCCCCGGCGGCTCGACACGCCGCCGTCGGACGAGGTCGTCCTGCGGCTGGCGGCCAGCACGACCGACGAACTCGCCGACGCCCTGGCCGCCCCCGACGAGAGGCTTCTGGCGCAGGCGCCGCGGGACGTCCCCGACCTTCCGTGCCGGCTCGCGGTGGTCGCGCCGACGCCGCGCAGGCTCGACCTGGCGCGAGCCGTCGTCCAGCGCGGAACCGCTTGGCGTGGCCGCAGCGACGTGTGGTTCTCACCCCGCCCGCTCCTCGCGGAGGACGGGCGGCTGGCGTTCCTGTTCCCCGGCTTCGAACCCGCCTTCGACCCCCGCGTGGACGATGTCGCCGAGCACTTCGGGCTGCCCCGGCCCGAGCCGACCGGGCGCACCGACCTGGCGGGCCACGCCGCCGACATCATCGGCGTCGGCCGCCTGCTGGCCTCGGCCCTCGCCGAACTCGGCGTCGAACCGGACGTCGTGGCAGGTCACAGCCTCGGCGAGTGGACGGCCACGATCACCGCCGGGATGTTCGACGCCGGTGCCGCCGAGGCGCTGGTCCGCGCCCTCGACGGCGACGCCCTGGATGTCCAGGACGTCGTGTACGCGGCGCTCGGCTGCGGTGCGGCCCAGGCGCAGGAGGCGGCCGGCGGACGTTCCGGTGTTCTCGTCAGTCACGACAACTGCCCGCACCAGTCGGTGATCTGCGGCCCGGCCGGGGAGGTCCGCGAAATCCTCGGGCGGCTCGCGTCCGAGGGCGTCCTCGGGCAGGAGTTGCCGTTCCGGACGGGCCTCCACACACCGCTGGCCGAGGCGTACGAGAAACAGGTGCGACACGCGTTCGAGGCTCTGCACGTGCACGAGCCCAGCGTGCCGCCGTGGTCGGCGACGACCGTCGCGCCGTACCCGCGTTCGGCCGCCGGCGTGCGCGACCTCGCCGTCCGGCACCTGCTCGAACCCGTCCGGTTCAGCGAGCTGATCGAGGAGCTGTACGGCGCGGCCCACGTGCGGGCGTTCGTGCAGGTCGGACCGGGGAGTCTCACGGGGTTCGTCGCCGACCGGCTCGGCGGCCGCGAGCACCTCGCGATGGCCGTCAACGTCCCGAACCGGGACGGGATGGCTCAGCTCCGCCGCGTCGTCGCCGCGCTGTGGGCCGAAGGGTACGGCGCGTCGCCGCCGCCCGCGCCCGCCACGGGCATGGCCCTCGATCTCGGGACGCCGCTGGTCCGGCTGGACGGTGCCGTGGCGCCCGTCCGCCTCACGTCCGGTGTCCCGCCGCTGCCGGCCGACGATCCGGTCGTGGCCGAGCTGGAGGCGCTGCTCAACGACGCGGCGACCGGGGCGCAGTCGGTCCTGGAGGCGCTCGGCGGCGGGCCGGCGTCCGCGCCGTCCGGCGAGGTGCCGCCGGTGGCGGAGGAACTGTCCGTCTCGCGTGTCTTCTCGCTCGATTCGATGCCGTACCTGCGCGATCACTGCGTGTTCCCGCAGGCCACCGGCTGGCCCGACATGTCGGACAGGTTTCCGATCGTTCCGCTGACGACGCTGCTGGAGGTCATGGCCGACACGGCCCGGGAACTGCTGCCCGACATGGCCGTCGTCGGCTTCGAGGACGTCCGCGCCGTCCGCTGGGTCGTGGCCGCCCCGCCGACCACCGCCGATGTCAGCGCCTACGTCATCGGCGGCGACCGGCCGCGCAAGGTGAAGGTCATCGTCCAAGGGCACGCGGACGGGACGGTGCTGCTCGCTGAGCACTACCCGGTGCCGCCCGCGCCGGACCGCACGCCGCTGACCATCGAAGGTCCGCCCATCGTCAGCGCGCAACGGCTGTACGAGGAACGCTGGATGTTCCACGGCCCCCTCTTCCGCGGCATCACCGAGATCACGGCTCTCGCAGAGGACGGTATACGCGCCGTCCTGACGTCACTGCCCACACCAGGCGCGCTCCTGGACAGCGCAGGGCAGCTCTGCGGCCACTGGATCCAGGTGTACGGCGACACCAACCAGACCGTGTTCCCGGTCGGAATCGAACGGCTCGCCCTGTACGGGCCACTGCCGTCCACAGGCGAACACCTGGAGACGACCGTCTGGAACCAGTCCCTGACCGACACGACCATGCGCTGCTCCGCCGAACTGGTCCGTGAGGACGGGACGCTGTGGGCACGCGTCGACGGATGGACCACTCACCGCTACTACACGGACGAAGCCCTCTGGCGGATGAAGTTCACGGCCGAAGTATCCGGAACAGGCGAACCGCAGCCGGGCGGCTGGTGCCTGGCCCGCAGACGCTGGGACGGCACCGCGTCCCGCGACCTCCTCATGCGCCAGTACCTCTGCGCTGGCGAACGCGCCGAATACGAGGCTCTCCCGCCGTTCGCCCAAGGCCCATGGCTCCTCGGGCGGATCGCGGCCAAGGACGCCGTCCGGGACCACCTGTGGCGCAACGGCCACGGGCCCCTGTTCCCGGCGGAACTCACCGTCCACGACGGGCCTATGGTGACAGGACCGTTCGATGAACCCCTCGCCATCTCCATCGCCTCAGACGCCGAACTGGGTGTCGCCCTGGTACGGCCCGGCGACGAACCGGCCGGCATCGGCCTGGCCCAAGACGAGAAGGACGCACGCGTACGCGCAGCAGAACAAGCAGTACTGCAATCGATGGACATCACCCGATCCGACCGTCCCGAACTCGTCGTGACCGTCGCCGATGCCGAACGGCTCCTCATCGCCGCCAACGGCACGGTCACGACGGTGGAGACACGCGAACTCGAAGGACACGTCGTGGCCTGGACGGTCGAGGCGGGCGGAACAGACATGGAGGAGGCCCGAGCATGAACGACGCCCTGTCCGAGGTCGTCCGGATGCTGACAGACGTGGTGGGGGAGGAGTTCCTCCTCGACGTGGAGATCGGCCCGGAGACCACGTTCAGCGACGCCCTCGCCCTGGAGAGCATCGAGTTCGCGGCCCTCGCCGACCGGCTCCGCGTCCGCCACGGCGACGCCGGCGACCTCTCCGCCTTCCTCGCCGGTCTGGACCTCGACCAGATCGTGAACCTGACCGTCGGGGACGTGGCGGACCACATCGCCGGCACGCGGACGCCCGCCGGAGCCGCCTGATGAGCGCCCGCCGCATGCAGGTCCCGTCCCTGCTCGGAGACCCCGGCATCCGGCGCGTGAGAACACCCGAACGCCGCTTCCTGTTCGCCGTCCCGCCGCTGAGCGGCCCTGTGCCCCCGAACACCGCGGGACCCGCCGGAACCGGGGCCGCCGCCGGCGCCGGGGCCGGCACCGGGGTCACCTCGACCGCCGCGGTCGCGCCGGCCGCCGCCGTCGCCGCCGAACTCGCGCGCCGCGGCCACAAGGTCGCCTGGACGGGCCACCGGGCGTCCCTCGAACCCCGGCTCCGCCCCGGCTCCCGCGTCATCGACGCCGTCGGGGAGGACTTCGGGAAACGCCTGCCCGGCCTCCGGGACGAGTGGCTGGAACTGCGCGGCCTCGCCGCACTCCGCTTCCTCTGGAGGGACATCCTCGTCCCGCTCGGGCACGCGATGATGCCGGGCACCGGGAAGGCGATCGACCGTTTCCGCCCGGACGTCGTGGTCTGTGACCAGTTCGCCCTCGCCGCCCCCGTCGCGGCCCGGCACCGCGGGATCCCGTGGGCGACCTCCGCCGCGACGTCCGCCGAGTTCACCCGCCCGCTCGCCGCCCTGCCGAAGGTCGAGGAGTGGATCCGCGACCAGATCGCTGGCTTCCAGCTCGACCACGGCGTCGACGACCTGCTCGACCTGCGCTTCTCCGACCATCTCGTCCTGGTCTTCTCCACGGGAGGGCTGATCGGCGATATCTCGGTCTTCCCCGACCATTTCGCCTTCGTCGGCCCGGCGCTCGGCCGCCCCGCGCCGCGCGCGTTCCCCTGGGACCGGCTGGACGGCCGCCCCTCCGTCCTGGTCACCATGGGTGCGGCGAACGGCCCGTCCGGCGACCGGTTCTTCCGGATCGCCGCCGAAGCCGTCCGCGACATGGACGTCCAGGCGATCCTCGTGGCGCCCCCGGACGTGGTGGCGGACCCGCCGCCGAACGTCCTCGTCCGTGCCGACGTCCCGCAGCACAAGCTGCTCGAACACGTCTCCGCCGTCGTCTGCCAGGGCGACCACGACACCGTCTGCACGTCCCTCTCGCAGGGCCTCCCGCTGGTGGCGGCCCCCGACCGGGACGACCAGCCGGTGATCGCCCGCCAGGTCGAGGCGGCGGGGGCGGGCATCGCCGTCCGCTACTCCCGCGTCCGCCCGGACGAACTCCGGACCGCCCTCGCCGCCGTCCTCACGGACGGCCCGCACCGCCCCGCAGCCGAACGCGTCGCGGCCTCCATCGCCTCCGCCGGAGGCGCCGCCGAAGCAGCCGACCGCCTGGAGAAGATCGCGTGACGGCATGTGCGGGCCGCGGCTTCGCCGGCCCGGTTCCCGAGGCCGGGGCGAGCTTGGTGAGCGCGACCGTGACAAGCGGGATCTCTGTATCGTGCAGGCCATGTCAGGGAAGAAGATCAGCCCGCCCTTCGTCATTCTTTGCTTCGTCGGCTTCTTGATCATCGCTTTCTCGCTCTTCGGCACGATCGTCGTCGGCGCGAAGGTGGACGAGGCCGGTGAGGACAAGAGCGAGATAGCGCTGCAGCTCTCGACGATGCTCAACTTCATCGTCGCCGGGTTGGCGTTCGTGCTGGCCGGGGTGGGGTTCCAGCTCACGGCCGGTCCGAAACCGGCCCAGTCGCCCGTCCCGGGGCAGCCGCCGGCGCAACCGTACGGCCAGGCCGCGCAGCCGCAGTACCAGCAGCAGGCGCCGCCGTCCGGCCAGCAGTGGGGTCAGCAGCCCCCGGCACAACCCTGACGGTGCCGGTTCGCGACATGCCGGTTCACAACATGCCGGTTCGGGGCGTACAGGATCAGGACGTGCGGGATCAGGGCGTGCCGGTCAGGACGTGAGGGTCGTGCGGAGGAAGCGCGCGCCCTTCAGGGTGGTCTCGAACGAGGCTTCGGCGATCGCCCTGGTGATGAAGTGGCAGATCCACGTGACCAGGAACGTGGCCAGGATCAGTACCGGCGCCCATGTCCAGGTGAGGTGAAGGAGGATCCGTTCGAGGGTGCCGTGCGGGTCGGCGACCGGTTCCCAGCTGTTGAGGCGGGCCCACCGCCCGAGGAAGACGCCGATGGCGCACAGGCCGTGCGCCGCGATCGTGGCCGGGAACCGCCACGCTCCCAGGCCGATGCGGGCGAGGTGGCCGAGTGCTGCGCGGAGCGCCAGATAGTAGGCCAGGAAACCGGATCCGATGAACAGCGCGTAAAGGGGCAGGATCACGCTGACCACCGGGCCGCCGTCGTTGGCCTGGAGGATGTCGCCGCGCAGATGAACGATGTCGGTGACGACGTACGGTGCATTCGGTAGGAAGAGGACGAATAGCGTCAATCCGGCCCACCAGAAGGGTGAGCGCGACACGCGGTCGCCACGGAAGAGCGCCCAGGCCAGGCCCACGGGAATCCACGCCAGGATGGTGTTCCAGGCCATCCACAGAGCGTCGCGGCGGAGGACGTCGACCAGATTCGGTGCCACCTGCTCCAAGATCCCCATGGAGTCCATACTGCATCAGTCGCCCGTGATGTAGGAGTCCAGCAGGCCGTCCGAGATGTGGAGATTCTGTGCGGCTTCGCGGAGGCGGTCGGGCCAGTCGGAGTCGGCGCGGAGGGCGCCCACGGCGGTTTCGATCGCCGCGGTCGTGCCCCAGACGGCGATCGTGCGGGCGTCCAGGTCGCGTTGGTCCCGGGCCCACCAGGCGTTGATGTGACCGAGTTGCTCGACGAGAGTATCGCCCGGAATCACGCGTCCATAGAGGGACGTCCATTCATCGCTTCGGCTGTGCCGGCCCGCGTCAGGGACCGCCTGGTGCGCTTCCTGGAGTTCCTCTAGGACGAGGCACCAGCGGTACGGCGTGGCGAAGTATTCGGACTCGTTCGCCATACAAGGCGCACCGTGAAAAGCGCCCGTGAGGTGCCCGGCCAGTTCGGTGGGAGCGCTGCGGGCCGCGACGGCGGCGTCGACGGCGTGGGAGAGGGCGCAGTCGCGGAGTCGCGAGGGCAGCCCCTCAAGCACCGAAAGGGGCGGATTGGGAGTACCCCACCCGGTCAGATGGGCGGCCGCGGCCAGTTCCGCCCACAGGACGAGTTCGGGACGCTCGTCCAACGCGCGCTGTGCCGTGCGCATGTCGCGGAGGGTGCAGGGGGAGTCGCGGCAGTCCGTCCCGCAGGTGCCGCTCCGGGGGTTCACCAGGACGCGGGGGGACGCGACCGGCGCGGCCTTCTCCAGGTGGGAGCCGTCCGGCATGCGGACGAGATGCGGGTAGTCCATGCCGTCGGTGAACACGGCGCCCTCGCCCGGCGTCAGGGTGACCAGGTACTGCGACTGGTCCTCGGTGATGTTCATCGTGGCGCCGACCGCGTCCCGGTCGTCCTTCGCCGGCAGCCGGTGGACGATCTTGACGGCGGTGTTCTTGATGACGTCCGGGACGAGCTTGGACGGGATCTGCTCCGCCACGATCAGCCCCTCGCCGTACGCGCGGATCTCGGCGAGGAGGCTCGCGAACGTCTCCACGGCGTGGGACGCGGGCCCCGCCTCCTCGCTGCGGCGCAGCAGCCGGTGCGCCTCCTCGAACACGCTCAGATGCCGCAGCCCCGCCGAACCCCCCTGACGCTGCTGCATCCGCAGGTGCTCGACCAGCCGCACCAGCACGGTGCCCATCAGGAACGCCTTGTCGCGGTCGTCGCCGACGTCCTCGATCTCCAGGACGACGTTGCGGGAGAGCAGCGCGCCGAAGTCGATCGGGTGGCCGCCCTCGAAGAACCGCCCGGTGGTACCGAGCCGGAGGCTGGACAGCCGGACGCGGATGAACCCGCGGACGTTGTCGGTGATCTCCTGGCCGTAGCCGATGTCGCTGACGACCTGCTCGGCGGTGGCCTGCAGGTCGGCGAGGGTCGGGTAGCGGGGGGACGTCCCCGGAAGGGACGGCTCTCCGAGCGCCAGGTCCCAGCCGAGCCGCTCATAGCACCGGGTCAGCGCGGCGGACAGCACCTGCGGGAACGGTTCGTCGGCGTCGAACGCGGCGAGGAACAGGGCACGGAGCAGGTCGGCGTGGGTCTGCAGCGGGAACGGCCGCCCGTCGGGGCCGGTGGCCGGTTCGAGGGGATTGATCCCGGCGGCGATCGCGTCCGCGTCACCGGGCCGGATCGCGACGACCTCCGCGTCCGGGAGCCGCGCCGCCATCAGCCGGTACTCCGCCTTGGCGGGCTCGACCACCAGCCACGGCAGCCCGGCGCGCGAGGCGGCCGTGAGCAGCGAACGGACGGTCTGCGACTTGCCGGCGCCGGTCGCGCCGCACACGAACGTGTGCCGGTTCAGGCTGGACAGCGGCAGCGACAGCGGCCCGACCTCGCGGCGGTTGCGGTCGAGGACCCGTCCCAGCGGCACGCCCGCGTCCGCCGAGCCGGGCGTGACGTCGAACTCGGGCGTCACGTCGAACTCGGGACGCATCGCGAACCGGACACCGGCGACCTCCCGGACGGGCGGCCGGGCCAGCGCCGCCACCAGCTGCGTGCTCGCCTCGAACGGCCCGTCCGCCCCCGGGACCAGCGCGTACGGCAGCCGGCTCAGGTCGGCCGACGCGCACACCAGCGCCGCCACCCGCGCGGCGGCCCGCGGCGTCGCCGCACCCGCCATCAGATGAACCCGCCAAAGGCCGGATGTGGCCGCCTGGCGAAGCTCGCGGTGCCGCCGCTCCATCCGGACGGCGGCGACCGAGTCCTCGGGCGACAGCTCCGCCATCGACTGGGCGCGCTGCTGCCGGTCGGCCAGGTCGTCGGCCAGCCGTTCGGTCTCCGGACCCGTCACGGGCTCGGCGACCAGCATCCAGGCGAACGGCTGCATCCACACCGACAGCAGACCGTCCTCCAGGGACGGCCTCGCGGGCTCGTCCGGCGCCCCGTCGTTCGGGAGCGGGCCGTCCACCAGGAGGCCGTCGGCGATGGCGCCGATGCCGACCCAGTGCGCCATCGAGTCCTCGGCGATCCCGTGCGGGAGCATGACACCGCGTCCGCCCGCCGGGAGGCTCAGCGTCGCCGACGCGCCGTCACGGTCGGCGAGGAGCCCCTCGCCGCCGACGAACACCTCCGTTGGACCGGACGCCAGCGCGCGCCGCCAGCCGACCAGCACCGGCTCCCCGCCCGCGTGGTACGCCGACACGAGCGCGGCGAGCCGCTGGTCGCGCCACTCGTCCCGCCCGTCCGCCGCGTCCCGCCGCGGCACCTCCAGAAGCCGGCACACCGGCAGGCCGCGCACCACGTCCCACATGATCAGCCGCCCCAGCGGAACAGGTTCTGGAACAGTTCGGCCTGCTCCAGGGCATCGTCCAGCGCGTTATGGGTGTGCGGGCGGGCCGACAGCAGCGCGGCGGGCATCTGCCGTTTCGTCGATTGGGCGACCATCGCCCCCGCCTTGGCCGCGTAGAGGGTCTTGATATCGAGATGACGGGAATGCCCGAACGGCGAGCGCGACGTGAACCGCATCCAGTACCAGTACAGCCACATCCAGTCATAGGCGAGCGGGTACGCCACCAGCACCGGCAGCGCACCGCCGGAGACCGTCTTGACCCACGCGGCCGCCTCGCTCATCGCCTCCGCCGGATCGCGGCCCTCCCGGACGAGCCGCCCGCGGTCCAGCCCGCTCACCTCCAGCGCCTTCGGGTCGAAATCATCGCTGATCGGCTTCAGCTCCGCGTAGAAGGTCTTCTCGGACGGGTCGGGCGCCGTGAACCGCGTCCCGTCGAACGTCCCGCACACCGCCATCCCGAAACTGAGCATCGAGTACGGCCCCGGAACCGGCCCGTCCGCCTCGATGTCGACCGAGACATAAGACTCGGTTCGCGCCATCACCGCCGTCCTCCCCGGCCCGGCGCCCGCACCGGCGGACGGACACGCCGCTCCAGTGCCCCGCCCCGCCCTGCGGCTCCGTCCCGCTCCACCATCACGGGCAGTCAGGCTATTGAGCAAGCCCGCCCTTGGGAAGGCCGATTCGGGGCAGAGGACCTGACAAGTCCCCTGTCAATCTGCTTGGGTGGTTCGCGCATCGCCGCGCATTCCCCGCAGGGCGTGACGATCGAGTCGGCACCCGAGCAGAACGGGGGTTCAGCGTCGTGAGGGGTGGACCGGTCGATCATGAGAACCTGCTGTCGCGCCGTGACCGGCTCTTCAGCCCCGAACCCCGCCTCGGCTGGATCTTCCGGGACCGCTGGTGGTTCCTGCGGCCGTTCCCGGAGCCGCCCCCGCGGCAGCAGGCGCTGCCGGACTACCTGGCCCGCCGGGTCACCGAGACCGAGCAGGCCGCCCAGCGCCGCCTGAGCCGGACGTTCCCGGTGAGCGGGGGCATCGGCGCCCTCCTGCTGCTGTTCGCCGCCTGCTCCGCCGGCGGCTCCGCCGGGGACGCCACCGTCCCGATCGGGTCGCTGCTGCTCGCGGTCATCGCCGCGGGACCGGGCACGGCGCTGACATGGTGGGCCGTCCGGCAGCGGCAGCACGCCCGGCAGGCGTACGAGCTGGCCCAGCAGCAGATAACGAACGGCTACCAGGACCAGGCGCGGCACTGGCAGTCGCGCAAGCACGCCCACGACGCCGCTGAGCGCGCGCGGCTCGACGGCCTGCCCGAATGGGGCGCGGCCCCGCGGCCCGGTCGCCGCCTCGACGTGTTCGGCGGGACCCTGTGGGCGTGGGAGGCGCTGCTGACCACGTACGGGACGTCCACCCTCGCCGTGCAGCCGCTCCTGGTGCTCGACCTGTCCCGCGAGGTCGTCAGCCGTGAACTGGTCGAACTGTCCCAGGCCGCCTGGATGGGGGTGGACGCGCAACTGCTGCCCAGCCGCCAGGCCTCGTCCACCCTCCTGACGGACATGTCGCCGCAAGACCTCGTGGACGCGATCGTCGAATCCATGCACGGAGGCACCCCCGACGCCGCCCGCGCGGACCGCAGCATGGACGGCCGCATCCTGACCAAAGTGTGCGAAGCCCTCGGCGGCACCATCACCCTCGGCCGGATCGGGGCGGCCCTCCGCGCCCTGATGGGCGAACCCGACGACGGGGACCTGCTGACCCGCGAAGAGCGGCGGCACATCGCGAGCGACCTGTTCACCGTCGAGTACCGGCGCCAAGCCCACGCGAACCTGTCGCGGATCGAGTCCTACGTGCACCCGCTGGAGAACCTCGGGACGGAGCCGTCCGAGGACGGCGTCGGCTACCTGACGTGCATCGCGCTGGACAGCCAGGCCCGCAACGTCCGCTCCGAACTGCTCACCGACCTGATCGTCCAGTGGGTCACGCACCGCATCACCGCGTCCTACGACTCGACGCCCGCCCTGGTCGTCGCCGGCGCCGACGAACTGGCCCGCCGCCACCTGGAACGGCTGTCGGACGCGTGCGAGCGGCGCGGCGTCCCGCTGACCCTGCTGTTCCGGCGGCTCCGGGAGACGTCCGCGGAGATGATCGGCGGCGGCGCCGTCGCGTTCATGCGGCTCGGCAACCACGAGGACGCCACCCGGGCCGCCGACTTCATCGGACGCGACCACCGCTTCGTCCTGTCGCAGATCACCAAGAACGTCGGCGGGAACGAGTCCCACACCTCCACCGACACCCGGGGCGAGGGCGACTCCGACACCCGCAGCACGAGCCGCACGACGGGCACGTCCCGCAACTGGGGGACGAGCCGCTCGTCGGGCACCAGCTATTCGGGCGGCGAGATGTTCGGGCTGTTCCCCGACCGCTCCACCTCCTACCAGCGCGGCCGCAACCGGGGCGGCGGCACCAGCACCAGCGACACCGAGGGGATCGCCACGTCGACGTCCCGGAACTGGTCGGCCGCCTACTCCTTCGCCGAGGGCACCAACTGGAGCGACGCCGACACCACGCAGCGCGTGTACGAGTACGCCGTCGAACCCGTCTCCCTCCAGCACCTCCCGGACCACGCCCTGCTGGTGGTCGTGTCCGCTCCCGGCGGCGGCCGCACCGTCACGCCCGTCGAATGCGACCCCGCGATCATCACTCTGGACCGCGTGACCACCGGCCCCCTCCCGGACCCGCCCCCGCCCCCGCAGGCCGTCCCCGGCCCCGCCCCGGCCTCGCACGGACCCCTGACACAGCAGCCGCCGCGGTGGGCGGCCCCGCCCGCCCCGCCTCCGCCGCGGGCGCCCCTGCCGTCCGACCCGGGCCCGCCGCCCGGCGGGCAGACCGGGCCGCGCCCGCCCGGGGATCCCCGCTCCGGACCGCCGCCGCTGTTCGGCGGCAAGGGCTGATCCGCTCAGCCGAGCCGCCGCCGCAACCCCTGAGCCCGCCGGACGAGCGGCAGCGGCAACCCGTGCGGAGCATGCTCGATGCGGTGCTCCACGGCCGCGACCAGCTCGGCACCGAACCCCAGCCGCACCGCCGCCGCGTCCGCCCGCGCCTCCCCGCGCCCGCCGGGCAGGCGCGCGGCCCACGCCACGGCGAAGGCGACCGCCGCCGGCAACGCCACCACGACCGTGACCGCCGCGGCCAGGACGGTCAGGAGGAACACCGCCACGAAACCGATCGGCCGGTGCCACGCGACGGCCCGCTTCCACATCGGGCCGATCGGGGACCACGACCAGCGCAGCATGCGCCGCAGCGCGCGGCTCGGCAACGTGACCTGCGCGTGGACGAACGCCGGCACCGCCCGCCACCCCAGCAGATGCCCCAGCTCGTGGGCGAGCACGGCCTCCAGCCGTCCGGGCGGCAGCGAACGCGCCGAATGGGACGTGACCGCGACCGTCCGCCCGAACGGCTGACAGGCGTTCAGTTCCTCCGACTCGACGACGACCAGCCGATACGCGCCGGCCCCCGCGCGCCGCTGGACGTTCCGCCACGACTGCTCCAGCCGGCCGCGCTCGGCGTCCACCGGATCGCGATACCCGTAGGCACGCGGAGCGGCCAGAGGCGCCGCCAGCAGGACCGCCCACACGGCGACGACCGCGACCGCACCCCAAACGGGCCAGACCAGGGACGACCCGAACGCGGCGGCCGCCACGAGAACGGCCTCGCACGCCACGATCAGCCCGACCCGGACCCCGGCCCCATGGGACGGTGCCTCCTGCGGCCGCCCCGGAGGCAGGAACCGCCCCACCTCGCCCGGCCCACCGTGACCGTCCTGCTTCTGGACCTCCTGACCGGCCTGTACCACGGGCCCCGGAACCCGCGACGGCGGAAGGTCGAGCGCCCCCGCCCCCGCCCCGGCGGCCGGCGACGCCTGCGCTGATGTGCCCGCCGACCCTGGCCGCATCCACCCGCCGAGAGCGGAGGCCGCCTGCCCCTCAGCGGCCCTGGGCGGCACCTGCGGAGCCGGAGCCGGCGGCCGCGGCGGTGCGCTGGACGGCGGCGGCTGGGCGAACGCGTGCTGCTGTGGCACAGCCTGCGGCGCCGGTTGCTGCGGCGTGGGTGCTTCGGGCGGTGCTGCCCGCGGTGGCTCGCTGAGGGCCGGGGGCGGGGGAGGTTCAGGCGGTGCCTGCGGGGGCGGGGGCGGAGTGGGCGCGGGCTGGAGAGGCGGTGCCTGTGGGGCGGGCTCTCGTGGCGCCGGGGAAGGGGCGGGTCTGGACGCGGGCGGCGCGGTCTGGGGCGGGCCGCCGGGGCGGCGGTGGGTTCGGGAGCGGGTCGCGTACGGGCGTGACTGATCCGTCCAGATTTCTCCGTCCCAATAGCGTTC
The DNA here is from genome assembly GCF_043198445.1 of Spirillospora sp. NPDC048823. Classification (NCBI taxonomy): domain Bacteria; kingdom Bacillati; phylum Actinomycetota; class Actinomycetes; order Streptosporangiales; family Thermomonosporaceae; genus Spirillospora; species Spirillospora sp. NPDC048823. Next base: position 658,799 of record NZ_JBICUT010000001.1, on the reverse strand, counting down.
GCGGCCCATCCACTCCGGATCTGGGTACCACCCAGGTGGTGCGCTCACCGGAACCCTCCCGTCAGGATCAGCTCAAGGCTTGCGCACGCCGCGATTCAGCGTCAACGGAATGGTCAAAGCTTGGGGGTGAAGGGGCGGCGGTGGGCGGGGTCGTCGGGCTCGGCGAGGCCGCGCAGGGCCGTCTCGACGAGTTCGACGGCCTCCAGGATGGCGACCAGGCGGGCGCCTTCGCGGCGGTAGGTCTCCAGGACGGCCTCCACGCCGTGCGGCGGGACGGCGTCCCCGAGATCGACGCGGGCGGTGCGGAAACCCTCGCGGGCCGCCTCGACGGACGCGGCGACGTGCTGGCGGGCCATGCGGGCCAGCACGATGGGGTAGCGGCGGAGGACGCCGTAGCGCCGGTACTCGGGCGGCACGAGCTCGAGCAGCCAGGCCATGGCGGTGTCCTCGAACCGCTCGGTGCCCGGTGGGTGCACCTGCGAGGGCCAGCCGGGTGGAACGTAGGTGCTCACGCGGTCAGGATAACCCGCCTTCGAACCTATGTTCGATAAAAATCGGACACGATTATTCCGCGGGCGGGTTGCGGCGGATGCGGATCTTGCCGGAGTCCAGGTCGTCGCGGGAGGAGCCGGAGCCGGTCTGCTCATGGTCGTCCTGGCGCAGGATCTGCTGCCGCTCCTGCTCCTCGACCTTGACTTTCTTCGAACCCTCGAACGCGGAGGCGAGGTCCTCGAACATGCCTCCGCCGAACCCGGCGCCGGTCTCACCGTCGCCGCGGATCGCGCCCATCAGGGACGACCTGCCGGTCCCCTCACGGGGCCATTCGACGATCTCCGGTTCGGCCGGCTCGGGGCGGTTGCCCATGGCGCGGCCCTTGACGCGCTTGCGGCGGCGAAAGGGTGACTTCACGCACTCTCCAACGCGATGAGTGTCCAGTTTGATCCCGGCGGACGCTCAGGGCGTGAACGACCACCGGGTGGGAGAACCGGTGAAGTCTCCCTGGCGGAGCCCGAACGCCGTCTGTGGCCGCACCGCGACGGTGGCGTTCACCTCGGGGTCCAGGAAGTCCACACGATATCGGGTGGCGTACTTGGAATTGACCAGGTCGATGAACCGCTGGAGGTCCTTCTGCTCGGTGAGGACCTCCGCGAGCCCCTCGACGACCACCGGGTTCTCCGCCTCCTCGGTGGTCACCACCACCCGCGGGTTCGCCCGCAGGTTCACCATCTTGCGCGACGGGACGGCGCTGCTGAACAACAGCGCCTCACCGGACCAGGCTCCCCATACCGGCATGGCGTGGGGGCGTCCGTCCGGCCGGACCGTGCACAGCCAGAAGTTGCGCGCGGCCCTCAGCCGTTCCTCGGCCCAGGACCACGGAAGCAGGCCGCTTCCCTCGTCCGGTCCCGCGATGCCGTAGCCGGGCATGTACGGACGTCCGGCGGTGGGCTCGGTGGCTGCGGTGGGCACGATGGGCTCCGGTTCCGCGGCGGCGCCGGAAGCCGACATGGCATTCTCCCCTCGGTCGGGTCGTCCCTCGTCTGCTGTCCCCGGCCCATCGTTTCAGACGCGGGCGCCTTGCGGTGAAGCTCGGTGGCTCGTTGGGAGCGGCTCGGCGCGGTAGCCTGCGGGACGTGCGCCTATCCCATGTCATCACGGCTCTTGAGGAGCTCTATCCGCCGGCGTGGGCGGAGTCCTGGGACGCCGTCGGCCTCGTCTGCGGCGACCCGGATCAGGAGGTCCGCCGGGTGCTGTTCGCGGTCGACCCGGTGGCCGCCGTGATCGACGAGGCGCTGGAGTGGCACGCCGACCTGGTGGTCACGCACCACCCGCTGCTGCTGCGCGGAGTGCACTCGGTCGCCGCGACCACGCCGAAGGGGCGGCTCATCCACCGGATGATCACCCGTGGGGTGGCGCTGCACACCGCGCACACCAATGCGGACCGGGCCGATCCCGGCGTGTCCGACGCGCTCGCGCGGGCGGTCGGCGTCACCGGTGAGCTGCGTCCGATGGTCCCCGCCGACGACGACCCCCGCCGCGGCCTCGGCCGGATCGGGGAGCTGGACGGGCCGGTCACGCTGCGGGAGTTCACCGGACGGGCGGCCGCCGGGCTGCCGTCCACCGCCTGGGGGGTGCGGGCGGCGGGCGACCCGGACCGCACCGTCCGCACCGTCGCCGTGTGCGGGGGCGCCGGCGACTCCCTGCTCGACACCGCGCGCGCCGCCGGTGTCGACGTCTACCTCACCGCCGACCTGCGGCATCACCCGGCGTCGGAGTTCGTCGAGCAGGGCGGGCCCGCCCTGGTGGACGCCGCGCACTGGGCGACCGAATGGCCGTGGCTCGCCGACGCCGAGCGGCGTCTGGCGGCGGCCTCACCGGAAGCGGGCAAGTTGGAGACCCGGGTGTCCACGCTCGTCACCGACGCGTGGCGCCTCCACGACGAAGGAGCACTTTGAAAGCCGCACCGCAAGCCCAGCTTCGCCTGCTCGACCTGCAGGAGCTCGACGCCTCGCTGGACCGGCTGGCCCACCGGCGCCGCACGCTTCCCGAACTGGCGGAGATCGAGCGGCTGGAGGGACGCCTGACCGAGTTGCGCGACGCGATCGTGTCGGCCGAGACGGAGGTCGGCGACCTGCAGCGGGAGCAGAAGAAGGCCGAGCAGGACGTCGACCAGGTCCGCACCCGCGCCGACCGAGACCAGAAGCGGCTCGACTCCGGTCAGGTGACCTCCGCCAAGGACCTCGGCAGCCTGCAGGCGGAGATCGAGTCGCTGCAGCGCCGCCAGTCCGACCTGGAGGAGGTGGTGCTGGAGATCATGGAGCGGTCGGAGGAGGCGGACGGCAGGGTCGCCGCGCTGCGCGCCGACCAGTCCGCCGCACAGGACGAGCTGACCGCGCTCGCCGAGCGCCGTGACGCCGCCCGCCGCGAGATCGACGAGGAGGCGGGGACGGCCGGCGCCGCACGCACCGCCGTCGCCAAGGACGTCCCGGACGATCTGCTCGCCCTCTACGAGAAGCTGCGCGGCCAGTTCGGCGGCGTCGGCGCGGCCAAGCTGTTCCGCGGCGCCTGCCAGGGCTGCCACCTGGCGCTCAACACCGTCGACCTGAACACCCTCCGGACCGCCGCCGAGGACGAGGTCATCCGCTGCGAGGAATGCCGCCGCATCCTGATCCGCACGCCCGAGTCGGGACTGTGAACGCGGTTGCCGGGGGGCGTGGGGGGTCGCCCCCCCACGGTGGCGCGGGCAGGAAGCTGATCGTCGAGGCGGACGGGGGGTCGCGCGGCAACCCCGGCCCGGCCGGGTACGGGGCCCTCGTCCGCGACGCGCTGACCGGGGAGGTGCTCGCGGAGGTCGCCGAGTCGATCGGTCACGCCACCAACAACGTGGCGGAGTACCGGGGCCTGATCGCCGGGCTGGCCGCCGCGTCCGGGATCGACCCGTCCGCCCGCGTCGAGGTCCGGATGGACTCCAAGCTCGTCGTGGAGCAGATGTCGGGACGCTGGAAGATCAAGCACCCGGACATGATCCCGCTGGCGCTGCGGGCCCGGGAGCTGGCGGAGGATCTGGGCCCGGTCTCCTACGGCTGGATTCCGCGCAACCGCAACGCGCACGCCGACCGGCTCGCCAACGAGGCCATGGACGCCGCCGCCCGCGGCGAGCACTGGGTCCGCAAGGTCGAGGAGACGCCGGGGGAGCCGGAGCCGCCGCCGTCCGGCTGGGTGCCTCCGTCGTCCACCCCGATGACCACCGTCCTGCTGCGGCACGGCGAGACGCCGCTGTCGGCCGAGAAGCGCTTCGCCGGAACGGGCGACGTCCCGCTCACCGCGAACGGCCTCGCCCAGGCCCGCGCCGCGGCCCTCGCCCTCAAGGACCACGGGCTCGACGCGATCGTCACCTCGCCGCTCACGCGCTGCCGCGACACGGCCGCCGAGGTCGCCGCCGTGACCGGGCTGGATGTCCGCGTCGAGGACGGGTTCCGCGAGACCGACTTCGGTGAATGGGAGGGCCTCACGTTCGCCGAGGCGGGCAGGGGCTGGCCCGCGGAACTCAAGGCATGGCTGGCCGATCCCGAGGTCGCGCCGCCCGGCGGGGAGAGCTTCGTCCGCGTCTCCCGCCGCGTCCGCACGTCCCTGGACAAGCTGAAGGTCCGCCACCGCGAGCAGACGGTGCTGGTCGTCTCGCACGTCACGCCCATCAAGCTTCTGGTCAAGGACGCGTTGGGCGCACCGATGTCGTCCCTCTACCGGATGCACCTGAACGTGTCGGCCCTCTCGTCCATCGACTGGTACGCCGACGGCCCCGCGTCCCTGCGCACCTTCAACGACACCCACCACCTTCCGGCCTGAGACCCTGCTGGACGAGCCGGGCTCCCCCGAACCGGGAACAGCACGGGACCCGCTATCGTCTATGTACGGCGGACGAGCCGGCCGGACGGCCGCGTCGGGGAGCGATCCCCGTCGAGGAAAGTCCGGGCTCCACAGGGCAGGGTGGTCGGTAACGCCGACCCGGGGTGACCCGCGGGAAAGTGCCACAGAAAGCAGACCGCCACCGGTCCGCCGGTGGTAAGGGTGAAACGGTGAGGTAAGAGCTCACCAGCGCCCACGGTGACGTGGGCGGCTCGGTAAACCCCACCCGGAGCAAGGTCAAGAAGGGGCCCCGCGAGAGGCCCCGCGCAGGTGCCCGAGGGCGGCCCGCCCGAGCCTGCGGGTAGACCGCTGGAGGCCGCCGGCAACGGCGGCCCGAGATGGATGGCCGTCACCCGCCGCCCCTCACCGGGCAGCGGGCACAAAACCCGGCTTACAGGCCGACTCGTCCGCCCCCCTCACTCGCTCAGAGACCGCGTCCTTCCGGCCGCCTGGTGGCCGGGGCGGTGGGGCGTGCAACTCACATGCTTCGGGTCACACGACACAGAGCGGACGAAACAAGGCGCCTACTGTCCTGGTAAGAGCCGATCGCCTCGATCAGGGGTCGGTGGCGGGGCCGGGTGCTGGGCCCCGTGGAGAGGAGCGCTGATGATCACCATCATGTTCGTGACCCTCGTCCTCGCCGGGGCGCTGGGTTCCCTGGCCTATCTGTGGGACTTCTCGCGCGCCAGCCGACGCGACGCGCTGTTCCTTCCGGCGTCCGACCGGCGTGCACGGCGGGCGCGCCGGGTGACCGGGATGTACGTGCGTGACTACGCGCGGCGCGAGGACGAACTCGTGGGCCGCTGACCACCGGCGCGTGGGCCGTCCCGGCGGGGGGACGGCCCACACTTGGCTCAGCCGACGGTCCGGGGCCGCGGGGCCTCGTCCGGTACGGGCATGAAGACGCCCTTGGCCCGGTCGAGGATCTCGACGTTGGCGGACTGCAGGTCCAGGTAAAGGCCCACCAGTTCGATCTCGCCGGACTCGACCCGCTCCCGGAGCCACGGGTAGGTGAGCAGGTTGTCGAGCTGCTGCATCACGTTGATCTTGCAGAGGCGGGTGAGGGGCGGCTCGTCCTCGCCGGACGGGTCGGTGGCGAGGAACCGGGCGAGGCTGTGGTTGCCGTGCTTGAGCCACCGGGATAGCCCGGCCAAATGCTCGACCTCGGTGCCGCCCGCGAGGAGCGCGGCCATCGCGCCGCAGTTGGAGTGGCCGCACACCGTGATCGTCCGGATGTCGAGGACGTTGGTGGCGTACTCGACGGTGGCGGCGACCGAGTCGTCGCGGGTGCGGGTGCCGTGCCGCGGGATGAGGGCGCCGACGTTGCGGTTGATGAACAGGTCACCGGGCCCGCTGGCGGTGATGATGTTGGGCACGATGCGCGAGTCCACGCACGTGATGAAGAGGTGCTGGGGTTTCTGCTCCATCGCCAGCTCGGCCATGATCGGGCGGACGAGGCGGGCGGTGCGGCCGTGGTACTCGCGGACGCCGTTCAGCAGCACGGCGGCGGGGGACACCTCGGGCGCGTCGAGCTCCTCCTCGGAGCGTCGCCGACGATTCGCCCAAGGCGCCCACCAGCGAGCAGTAGGGGGCGTTTTACGCGGCGAGGACATATCACCTGTCACCGCTCTTTCATACCAAGCCTCGTGAACCTCGTCGATGTCGACCCTCCCCCCTTGGCGCTCGTGGGCCAGCCGCCACTGGTGGATGGCGTCGAACGCGGCGTGGTCCATGAAGTCGACGTTGAGGTCGAGGTCGACGCTGGAACCGGCCGGGACGTCCTGCAGGAGCCGCGTCACCTTCGGGACGCCGAGGAAGGTCAGCGTGCCCTCCACGACCACGTGGGTGCGGGTCGGGAACGGGCCGTCGTCCGGCTCGGGGACGAGTTGCTCGGCGCGCACCGACAGCCGGGTCAGCCGCCGCAGCGCCAGCACCCCCATGATCCCGATGCCGAGCAGCACGCCCTCGCCGAGCCCGAGGACGACCACGCCGACGAGCGTGCCGAAGTACGCGGGCGCTTCGCGGTGGTGACGAAGGTCACGGATGCGGGCGATGTCGATGAGCCGGACGCCCAGCACGACGAGCAGCGCCGCGAGGGCCGCCAGCGGAACCTGCTCGATCGCCGGGCCGCACGACAGCGCCAGCACGAGCACCCACACGCCGTGCAGGACGGTGGAGACCCGGGACCGGGCACCGGCCTCCACGTTGGCCGTGCTGCGGACGATCACGCCCGCGATCGGCAGCCCGCCGAGGAACCCCGACACCGCGTTGCCCGCCCCCTGGCCGAGCAGGTCCCGGTCGAGGTCGGTGCGCGGGACGTCGGCGGGCCGCCGCCGGTCGATGGCCACGCTGCACAGCAGCGACTCGACGGCCGCCACGAGCGCGACGGAGACGACCGCGCCGGCGATGCCGGCCGGCGAGCCGTGCGGCAGGACGGGGGCGTCCCAGCCTCCGAGGAGGCTCTCCGGAAGCTCGACGCGCCGCGCGTCCCAGCCGAGCGACCAGGCGGTCAGGGTGGCGAGGACGATGGCGGGCAGCGGGCCGGGGATCAGGCGCAGCGGGCCGTTCCTCGGCAGCCGGGACCAGCCCAGCAGCACCGCGAGCGTCAGCGCGCCGAGCAGCGCCGGATGGGTGTGCGGGTTCACGAGCTGGCCGGGCAGCTCGCGCAGGTTGTCGATCGCCGACCGCTGGGTGCTGCCGCCGAGCACCACGTGCACCTGCGCCAGGACGAGGACGACGCCGACGCCCGCGAGCATCCCGTGCACCACGGCGGGGGAGACGGCGAGCGCGGTCCGCGCGACCCGGCTGGCGCCGAGAACGATCTGCAGCAGCCCGCCGAGCAGTGTGATCGTGCAGGTGGCGCGCCAGCCGTAGGTCTGTACGAGCTCGGCGACGATCACGGTCAGCCCGGCGGCGGGGCCGCTGACCTGGAGCGGTGATCCGCCGATCAGGCCCGCGACGATCCCGCCGACGACGGCGGCGATCAGCCCGGCGGCGACCGGCGCCCCGGAGGCGACCGCGATGCCCAGCGACAGGGGGATCGCGACGAGGAACACGACGAACGACGAAAGGACATCCCGCCGCACCATGGATACATTCGGTGGCTTTGAAGTCACTCTGTGTATATAACCAGGGTTCCCCCGGCTTCACCCACCACGCAGCGGGGCGTGTTCACGTGGGCCGCCGGAGCGGTTCCGGTGGCCCACGTCGGTGGTTCGGCGCCTGGTGCGGCTCTCCCGGGCCGTCAGCGCCGGTAGTTCTCCCAGTCGTCGGCCGTCTGGCGGGGACCGTACTGGCCGTTGTCGTTCGTCTGGCCGCCCTGCGGGTAGCCGTCCTGCTGCTGGCCGCCGTAGTAGCCGCCGCCGTACGCCTGGGTGGCGTTCGGGTCCTGGTAGCCGCCCTGCGCGCCCGGGTCGTGGGGCGCGGCGAGCGGGTCGGCGCCGCCGTTGTAGCTGCTGCCGCTGAAGTCGCCGTAGACGCCTCCGGCGCCGGCGGGACCGCCCTCCGCGCCGCCGAAGCCGCCGTAGGGTTCACGGCCGCCGTTGAGCGGGTCGTCGTAGCGCGGCGATTCGCCGTAGGCGGGAGCCGTCGGGTAGCCGTCGTTCTGCTGGCCCTGCCCGTAACCGGCCGGGGCGCCCATCCCCGGGTCGTACCCGGGCGGGGGACCCGACGGGGCGCCGGAGCCGAGCCCCGGGTCGTATCCGCCGGGGTGGCCGCCGGACGGCCAGGGGCCGGTGTTCCCGGTGTTCCCGGTACCGCCCGTGGTGCCGAACGAGCCGGTGCTGAGCGGGTCGCCCAGCGGGTCGTTCAGGGAGCCGCCGCCGTAGGAGCCGCCGGCGTCGGACGAGGGCCCCGTGCCCGCCGACCGCTGCCGGTCCGACTGGATGCGCTGGAGCAGTTCGTCCACCGTCGGGAGCTTGTGGCCGTCGGTGTCGGATCCTCCGCCGGGGCCGCCATGCGCGGCGGGTGCGGCAGGCATGGCGGGCACGGCGGACGCCGGGGGAGCGGGTGGGGCGGAGTGCTCGTCGGGGCGGCCGAGGGGCAGCCCGAGCGGGTCGGACACGCGCGGGTCGCCGCCGCGGGGCCCGCCGGGCCCGAGCGGCATGTCGTAGCCGTCCTGGCGACCGCCGGGAGGCGGTCCGGCGGCCGGGCGGCCGCCCAGCGGGTCGGAGCCGTAGTCGCCGTACGACGGCTCGGGGGAGCCGTACTGGGGCTGGTCGCCGTATCCGTGGTCCTGGCCGCCGTAGGACGCTTCACCGGGACCGTAGTCCGCCGCCCCGTACGCGGGCTGCGGCTCCTGCCCGCCGTAGACCTGCTGATCAGGTGCACCGTAACCCTGCTGCGGGACGCCGCCCTGCATGCCGGGGCCGGCGAGGTCGGCGGGAAGGGGGTCGAGTGACGTCGACGCGGGGTCGTGGCCGGTGAACGGGGAGCCGCCCTGGAACCCGCCGGGCGCGGGCATCTGCTGGGGGCCGGTGCCGCCGCCCTGGACGCCCATTCCATTGAAGGCCGGGGCGTCGGCGCCCATGGAGACCGGCTGGGTCAGGCTCGGCTGGATCGGGCCGGGCTGCTCGGCCTGCGGCTGCTCGATGGGCGGCTGCGCGTGCAGCGGGTCGGCGGCGAGGTCGACGTCCGAGCGCTCGCCGTCGTGGTCGTGCTGCCACGGGAACTTGGGCTTGTCGAAGGTGATCGTCGCCCAGTAGTCGTCGTCCTCCATCTCGTCCGACGCCTGGCCGCTCGGGGCGGGGGGCGGCGGGGACGGGGCGGCGGTGGGAGCGGCGAGCGGGCCGCCGGCGACCCGGCGGTCGAGGGCGGGGTCGGGCGCGCCGTGCCGGTCGTAACCGCCGTCGTACCCGTCGTTGTAGCCGTAGTCGTCCTGGCCGCCCATCTCCTCGTGCGGCGGGACTCCCCTGCGGCCACGCGGCTGCGGCTCGTCGTCAATCCAGTCGTCGTCGTCGCGTCCGGTCCTGCTGGCCCGCAGGCCCAAGGCCACGAGGACGACCACGAGGACCACGACCACAATGAGGCCGAAGACCACGATGTAAGAAGTCATGCCACCACCCAATGCCTTGGCCCGGTGAGAGTCGCCGGCGCGGACCGCGAGTCCGTCCCGATTGTCGCAGGCGGTCGCTGCCGTCCGGGCCTAGCCCGATTCTGACCGACCGCTATGACCGTTGTCACACCCTTCGCGCACATTTACCCTCGCACGGCGTGTGCCGATCGGCCAATCGCGCCCATCGGTACACCCCTGTCGGCTCCAGCCCCCCGGTGGGGTCCGCCCTGACCGTGCGCTCGGCGGCTTCACGGTCAACGCGCCTACTTGCCGCCGAAGTTCCCGATGATCCTTCCCCGTCCCACCGTGTGCTCGGCGATGGCGGGCAGCGAGTCCTTCAGAGCGGCGCCGTCCTTGAACGGTGCCGGATGGTCCAGTGCGTAGATGGTGAACCGGTACCGGTGCCGTTCTCCCTTGGGCGGGCACGGCGGTGCGTAACCCGCCTTCTTGCCTGTGGTCAACCCTTCGACGGTCCTGTCCAGGCGGGCTCCCTCGACGAGTTCGTTGACCGTCCCGTCGATGCCCGCGATCACCCAGTGGACGTAGGCGCCGCCGGACGCGTCCGGGTCGTCCATGACGATCGCGAACGACCTGGTCCCGTTCGGCGTGCCCGACCACCGGAGCGGTGGGGTCTTTCCCTGTCCGCCAGGGTACGTCGTGCAGCCGTACCTCGGGGGCAAGTCCTGCCCATCGCGGAAGACCGGGCTGGTCACCGTGAACCACTCCGACAGTTCGGCGCTCTTGGTCTCGGGCTGGCCGATCACCCCGCAGCCGCTCAGGGACCCGGCGAGCGCGAGCGCGCCCACCGCGGCCAGGATCGGACGCCGGTCTCTGCTCATCATCGATTCGCTCCCGGGCGAGATCGTACGCCGCGCACCGCCGGACCGCCGTCATCCGGCCGCGCGCATCCCGCCCGCCGGCGCCCCCTTCCTCGTCGACCCCAACGATAGGGCTTCGCCGGTAGTGGAACGGGCCTTTCGTCCCGCCGGTGGCGGCCCTCCCCGGCCGCGTGCTGTGACCTTGGTCATGCGTGCTTTGCCCCGTTCCATCCCCAAAATTGGAAAGGAGTGGCGTGTTTCACAGCCCTGATCACACTCTGCTTTACCAGGACGGGAAGTTTCGATGTTCTTTCGCGGTTATTGGTTGGTGCGAGGCACGTTCCATCGGTTAGTTTGTGAATGTCTTCACAAGCCGACCGTGACATTGGAGGGCCGCAATGGCCAGGACCGCCGAGGGGACCCCTGGCGCTCCCCACATCCTCATCGTGGGTGGCGGCTATGTGGGCATGTACACCGCCCTGCGCCTGCAGAAGAAGCTCAGACGCGAGCTCAGGCGGGGCGAGGTCAAGGTCACCGTCGTCGACCCCAACTCGTACATGACATACCAGCCGTTCCTTCCCGAGGCCGCCGCCGGGAACATCTCCCCGCGGCACGTCGTCGTCCCGCTCCGCCGCGTCCTGCCCAGGTGCACCGTGCGCAAGGCCCGGGTGACCGAGCTGAACCACGACGAGGGCTGGGCCATCGTCCAGCCGCTGGCCGGGCCGCCGGAACGGATCTCCTACGACTACCTCGTGATGGCCGCCGGCGCCGTGCCCCGGCTGCTGCCGATTCCCGGGCTCGCCGACAACGGAATCAGCCTCAAGACCGTCGGCGAGGCCATCCACCTGCGCAACCACGTCCTGGAGCAGCTGGAGATCGCCGAATCCACCGACGACGTCGAACTGCGCCGCAAGGCCCTCACGTTCGTGTTCGTCGGCGGCGGGTTCGCCGGCGTCGAGGCGGTCGCCGAACTCGAGGACATGACCCGCCACGCCACCAAGTACATGCGCAAGGTCACCCCGCAGGACCTGCGGTTCATGCTGGTCGAGGCCGCCGGCCGCATCCTGCCCGAGGTCGGGCCCGACATGGGCAAGTGGACCGCCGAGCAGCTCCGCGGCCGCGGCATCGACGTCAAGATGAACACGCTGCTGCGGTCCGCCGTCGACGGGCAGATCGAGCTGTCGGACGGGAGCAGCTTCCAGGCCGGGACACTGGTGTGGAACGCGGGCGTCAAGGCCGCCCCCGTCGTCCGGAACGGCGACCTGCCGGTGGACGAGAAGGGCCGCGTCAAGGGCACCGAGTACCTCACCATCGAAGGCCTGGTGCGGGCGTTCACCGCCGGCGACAACGCCGCCATCCCGGACCTGACCCAGGAGGGCATGTACTGCCCGCCGAACGCGCAGCACGCCGTCCGCCAGGCCAAGCTGCTCGGCGACAACATCGTCCGCTCGCTGCGCGGCAAGACCCTCAAGGCCTACGCCCACGGCAACATCGGCGCGGTAGCCGGGCTCGGCCTGCACAAGGGCGTCGCCCAGACCTACGGGTTCAAGGTGAAGGGCTGGCCGGCCTGGTTCATGCACCGCAGCTACCACGGCGCGAAGGTCCCGACCTTCAACCGCAAGCTGCGCGTCGTGGCGGACTGGACGCTCGCGCTGTTCCTCAAGCGCGAGACCGTCTCCCTCGCCACCGTCGAGCAGCCGCGCGCCGACTTCGAACTGGCCGCCCTCGACGACGCCCGCGCGAAGGCCAAGGAGCAGGAGAAGGAGACCGAGAACGCCGCCTGAGCCGGCGACCCTGCCCGCTCAGCGGAACGCCCCGGAGGTCTCGCGACCGCCGGGGCGTTCCGCACTCGGGCGCGGGGAAGGGATCTACGCGCGCTTCTTGAAGGCCCGCAGGGAGAGCGGGGCGAAGACCAGCGAGATGCCGAAGCCCCACGCCAGCGCGACCAAGGCGTGGTCGAGGACGGGGCCGCCGACCAGCAGGCCGCGCATCGCCTCCACCAGGTGAGTCACCGGGCTGTTGTCCATCACCGCGGCCACCGGCCCGGGGATGCCCTGGGTCGTGGGGATGAACGCGGTGCTCAGGAAGCTCAGCGGGAAGATCACCACGAAGCCGAAGATCTGCACCTTCTCCGGCTCGTTCACCTTCATCGCGATGTAGACCGACGTCCAGGAGAAAAGGACGGCGAAGGCGAGCAGGAGGGCGAACGCGGTGAACAGCGCGAGGACGTTCGTCTCGATCCGGAAGCCGATGGCGAACCCGACGAGGAGCAGGATCATCATCGACCACCCCTGCTTGGCGGTGTCGGCGATGATCCGCCCGGCGAGCGGGGCGCTGCGCGCGATCGGCAGGCTCCGGAACCGGTCGAAGACGCCCTTGGTGATGTCGGTGTTGAGGCCGAAACCGGTGCTCATCCCGGCGAACAGCGCGTTCTGCGCGATGATGCCGGGGATGACGACCGGCAGATAGTTCTCGACGCTGCCGGACATCGCGGGGCCGAACACGTACGCGAACAGCAGCACGAACATGATGGGCTGGATGGACAGGTCCAGCAGCTCCATCGGGTTGTGCTTGATCTGGACGAGGTTGCGCCACGCCAGCGTGGCCGTGTTGCGCAGGGCGGTGCCCGGTGCGATCCGCTTGGACAGGTCCTGCGGCGCGAACGTCGCGGTGGTCATGCGGACGCCCCTTCCTTGTCTGCCGCCTGCTTCCTGGTGGACTCGGCCAGTTCGCCGGCCTCGGCGTCGATGTCGTCGGTGTGGTGGCCGGTGAGGGCGAAGAACACCTCGTCCAGGCTCGACTTGCGCAGCGACAGCTCGCCGATCGCGATGCCGGCCTCGTCGAGGCGGCGGACCACGCCGGGCATCAGCTGCGGGTCGGTCATCGGTGCGCTGACCAGGCCGTCGCGGGTCTCCGGGGCGGCCTCGGCCAGTTCGCCGACGAGCTTCGCCACGGTGCCGGCGTCCGCCGGGTCCACCGGGCGGACCTCCAGCACCTGCCCGCCGACCTGCGCCTTGAGGACGTCGGACGTGCCGTGCGCGATGATCTGGCCGCGGTCGATGACGACGATGTCGTCGGCGAGCTGGTCGGCCTCCTCCAGGTACTGCGTGGTGAGCAGCACGGTGACGCCGTCGTCGGTCAGGCCGCGCACGATGTCCCACAGGCCGTTGCGGCTGCGCGGGTCGAGGCCGGTGGTCGGCTCGTCCAGGAACAGGATCTGCGGCCGTCCGACCAGGCTCGCCGCGAGGTCGAGGCGGCGGCGCATCCCGCCGGAGTACGTCTTGGCCGCGCGCTCGGCGGCGTCGGCGAGTTGGAAGCGCTCCAGCAGTTCGGCGGCGCGCGCTCTGGACGCCCGCCGCGACAGGCCGAGGAGCCGGCCGATCAGGATGAGGTTCTCGGTGCCGGTGAGCATCTCGTCGACCCCGGCGTACTGGCCGGTCAGGCCGATCATCTGCCGCACCTTGTGCGCGTCCCTGACCACGTCGAACCCGCCGACCCGGGCGCTGCCGCCGGTCGGCTCGATCAGCGTGGCGAGGATCCGGGTCATGGTGGTCTTGCCGGCGCCGTTCGGGCCCAGCACCCCCAGGACCGTTCCCGGTTCGGCGGTGACGGAGACGCCGGCCAGCGCCTGGGTTTCACCGAACCGCTTCTCCAGACCATCGGCCTGGATGGCGTACGTCATGTGATCTCCTAGGACTCTCGTTCGCCGGACGTCTCCGCCTGTTGGAGGCGGATCTGCCAAAATATGCGGTGTCCGGAGTGGTTTGCATCCAGTTTTTCCGCCACCCCGGCGAGACCCGTGAGCAACGAAGACGCGCCCTCACCGTCGCATGTGCCACTGACAAAACGCTGACGCCCGCGAGATCGTGCCCCCGGTTCCGGCGGTTCACCCCGGACGGAACACCGGGAGGGGGCCTCCGGCGTTCTAAACTCACCGTGTGACGTCGGTGCGGCGCAGTCACCAGAGGGACGGCGGGGGGCCGCACCCGCCGCGGCTGCGGCCGCCCGAACACCGGGTGTCGGCCCGGGCGATCGCGCACTGGGCGATCGAGTACCTGCTGCTGTGGGGCCTGGCGTTCGGGCTCGCCCTGGGCGTCGCCGCCTGGGCCGGCGACTCCGGCTGGGACGGCATGCCCGGATGGCTGTCGGGCCGGACCGGCTGGCTGCCCTACGCCGTCGGCGCCATCGGGCTGCTGATGGTGACCGTCGCGCCGGTCTGGCGTTACCGCGTCCATCGCTGGGAGGTCAGCGCCGACGTCGTCTACACCCGGACGGGCTGGTTCAGCCGCGAATGGCTGCTGGTGCCGGTCGGCCGCATCCAGACCGTCGACACCGAGCAGGGCTGGATCGAACGGATGCTCGGCCTGGCCACCATCGAGATCAACACGGCGTCCCATGCGGGATCCTCCGAGGTCTCCGGCCTCCCCGTGGACGTCGCGACCCGGCTGGCCGAGGACCTCGCCCACCGTGCCCACGATCTGCGCGACGACGCGACGTGAACATCCGAGACGGTGACCGCGGTCCCGAACACGCCACGTGGACGTCCCCAGGACCCTCGTCCGGCAATGGCCTGGACGGCGGCGGCCCGGACGGCGGCGGCCCGGACGGCGGCGGCCTGAGCGGCGGTGGGGAGCGCGCGCCCGCCGACGGGACGCGCTCGGGGGAGGAGAGCGTCCGGGGCGAACGGCTCCATCCGCTCACGTTCGTCGTCGGCGCCGTCCGGGAGCTCATCGCGCTGATCGCCGCCGGCGCGACGGGACTCATGGTCGGCGGACTGTCCACGGCGTTCTACTTCACGCTCGTCGGGCTGGCGCTCGGGCTGCTCTTCCACGTCGCCGGCTGGCTGACGTTCACGTACCGGCTGTACGACGACCGCATCGAGCTCCGCCGCGCGCTCATAGGGCGGTCGGTCAAGAGCATCCCGCGCGACCGGATCCGGGGTGTGGACATCAACGCGTCCCTCCCGCACAGACTCCTCGGCCTGGCGGTCGTCCACATCGACGCCGGCGCGGACGGCGGCGAGGGCGCGCTGAACGCGGTCTCCCGCCACGAAGCCGAACGGCTCCGCCGCGTCCTCCTCGCACGGGACGCCCCGGCGCCACCGCGACGCGTCCTCGCCCGCATGCGGCGCCGCTGGTACGTGTACGCCCCGCTCAGCGGCGCCTACCTCCTCACGCCCTTCGCGCTGGCCGGCAGCCTTCTCGGCACCCTCTACAACCTCGGCGACGACCTCGGCTTCATCACGCGCGAGCGCGTGGAGAACCTCGGCCACGACGTGGTGGGCCTGCCCACCGCCCTCGTCGTCGCGCTGGCCGTCCTTCTCCTGATCACCATGCCCGTCATGTCGGTGATCGTGTTCACGATGTTCAACTGGGACTTCACCGTCCACCAGCGGGACGGCTCCCTCGTCATCGAACGCGGCCTGATCACCCGCCGCAGCGTCTCCCTCGAACGACGGCGGCTGCGCGGCGTCGAACTCGCCGACAACCCCTTCGAACGCGTCACGGGGGTGACCCGCCTCGGCGCGCTCATCACCGGCCTCGGGGACGCCGCCCACCGCGGCCGCCTGCTGCCGGCGGCCCCCCGGACGGTCGCCGAGTCGCTCGCCGCCCGCGTCGTCGGCAACGTCCCCGGACCGCTGACCGCCCACCCTCCGGCCGCCCGGAGCCGGCGCGTCACCCGCGCGGTGGCGCCCCCGGCGGGCTTCGCCGTCCTGGGCGTCCTCGCCGGGCAGCCCCGGGTCGCCTACCTGTTCGCCGCCCTCGCCGTCCTGGCCGTTCCGCTCGGCCTGGACCGCTACCGCCAGCTCGGCCACATCACCGACGGCGAACGCCTGAGCGTCCGCTCAGGGTCGCTGCGCCGCCGCCAGGTGGTCGTCGAGCACACCGCCATCGTCGGCTGGCGCGTCCGCCGGACGCTGTTCCAGCGCAGGCTGGGCCTGGCCACCCTCATCGTCGCGGTCGGCGCGGGCGACGGCGGCTACTCGGCGATGGACATGGCGGAAGACGACGCCGTGGCCCTGGCCGCCGGCATAACGCCCGCCTGGCTGACCCCGTTCCTGGAGCCCCCGCCGGACGCCTGACGCCCTATTCGGGGCGGCGGGCACCGAACATGATCTCGTCCCAGGACGGCACGGAGGCGCGCTTGCCCTTGGCCTTGCGGCGCCGCGCGGGCCGCTGCGCCGCCGGTTCACCGCTCGCCGCGGCCGCCGGTGCCCCGGTGGCCGGCTTGTCCTGGGCGGCGGCGGGCATCGTCGGACGGCTCGCCGGCTTCTTCTTCGGCGGCGTCCGCGAGGTCTGCCGCTGCGCCGGCCGCTGCGCCGGCGTCTTCTTCTCCGGCGCGGACTTCCCGTTTTCGGCGGGCTCGGCCTCGGGAGCCTCGGGTTCGCGTTGCCGCGCGGCCACTTCGGGCTCCTGCGGCTCGACGTCCCCGCCCGTACCGGCCGGCGGCTCCTCCCGGCTCTCTTGTTCCACGGTCTCGGCGTGCCGGGCCGTTCGGGGGGCGGTCGGCTCTTCCTCCCGCACCTGGACGGCCTCGCGGGTGCGAACCGCGTCTCGCCCGGCATCCGACTCCCGCGACTCAACGCCGGCCTCAACGGACTCGCCGGTCTCGGCGGCTGCGCGGCGCCGGTCGACCTCCCGCTCCTGGGCGGCCTCGCGTGGCCGGCTCGTCTCGCGCTGCTGGGCTGCTTCGCGCGGCCGGGCGGGCTCGTGCTCCCTGGACGTGTCGCCGGGCCTAGGCGTCTCGCGCTCTTGGGACGACACGTCCCCGGGACGGTCCGTCTCGGCTGTGTCCCCCGCCTGAAAGGCTTCGCCGTCGGTTTCGCGCGGCTCCTCTGATTGGAGTGTCGCGTCGTGCCGGCTCGTTTCGGGTGTGCCGGTGGCTTCGCGTGATTCGCCGGTTTCGTGTGACGGGGCCGCCGCGCCGTCTCGCGGCATGTCAGCGGAGTCGTCGGCCTCATGCGCGTGAGCGGTTTCCTGCATGCGCGCTTCGCCGCGGCCGGTGGTGCGCGGCTCGACCGCCTCCGACACCTGGGCGGTCTCAACCGGCCGGGGTGCCTCGCGCGTGCGGGTCGGCTCGCGTCCGCCCGCGGGTTCGTGGGCGGCGACGGCCTCGGCGGGCCGGCGTTCCTCGCGCGGGTCGCGGGACGGGGCCGCGGTGCGGCCGCCCTGGGCCTCGCGGCCGAGGGCGGCCTCGCGGGGCTCTTCGGGACGGGCGGCCTCGCGCAGGGGAGTGGTCTCGCCCGCTTCACGGAAGGCGGGACGGGGTTCGGCCCGGCGGCCGTGCTCGGCGAAGTACTCGCGGGGCTCGGCGGCGCGGAACGGCGCGGGGCCGCCGGGCTGCTCGGGCTCGGCGGGCAGGCCGCGGGCGGCCGGGTCGCGGTCGCTGGAGACGACCTTCATGGCGGGACGGCGCGGGACGAGCGGGGTGACGGTGTCGGACAGCGCGTCGTCATCGTCGTCCCATTCGACGGCGGTGAGGCGGGCGGCGATCTCGTCCAGCGGGGAGACGTTCCGGCGGCGCGGATCGAAGGTCCACTCGGCGGCGTGGGGGCGGCCGCTGTCGAAGAAGGACAGGCGGACCCGCCAGGTGTTGTCCTCGCATTTCCAGGAGTCCCACTCGACCTCGTCGAGGTCGACGCCGCCGCGGCCGAGGCGTTCCTCGACGGTCTCGCCGAGCGGCGGGCCGGGAGTGGACTCGCCCGGACGCCGGACGGTGACGCGCTGCGCCTGCTGGGCCATGTACTCGCGTTCCTGCAGGACCGGACCCTCGAACCAGCGGACGCGTTCGACGGGGATTCCCGCCGACTCGGCGATCTCTTCGGCGGTCTCGCCCGAACGGATGCGGGCCTGGATCTCCTTGGGGCGCAAGGGACTCTCCACTTCGATCTCGAACTGGCCGAGGCGGGAGAAGTGTCCACGGACCGCCGCGCGGAGCCGGTCGTCGACGGGCAGGGTGAACCGGGTGCCTCGGCCCGCGGTGGCCAGGACGAGGTACGTACCGTCCTCGCTGACCGCGACGAGGCGCAGCTCCTGCATGCGTGTCCTTCCTGCCCTGTCCTGATGGCACGGAGGACGCCGGACCGCGCGACCGTGCTCTCACCGGTCGGCCGTCCGATGCCCACCGAGGGCGCATGCGTGCCCTTCCCCCGGGTTCCCGAGTCTCTCTTTCGGACACACCTGCTGCCAGCACCGTACCCGGCATGTCCGAACATCGCCGCTCTCGAAGCCCCCTTCACGAGGTCGAAGAGGGCACCTGACCAAGCTTGCCGGTGACTCGCCCGGCCGGGGGTCGCCCTGCCCGATCCTTGTGCATCTTTTTCCACACCGTGCCTGGCGGTCCCTCGCGGCTCCACCGTCCGGGCGTTGTGAGCGTCACGTTCAGGGAAGGAACACCGGATTGTCCTGATTAGTTTGATTTTCGGGATCTATGGGCGACGAACAGGGGTGAGGCGGGTCATGCCGCGCAAGCTGCCGAATGTCAGCACGACGCAGCTCGTCGCCAGCGCGGTGGCGACGGCGGCCGCGGCGTTCGGGGCGTCGACCCTCGGGGTGTACGGGACGATCATCGGTGCGGCGCTGATGAGCGTGATCTCGACGGCGGGGTCGGCGGTCGGCCAGCACTATCTCGACCAGGGCCGCAGCCAGTTCAAAGAACTGACGCACATGCAGGCGGCGGCGCGCCGGCGGGAGATGGCGGCGGGCGCCGCGGAGGAGGCGACGAGCGCCGACCCGACCCGGACGGTGGTGTGGTCCGGTGATCCGAACGCCACCATGTTCGAGCCTCCGGGCGGCGGAGACCCGAACGCGACGCGGTTCGACGGGCCGTTCGGGGGAGACCCCAACGCGACGCGCATGGATCCCGTGGAGACGGTCGCCGGCTCGCTCGCCGAGGATGCGGGCGAGGACGCGGTGCGGCAGGTCGTCCGGCGGTCGGCGTGGAAGAGCACGGTCGAGTGGGCCAGGGCGCACTGGGCGAAGCTGGCGCTCTCGTCGGCGGCGGTCTTCGCGATCGTGATCGGGGGGATCACGATCTACGAGGCGGCCACCGGGACGCCCATCGGAAGCGGCAACGGGGGCCTGACCGTCACGAACGTGCTGGGCGGCGGTGGCGGGCAGCCCGAGGAGGCTCCGTCGCAGAACCCGTCCGGCCGTCCCACGGAACCCGGCGCCACTCCCGGCGAGACCCCGACGGGCGACGCGCCGACCACGGAACCGAGCACGCCGCAGGAGGCGCCGACGGGGCAACCGACCGGGCAGCCCACGCAGGAGCCCACGGACGGGCCCACCACTTCGGTGCCGACGGCTCCGGAGACGCCCGCACCGACCGAGGCGCCGCAGGACGGCGGGCAGGAGCAGGGAGCCACCGACCCGCAGGGGCGGACCGCGCCCGCCGAGTGAGTCAGTCGCCGAAGACCTGCTTCGTGTACGGATTGGCGAAGCGGCGGTCCGGGTCGAGTTCGTCCCGCAGGGCACGGAAGTCTCCGAACCTCGGGTAGACCTTCTCCAGGTACGCGGCGTCGCGGGTGTGGAGCTTGCCCCAGTGGGGACGGCCGCCGAGCGTGGTCAGGAGTTCCTCGACGCCCCGGAAGTACTCTTCGTGCGGGTCGCGGTGGTAGACGTGGACGGCGATGAAGGCGCTCCGCCGTCCGTGGGCCATCGACAGCCAGGCGTCCTCCTGGGGGAGGAGGCGTACCTCGATGGGGAAGCTGATCCGCCAGTCCCTCCTGGCGAACAGGGAACGGAGTTCACGCAACGCGGGGACGAGCTCCTCCCGCGGGATCGCGTACTCCTGCTCCTTGAAGCGGACCGTGCGCGGGCTGGTGAAGACCCTGTACGAGGTGTCGCTGTAGGTGCGGGCGCCGAGTGCCCTGGCGGAGATGGCGTTCACGAACGGTGTCACCGCGGGCGCCCGGTGCGTGATCCTGTTGATGGCCCCGAAGACCGTGTTGGACAGGAACTGGTCGTCCAGCCAGTGCTTGAACTTGGACAGCGGCTCGGCCGGGCCTTCGGCGCGGTTGTTGCGCTTGGTCAGGCAGCCTTCGGTGTGCGGGAACCAGTAGAACTCGAAGTGCTCGTTGGCGGAGTCGAACTCGTCCACGCGCGCGAGGACCTCGTCCCATTTCATCGGCTCTTCCTGTGCCCGCAGGAGGAACGACGGGACGGTCCGCCAGGTGATGGCGGTGACGATGCCGAGCGCGCCCAGACCCGCCCGGGCCGCGTCGAACAGGTCGGGACGTTCTTCGCGCGAGCAGGTGACGATGGTGCCGTCGGCGAGGACGAGTTCCAACGCGGCGACCTGGGAGACGAGTCCGGCGGCGTCGCGGCCGGTGCCGTGGGTGGCCGTCTGGAGGGCGCCGGCGACGGTCTGCTGCTGGATGTCGCCCATGTTGGCCAGCGCGAGGCCGTGGTCGTCCAGGACGCGGTTGAGTTCGTGTAGCGGGAGCCCCGCCTCAACGGTGACGAGCCCCGTCGCGGTGTCGACCGAGCGGACCGCGGTGAGCGCCGTGGGGCGGAGCATGACGCCTTCGGCGACCGCCGCGCCCGTGAAGGAATGGCCTGTGCCGGTCATGCGGACCGTGAGGCCGTCGCCGGCGGCCGACCGTACGGCCGCGGCCACCTCGCCGGGGGTGCGCGGCGTCGCGACGCGATGTGGTGTGGCCTGCTGGTTTCCCGCCCAGTTCTGCCACTTCTGGTTGCTTACGGGGGACATGCGGCGACTCTACTCGGCATTCGATTATGAGGAAAGTTCATGTTTAGGGGCGGCCGCGACCCGCCGGAACGATGTCCCCTCGACGGGGTACCCGGCTGAGGGAGGCCCAGGTCACGATCACGGATCGGGCGATAACGTACGATCCGGTAACCGCGGGCATGGGCCGGGACGAGGTGGTTCCGGCCGGCCATGGTCAGCCCCATGATCGCGTTACATGGGGGAAAGAAGTGAAATTGGGTAACCGTCCGTAGCGACACTCGTTGGGAATGTTGTGGCTCCTCCATCAGCACCGCGCACCGGCTCCATAGCGAACGCGGCCGCCAAGAAGGCGCCCTCGAAGGCATCCGGCTCCGGGGAACGGCCCCCCGGCGATGCCGGCACGGACGGCGGGGCGGCGAACGGCGGCGGCGGTGCGGTGAACGGCGGCGCGGCGCCCGCGGGCCGCCCGCGCAGGCCGAAGCCGGAGAAGAAGCAGCGGACCCCCCAGCAGAAGTACGTGCGTACGCACAGCCGCGGCAGAGCGCTGCCGCTGGTCATCACCGGCATCGCCGTCCTGGCGGTCGCCACCGCCTCCGGCGGCGTGTACACGGCGCTGACCACGCAGGACGCGGAGCCCGCCGCGTCGGACTCGACGCAGGCCGTCCCGCCGAGCGTGCCACCGGGCGATCCGATCAACGTGGCCCAGGGCGGTCAGGTCGCGCCGCTGCAGCGCGTCGTACCGCCGGACGTGCTCGCGGTCGGCGGCACCTCGATCCCCGCCGCCAAGATCAAGAAGATCGCGAAGCTGGGCAAGGTCAGGGACGTGACGGCGGTCGCGGGCGGCGCCGTCCAGCTCCAGGGCCGCCAGGTGAACGCGTTCGCCGTGGACCCGTCGACGTTCCGCTCCTGGACGCCGCCCGGGACGGCCACGAAGACCGAGCTGTGGGCGGCGCTGGCCGGCGACCGGTTCGTGGTGTCCCCGGCCGCCGCCGAGCAGCTCCAGCTCGCCAGGGGGACGCAGTACCCGGTCGTGGGCCGGACGATGCCCACCCTGACGATGGGCGGCTCCGGACCGCTCGGCCTGCCCGGCATCGACATGCTCGTCAGCAAGAAGTCCGGGACCGACATGGGCCTCGTCCCGAACGTGGCGGTCCTGGTCAACGCGCCGGGCGTGGACCCGGCCAAGGTCGTCAAGGCCGTGGCCAAGGTGCTGGGCCCCGGCACGGACGTGCTCAACCTGCACGAGGCCGAGTACCAGAGCTCGGCGGACGGCGGCCGCCCGACCAGCTACATGGACCTGTACAAGCAGGCCGCCGCCACCTGCCCGGGACTCTCCTGGACGGTCCTCGCCGCGATCGGGCAGGTCGAGAGCAGCCATGGACGCAACGTCGGCCCGTCCAGCGCGGGAGCGCTCGGGCCGATGCAGTTCATGCCCGCGACGTGGAAGGCGTACGGCGTGGACGGCGACCGGGACGGCAAGGCCGACATCATGAACCCCTACGACGCCATCCCGGGCGCGGCCAAGTACCTGTGCGCCAACGGTGCGGGCAAGGGCGGAAAGCAGCTGTACCGGGCGGTCTGGCACTACAACCACGCAGACTGGTACGTCCAGAAAGTGCTCAACCTGGCCAAGGCCTACGCGGCGCGCTACAGCTGATTGGATGGAGGCATGACGTCGTACGACGCGTTGCTTCTGCTGTCCTTCGGCGGGCCGGAAGGGCCCGAGGACGTGATCCCGTTCCTGGAGAACGTCACCCGTGGCCGCGGCATCCCGCGGGAGCGCCTGGAAGAGGTGGGGGAGCACTACCACCTGTTCGGCGGGGTCAGCCCGATCAATCGGCTGTGCCGGGAGCTCAAGGCGGCGATCGAGGCCGACTTCGCCGCCCATGGAGTGGACCTGCCGGTCTACTGGGGCAACCGGAACTGGACCCCCTACCTCGCCGACACGGTCCGGCAGATGAAGGCCGACGGGATCCGGCGTGCGGCCGCGTTCGTCACGTCCGCCTACAGCGGCTACTCCACCAACGACCAGTACCTCGACGACATCGCGCGCGCGCGTGAAGAGGTCGAGGACGCCCCCGAGATCGACAAGCTGGCCGTCTACTGCGACAGGCCCGAGTTCATCGATCCGTTCGCGGACGCGGCGAAGGACGCGCTGAGCCGTCTCCCAGAAGGCGCGCGCCTGGTCTTCACCGCGCACAGCGTGCCGCTGTCCCAGCCCAACCGCGAGCTGTACGTCGCGGAGCTGGAGCAGGCCACGCGGGCGGTCGCGCAGAAGGCGGCCCCTGAGACGCCGTGGGATCTCGTCTACCAGAGCCGGAGCGGCCCTCCCGCCCAGCCATGGCTGGAGCCTCAGATCACCGACCATCTGAGCACGCTGCACGGCGAAGGGGTCCGCGCCGTCGCGGTCGTCCCGATCGGGTTCGTCTCCGACCACATGGAGGTCAAGTTCGACCTCGACGTGGAGGCCGCCGACCTCGCCGCCGAACTCGGGATCGCGTTCGCGCGGGCCGCCACGCCCGGGACCGACCCGCGGTTCGCCACGCTGCCCCGCAGGCTTCTGCGGGACGGGGAGCACGGATGAGCCTGGCCGCGGAACTGCTGGAACTGGCCGTCGCGACCGCGCGGGAGGCCGGCCGGATGCTGGTCGACAAGCGCCCGGCGGACGGCCCCGACGTCGTCCAGACCAAGTCGTCCCCGACCGACGTCGTCACCCAGATGGACCGCGCCGCCGAGCAGCTGATCATCGAGCGGATCCGGGCGGCCCGCCCCGGCGACGGGTTCCTCGGCGAGGAGGGCGGCACGCACGCCGGCGACAGCGGGGTCCGCTGGGTGATCGACCCGATCGACGGCACAGTGAACTACCTCTACGACCTGCCCGACTGGGCGGTCAGCATCGCCGCCGAGGTGGACGGCACGGCGGTCGCCGGCGTCGTGGAGATGCCGCGCCGCGGCGAGTCCTGCACGGCGGTGCGCGGCGAGGGCGCCCTCCTGCACACCGCGTCCGGCACCCGTGAACTCCGCGTGAACTCCCAGGTGCCGATCAACCGGGCGCTCGTGGCCACGGGATTCGGGTACGCGGCGGGGCGGCGGGCCCAGCAGGCGCGGGTCCTCACCGGTGTGCTGCCCGCCATCCGCGACATCCGGCGCGGAGGCTCGTGCTGTGTGGACCTGTGCGCGCTGGCCGCGGGACGCGTCGACGCCTACTACGAACGCGGCGTCCAGGCGTGGGACATCGCGGCGGGCGGGCTGATCGTCCGGGAGGCGGGCGGACGCGTCGAGGGCCTGCACGGGGCGCCCGCGGGCCCGGAGCTGGCCGTGGCGGCGGGACCGGGCACGTTCGAGGCCCTGCACGACCTCCTGGCGCCGCTGGACCCGCTGACCGACTGACCGCGGGCCGTCAAACGAACAACGGAACGGGAACGGGAACGGGGAGCCCGGGACGGGAGTGGCCCGGGCTCCCCGCAACGGTCGTGCGTCTTCAGTCGCAGCGGGGTGGCTCGACGCCGATGTCGTTGTTCGCTGCGATCCGGCGCAGGTCGTTGATCTCCTCCTGGCGAATGTCCGCCAGGTAGGTGTCTCCATCTGCGTGGGCGCTCCGCAGCGACGCGTACGCGTCGTCGAGCCGCTGCTGGATCATACGTGACAACTCGCCCATGGGCCTCCTCCCGGATCGTGCCCTTCTGTACCCAGGCCTAGGCTGAAGGTAAACCTGTCCGCGGATGCAATTTTCGCGGATTGTTGCGTCCGCTGGGGCGTGGGTCGGCGGACACCGGGAGAACAGGTGCTTACGGGCGTCTTACGACCCCCGTGGCATATCTGGAGCGCGGGCGCGGGCGTGCGCCCCGACCAGGAGGGGGACCCTGTGCGTGTTCTAGTCGTCGAGGACGAGCGGGTGCTCGCCGACGCGATCGCCACCGGCCTGCGCAGGGAGACGCTGGCCGTGGACGTGGCCTACGACGGCGCGGGCGCGCTGGAGCGGGCCGGCGTCAACGACTACGACATCATCGTCCTGGACCGCGACCTGCCCAAGGTCCACGGCGACGAGGTCTGCAAGCAGCTGGTCGCGCAGCGCTACCCGGCGCGGATCATCATGCTGACCGCGGCGGGCGAGCTGGACGACCGGGTCGAGGGCCTGTCCATCGGCGCGGACGACTACCTGGCCAAGCCGTTCGCGTTCGCCGAGCTGATCGCCCGGGTGCGCGCCCTCGGCCGCCGCGCCGCCGCGCCCTTGCCACCGGTGCTGGAACGCGCCGGGATCACGCTCGATCCGGCCCGCCGCGAGGTCGCCCGGGACGGCCGCCCCGTCGAGCTGACCCGCAAGGAGTTCGCGGTCCTGGAGGTGCTGCTCAGCGCGGACGGCGCCGTCGTCAGCTCCGAGCAGCTCCTGGAGAAGGCGTGGGACGAGCACATCGACCCGTTCACCAACGTCGTCCGGGTGACGATGATGACGCTGCGCAAGAAGCTCGGCGACCCCCCGGTGATCGAGACCGTGCCCGGCGTGGGGTACCGGCTGTGAACGCCGGGCCCGCACCCCGGAACGGCCCGGACGGCCCGGACGAGCCGTCCGCCCGCTCGAACGCGGACGCGAACGTGGACTCCGGAGAGTCCGGGCCCGGCGACACCCGGCCGTCCGCCGCGCACCCGCCGCCGCACGAGGAGGGGGCGGAGGCGACGCAGCCGACGGCGGTCCCCGGCGGCCGGCGCGGCGGCCCGTGGCGGCGTCCGGGGCCGCAGCAGGTGCCGCAGCCGCCCCCTGCCGCCAGGGGCATGGGCATGTGGCGCGCCGACGGCGCCGGCTCGTTCGCCGACCTGAAGGCGCTGCCCGGCCGCATGAGCGTCCGCCTGCGCCTCACCCTGCTGTACGGGCTCCTGTTCTTCATGGCCGGTGCGCTGCTGCTGTTCGTGATGTCGGTGCTGATGGCCAACATCCTCGGCAACGTCCAGGTGATCGGATTCGGCATCTCCGAGAGCGAGGCCGCCGAACTGAAGCGCCAGTTCGTCGAGCAGACGATGAAGCAGCTGGTGGGCCGGTCCCTGCTCGCGCTCGGCGGGGTGGGGGTCATCACCCTGGTGCTCGGCTGGTTCGTCGCCGACCGGGCGCTCAGCCCGCTGCAGCGGGTCACCACCACGGCCCGCCGGCTGTCGGAGAGCACGCTGCACGAGCGGATCGCGCTCGAAGGCCCCGACGACGAGATCAAGGAGCTGGCCGACACCTTCGACGCGATGCTGGAGCGGCTCGGGCACGCGTTCGACTCGCAGCGGCGGTTCGTCGCGAACGCCTCGCACGAACTGCGCACCCCCCTCGCGATCAACCGGACGCTGCTGGAGGTGGCGCTCGGCGACCCGGAGGTCTCCGACGACCTGCGCACCGTCGGGCGGACGCTGCTGGCCACCAACGCCCGGCACGAG
Organism: Spirillospora sp. NPDC048823; assembly: GCF_043198445.1. Lineage (NCBI taxonomy): Bacteria > Bacillati > Actinomycetota > Actinomycetes > Streptosporangiales > Thermomonosporaceae > Spirillospora > Spirillospora sp. NPDC048823. The sequence goes on along the minus strand of NZ_JBICUT010000001.1, from coordinate 632,420 downwards.
CGGCTTATCGAGGGCCTGCTTCTGCTGGCCCGCAGCGAACGCGAGCTGACCACCCGCACCCCGGTCGACCTGGCGGAGGTGGCGGCGACGGTGCTGGAGCATTCGGCGCGCCGCGACCGCGACAACGACGTGTCCGTCCACCCCGAGCTGACGTCCGGGAAGGCGCTGGGCGACCCGGTGCTGCTGGAGCATCTGGTGTCGAACCTCGTCGAGAACGCGGTCAAGCACAACGAGGAGGACGGCGGCGAGCTGTGGATCCGCACCGGCATCCTCGAGGGGTACCCCACCGTGCAGGTCGAGAACACCGGCCCGGCCGTCCCCGCCTACGAGGTGGAGCGGCTGTTCGAGCCGTTCCGGCGGCTGAACGCCGACCGGGTCGAGTCGTCCAAGGGCGCCGGACTCGGGCTGTCGATCGTCCGGTCGGTGGTGCTGGCGCACCGCGGCGCGGTCTACGCGGCGCCCCGCCCCGGCGGCGGCCTGATCGTCACCGTCCGCCTCCCGCCGGGCTGACCGGCCCGCCCCGGCCGATTCCTACTTGAACGCGGCGGTGGCCACGGTCGGGTCGCCGTCGTAGTCCATCTTCAGGCCGGCGTACTTGTCGCTCTTCACGATGGCCGCGTGGCCGTCGTTGACGAGGGGGATGAGGGCCAGGTCGTCCAGCGCCAGCTTCTCGGCCTGCTTGAACAGGGTGGCCCGGCCGTCGGAGGCCGGGTTCCGGAGGGCGTTGGAGATCAGGCCGTCGAACTGCCCGTTCTTCCAGCCCGAGAGGTTGTAGTTCGAGTTCTCGCTGGTGGCGACGAGATCGCCGCCGAGGAGCGGCCAGAGCATCGAGTAGGCGCCCGGATAGTCGGGGCCGTAGGCGAAGACCGCCAGCCCGGAGGCGTCGTCCGAGGCGAGGGTGTCACGGTACTGGGTGAACTCGGTGAGCGGGGTCGGCTTCATCTCGACCTTCCAGCCGAGCGTCGCCTGCAGCTCGTTCCGCACCGCCTCGGCGAGGGTCCGGTAGATCGGCGACACCCGGTAGTACAGGTTGATCTCCGTGCCCGGCCCGAGCTTCGCCTGCTCCGCGAGCGTCTTGGCTTTCGCCGGGTCCGGCCTGTCGCAGGACGGGCAGGCCCCGGGCCCGCCGAAGCCGGGGACCGCCGCCGGGACGATGCCGTGGGCGGGCTTGAGGACGCCGCCGAGCATGTCGCTGAGCTTCACGCGGTTGATGGCGTAGGAGACGGCCTCCCGGGCCTGCTTGGACTGCATCGGCCCCCGGGCGGTGATCGGGACGAGCATCCGCGTGAACGGGCCGGGACGGGTGACCATGTCGTTCCTGGGGGCCGAGGACAGGTCGCCGGGCTCGACGGGATACCAGTCGACCTCGCCGGCGGCGTAGGCCGCGCGTCCCTTGGCCGCGTCGTCGCCCAGGACGAGCTCGACGCCGTCGAACCTGGTCTTGCCGAACGCCCAGGTGTCGTTGCGCACGAGCGAGGCGCTCGCGTCCTCCCTGTAGTCCTCGAGAATGAAGGGCCCGTTCCCGATGGGACGCGTGTTGTAGGCCTCGTTCTCGGCGTTCCCGGCCGACTCGGGGACGGGCATGAAGGCCGGCTCGGACAGCCGGGCGCCGAAGTCGCAGTTGGGGGAGGTGAGCGTGACGTTGAGGAGGGTGCCGGACACCGCCTTGACCCCGGACAGTGCGTCGGCCTTGCCGCCCGCGACGTCGAGGAAGCCCTCGATGTCGTTCATCAGGTAGGCGGCGCTGCCGGACTTCGTCGCGGCGCTGCGCGTCCATCCGCGGGCGAACGCCTGCGCGTCGACGGGTGTGCCGTCGCTGAAGGTCGTCCCGTCCCTGATGGCGATCTTCCATTGCCGGCACGTCGCGTCCGGTGTGATGCCGGTGGCGAGGCGGTTGCGCACGGTGCCGTCCGCGTTGAGTTCGGTCAGGCCGGTGAACAGCTGCTTGACCAGCAACCGCCCGGTACCGCCGTAGACGTGCGACGGGTCGATCTCCCCGCCCGCGGTGCCGGGCGACGTGGCCGCCATCCGGAACGTGCCGCCGGTGCGGCCCGTCGTGCCCGGCGGCTCGGGCTCGTCCTCACGGCCGAGCTGGACCGCGATCACGGTGCCGACCAGTACCAGGGCGACCAGCGCGGCGCCGCCCACGCTCGCCAGGACGCCGATGCCGGGCCTGCCGCCGTTCCCCGGCGGCTTGGCGGGGGCGGCGCCCGGAGCCGGGAAGGACGGCCCGGACGGCCAGGTCGGGCCGCCGTGCACGCCGCCCTGCGGTGCCGGTGCCGGTGGTGACCACGGTGTCCCAGGCGGCGGGGGACCGGGCATCGGCATGCCGGGAGGGGCCTGAGGAGCCTGCGCCTGTGGCGTGTGCTGCTGAGGGGTGTGGGGCGGTGGCGTGTGGGGCTGCGGCGTTCGCGGGTGGGTTTGCGGTGGCGCCGGCTGGACGCGCAGTCGCGCCGACCCGGTGGCCGCCGTGGCCGCGCCCTGCGTGAGCATCACGGCGTTCTCGCCGTTCTCCGCGTCCTGGCGGACGCCCGGCTGGGGCAGGCTCCCCGCGAGGTCCAGCAGGCGCGCCAGGACGTGCTGGGACGCGGGACGGAGCGCCGGGTCCTTGCTGAGGCAGTTCGCCACGATCTCGCGCAGCGGCTCGTGCAGGTCTCCGAGTTCGGGGGGCAGGTTGAGGATGCGGTGCATGACCGCGGGGATGGAGTCCTGCCCGAACGCCGGGCGCCCGTTGGCCGCGTAGACCATCGTGGCGCCCCAGGCGAACACGTCGGCCGCCGGTCCGACCTGCGCCCCGGAGATCTGCTCGGGCGCCATGTAGGCGGGAGTGCCGACGGCCGTGCTCGACATCGTGCCCGTCGCGTCCAGCGCCCGCGCGATCCCGAAGTCGATCACCCGCGGGCCGTCCGGCGCGAGAAGCACGTTGCCGGGCTTGAAGTCGCGGTGCACGACGCCCGCCTGGTGGATGGCGGCCAGCGCCGTCATCGTCCCGATCGCCAGCCGGTCCAGGTCGGTGCCGCGCCGCGCGCCGTCGGCCGACAGCACCGTCGACAGCGGCGGACCCTCGATGTACTCGCTGACGATGTACGGGCGGTCGCCTTCGACGTCGGAGTCCAGGACGCGGGCCGTGCAGAACGCCGACACCCGCTTGGCCACCGCGACCTCCGCCGCGAACCGGGACCTGGCCCTCGGGTCGCCGCTGAACCGCGCGTGCAGCAGCTTCACGGCGACCCGGTGGCCCGGCTCGTCCTCCCCGAGGTAGACGGCGCCCTGACCGCCCTCCCCGAGGAGGCCGGTCAGGCGGTAGGCGCCGAGCTGGGGCGGATCACCCTCGCGAAGCGGAGTGACCGCCGCCGTCACTTGCTCACGGTCCCGTAGGCGTCGGGCGACGGTGAGGACCGGGTCTGCCGCCACTCCCAGCGCATGGAGTCACTGGATCCGGACGGGACGAACGTGACGTAACCGGGCGCGCACTTGCTCGGATCCATCCCCGCCATCGGGGTCTCCCGGTACTCGACCTTGCCGCCCTCCCCGTCGTCGGACAGCAGCGACAGCCTGGTGTAGCAGTTGTCCTGTGCCCCGGACGGGTACTCGTACCGCGCGGTGCCGCTGGTGCGCAGGAGCGCGAACCGGACCTCGAACTTCGTGTGCCCCGCCCCGGCGCCCGGCTGGTTCCCGTCGCCCGCGAACACGCCGAGGAGCCCGCCGTCGGCGGTGGACGTCGACGTCGGCCGCTCGCTCGGCGTGTACGTGCTGGGCGCCACGTACGGGTCCGGGTCCTCGTCGCCGTCGGCGGCGATGACGACGAACGCGATGACCGCGATGAACGAGATCAGCGCCAGCACACCGCAGCCGATCGCGATGATCGGCCCCGCGGAGCTGGACTGCTTCGGCGGCCGGTACCCCGGACCCGGCGGGACGGGCTGCTGCATCGGCATCCGCGGCTGGGTCTGCGGCGGAGGCGGCGGCATCGCCCCGCCCTGGTACATCGGCATCGGCGGCGGCGTGATGGGCTGCGGCGGCGGTGTCGACGGGCCGGGCGGGCCCTGGTGCATCGGCATCGGCGGCGGCGTGATCTGCGGCTGCGGCCGCGCCTGCGGCGCCGGCGGCACCGGAGGCGGCGGCGGAAGCTGTGAGGCGATCCGGGTGCCCTGGTTGAGCAGGTCCTGGCCGCCTCCCTGGCCCGCCGGCGCGGCGCCGACGTGCCCGAGCAGGTTCAGCAGCAGTTGAGCCGCCGGCGGGCGCAGGCCCGCGTCCTTGGACAGGCACTGCCCGATCAGGTCGCGCAGCGGGCCCGCGGGCAGCGCCGACAGGTCCGGTTCCTCGTTGAGGATCCGGTTGATGATGACCGGCAGCGTGTCGGCCTCGAACGGCGACTGCCCGGTGGCGGAGAACACCATCGTGGCGGCCCAGGCGAAGATGTCCACGGCCGGGGTGAGCGGCGCGCCGGTGAGCTGCTCGGGCGCCAGGTAGCCGGGGGTGCCGACCACCATCCCGGTGGCGGTCACCGCGCTCTCCTGCGAGTTGACCGTCCGCGCGATGCCGAAGTCGACGACGCGCGGGCCGTCCGCGGCCAGCATGACGTTGTTCGGCTTGAAGTCGCGGTGCACGATGCCGGCCTCGTGGATGGCCGCGAGCGCGGTCACCGTGCCGATCGCGAGGCGCTCCAGCTCGGCGGCGCTCCGCGGCCCGTCGTGGGCGACCACGTCGTGCAGAGACGGCCCGTCGATGAACTCGCTGACGACGTACGGCTGGTCGCCGTGGACGTCGGCCTCGTAGACGCGGGCCGTGCAGAAGGGCTCGACCTTCTGCGCCGCACTCACCTCACGGGTGAACCGGGCACGCGCCGCCGGATCGTTCGCCATCTGCGCGTGCAGCAGCTTGACCGCGACGTACTCACCTCCCGGCGCCTTGCCGAGGAAGACGGCGCCCTGACCCCCGGCACCCAGTCTTCCGACGACCTCGTACTGTCCCAGTGCCCTAGGATCGCCCGGCTCCAGCGGAGCGGCATCCGGCATCTGACCCTCCAGTGACCCGCAGTGATGTCCCGCGATATTGTGCGCCGGACCCCGCCGCGAGGGCATTTGCCGGCGATCGCCGGGCTGACCCCGCAGGGGGCCCGCCCCCAACCTCAGGCGGGCACGATATCGCGTTAGTTCAGACGTTTCACCGAAGCGTCTGGTTCGGCGGTCGGCCGACCGGATCGGGCGACCGCGCCGCGCCGGGCCGGTAGGCGCGCACAACGTCCCCCGGACCGATATGATCCCGGCCGCCGCGGGATCCACGGTGGATGTCCCGGTTCCGGATTTCCACGCCGAGACGACCGCCGGGTATGTGACGGAAGACACATTACGAGGAAGAGGTCCGGGTGACGGGTGTCACTCGTGGGAACGGTCGCGCCTTGTGTGTCGCAGGTCACCAAACGTGACAGAATTTCCCGCCCGGATCGGGCACAAGAACGGTCCCCCGAGCGTTAGATCCGCGCGACGGGGCGCATAAAGCACTGAGGGGGATGGAGATAGAAGATGGCGACCGACTACGACAGCCCACGCAAGACAGACGACGATCTCAGCGAGGACAGCCTCCAGGAGCTCCAGGCCCGGCGCGCCGACAAGGCGGCCAGCATCATCGATGAGGACCTGGACGCCGGCGAGGTCGCCGAGCTGCCCGGTGCGGACCTGTCCAACGAGGAGCTCACCTTCCGGGTGGTTCCCAGGCAGGCCGACGAGTTCACCTGCACGCGCTGCTTCCTGGTGCACCACCGCAGTCAGCTGGCCGCCGAGAAGAACGGCCAGCCGATCTGCCGCGAGTGCGCCGCCTGACCGGGAGTGGCCTCGGGTGACGGGAGAGATCGAGCGACGTCATGACGACGTGGAGCCGGCGCGCGGCGACGGCTCCACCGAACTCGGTGAGCTCATCGGACGGCTCACCGGCGACGAGGACATGGACCGCGAGACCCGCGGCCGCCTGCTCGGGCGACTGGCCCGCCTGCTCGGCCAGAACGCCCGAAAGGCGGGCGCCGCGGGCGTCGCACGGGGCCGATGGCTCGGCGACCTGCTCATCGAGGCCGGTCCGCACATCCCGATCCGCGACCTTGGGACGTTGCAGGCCCACCATCCCGGCCTGATGGGCGAGCAGCTCGCCGACAAGCTCGTCAAGGTGGCCGGAAACGGCACCACCGCCGTCGGCGCCGCCGGCGGCGCCCTGGCAACCGTGCAGTTCACCGCCCCGCCGCTGCTGCTGACGGCACCCGCCCAGCTCGCCGCCGAGACCCTGGTGATCGCGGCCATCGAGGTCAAGATGATCGCCGAACTGCACGAGGTCTACGGCGTCCGCGTCCAGGGCACCGGTACCGCCCGCGGCGCCGCGTTCATCACGTCCTGGGCTCGGCAGCGCGGCATCAACCCCCTGGAGACCGGCACCCTCACCAGTGCTCTGGGGACGGCCGCGAAGTCGGCCCTGCGCAAACGCATGCTGCGCACCTTCGGCCGCACCCTGGGCACCATGGGGCCGTTCCTCACGGGCGCGGCCGCCGGCGCGGCCCTCAACCGCTCCGCCACGAAGATTCTGGCGACCAAGGTCCGCAACGACCTGCGCGAGGCCGCCGGCACCCCGCCCCCACTTCCGCAGGACCACCGTCGCCGTCTGAGATCCACGGATTAGGGGCCGGTGCGGGCGACGCCCCCGGTCGCCCGCACCGAAGCCGGGAGACTCCGCCCTAACCGCCGCTTTTGAGGTGGGCGGGCAGGTCGCCGGTGCCCTTGGTCCACTGGTGCGCGACGGCCCGGGTGGCCAGCAGGCGCGAGATCTCCATGCCGACGCCCATCACCACGGCCCAGCCGAGTGCCTCCAGAAGGTCCACGTCAGGGGACTCGGGGTTGGTCGGCGGCTCCTTGCCGGTGGTCTTCTTCCAGGCCAGCGTGATGGCCTTCTTCGCGACGAAGCCGCCCGCGAAGGCCGCGGCGCCGGCCATCACCCGCCAGCCGATGTCGCCCTTGTCCGCCATGATCGTCCTCCACTCGTCAGTGTTGTCCGCGCCTGCGAGCCCTCGGCAGTCCGCCCGTGCGTTCCGGCTCCGACGCTACCGGAACGGCCCGCCCCCGGCGGTGGAGGTGATCTCCGCGTCGGTGCCGGCAAATGCCATGCGGGTGGGCCGATGTCAATACCATTGGGCCATGACAGAGCAGCCGCGTACTCCGAACGTCCCCTCCAAGCCCTCCCTGGACGGCCTGGAGGACAAGTGGGTACGCGTCTGGGAGGACGACGGCGTCTACCGCTTCGACCGCACCCGGCCACGCGGCGAGGTCTACTCGATCGACACCCCGCCGCCCACCGTGAGCGGTTCCCTCCATGTCGGCCACGTCTTCTCCTACACCCACACCGACGCCGTCGCGCGGTTCCACCGCATGCGCGGTCGGGCGGTCTTCTACCCCATGGGCTGGGACGATAACGGCCTGCCGACCGAGCGCCGCGTCCAGAACCACTTCGGTGTCCGGTGCGACCCGTCCCTCCCGTACGACCCGGACTTTGAGCCGCCGGCCAAGCCCGACCCGAAACGGCAGCTCCCGGTGTCGCGGCGCAACTTCATCGAGCTGTGCGAGCGGCTCACGGAGGTGGACGAGAAGGCGTTCGAGGAGATGTGGCGCCGCGTCGGCCTGTCGGTCGACTGGAGCCGGCTCTACACGACGATCGGGGGCGTGTCCCGCACGGCGTCCCAGCGCGCGTTCCTGCGCAACCTGGCGCGTGGCGAGGCGTACGTCTCCGAGGCGCCGACACTGTGGGACGTCACGTTCCGCACGGCCGTCGCGCAGGCCGAACTGGAGGACCGCGAGCAGCCCGGCGCGTTCTACCGGATCCGTTTCCACGGTGACGAGCAGCCGGTCCACATCGAGACGACGCGTCCCGAGCTGCTGCCCGCGTGTGTCGCGCTGGTCGCGCATCCCGACGACGAGCGGTATGCGGAGCTGTTCGGGACGACCGTCCGCACGCCGCTGTTCGGCGTCGAGGTCCCCGTCGTCGCGCACCGGCTGGCCGAGCCCGACAAGGGGTCCGGCATCGCGATGATCTGCACGTTCGGCGATGTCACGGACGTCACCTGGTGGCGTGAGCTCGACCTCCCCACCCGCGCGGTCGTCGACTGGGACGGGCGTCTCGCCGCGGACCCGCCGCAGGGCGTCCCGGCACACCCCTACGGCGAGCTGGCCGGCAAGACGGTGTTCTCCGCGAAGGAACGCGTCGTCGAGCTGCTGCGCGAGTCCGGGGACCTGGACGGCGAGCCGCGCAAGATCAGCCGGCCGGTGAAGTTCTACGAGAAGGGCAGCAAGCCCCTGGAGATCGTCACGACCCGGCAGTGGTACATCCGCAACGGCGGACGCGACAAGGGCCTGCGCGCCGAGCTGCTCGAGCGCGGCGGCGAGCTCGCGTGGCACCCCGGCTACATGCGGGCCCGCTACGAGAACTGGGTCGAGGGACTGAACGGCGACTGGCTGATCTCGCGGCAGCGGTTCTTCGGCGTGCCCATCCCGGTCTGGTACCGGCTGGACGACTCCGGCGAGCCGATCTACGACGAGCCGATCGTGCCGCCGGAGGACGCGCTGCCCGTCGACCCGTCCTCCGACGTCCCGCCGGGCTTCACCGAGGACCGGCGCGGCGAGCCGGGCGGCTTCGCCGGCGACCCCGACGTGATGGACACGTGGGCGACGTCGTCGCTGACGCCGCAGATCGCGGGCGGCTGGGAGCGCGACGCCGACCTGTTCGGCCGGGTGTTCCCCTACGACCTGCGTCCCCAGGCGCACGACATCATCCGGACGTGGCTGTTCTCCACGGTCGTCCGCGCGCATCTGGAGCACGGCTCGCTGCCGTGGAAGGACGCGGCGCTGTCGGGGTGGATCCTCGACCCGGACCGCAAGAAGATGTCGAAGTCGAAGGGGAACGTCGTCACGCCGATCGACCTGCTGCGCGAGTACGGCTCCGACGCCGTCCGCTACTGGTCGGCCAGCGGGCGCCCGGGGACCGACACGGCGTTCGACACCGGCCAGATCAAGGTCGGGCGGCGGCTCGCCATCAAGATCCTCAACGCGTCCAAGTTCGTGCTGGGTCTGGGCGAGACCGATGCGGACGCGTCGGTGACGGAGCCGCTGGACAAGGCGATGCTGGCGGCGCTGTCCGATGTCGTCAAAGACGCGACGGAGGCGTTCGAGGGCTACGACTACGCGCGGTCCCTGGAGCGCACCGAGCGGTTCTTCTGGGAGTTCTGCGACGACTACCTGGAGCTGGTCAAGGCCCGCGCCTACGGGGACGGCGAGGAGGGTTCGGGCGGCGTGACGGATGGGGCGCGGTCGGCGCGGGCGGCGCTGCGCACGGCGCTGTCGGTCCTGCTGCGCCTGTTCGCGCCGATCCTGCCGTTCGTGACCGAAGAGGTCTGGTCGTGGTGGCGGCACGGGTCGGTGCACACGGCGTCCTGGCCGTCGGTGGCCGAGCTTCCCCCGGGCGGTGACCCGGCGGTCCTGGCCGCGACGGCCGAGGCGCTCCGGCAGGTCCGCAAGGCCAAGTCGGAGGCGAAGGCGTCGATGCGCGCCGACGTGTCCCGCGCGACCGTGCGCGGCGCCGAGGTGACGCGGATCGCGCGGCCGGATCTGGCCGCGGCGGGCCGCATCGCCGACCTGACGCTGGAGGACGCCCCCGCCGGCCTGACCGTCGACGTCGTCCTCGCCCCCGCCGGCTAGATCACCGCGACCGGGACGGGCGGACCGGGCCAGCCCGTCCCGGTCACACCCTGCCCGCCGGCGACGGCCCTCGGCGACCAGCCCGCTCAGACCTCGCAGGGCAGGTGCTTGATGCCGTTGATGAAGCTGGAGAACAGCCGGTCGGGTTCCCCGGTGGCGCGGATCTCCGGGACGCGCGTGAACAGCTCGCGGAACATCACCGTGATCTCCCGCCGGGCCAGGTTGGCGCCGAGGCAGAAGTGCGGGCCGGGGCCGCCGAACCCCACGTGCGGGTTGGGTGAGCGTGTGATGTCGAAGACGTCGGGGTTCTCGAACACCGACTCGTCACGGTTGGCCGAGTTGTAGAACAGCAGGACCTTGTCGCCGGTCTTGTAGTGGTGTCCGTTCATCTCGTAGTCCCGGGTCACCGTCCTGCGGAACTGGATGACCGGCGTGGCCATCCGGACGATCTCCTCCACGGCGCCCGGCGCGTGCTTGTCGAAGTCCTCCAGCAGCAGGGCGCGCTGCTCCGGGTTGTCGGTGAGCAGCTTCAGTCCGTGCGACATGGCGTTCCGCGTCGTCTCGTTCCCGGCCACCACGAGCAGGATGAAGAACGAGCCGATCTCCTGGTCGGTGAGCCGCTCGCCGTCCACCTCGGCCGAGATCAGCGCGGAGACCAGGTCGTCTCCGGGGTACCGGCGCCGCTTCCGGGCCAGTTTCATCGCCAGGTGGTTCAGCTCGTATCCGGCGACCATCACCTTGAGGAGCCCGTACAGCGCGCCGAGGTGGGTGATTCCGTCGCGGGTGTAGTCCCTGCCGCCGCTGTACTCGGGGTCGCCGAGGCCCAGGATGGTGTTCGTCCGGTCGTACACCATCGGGCGCACGCGCTCGGGGATGCCCATCATGTCGCAGATGACCTGGAGGGGCAGCCGCGCGGCGACGTCGGTGACGAAGTCCGCCGACCCCTTCTCGATCAGGTCGTCCACGATCCGGGTCGCGGTCGCCTGCAGGTCGGTCTCCATCTTCTCCAGGATGCGCGGGGTGAAGGCGCGCGACACGATCCGCCGGATCTTGGCGTGCCGCGGGTCGTCCATGTTGATCATCGAGCCGAAGTAGCGGGCCAGGTAGCCCGGCATGTCGGCGATGCTGTTGGAGCACGGCTCGCTGCTGAAGATCTGCGGCGTGCGGCTGGCCTCGACGACGTCGGCGTGCCTGGCCAGCGCGTAGAAGCCGGGCCCTGCCTTGACGAAGGGCAGCTTCAGCTCTTTGAAGAACGCCGGGTGCTCGCGCCGCCGCAGCTGCGTGAACGCCGCCATCCGCCGCTCCGGCGGCAGTGCCCAGAACTCCAGGTTCGACAGGTTGCCGTCGACGTTCTCCCGCGCCGTGGTCGTCATGCCGCGCACCACCCTCGAAGCCGTGTCCAGAATCTGGTTCGGTTTATATCGAATCGAGGTCCAATGACAACGTCAAGACGAATCGGCCGATCTCACCCTCATCGGAGCCGCGACGCGTGACGAATCCGCCGCGACCGGCGCGCCCGGCACCGCGCGGTCCCGGGGGAGGTGGGCATCGCGCACGAGCGGGTAAGGTCAACTGCCGGACTCGCGTGGCGGCGGCGTTTCGGCCTCGGCCGGCCATGGCGCCCTGGGTAGGGTCGTGGGGTTTTCCGGCAGGTAGCGCGTGAGGTGAGTCCGTGAACAAGGTCGATGTGCTGATCCGGCGGCTGGATCCCGGGCTGCCCCTGCCGCAGTACGCCCACGCGGGCGACGCGGGCGCTGATCTGGTCGCCGCCGTGGACGTCGAACTCCCGCCGGGAGAGCGCGCCGTCGTCCCGACCGGGATGTCGATCGCGCTGCCGGACGGCTACGCCGCTTTCGTTCACCCCAGGTCCGGTTTGGGCGCTAGGTTGGGGGTGACGATAGTCAACGCACCCGGTACGGTCGACGCCGGCTATCGGGGTGAGATCAAGGTGACCCTGCTGAACACCGACCCCCGCGCCACGGTGACGCTGCGGCGCGGAGACCGCATTGCGCAGATGGTCGTGCAGCGGGTGGAACAGGCGGTGTTCCACGAGGTCGCCGAGCTTCCCGGATCGGCGCGCGGGACCGACGGCTTCGGTTCCACCGGCGGATTCGGTGCCGCGCCCGAGTCCGGAGACAATGAGCACAGTCGAGAAGGAGCGTGAGTCGTGGCTTTTGGACGTCGCCGGCAGGCCGAGGAGCCCGCGAAGGGGCCTGAGAAGGGGCCCGAGGTGACCGAGGAGCCGACGGAGGCAGCCGAGGAGGAGTCCTCCCCCAAGGGGGAGTCCGCCGAGGGCGGCCCGTGGGACTCCGAGGACTCCTTCCCCGAGCTGCAGCGCCTCGATTTCGGGGCCATGCAGGTGCCGATCGCGCCCGGGCTGGGTTTCCAGGTGAACTTCGAGGCCACCCAGGTGGACGAGCAGGGCAACCCGCTCGACGGGCGTCCCGTCGCGGTGCTGGTGCAGTACGAGGAGAGCGCCATGCAGTTGCAGGTGTTCGCGGCGCCGAAGCGCAGCGGCATCTGGGACGACGTGCGCCGTGAGACCGCCAAGGACATCCAGGAGGAGGCGCAGGGCCAGACCCAGGAGGGCGACGGCCCGTTCGGCGCCGAGCTGCTGGCGATGGTCCCGGCGGCGCTGACCGAGGAGGTCCTCGCGGAGATGCCGAAGGAGGTCCGCGAGCAGATCCCGGCCGAGTTCGTCGAGCAGGGCTGGGCGCCGCAGATCATCCGTTTCCTCGGTGTGGACGGCCCCCGCTGGTTCCTGCAGGCCGTGGTGCAGGGCGCCGCGATCGAGGACGAGGAGCAGTGGCAGGTCCTGGAGGACGTGCTGCGCGGCGTGGTCGTCCACCGCGGCGACGCGCCGATGCCGCCCCGCGAGCTGCTGGAGCTGAAGATCCCCAAGGAGTTCAGCGAGGCCGGCCAGGAGGGCGAGGAGGAGCAGGAGGGCGAGGAGACCTTCAGCCCCTTCGAGCGCGGCCCCGAGATCACCGAGGTCCGCTGACCCGGCCGCCGGCCCCGATGCCATCGGCCCGCCGGGCCGCACGCCTTTTCGGTCGTGCGGCCGGGCGGGTTTTTTCCGTGCGCCGGACGGCCGTCCCTTGCCTTGGACGCCTGCCGGGTGGTCAATCGGGACATGTCGAAGAAGACGCGCAAACGCCGGGCCCGCAAGCGCAGCAAGAGCAACAAGGGAAAGCGGCCCAACGCCCGCCGCTAGGTCTCGATCATCTCGAACGTCATCGCGTGCTCGACGCCGGCGGCGCGTCCCTCCTGCTCGGCGATGCCGGTGAGGAACGCCGCCGCGTCGAACCCGGTGCCGAGATTCGACAGGTACACGCGGTGCGCGAGCAGCGAGTCGATGCCGGCCCGCAGGTGCCCGGTGACGTCGACGTAGTGCGTGGCCTGCGGTGATCCGCCGAACAGCGCGAAACGGACGCCCTGCCAGGGTTCGAGGTCGAGGTCGCGGAACACCCACCGGTTGGCCGCGTCCCTGACCGCGTCCGCGACGGCCAGCCCGAGCACCCGGTGGTCGGCCATGTTGAACCCGCCGCCGGTGAAGGACTCCCGGAAGTTGATCGACAGCACCACCTCGGGCCGGTGCGACCGGATCGCGCCGGCGAGGGCGCGCCGCAGCGGCAGCCCGTACTCGAGCATGCCGTCGGGCAGGTCGAGGAACTCGACGTCGTCGACGCCGACCCGGCGGGCCGCCTCGATCTGCTCCGCGCTGCGGATCCGGCGGGCGTCATCGGGGTCCATCGAGTCGATGCCGGCCTCACCGCGGGTGGCCAGCACCTCCGTCACCGTCTTGCCCTGGCCGGTCCACTTGGCGATCGCCGCCGACGTCCCGTACTCCAGGTCGTCGGGGTGCGCGACGATCGTCAGCGCCCGCTTCCAGTCCTCGGGTACCACTTCCATGCCGTCATCCTCTCCGGTGCCGCGTGCTCGAAGCCTAAGATCGGCGCCATGCCCGCCGCAGAATTCCCGAGGCCGTCCATTCCCGTACAGATCGGGCGGCTGCGGGACGGGATCATCAGCCGTCCCGAACGCGTCCGGGACGAGCCCGCCGGCGAGCTGCTCTATCAGGCGGTGCGCGGGATCGGCGCGCTGGACCTGGACGACCCGGAACCGCTCGTCGCCGAACTGGCGGGACGGCCCGACGCCGTGCTCCGGGCCGAAGCCTTCCGGATCACGCGTGAGGCCCTCAACTCGGCCCTTCTCGCACCGGCCCGCGCGCGGGCGGTCGCCGAGGGGCTCGCGGGTGACGTCCCGGACGCGCTGAGGGAGCTCGCCGAGCCGTGGGCGGCGCTCGACCCGCTCCCGCACGAGCGGATCCGCCGCCTCCTCGAAACCGGGCCCGCCGACGCCGCGATCGAGGTCGCCGCCCGGCACGGCCATCGGGACGTCCTCACCGGCATCGCCGCCGATCCCGGGCGGCCGCCCGAGCTGCGGCGGCGGTCCCTGGAACTGCTCGGCGGCCTGGCGACCCGCGAGGACGCCGGCGCCGTCGCGGCCATCGCGGGCCGGGACCCGCTGCTGCTCGCGGGCCCCGCCGTCGCGTGCCTGGGCGGTATGCACCGGCGCGGCCATTTCCCGGCCGGACGGGACGTCCCGGTGATCGTGAACCTGGCCCTCGCCGATCATCGCGTCCCCGCCGGGGACGTCGCCACCATCCTGTACTCCCGCAGGCACGAGACCCTGCGGGAGCTGACCGAGGCGGACGGGGAGTGGCCCCGGCGCCTGGAGCTGCTGGTCGCGCTCGACGAGCAGGGAGTGCCGGGCCTGGAGATCGGCGCCGCCGTCGCCGGGGCGGCGCGCCGCTCCGCCGGGGCCGGCGCCGACCCCGCGCCGTTCCTGCGGGCGATCCGCCGGCTCCGGTACACGGCGGCAGAGGAGACCGTTCTCGATCTGCTGCCGCGCTCGCCGCGGGAAGCCCTCGGCGCCCTCGAAGCCGTCGGCGGCGCCCGGACGGTCGCCTTCCTGCGCGCCGGGCTCGGGCTGGACGGCGGCGGCATCGCCCCGCATCTCCGGCCGTTCAGGCATCAGGCCCTCGAACTGCTCTGGCACCTCACCGTCGACGCGGAAGAGCGACGGGCCGTCCTGGAAAGGCTCGACCCGCGCGATGTGCCCCGCCGCATCGCCGACGACCTCGGCGGGCCGGACCCGCGGGAACTGGCCCTCCTCCGCGCGAACCTGGACCCGGAGGAACCGGCCGAGGCCCTCCGCAGGCTCGCCCGCAACGGCGACGCGACCACGCTGCCCGCCATCGCCGACCTGCTGCTCCGGGTCGTGACGGAAGAGGAGGCGCCCGATCTGGACGAGGCCCTCACCGCCGTCCGCGACCTGGGCCGCCGCCTCTTCCGGCGGAGCGCGCTCCGGCCGCGCTGCCTGCTGGACGCCGCCGGCGCGGCGGAGGCCGGTGACGCCGTGCTCGCGGACATCGTCCTCGGCCTGCTGGACCGTCCGGGACTCGGCCCGGCGGAGCTGACGGCCCTGCTGGACGTGCTGCACCGCGCGCCCTACCGCCGGACGAGGGCCCGCGTGCATCCGCTGCTGCGGCACCGCGACCGGCACGTCCGCGGGCGGGTGATCGCGGTCCTCGCCGGGGACGGCGGCGACGCGCGGGCACTGTCGGCGAGCCTGGTCCCGCTGACCGCGGCCGGTGACGCGCAGACGGTCAGGCAGGCGCTCCTCGCGCTGGCGGAGGCCCGCGCGGACTGGGCCGCGGCCGCGATCGCGGCCTGCCTCGACCACCCCAACATGAACGTCAAGAAGACGGCGGCGTCGGCCCTCATCCGGGCGGGCGCGCCGGAGGCCGTCCCGAAGCTGCTGTCCTGGCTCGGCCGGCACGACAACCCGGGTCTGCGGGAGGCGCTCACGGGGGCGCTGCGGGCCATCCTCGGCGACGCCTTCGCCGCGACCGTCCTCGCGGCGGCGGAACGCGCACCCGACCGGCCGCTGCTGCTGCGGAGCCTCGACGGCCTGCTCGGTGCGCGGCAGGTCGCCGCGCTCGCCCGGCGCGGCATCACGGTTCGGGCGAAGGAGCCCTCACCCGTCCCCGATGTGGACGCCCTCCTCGATCACGGCTGGGACACCGGGATCGCACGCCGGATCGTGGACGCCCACGAGCGCGACCCCCGGACGGCGCCCTACGTGCGTCTGCGTCCGATGCTCACGCGCTGGCTGGACATGGCGGGCCTCGATCTCCGCGTCCTCCGGCTGATCACCGCGATCTGCCCGCCGCCGTGGCCGGACGCGGAACTGGAGGTGTTCGCCCGGTCCGCCGGGCCCCTGGTCGACGGCCTGACGCTCCCCGGTGATCACGACCGGCTGCTGCGGCTGCTGACGGAGGTGATCCCGCGCGTCGGGCCCGCCGGACGGCGGGAGATCGCCGAGCGGGTGCGCCGGCTGGAGCTCGGCCTGCCGGGGCCGGTCCTGCTGCGCCTCTGCGGTGCCGCACCGACGCGGGACGACCTCGACCGGGCACTGGCTACCGCCGGGCGCGCGGAACACCCGGCGCGGGACGTGGAGTCCGTCCTGCGGGAGGCGTTCGGGCAGGAGCCGGCCGAAGGTTCCGCCCTGCTCCGGGAGGAAGTCGGCCGCGAGGTCCGCGACATCACGTCCCTGCGGCGGGCGCCCGCCCTGGCGGACGCGCCGTCGCGGGACGTGCTCGACGCGCTGATCAGCTTTTTCCCGCAGGCCCCGCCTGACGCGCGTGACGCTCTCCTCGACTGGATGACGGAGTTGCAGCCGCTCGGCGCCCCGCCCTGGACTCTCGCCGAGGAGTCCCGCCGCCCCGTCCCGGATGTCAGGACACCGCGTGCCGGCGACCTGGACCAGCCCCGCTCCGAGGCCCAGCGGCGGCGCCTCCTGGAGATGCTGTGCGACCCGCAGGCGGAGCGGCGGGAGGCGGCGGCCCGCACCCTGCTCGGCTGGCCCGAGCCAGAGCCCGGGCTCGCGGTCCTCAGGGCCTTCCTGCGCGGCCACGCGGATCTCACCGCCACGACGGCCCTGGCGCGGACACTGCACGATGCCACCCCGGCCGACCTGGACGGAGACGACAGGACCGCCGAGCGGTTCGCGCGTCTGGCCGTCCACCTGGAACCGGCCGGCCTGGACCGATTCGTCCCCACCCTGCTGGCCGCCTGGGAGCACGGGGGCGCCGCGGCGCGGGACGCGGCCGGCCGGGCGCTCCGCCGCGCGTCGCCCGACGTCGTCGCCGGGGCCGTCTCCGGGCGGCTCGCGGCCGGCGCCTGGGGGCTGCTCGACCTCGTCGCCGGACGGCCGTTGCTGCGCACCCCCGAACTGGACCGGGTCCTGCGGCGCCTGCGCGACGAGGGCCGCGACGACCTCGCGGAAATGCCCGTCCTGGAGCCCGGCCCCCTGCGGGAACCGGGAGCGGCCGTCCAGGACGAGGACATGCTGAAGAGGCTGCGCGAACGCAGTGCCGATACCGTCCGCGAACCGGCACGCGCGGAGTTGTTCCAGCAGGCCAGGGACGGCGGCCCCAAGCAGGTCCGCCGCGCGCTCACCCTCCTCGCCGAACGCCACGAGGAGGCTCACGCCGGCGCGGACCCCGAGCTCGCGGAACTGCTCACGGCGCTGATCGCCCACCGTGAGACGAAGGTGCGGCTGCACGCGCACCGCATCTCCCGCCGCGTCTTGGACCGGCCCGGCTACCTGGAGCAGACGACCCGCCTCCTGGACGATCCCGAGCCCGACGTCGTCCGCGCCGCGATCAGGACCCTCGGCCACGCCGCCTGGGAGCCCGCGATCCCCGGACTCGTCGCCCTGCTCGCCCATCCTCGCGAGCCCGTGCGCACGGCCGCCGCGGCGGGCCTCGTCATGATCGGTGCGCCCGCCGTTCCGGCGCTGCGCCATGCCGAGGGCCGTGCCCGCCCGGACCGGCGGCACCGCTACACCGCCGTGCTGGACGGGATCGGCTGACCCGCGGCGGCGCGGCTGAACAGTGGGGTTTTGCCTACCCCGATCGGCGTGCTGGACCCATCCTCCGCGGCCTTCACCGTCCGTAACTTCGTTTCCCAGAGGCGCCCATGAGGGGCGCCGGGCTGGAGGCAGGACGATGTTCGGACGCAAGGGCCCGGATCCGGCGGGACAGGGACCGGGTGAGGCGCTCCGCCTGGACGGCGTGCGCAAGGTGTACGGCGCCGAGGGCAACCGGGTGGTCGCGCTGGACGGCGTGTCGCTGTCGCTGCCGGCGGGGTCGTTCACCGCGGTGATGGGCCCGTCCGGATCGGGAAAGAGCACGCTGCTGCAGTGCGCGGCGGGCCTCGACCGTCCCACCGGGGGCCGGGTCTTCGTGGACGGCACCGAGTTGTCCGGGGGTAGCGAGGCCGCGCTGACGAAGTTCCGGCGCAAGCGGATCGGTTTCGTCTTCCAGCAGTTCAACCTGCTGCCGACGCTGGACGTCATGCAGAACGTGGTGCTGCCGCTGAAGCTCGCGGGCCGCAAGGTGGACCGGGCTCGGGCGCGGGCCGTCCTGGAGCGCGTCGGCATGGGCGACCGTCTCGGCCACCTGCCGGCGGAACTGTCGGGCGGGCAGCAGCAGCGGGCGGCGATCGCGCGGGCGCTGGTCACCGAGCCGCGGGTGCTGTTCGCGGACGAGCCGACGGGTGCGCTCGACACCCGCAGCGCCCGCGACGTGCTGGGGCTGCTCCAGGAGTCGGTGCGGAAGTTCGGGCAGACGGTGGTGATGGTCACCCACGACCCGGTCGCCGCGTCCTATGCGGGTTCGGTGCTGTACCTCACGGACGGGCGGATCGTCGGGCACCAGACCGCGCCGACCGCCGAGGCCGTCGCGGAGCGGATGACGCACCTGGCCGACGAGGTCGAGCGCCAGCGGACGACGGCGGGGGCGTGAGCGGCGTGTTCGGATTGGCGATCAGTTCTCTGCGCAGGCGGGCCGGCGCGTTCACGGCGAGTTTCCTCGCGATGCTCCTCGGCTCGGCGATCATCATGGCGTTCGCCTCGATGCTGGACACCGCGGAGGCGGGCGGCGCGACCGGGACGGCCCGGGAGACCCTCGTGACCATGGCGTACGTGGTCGGCGGCTGGGGGCTGCTGCTGGTGGTCTTCGCGGTCGCCTCGGCCATGACCCTGTCGGTCCGGCAGCGGGCTGGGGAGATGGCGCTGCTCAAGAGCGTCGGCGCGACCCCCGGCCAGCTCGCCCGGATGATCGTCGGCGAGGCCGCGGGCCTGGCCGTGGCGGCGGCGCTGCTCGGGATCGTCCCCGCGATGCTGATCGGACGGGGCCTGCTCGGGCTGCTGCGCGACACCGGCCAGGTTCCGGCCGGGATCGGGTACGGCTTCGGGCCGATCGCGCTGACGATGGGCCTGGGGATCATGTTCGTGTCCGCGACCGGCGCCGCGCTGATCACCGCGCGCCGGGCCGCCCGCGTCCGGGTGACCGAGTCGATGACGGCCGCGGCGACCGACACCGGGAGGCTGACCAAGAAGCGGATCGTGTTCGCGGTGCTGTTCCTCCTGCTCGCCGTGAACGAGGCGGTCATCACGGTGACGGTGATGGACGGCAAGGGCAGCGACGCCATGGCGACGTCCGGGCAGGCCGACATCTTCGCCGCGATCGGGCTGGCGCTGCTCGCGCCGGCGATCATGCGCCGGGTGACGGCGCTGGCGGCCGGGCCGATGCGGGCGCTGGGCGGCGCGACCGGCGACCTCGCGGCGAGCGTCATGCGCCGCCGGACGGGCGCGATGGCCGCCGCGGTCACGCCGATCATCCTGTTCGTCGGGACCGCCGTCGGCACGCTGTTCCTGCAGGCCACCGAGAACGCGGCGATGGAGGCGGCCGGGCTGGCCAAGACGGCCGAGCAGAAGAACATCGAGACGCTGAACTTCGTCGTCATCGGCATGGTGGTGCTGTTCACCGCGATCATGCTGGTCAACACGCTGATCGCGGCGACCGCGCACCGGCGGCGCGAGTTCGGGCAGACGCGGCTCGCGGGGGCGACGCCCCGGCAGGTGCTCGCCACCGTGGCGCTGGAGTCGGCGGTGCTGACCGCCACCGGCGTGGTCTTCGGGACGGTCGCCGCGGTCTTCACGATCGTGCCGTTCGGCCTGGCCCGGCGCGACTCCCTCACCCCCGGCGGGGACGTGTGGACCTACCTCGCGGTCGTCGCGCTCGCCGCGGTCCTCACGGGGGTGACGGCCCTCGGCGCGGCCCGCCGCACCATCCGCGTCCCCGCGGTCGAGGCGGCGCTCGACTGACCGCCCGGCGGGCGGCCGATCCGTGAGTGCCCATCCATCCGGGTGGGCGCTCACGCATTTCCGGGTCCGGGCTCCCACGGCATACTGGCGCGTCCGGGGGTGGTGCCGATGGGCGGGCCGCACAAGCGCAGGACGGGCGGCACGGGACGGATCCTCATGCCGGGGATCCTCGACGAGGCCGAGCGCGCCGAGCCGCCCGGCGAACCCGAGACCGGGCTGGTCCCGGTCCGCGACCCCGGCGACGTCGGCGACCCCGGCACCGCCGACCGGCCGGGCTCGGAGCGCGACGAGATCGGCGGCGCCGTGCAGGCCGCACCGCCCGGCGTCGCGCACTCCAGCGCCGTCATGGCGATCGGGACGGTCTTCTCCCGGCTCACCGGCTTCCTGCGCACGGTCGTGATCGGTGCGGCGCTCGGGACCGCGCTGCTCGGCGACGCCTACCAGGCCGCCGAGATGATCCCGTACACGGTGTACGAACTTCTGCTGGGCGGGCTGCTGGCGAGCGTGTTCGTCCCGTTCCTGGTCAAGCGCCGGATCCGGGACGCCGACGGGGGAGCGGCGACCGAGCAGCGGCTGCTCAGCGTCGTCCTGCTCGCGCTCGCCGTGCTGACCGCCGTCGCGGTGCTCGCCGCCGACCAGCTGATCTCCCTGTACGCGGGCGGGTACACCGGGCGGCAGCGTGAGGTCGCCGTCCTGCTCACCCGGCTGCTGCTCGTGCAGATCTTCTTCATCGGCGTCAGCGGCCTGGCGAGCACGCTGCTGAACGTCCGGCGGCGGTTCGGGGCGCCCATGTGGGCGCCCGTCGTCAACAACCTGATCACGATGGGCGCCGGGCTGCTGTTCCTGTGGGCGGCGGGACGCGGGCAGACCACCGAGACCGTGACCGACGCCCAGCTCACCCTGCTCGGCGCCGGCTCCGCGTTCGGGACCGTCGCGCAGAGCGGCGTCCTCGGCTGGATGCTGTGGTCCGCGGGGTTCCGCTTCCGCCCGCGCCTCGACCTGCGCGGTTCCGGTTTCGGTGAGGCGGCGCGGACCGCGTCGTGGATGCTGCTCTACATCGTCGTCGCGCAGCTCGGCGTCCTGGTGACCGCGAACGTGGCGACCCGCGCCGCCGACCGGGCGACCGCCGAGGCCGGGCACGCGGTGGCGGGCAGCGGCCTGGCCACCTACAAGTTCGCCCTCGTCGTCTTCCAGCTGCCGTACGCGATCATCGCGGTCTCGGTGATCACGGCGCTGCTGCCGAGGATGAGCGCGCACGTCACCGAGGGACGCCGCGACCTGCTCCGCGCCGACTTCTCCCGCGGCCTGCGCCTCGCCTGCGCGCTGCTCGTCCCGCTGTGGCTGGGGATGCTGGTGTTCGCGGTCCCCGGCTCGGTCGTGTTCTTCGCCTACGGCAGCCTCAGCCCGGACGGGGCGCGGCGCATCGGCGTCGTCCTGATGGTGTTCGCCGTGATGGTGCTGCCGTTCACCCTGCACCAGCTCCTCATGCGCGTCTTCTACGCCCTCGGCGACACCCGCACGCCCGGCCTGATCGCCGTCCCGGCGGGGATCGCGCAGGCGGTGACGGCGTTCGCGCTGCTGTGGTTCGTCCCGGCGCGGCAGGTCGTGGTCGGGCTTCCGGTCGCGTACGGGCTGTTCTACGTGGCGGGCGCGACCGGCGCGGCGCTCGTCCTGCGCAGGCGGCTCGGCGGGATGGACGGCCGCCGCATCCTGCGGACGCTGACCCGGTTGCACCTGGCCGCCCTGCCCGCCCTCGCGTTCGCGGCGGCGGTCGTCTGGGCCTTCGGCCACATGCCGGGCGACCGGCTCCCCGACCTGCTCGCCATCCTCGCCGGAGGTCTCGGCGGCGGCGCGCTCTACGTCCTGGCGGCCCGCCTGATGAACGTCCCGGAGATCGGCTACTTCACGGCGATGGCCGCGACCCGCCTGCGCCGGTGACGGCGAGGCCCTCCGCAGGACGTACCTGCGGAGGGCTCGGCGCGGACCGGGTCAGCCGCGGGCGCGGCGGGGGAGGAGGAAGGCCACCGGGACGGCGGCCACGGTGAGGGCGAGGGTGAGCGCCGCGACCTGCTTCGCGGCGCCGAGCGCGGCGGACGGGTCCATGGCGTGCCCGGCCACCGGGTCGCCGGCCGCCCCGAAGAAGACCGTGCCGAGGATCGCGATGCCGAGCGTCGCGCCGAGCTGCTGGACCGACTCCAGTGCCGCCGAGCCCGATCCGACCTCGTGGTCGGCGATGCCCGCGACGATGATGTCGAACAGCGGGACGAAGATCATGCCCATGCCGGCGCCGAACAGCAGCAGCGGCGCGGCCAGGTGCCAGCCGCCGAGGCCCGTCCCCGCCGTCTCGAACACCGTGTACAGCGCGACCATGCCGGCGGCCATCATCGACAGGCCGATGTGCAGGATGTGCCGGCCGAGGGTGTTCATCGTCATGCCGCTGAACGCCGACCCGGCGAACGCGCCGACCGCCCAGGACGCCATGGCCAGGCTCGCGGCGAGCGGGGTGTAGCCGAGGCCGAGCTGCAGGAACAGGCCGACGGCGAGGGAGAAGCCGGTGATCGTCCCGAAGAAGACGATGACGAACAGCACCCCGGAGCTGTAGGAGCGGTTGGTGAACACGGTCAGCCGGACCAGCGGCGTCCGACCGGCGCGGGCGCGGCGCAGCTGGTGCAGGACGAACGCGGCGAGGACGGGCAGCGAGCCGGCGAGCAGCGCCAGGGTCCAGGTGGGCCAGCCGAGTTCGCGGCCCTGGACGAGCGGGTAGACGAGCATGCTCATGCCGAGGCCGCCCAAGAGCATGCCGGTGACGTCCAGGCCGCCGCGGCGGTCGGTGGTGGCCGGGGCGGGCAGCACCCGGGCGCCCACGATCAGCGCGTACGCGCCGATCGGCACGTTGAGCAGGAAGATCGCGCGCCAGCCGGTGCCGAACAGGTCGGCGTCGATCAGCAGTCCGGCGACGACCGGGCCGAGGATGGTGGCCAGCCCGATCACCGGGCCGAACAGGGCGAACGCCTTGCCCATGTCGGCTGCGCCGAACAGGTCCCGGATCAGCCCGAAGCTCTGCGGGATCATCACCGCGGCGCACAGCCCCTGCGCGACCCGGGCGGCGATGAGGGTCTCCGGCGACCATGCGAACGCGCAGGCGGCCGAGGTGACCAGGAACCCGGCGGCGCCGGCGAGCAGGACGGGCCGGCGGCCGAACATGTCGCCGAGCCGCCCGCCGGTGAGCAGCGCGACGGCGAGGGCGAGGGTGTATCCGGCGGCCATCCACTGCAGCGCGGCGTAGGAGCCGCCGAGGTCGGCGCGGATCGCGGGGGCGGCCACGTTCACGACGGTCGAGTCGAGGAGGTTCAGCAGGGTGGCGGCCAGGATCGCGGACAGTCCGAGCCAGCGGCGGGGGACCGGCGTGGTTCCGGGGGGTGTGGGGGGTCGTCCCCCCACCGAGACCGGCGTGGTTCCGGGGGGTGTGGGGGGTCGTCCCCCCACCGAGACCGGCGCGGTGGTTCCGTTCTCCGGGTGGGTCTGCGGGTGGGGCCCGGGGGTGGAGCCCGGGGTGTCGAGCGTGGCGGTCACGGCTCTTCCTTCTTTTCGGAGCGGAATGCTTCGTTCCGATAGTAGCAGAACGGAACACTTCATTCCAGTCGGAGCCGCGGTCCGGGAAGGTGAGAGGCCCGATTCATCCGTGGATGTCATACGCTTCGAGTCATGGACGAGGGTTCGCCCGGCGCATCGCCGGGTGCTGGGCCGCAACGGGGCAAGGGCGGCAAGGGCGGCATGCGGCGCCTCCTGCGGCGCATGACGTCGAGCAACGCCGAGCTTGAGGCCGAGGATCTGCAGAAGAGCGCCGGCGGCGAGGGCGCGACCCCGATCACCGACTGCGCCGAACGCGAGCGGCACCGGGTGGCGGGTACGCTACGTACGGTGACGCTCCGGCCGCGGGGCGGCGCTCCCGCCCTGGAGGCCGAACTCTACGACGGCACCGACGTGGTGAGCCTCGTCTGGCTCGGCCGCCGCCGGATCGCCGGCATCGACCCCGGCCGCAGGCTGCGCGCCGAGGGGCTGGTGAGCGTGCAGGACGGACGCAAGGTCATCTTCAATCCGCGATACGAGCTGCGCGGCGGTTCGTGAGGCCGCCGCGAGCGGCCGGGAGTGCGACGTGAGCGAACTGGGAACGAGCGGAGGACGCGGCGTGGAAGCGGAGACCACGCCGTCCGGCGGCCGCGGGGACGAGGAGCCCGCGGAGACCGCCGGCGAGGCCGAGGCGCCCCCGGCCCCCGGCACGGAACGGAACGCGAACGCGCACGACACCGTCGAGGCGGCCGTGCGCGCGCAGCTGAGCAAGGCGCTCGGCGGCGTCCGCGGCATGGTCGAGGCCGCCGTCCCCGTGATCGCCTTCACCGGGACCTATGTCCTGATCGATGACGTCAAGCTCGCCGTCATCGCCGCCCTCGGCGCCGCGGTGGTGCTGCTCGGCGTCCGCCTGGTGCAGCGCTCCAGCCCGCAGTTCGTCCTGAACAGCCTCGTCGGCATCGCGATCGCCGCGTTCTTCGCGCTGCGCTCCGGCAAGGCCGAGGACGCGTTCCTGCCCGGCATCATGCTGAACGCCGGGTACGCCGCCGTGATGGTCCTGTCGATCGTGACCCGCTGGCCCGTCGTCGGCTTCATCATCGGCTCGGTCACCGGCGACCCGACGGCGTGGCGCCGCGACCCCGGGATCGTGAAGCTGTGCTCCCGGCTCACCTGGCTGCTCCTGCTGCCCTGCGTCGCGCGGGTCGTGGTGCAGTACCCGATCTACATCGCCGACGGCGACCAGAGCGGCCTGCTCGGCGCCGCCAAGATCGCGATGGGCTGGCCGCTGCAGGTGGCGGCGCTGTCGGCCATGGTGTGGCTCCTCGCCCGCGGCCGGACCCCCATCGAACGCGGAAAACCCGCCTGACCGTCCGGCCGGGCGGGTTCCCGTGATCGAGCGGGCGTCACCGGCCGCCGAGGAGTTCGGCGAGTTCGTCCTCCACGTCCTGGCTGGCGACGAACATCAGCTCGTCGCCCGGCTCCAGCGTGTCGTCGGGCGTCGGGACCAGCACCCGCCCCTCGCGCAGGATCGCCACCAGCGCCGTGTCGCGCGGCCAGTCCACCGACCCGACCCGCTGCCCGCCGAGCGGCGCGTCGTCCGGCAGCGTCAGCTCGACCAGGTTGGCCTCGCCCTGCCGGAACGTCATCAGCCGGACCAGGTCGCCGACGCTGACCGCCTCCTCCACCAGCGCGGACAGCAGCCTCGGGGTGGACACCGCCACGTCCACGCCCCACGACTCGTTGAACAGCCACTCGTTGTTCGGATGGTTGATCCGGGCCACCACGCGCGGCACCCCGTACTCGGTCTTGGCCAGCAGCGACACCACCAGGTTGACCTTGTCGTCCCCGGACGAGGCGACCACGACCTGGCAGCGCTCCAGCGCCGCGTCGTCCAGCGCGGAGATCTCGCACGCGTCGGCCAGCAGCCACTCCGCCCGCGGCACCATCTCGACCTTGATGGCCTTGGGGCTCTTGTCGATCAAGAGCACCTCGTGGCCGTTCTCCAGCAGCTCCTGGGCGATGGAGCGGCCCACCGCGCCCGCCCCGGCGATCGCGACCCGCATCAGGCGTCCTCCCCGTCCCGTGCCGCGACGGCGGCGTTGACGCGCTCCAGGTCATCGGCGCCCGCCATGATGTGCACGATGTCGCCGTCCTGGATCATCGAGTCCCGCTCGGGGACGAGGGCCTCACCCATGCGCGACAGGAACGCCACGCGGGTGTTCGCGTGCTCCTCAAGCGTGCCGACCTTCTCACCCACCCACAGGTGCCCGGAGTCCAGTTCGGCGAGGACGACCGCGCCGGTCGGGTCGCGCCACAGCGGCTCGGCGCCCTCGGGCACCAGCCGGCGCAGGATCTGGTCGGCGGTCCACCGGACGGTCGCGACCGTCGGTATGCCGAGGCGCTGGTAGACCTCCGCGCGGCGGGGGTCGTAGATGCGCGCCACCACGTTGTCGACGCCGAACGTCTCGCGCGCCACCCGGGCGGAGATGATGTTGGAGTTGTCGCCGCTGCTGACGGCCACGAACGCCGACGCGCGCTCGATGCCCGCCTCGGCTATCACGTCGCGGTCGAATCCGAATCCGGTGATGCGGCGGCCCCGGAACCCGCTGCGCAGCCGGCGGAACGCCTCCGGGTTCTGGTCGATGATGGACACCGAATGGCCCTTGTCCTCAAGGATGTGGGCGAGGGTCGACCCGACCCGCCCGCACCCCATGATCACGATATGCACGGCCGTTCCTTCTTCCGTCCAGGGGGACCTTCCCCCTGTACCCCCTGCGCCGTGCACGGCCTCGTCGCTGCGCCGCCGACGCCGTGCCGCACCCGAGGATCGTTTCCAGTGAATGATCCTGCCGGGCTGCAAACCTACACATCCGCCCAGGCGAGTACTACCCACCAGCCTTCCCTCCGGGGGGCGCGGGCGGAACCGCGCCGTCGTGGCCAAGAGCTAGAGTCTCCTCCCGTGCCAAAGGTTTCGGACCTTGCGAAGCGGCTCCTCGTCGGCCGTGCGCTCAGCAGCTCCCAGCAGCACGAGCAACTTCTGAAGAAGCGCATCGCGCTGCCGGTCTTCGCCAGCGACGCCCTGTCGTCGGTGGCCTACGCCCCGCAGGAGATCCTCCTCGCCCTCGCCGCGGGCGGCCTGGTGATGTACGGCTACACGCCGTGGGTCGCCGCGGCGGTCGTGGTGATCCTGCTGACGGTCGTCGCCTCGTACCGGCAGAACGTCCGGGCCTACCAGAGCGGCGGCGGCGACTTCGAGGTCGCCACCACCAACCTCGGCGGCAACTGGGGCATCGTCGTCGCGAGCGCGCTGCTGGTCGACTACGTCCTCACGGTCGCGGTGTCGGTGTCGTCCGGCGTGGAGAACCTCGGCGCCCTGCTGACGTTCATGCGGCCGCACGAGGTCGCCGTCGCGATCGGCATCGTCGTGCTGCTCACGGTCGGCAACCTGCGGGGCCTCAAGGAGGCCGGGGTCGCCTTCGCGATCCCCACCTACCTGTTCATGTTCGCGATCTTCAGCATGCTGGCGTGGGGCCTGGTCCGCCTGGTCGCGGGCGACGACCTGGAGGCCGAGACCGCGGGCTACGAGATCCGCGGCGACGAGACCGACCTCGCCGGGTTCGCGCTGGTGTTCCTGCTGCTGCGGGCGTTCTCGTCCGGCTGCGCCGCGCTCACCGGGGTCGAGGCGATCAGCAACGGCGTGCCCGCGTTCCGCAAGCCCAAGGGGGAGAACGCCGCGACGACGCTGCTGATGCTCGGGCTCGTCGCGGTGACGATGTTCGGCGGCGTGACCGCGTTCGCCTACGTCACGGACGTCAAGGTCGCCGAATCCGACCAGGGCGCCCACCTGGTCGACCCCGAGACCGGACGCGCGGTCGAACACGCCGACCCGGTGATCGCACAGGTCGCCCACACCGTGTTCAGCAACTTCGAGGTCGGCTTCGCGCTCGTCACCGCGATGACCGCGCTGATCCTGTTCCTGGCCGCCAACACCGCCTTCAACGGGTTCCCGGTGCTGGGCTCGGTGCTCGCGCAGAACCGCTTCCTGCCGCGGCAGCTGCACACCCGCGGAGACCGGCTCGCCTACAGCAACGGCATCGTCATCCTCGCCACCATGGCCGGAGTGCTGATCTACGCCTACGACGCGTCCGTCAGCCGGCTGATCCCGCTCTACACCGTCGGCGTGTTCGTCTCCTTCACCGTCAGCCAGGTCGGCATGGTCCGGCACTGGAACCGGCTGCTGGCCGCCGAGCGGGACCTGGTGCAGCGCCGCCGGATGAAGACCTCCCGCGCCATCAACGCGTTCGGCGCCACCCTCACCGGCATCGTGCTGGTCGTCGTGCTGACCACCAAGTTCGCGCTCGGCGCGTACATCGTCTGCATCGCGATGCCCCTCCTGTTCCTGCTGATGAAGGGGATCAGGCGGCACTACGACCGGGTCGCCGAGGAGCTGGTGCCCTCCGGCGAGGACGTCGCGCTGCCCGCCCGCAACCACGGCATCGTGCTCGTCTCCAAGATCCACAAGCCGACGCTGCGGGCGCTCGCCTACGCCCGCGCCACCCGCCCCTCCACGCTGGAGGCGGTGACGGTGGCGGTCGACGCCGCGGAGTCGCAGCGCCTCCAGCGGGAATGGGACGCGCTCGACATCCCCGTCCCGCTGAAGATCCTCGACTCGCCGTACCGGGAGATCACCCGCCCGGTCCTCGCCTACGTCAAGAGCGTCCGGCGCAAGAGCCCCCGCGACGTCGTGACCGTGTTCATCCCCGAGTACGTCGTCGGCCACTGGTGGGAGCAGCTCCTGCACAACCAGAGCGCCCTGCGGCTGAAGGGCCGGCTGCTGTTCCAGCCGGGCGTCATGGTGACGAGCGTCGCGTGGCAGCTGCAGTCGTCCGACCGGCTCAAGGGACGGGTCGAGCCGCCCGGCCCCGGCGCGTCCCGGCGCCCGCCGCGGACCGGAGGACGTCCCGGTGCCGGTAGTGTTTCGGACCGTGACTGATCTGGAGCCCGACGTCCTCGAACTCGAGGTCGGCAACGTCGCCAACGGCGGTTTCTGCGTCGCCCGGCACGAGGGCCGCGTGGTCTTCGTCCGGCACGCCCTGCCCGGCGAACGCGTGCGGGCCCGCATCACCGACCGCACCAAGAACTTCCTCCGCGCCGACGCCGTGGAGATCATCGAGGCGTCCCCGGACCGTGTCGAGCCGCCGTGCCCGTTCGCCGGTCCCGGACGCTGCGGCGGCTGCGACTGGCAGCACGCCTCGCTGCCCGCGCAGCGCGCCCTCAAGGCCGCCGTCGTCGAGGAGCAGCTCCAGCGCCTCGCCGGGATCACCCGCACGGTGACCGTCGAGGAGGTCCCGTACCCGGTCGACGGCGAGGTGCCGCCGCCCGCCGGGCTCGGCTGGCGCACCCGCGTGCAGTTCTCCGTCTCGTCCGGCGCCGTCGGCCTGCGCCGGCACCGCTCCCACGACATCGAACCCATCGACGAATGCCTGATCGCCCACCCCGGCGTGGAGCTGATGGGCATCGAACGCAAACGCTGGCCGGGCGCGTCCGGCGTCGAGGGCATCGTCTCCGCGACCACGGGCGACCGCCTGGTCGTGCTGCGCGGCCGTGACCGCCGCAAGATCCGCGTGCCGCGGCTGGACGTGCCGGTCCGGCTCGTCCGCGGCAAGCCCGAGCCGGGCGCCGGGCTGCCCTACGTCCGCGAAGAGGTCTCGGGGCGGCTGTACCAGATCAGCGGCAGCGGCTTCTGGCAGGTCCACCCCGGCGCCGCGCAGCTCCTCGCCGACGCCGTCGCCGACGCCCTCGAACCCAAGCCGGGCGACATCGCCCTCGACCTGTACTGCGGCGTCGGCCTGTTCGCCGGCGTCCTCGCCGACCGCATCGGGCGGGACGGGCTCGTCGTCGGCGTCGAGTCCGACGGGCAGGCCGTCCGCGACGCCCGCTTCAACCTGCGCGACCTGCCGAACGTCTCCA
This sequence comes from Spirillospora sp. NPDC048823, assembly GCF_043198445.1. Lineage (NCBI taxonomy): Bacteria > Bacillati > Actinomycetota > Actinomycetes > Streptosporangiales > Thermomonosporaceae > Spirillospora > Spirillospora sp. NPDC048823. The sequence continues at coordinate 602,916 of NZ_JBICUT010000001.1, read as the reverse complement.
TCGAGCGCGGTCCCGTCGAGGAGGTCGTCGCCGACCTGGAGTTCGGACGCGCGTCCGGCGGGTCCGGCGCGCAGAACAAGCGCGGACGCGGCGGCCACCAGGGCGGGGAGCGGGTCCGGCGCGCCGACGTCGTCGTCCTCGACCCGCCCCGGACCGGCGCCGGCCGCGACGTCGTCGAGCAGATCACCAGGCTCGCCGGCCGCAAGATCGCCTACGTGTCCTGCGACCCCGCCACCCTGGCCCGCGACCTGTCCTACTTCGGTGAGCGCGGCTGGACGCTGGAGACCCTCCGCGCCTTCGACGCCTTCCCGATGACCCAGCACGTCGAATGCCTGGCGGTGCTGGTCAGGGGGTAGCCGCGCGGCCCGGCCCGCACGCATGGGTCCTCGGTGCCCGTCCGGATAATCCGGTTGCGCCGCGGCATACCGTGGAGGCGTGATCGAGATCCGGGAGATCCCCGAGGCCGACGTCGAGCGGATGGTCGACCTCGCGGGCATGGTGTTCCACGTCGACACCGACGACGAGCGGGACGGCTGGCGGCCGCGCCGCGCCGAGCGCATCGGCGCCTACGACGGCGACGTCCTGGCCGGGCAGCTCGCGTCCATGCCGCTGCGGCTCGCGGTCCCCGGCGCGTTCCTCGACTGCTCCGCGGTCACGTTCGCCGGCGTCCTGCCCACGCACCGGCGGCGCGGCATCCTCACGTCCATGATCGAGCGGATGCACGCCGGCGCCGTCGCCGCCGGCCGTCCGGTCGCCGCGCTCTGGGCGTCCCAGGGCGCCATCTACGGCCGGTACGGCTTCGGCCTCGCGACCCGCGCGATCAGCCTGGAGGTCGACACGTCCCGGCCGCTCGGCCTGCGCACCGCGCCCGACCCGGCACCGCTCCGGCTCGTCGACGCCGCGTCCGCCGCCGACGTACTCGACCCGCTGTACACCCGCGCGCTCGCCCGGCGTCCGGGCGGACTGGTCCGCGACCCCGAATGGTGGACGCGGTCCGTCCTGCGGCCCCTGGACCCCGATGCGCCCGGCTACTCCGGCCCGCGCGTCGTCGTCCATCCCGGCGGCTACGCCGTGTACCGCGCCCACGAGGACGGGACGATCAGGGTCGCCGACCTCGTCGCCGACACTCCGGAGGCGGAGGCGGCGCTCTGGCGGTATCTCGCGTCGATCGACCTGACGTCCCGCGTCCAGGCGCCGAGCCGTCCCGTGGACGACCTGCTCCCGTCCATGGCCGCGGACCCCGACCAGGTCGTCATCAGGAACGACCACGGTGCCCTCTGGCTCCGGCTGGTCGACGTCCCGGCCGCCCTGCGCTCCCGGTCCTGGGCCACCGAGGACACGTTCGTCCTGGAGGTCGTCGACGACCGGATCCCGGCGAACGACGGCCGCCGGCGCCTGACCACCGGCGCCGCCCCCGCCTGCGACCGGACGTCCGAGCCGCCGGACCTGACCCTGACGGCCGCCGACCTGGCTGCCGTCTACCTGGGCGGCAACCGCCTGACCACGCTGGTCCGCGTCGGCGCGGTGACCGAGCACACGCCGGGCGCCGCCGCACGGCTGGACGCCGCGCTGACCGTACCGCTGGCCCCGTACATCAACGACGATTTCTGAGGCAGGATCGGTGCCGGTGTGTGTGAGCACGGCGGTACTGGGGTGGCTGTGAGTGATCTGGTGGAGTTCCTGCGGGCCCGGCTCTTCGAGGACGAGGACACCGCGCGGTGGGCGGCCGACTACCGTTCCCGTCCGAACGGCGGCGCGGACATGTCGGGGGACGAACGATGGCAGTGGGTCGATCCGCGCACCGGGGAGCGGCTGCGGCTGGGGCGGCGGCCGATGGACCATCTGCAGCGGCCGGTCTCGCTGCGGAGCGTCAACGAGTATCCGTGGCAGAGCCGCCCGGGTTTCGGGCCGCATCTCGTGCTGGACGTGTCGTTCGTGAAGGAGGGCGTCGCGCTGCACATGGCCCGCCACTCGCCGGGGCGGGTGGTGGCGGAGGTGGAGGTCAAGCGGCGGCTGCTCGGCATGCATTCGCGGATGAACGGGACGGGCGTCTGCCAGGCGTGCGGCGAGCGCGTCCGGGAAGGCGGGTGCACGACGTTGCGGCTTCTGGCGATGCCGTACGCCGACCACCCGGCGTACCGGGCGGCGTGGCGGGTCTGAGGCGGCGTCACCGTCTCCAGAAGAGGATCTTGGCGGTGCCGCCCGTGAGCGCGGCGTCGGCGGTGCCGTGCTGGATCAGCTGGAACCGCACCCGGTGGCCCGCCGTGACGCTGTCGGCGGCGAGCCCGTACACCAGGTTGGTGCTGTCGCCGGCGGACACGAAGTCCTGGACGGGACCGCCCTGGTACTTGCCGGCGTCCTCGGTCTCGACCTCGATCACGCGGGCCTGGATGAGGGTGCCGGCGGGGACGCCGGTGACCGTCGCCCCCACGGAGATGCTGTAGCGGGCGGAGCCGTTCAGGACGTCGGGGCCGCCCTGGTCGCGATGCTGCTTCTCCTTGTCGGAGTACTCGTCCTCCCAGGTGACGTTCGTCCATGTTCCGGGGGCGAGCCGCTGCTCGGTGCCGGTTCCGACGGACACGTAGTCGGGCATGTCGTCTCCTTCGGGCGAGACGCCGACGCGCCACTGCCCGTAGTCGCTTGCGACGGCACGGTCGTAGTCGACGGCGGCGCCGCCGATCGTGTGCTCGTTGGAGTACTGCTGGAGCTGGGCGCGGGCGTCCCATCGGCCGCCCGACCAGGCGTAGGTCTGCCAGCCATAGGTGATCTTCCCGGCGTCGAACGCGCGTTTCATCGGCCCGTGGCCGGCGTAGAGGCCGACCCGCCCGCGGCCGATGACGCTCGCCGCGCCGTCGAGGTAGGCGTTGATCTCGTCCTGCTGGCCGGGGGAGGCGTCCCAGTCGGCGGCGAAGTAGATCGGGCGGTCGCCGGGCATCCCGCAGGTTTCGGCCTGGCGGGCCGCGTCCCTGGCGTCGGCCACTCCGGCGGACCGTCCGGCCAGCGGCCTGGACTTGGTCGTCTGCCAGACGACCACCAGCCAGATTCCGGCGCCGGAGAGGTCGCCGGCCTCCGCGCGGGTCAGGTTCTTGCCGGTCGTGTCGTGCGACAGGTAGCGGCACACGAACTTCACCCCGGCGCGTTTCAGCGCTGCCACGCCGGGGCGGCCCCATGAGTAGTCGACACCGAAAACGGCCACCGGTGAGCTCCATGTCGGGGGGTCGGTCATCGCCGATTCAACACGTGTCCCCGGGACGGCGCAGGAGATTCGGCGGAAGACGCTCCAAGACGATCGCCCAGGCCAGGAGTCACTGTCTGTGACGACACACCGACGTGGCGCTAGGCCGGCGGACCTGGGCTCGCTAGAACGGACGTGTCCGAACGAAACCGCGGGCCACGGGGGGCTCATTGTGATCTGGACAGGGAAGGAGCGCGGTCTCGCCTTGCTGACGGCCGCGCCGCTGCTGGGAGCCGTCCCGCTGGGGGCCGGTGCGCACGCCGACGAGGGCGTGGTGCTCCGCACGGCCGCCCCGAAGAAGGACGTGATGCCGGGACGCACCTACGAGTGGACGTTCAAGGTGACGGCCAAGGGCCCGGCGAAGTCCGGCAAGGCGGTGTTCCGGACGACGCTGCCGGAGTCGCTGGAGTTCGTGTCCGGTGAGAAGAACTGCACGTCCAAGGAACGCGAGGTCGTCTGCCGCCTCGGCACCGTCAGGAAGGGGCGGAGCGTCAAGGGCGTGGTCAGGGCCAAGGTGTCCGGGCGGGCCGAGGGCGGGCAGGAGATCACCGTCCGCGGGAAGGCGACGTGGGGCAAGGCGGACGCCGCCCGCAGGTTCCCGGCGGTGCGCGTCGCCAAGGCCGCCGACCTCGCCCTCACCGAGGCGGCCCCGGCGACGGCCCGGGCCGGCGCGAAGATCCCGTACGTGGTCAGGGTCGCCAACCTCGGCCCGTCCGGAGCCGACAACGTGATCGTCGAGTTCCGGGGGCCGCTCAAGGTCGTCGGGCAGGACGCGGCGTGCGTCCCGCGCGGCCGCGTCCACGCGTGCGCGGTGGGTTCGCTGGGGCCCGCGCAGTCGCGGACGCTGCACATCCAGGCCGTGCCGAGCGAGAAGGTCCGGGCGGGCACGGTGCTGGAGTCGTCCTGGAAGGCGACCTCGCCTACCACCGACGTCGACGAGTCGAACAACGACGCCGTCGCCCGCACCAGGATCCTCGAGAGCCGCTGACCCGTGGCCCGAGGAGGCCCGCGCGGGTAGCAGGATGGGATCATGCGACTTCGGATCTTCACTGAGCCCCAGCAGGGGGCGAGCTACGAGACACAGCTGGCGGTCGCCAAGGCGACGGAGGACCTCGGGTTCGACGCGTTCTTCCGCTCGGACCACTTCGTCAAGATGGGCGACGTGCCGGGGGACCCGGGCCCGACCGACTCCTGGATCACCCTGGGCGCGCTGGCCCGCGAGACCAGCCGGATCAGGCTCGGCACGCTGGTGACGGCCGCGACGTTCCGCCACCCGGGGCCGCTGGCGATCTCGGTCGCGCAGGTCGACCGGATGAGCGGCGGGCGGGTCGACTTCGGCATCGGGACGGGCTGGTTCGAGCAGGAGCACACCGCGTACGGCATCCCGTTCCCGAGCCTGGGGGAGCGGTTCGCGCGGCTGGAGGAGCAGGTCCAGATCATCACGGGGCTGTGGGGGACGCCCGCCGGGGAGACGTTCTCGTTCAGCGGCGAGCACTACACCCTCGCCGAGTCGCCCGCGCTGCCCAAGCCCGCCCAGGCGGGCGGCCCGCCGATCATCGTCGGCGGGTCCGGGCCGAAGCGGACTCCGCGGCTGGCCGCCCGGTACGCCGACGAGTACAACGTCCCGTTCAAGCCGGTGCAGGACACGGGCGAGGCGTTCGAGCGGGTCCGCGCGGCGTGCGCGGACGCTGGCCGGGCGACGCCGCCGGTCTGCTCGGCCGCGCAGGTCGTCTGCTGCGGCCGTGACGAGGCGGAGCTGAAGCGCCGCGCCGACGCCATCGGACGCGACGTGCAGGAGCTGCGCCAGAACGGCCTGGCCGGAACGCCCGGGGAGCTGGTCGACAGGATCGGCCGGTTCGGCGGGCTGGGCGCCGAGTGCGTCTACCTGCAGGTCCTCGATATGCACGACCTGGATCACCTGGAGCTGCTGGCCTCCGAGGTCCTCGCCAAGGTCTGACACGGCGGCGCCGGAACGACGGGAGGGCCCGCGGCCGGGATCGCCCCGCCGCGGGCCTCTCGTATGCCGGACGCGCCCGCCCCGTGGGACGGCCCGTCCCGCCGGAGGGGCTCGTCCGGTCAGGCGGGCTCCTCCTCCGGCCGGGCGTGCCTCGGCAGCAGGAAGGTCGCCAGGAACGTGAGGCCGAGCAGCCCGACCTCGACCCACAGCGTGATCTTCATGGCGGCGGTGAAGCCGGCCCTGGCGGAGTGCTCGCCGGCGTCCGCGACCGCCTTCTGGACGGCGGCGCCCGACTGCGGGGCGGAGGCCATGGCCGCCTGGACGTCGCTCTGGAGCCGGTGGCATGACGCGGGGACGACGGCGGCGTCCTTGGCGGTGGCGCGGTCGTGGGCGCAGTCGCGCAGGCCGTCTGCGATGCGGTCGCGCCGCGCGGCGGGGACGGACGCGGCGGCGAGGTCCTGGCGGAGCCCGGCCGCTCCGTCGTCCGCCGCGGCCGTGATGTGGCCGCCCGCCAGGCCGAAGAAGATCGTCCCGAGGACGGCCGCGCCGAGCGCCGCGCCGAGTTGCTGGACCGCGGTGAGCGTCCCGCCCGCCGAGCCGGTCTCCTCGGGGTCGACGCCCGCGAGGACGGTGTCGAAGAACGGCGCCATCAGCATGCCCATGCCGAGTCCGGTCACGGTCAGGGCGGGGACGAGCTGCCAGGGCGTGACGTCGGTGCCGGCGTACTGCAGCGTGGCGAAGAGCCCGGCGATGCCGGCGGCCATGGTGAGGGTGCCCGCGTGGATCACCTTGCGGCCGAAGCGCTGCACGCCCTGCGCGACACCGAACCCGATCACGATGCCGACCGACCAGGGGATCTGTGCGAGACCGGCCTTGAGCGGGGAGAAACCGAGGCCCAACTGGAAGAACAGGGCCAGGACCAGCGCGATCCCCGCCATGCCGGAGAAGAACACCAGGCCGACGACCAGGCCGCCGGTGAAGCCGCGCTTGCGGAACAGGCTGGGCACGACCAGCGGGTCGCCGCCGGCGCGCTGCTTGCGGGTCTCGTACCAGGTGAACACGGCCCAGACGGCGAGCGAGGCGGCCATCATCAGGAACGTCCAGGCCGGCCAGTCGTGCTCGCGGCCCTGGACGAGCGGGTAGATCAGCAGCCCGGCGCCGAGGGACGCGAGCGCCGCGCCGGTGAGGTCGAGGCGGGTCGCCTGCTCGGAACGCCCGGCGGGCAGGAACTTCAGGCCGGCCACCACGGCGGCGGCGCCGAACGGCAGATTGATCAGGAAGATCATCCGCCAGCCGGTGCCGAAGAGGTCGGCGCCGATCAGCCAGCCGGCCAGCACCGGGCCGCCGACCGACGCCAGGCCCATCACCGGCCCGAACAGCCCGAACGCGGCGCCCATCTCCTTCGGCCCGAACATCTGCTTGATCATCCCGATGCCCTGCGGCAGCATCAGCGCCCCGAACAGGCCCTGGGTGACGCGGGCGCCGACCAGCATCCCGGGGGAGACGGCGATGCCGCACAGCAGCGAGGCGAGCGTGAACCCGGCCGCGCCGACGAGGAACATCCGCCTGCGCCCGTACAGGTCGCCGAGCCGCCCGCCGGTGACCAGGCCGACCGCCATGGCCAGGGTGTAGCCGGCGGCGAGCCATTGGACGGTGGCGGCCGACCCGCCGAGTTCGGCGCGGATCGTGGGGGCCGCGATGTTGGTGATCAGCGCGTCCAGCATGTCCATGATCTCGGCGGCCAGGATCACGAACAGCGCCACCCAGCGCCAGCGGTAACCGGCGTCGGTGGTGCCTTTCACGGTTGACGTGAATGTCTCGGTCATGGGGGGAACCTCTCAGAGGGAACGAACAGCGTTTGTTGATTACGAACACTGTTCTAAAGGGGGAACAGTGTTCGTGTCAAGTACGCTGTTCGTGCGACCGATCATGTATCGCGAGATGGGGAGGTCCCGACGTGGCCACCGAACGGCCGGACATGCCGACGCCGCCCGGACGCAAGCCCCGCAAGGCCGCGCCGCCGAGGCGGTCTCTCACGCAGGACCTCATCGTCGACACCGCGATCGGAATCCTGGACGCCGAGGGGCTGGAGGCGGTGACCATGCGCCGGATCGCCCAGGAGCTCGGCACCGGCCCGGCGTCCCTGTACGCCCACGTCTCGGGCAAGGAGGAGCTGCGCGAGCTGATGCTCGACCGGGTCGCCGCCGAGATCAGGCTCCCCGAACCCGACCCGGCGCGGTGGCAGGAGCAGCTGAAGGACCTGTCCCGCGAGATCCGCCGCGTCTACACCTCGCACCGCGACATCGCGATGGTGTCCATGGGCCTCGTTCCCACCGCCCCCCACCTGCTGGACATCGCCGAGGCGCAGCTCGCCCTGATGCGGGCGGGCGGCGTGCCGAAGAAGGTCGCCGGGATGGCCGTCGACACTCTCGGCATGTTCCTCGACGCCGATGCCGTCGAGGGCACGATGTACATGGCGAAGACGCCCCCCGGCGCGGATGCCCAGGAGCACCTCGACGAGTACTTCGGGCAGATCGGCGAGTACTTCGCGGCCCTGCCGCCGGAGCGCTACCCGGTGATCTCCGGGATGGTGGACGAGCTGACGGCCGAGGACGACGACGGACGCTTCGAGTTCGGCCTCGACCTCCTCGTCCGCGGCATCGCCTCCTACGTCGACCCGCCGCCGTCGCCCTGACGGACGTCAGGCCTCAGGCGAAGGCGTCCTGGAAGGCGGCGTGCCGGGGGGTGCCCTTCGCGGTGTCCCAGACGGCGAAGACCACGTGCTCGAACCGGTCGGCGAACTGACCGCCGGGGCGGAGCTGCTCGGCGAACACCCCGGCCACCTCTGCCGGGTCGTTGCGGAAGACACCGCAGCCCCACGCGCCCAGGACCAGCCGCCGATGCCCGTTGGCCAGCGCCACGGCGAGAAGCTTGTGGGCGCGCAGGCGGAGCACCCCCGGAATGTGCTCCGCCGTCCCGGCGTCGCGGATCGCACCGCGGTTGGGGGCCGGGGACGTCAGGAACGCGATCTCGTACGGCTCCTCCAGCAGCCGCCCGTCGTCGTCCCGGAACACCGGCACGTCCGGCGAGTAGATCATGTGATCGCTGTAGAGGAGGTCGCGCTGGGCGCGGTGGAAGTCGTAGTACTCCCTGGCCGAACGCAGCGACTCGTACAGGCCGGACGAGCGTGCCAGCCCCTCCTCCTGTGCGTGCGCCCCGCTCAGGAACCCGCCGCCCGGGTTCTTCGCGGAGGCGAAGTTGAGCGTGAACGGGACCGTCCCGGGAGCGCACAGCCGGCGCGCGGCGGCGAGGGTCGTCTCGCCGGTGACCTCGATGCGCGTCGTCGTGCCGGGCTCGGCGGCGGGGAGGCGCCCCAGAAGCCCGTCCAGCTCGTCCGGGCGGTACAGGACGGTGCCCTGGACGGCCCGGGCCAGGCTCTCGGCGATCGAGACGGTGCGGCCGGAGGGCGCCGGGTAGTCGCCGCGTTCGAGGATGGCCACGGTCTCCTGCGCGGTCATCCGGCGGGGATGTCTGCTCATGTCGCCTGGGATTCTGGCGGTGCGGGGAGCCGGCCCGCAAACACTTTTCGTGATCGTCCGATCCTGAAAATGAATGGGGGCGTTCGACGCGGTCCGCCACACTTGGGGCGTGCTTCTGACGATCACCACCACCATGGGCCAGGCGACCGACCTGGGATTCCTCCTGCACAAGCATCCCGACCGGGTGCAGCGGTTCGAGCAGTCCTTCGGCACGGCGCACGTCTTCTACCCCGACGCCGGCGAGCGCCACTGCACGGCGGCGCTGCTGATGGACGTCGATCCGGTCAAGCTCGTGCGCACGCGCGGCAGAGGTACGCCGGACTTCTCACTCGGCCAGTACGTGAACGACCGCCCGTACGCGGCGTCCTCGCTGCTGGCGTCCGCGATGGCGAACGTGTTCCGCACCGCCATGCGCGGACGGTGCGATCTGCGTCCCGGCCTGGCGGAGACGCCGATCCCGCTGGAGATCGTCCTGCCGGCCCTTCCATGCCGCGGCGGGGCCCGGCAGGCCGAGCGGTTCTTCGAGCCGCTCGGCTGGGACGTGTCGGCCGTGCCCGTTCCGCTCGACCCGGAGTTCGGCGAGTGGGGCGACTCCCGGTACGTGACGCTCACCCTCACCGGGACGGTGCGGCTCGCCGACGCGCTCAACCAGCTGTACGTGCTGCTGCCCGTCCTCGACGACGCCAAGCACTACTGGATGGCGCCTGACGAGGTGGACAAGCTCATCCGTGCGGGGGAGGGCTGGCTGGCCGCGCACCCGGACCGCGGGGCCATCACCCGCCGCTATCTCGCCAACCGGCGCGCTCTCGTCCGCACGGCGCTGGGCCGCCTCGCCGATGCCGAGGACGCGCCCGAAGAGGCGCTCGACCACGCAGAGGTCGAGGAGGAACCGGCGGCGTCCGGGGAGGCCGGGGAGACCGGGGAGACCGGGGAGAAGGCCGTCTCGCTGGCCGAGCGCCGTCTCCAGTCGGTCGTGCAGGCGCTGCGCGACGAGAACGCCCGGCGCGTCATCGACCTTGGCTGCGGCTCCGGCAAACTGCTCACGCGGCTCGCCAAGGACGACTTCTTCAGCGAGGTCTCCGGGTCGGACGTCTCGCATCGCGCGCTCGGCCACGCCTGGCGGCGGCTCCGCTGGGACAAGGAGCCGCGCCGGGAGAACGACCGCGTCCAGGACGTCTTCCAGGGCGCGCTGACCTACGCCGACGAACGGTTCCGCGGTTATGAGGCGGCCGTGCTGATGGAGGTCGTCGAGCACATCGACCCGCCGCGCCTCGGCGCCGTGGAACGGGTGGTGTTCGGGCACGCCTCGCCCCGCGTGGTGGTCGTGACGACCCCGAACGCCGAGCACAACGTCCGCTACGAGGGGCTGGCGCCGGGCGCCATGCGCCACCCCGACCACCGGTTCGAATGGACGCGGGCCGAGTTCCGCGCGTGGGCGGACCGGGTCGCCGCCGCGCACGGCTACCGCGTCCGGCACGTGCCCGTCGGCGACGACGATCCCGAGGTCGGCGCACCGACGCAGATGGGGGTGTTCACCCGATGACCGAGATCCGGGTACCGGACATGGGACTTGTCGTGCTGGTCGGCGTGACCGGCTCGGGCAAGTCGCATTTCGCGCGCAAGCACTTCAAGCCGACGCAGGTGGTGTCGTCCGACTACTGCCGCGGGGTCGTGTCGGACGACGAGAACGACCAGTCCGCCACCGGCGACGCCTTCGACCTGCTGCACTACATCGTGGCCAAGCGGCTGCGGCGCGGCCTGCTCACCGTGGTGGACGCGACGAACGTGCAGAGCAAGGCACGGCAGTCGCTGCTGCGGATCGCCAAGGAGCACGACGTGCGGTCGGTCGCGATCGTGCTGGACGTCCCCGAGAGCGTCGCCGCCGAACGCAACGCCGCCCGCCCGGACCGGGACCTGCCCGCGCACGTGATCCCGCGCCAGCGCCGCGAGCTGCGGCGCGGCCTGCGGACGCTGGCGCGCGAGTTCCGCCGCGTCCACGTGCTGAACGGCGTCGAGGAGGCCGACGCCGCCACGATCACCTACGAGAGGGCGTGGAACGACAGGCGCGAGCTGACCGGGCCGTTCGACATCATCGGCGACGTGCACGGCTGCCGCGCCGAACTGGAGGACCTCCTCGCCGGCCTCGGCTACGAGATCGACCGGGACGCGCAGGGACATGCCGTGGGCGCGAACCATCCCGGCGGGCGCACCGCCGTGTTCGTCGGGGACCTCGTCGACCGCGGCCCCGACTCGCCGGGCGTGCTGCGCCTGGTGATGGGCATGGTGGCCGCCGGCGACGCGCTGTGCGTGTCGGGCAACCACGAGGCGAAGCTCGTGCGTGCCCTCCGCGGCCGCAAGGTGCGCCTCGCGCACGGGCTCGCCGAGTCGATGGAGCAGCTCTCCGCCGAAACGGAGGAGTTCCGCGACGACGCGCTGCGCTTCATGGACGGCCTCATCAGCCACTACGTCCTCGACGGCGGCCGCCTGGTCGTGGCTCACGCCGGCCTCAAGGAGGACTACCACGGCCGTGCGTCCGGACGGGTCCGGTCGTTCGCGCTCTACGGCGACACCACCGGGGAGACCGACGAGTACGGGCTGCCCGTCCGGTACCCGTGGGCGCGCGACTACCGGGGCGAGGCCATGGTCGTGTACGGGCACACGCCCGTCCCCGACGCGGAATGGATCAACAACACGATCTGCCTCGACACCGGCGCCGTGTTCGGCGGGAAGCTGACCGCGCTGCGCTACCCGGAACGCGAACTGGAGTCCGTCCCCGCCCGGCAGGTCTGGTACGAGCCGACGCGCCCGCTGGAGGCGCCGGCCGGTTCGTCCAGCGCGGGCGGGCACCGGGAGAACGAGGTCCTCAAAATCGAGGACGTGCTCGGCAACCAGGGCGTCGAGACCCGCCTGATGGGCCGCGTCGCCGTCCGCGAGGAGAACGCGCTGGCCGCGCTGGAGGTGATGAGCCGGTTCGCCGTGGACCCGCGCTGGCTCGTCTACCTGCCGCCCACCATGGCGCCCGCGGAGACGTCGCCGCTGCCCGGATACCTGGAGCACCCGGCCGAGGCCCTCGCCGCGTACCGGGACAAGGGCGTCGTCCGCGCGGTGTGCGAGGAGAAGCACATGGGTTCGCGGGCCGTGGTGGTGGTGTGCCGCGACGCGTCCGCCGCCGCCGACCGCTTCGGCGTGGCCGACGGGACGACCGGCGCCGTCTACACCCGCACGGGACGTTCGTTCTTCCGGGACGCCTCGCGCACGGCGGAGGTCCTGGACCGGCTCCGCGCCGCGATCGGCGCCGCCGGGCTCTGGGACGAGCTCGACACCGGATGGCTCGTCATCGATACCGAACTGATGCCGTGGTCGGCCAAGGCCATGGACCTCATCCGCACGCAGTACGCGGCGACCGGCGCGGCCGCCCGTGCCGCACTGCCGATGGCGTCCGGCGTTCTCGCGCGCGCGGAGGAACGCGGCCTCGACCTCGGCGGCCTCCGCGAACGCGTCGACCGGCGTGCCGCGAACGCGTCCCGCTTCCGGGACGCCTACGCGCGGTACTGCTGGACGGTGGACGGGCTGAGCGGGCTCCGGCTCGCGCCGTTCCAGATCCTCGCGGGAGAGGGCCGCAACTGGGCCGTGGCACGCGACCACGAGTGGCACATGGCCGTGGCCGGGCGGCTGGCGGACGGCGATCCGACCGGGCTCGTCCAGCGGACGGGTTCGGTGACCGCCGACCTGAACTCGGCGGAGTCGGAGGCCGCCGTCACCGAGTGGTGGGAGAAGCTCACCGCCGCCGGAGGCGAGGGCATGGTCGTCAAGCCGCTGGGGCCGTTCCCGGAGGACAGGCGGATCCAGCCCGGCGTCAAGTGCCGCGGCCCCGAGTATCTGCGCATCATCTACGGCCCGGACTACGCCGAGCCGGACAACCTCGCCCGGCTGCGCGGCAGGTCGCTCGGCCGCAAGCGCTCGCTGGCGATGCGGGAGCACGCACTCGGCGTCGAGGCGCTCGACCGGCTCACCGGCGGCGAGCCGCTGTGGCGGGTCCACCAGGCCGTCTTCGCCGTCCTGGCGCTCGAATCCGAACCCGTCGACCCGCGTCTGTGACCGGGCGCCCGTGTCTGTGACCGGGCGCCCTGCGTCCTGTTGACCGTGCGGCCTGCGCCCTGTGACCGTGCGGCCCGCCTCCGGGGGGCACCCTGCGAGGCGGGCCGCACCAAAGGCCGCGCTGCCTGGCCGGCTCTGGAGGAGCGGCTCAGGTGGAGAAGAGCATGTTGAACACGCTGCCGTGGTGGGGCCGGCGGTGCCCGCCGTGGTGGTGGTGGACCACCGCCCCCGGGGTTCCCCAACCCGGCGCCGCGGCGGGCGGCGGCGCCGCCCGGTACTGGGCCTCCATCTGGGCCAGGGCCTCAAGCTCCCCATAGTCGAGGAAGATGCCCCGGCAGCTGTCACATTGCTCGATGTGGACGCCGCTGCGGGTGTAGGTCCGCATTACGCCACGACATTTAGGGCAGTGCATCGCCTTGTCGTCCTTCCGGTCTGGATCCCCAGGTAGAGGCTAAATGTAGGGCAGGTTTCGCGCCACGTCATGGCGTGCCCCCTGCCGCGGATATTCTCGCGCAGGCGTCGACCATCGCCTGCTCTGGTTCGTCAAGCGGCCGATCTCCCTTTCTGGCTGATATGACGCACGTGGCGGCGATCTGGATCGCAAGACTTCGCGCGGGCACGTCCAGGGCCGTCCACGGGTCGCCGCCGGCGGGTACGGCCGGACCGCCCGCCGCCATGTACGCCCCCAGGAAGCGGTCCCACTCGTCGGGGTGCAGGACTCCCGCGGAGTAGAGCGCGGCGGGACGGGCGAGGTCCCACGCGGGGTCTCCTCTGCCGAGGTCCTCGATGTCGATGAGCCGCCACCGTCCGTCCCGCGCGCGGACCATCTGGCCGAGATGCCAGTCTCCGTGGATGAGGCGTTCCGCCGTCCCCGGCGGTTCCCGGCCCTCGCCGCGTATCCAGGAGGGGAGGGTGGCGAAGGCCCGCCGCACTTCGTCCTCGGCGGAACCGTCCGCCAGGCGGGCGACCAGCCGTGCCACACGGGTCGGGCGCCCCCAGGGAGGCGCGTAGGCCGGAACCGTCGTGGAATGCAGCTCCGCCAGGAGCCGCGCGCCGTCCTCCCAGGGAAGCTCCTCCCGAGGATCCACCGGCTCACCGAACACGGAGACCGTGACCGTCCGCCCGTTGACGTCGTGCGGCTGCCCCAGTGTCCCGATCACGACGCCCGGCAGAGTTCCCGCCAGGCGTATCCGTTCGAGGAACGGGGCCCCGTGCTCACGGTCGGCCTGATGCGCCTTCACCACCACGTCGCCGACCCGCACGACCAGGACGCCGTGCCGGTCGTACAGCGTCTCCGGCTCCGCGGGTGGGGAGGACGGCGGTGCGGCGCGGGCCGAGTCGCGTCCGATCTCAACGAGCCGGGCGAGCAGCTCCGGCTGGACGGTCTCGATGTGCACCCGCCCAGTAAACACCGGGGCACGGCGCCTACGCCGGTGAGTTGACGGCCTCATCGCGCAGCCGCTGCCGGACGACCTTGCCGATGAGGTTGCGGGGAAGCTCGGTGCGCGGCCGGAACTCGTCCGGCACCTTGTAGTGCGACAGGTAGCGCTTGCAGTGCCGGTGCAGCTCGTCCGCCGAGAACGGGTACGCGGGGTGTTCCACCACGTGCGCGATGATGCGCTCCCCGCGCCGGCTGTCCGGGACGCCGACGACGGCGCAGTCGTAGACGGCGGGATGGCGGCGCAGCACCTTCTCCACCTCGGTGGGGGAGACGGCGAACCCGCTGATCTTGATCATGTCCCGCAGCCGGTCCAGGATGGTGATGAAACCCTCCTCGTCCATCACCGCGATGTCACCCGTGCGGAGCCACCCTTTCGAGAGGGCCTGGGCGGTGGCGAGCGGTGCGTTCCAGTAGCCGACGAACACCTGGGGGCCCCGCACGACCAGTTCGCCGGGCTCGCCCGGGCCGAGGACCTTCGTCGGCTCGTCCTGGTCGACGATGACGACGTCGGTCTTGGGCAGCGGAAGGCCGACGGTCAGGTTCCGGGCCCTGCCGTCCAGCGGGTTACCGGTGACGGCGGGGGAGGCCTCCGAGAGCCCGTAGCAGTTGATCAGGCCCCGGGCGCCGAGCCGTCCGAGGCGGTCGATGGTGCCCTGCCCCAGCCCCATCGCGCCGGAGATGTAGATGCGCAGCGATTTCAGGTCGGACGGCTGGAACCGGGGACTGTCGAGCACCTTCTCGTACAGCGTCGGCACGCCGGGGAAGATGGTCGGCCGGTACTTGCGGATCGCGCTGAGCACCCGGTCGCCGTCGTAGCGCGGGAGCAGCACCACGGCCCCGGCCGTCATCGCCGGTGCCACGAGGCAGCTCATGAGCCCGAACGAGTGGAACAGCGGCAGGACGGCCAGCGTCACGTCCTGCCCCGGGCGCCCGTCGCGATCCCACGCGTGCTGCTGGCAGGCGTTCGCGATGAGGTTCCGGTGCGTCAGCATCGCGCCCTTGGGACGTCCCTCCGTCCCGCCGGTGTACTGGATGGCCGCCAGGTGCCGCGACGGCTCGATCGGCAGCTGGCCCACGCGCCGCCGCGGCACCCTCTGCAGCTCCCTGAACGGGACCACGTGCGGGTCGGCCGGCACGTCCGCGGTGATGGCGGCGCGCCGCCGCTGCATCTGCACCAGCGGCAGCCGCAGCGCGATCCGCCTGGGCAGCGGCAGGAAGTCGACGAGCGACGTCACCACGATGTGTTCGAGCTGAAGCTTGGAACGGACGGCCTCCACCGTCGCGAAGGAACGATCCAGCACCACGGCGACACGGGCGCCGCAGTCCGCGAGCTGATGGAGCATCTCCTCCTCGGTGTACAGCGGGTTGTGCTGCACCGCGATCGCCCCTCTGCGCAGCACCCCGTAGAACGCGATGACCAGCTGCGGGCAGTTCGGGAGGATCAGCGCCACCCGGTCGCCGGGCTGGACCCCGAGCCGGTGGAGGCCGTCGGCGAACCGGTCCACGGCCTCGCGCAGATCCCGGTAGCAGATCTCGCGGCCGAAGAAGTACAGCGCGGGCCTGCGCGGGTACCGCTCCGCCGCGTCGTCGAGCAGCCGTGTGACAGGGATGTCCGGGATATTGAGATCGCCGGGAACGCCGGGCTGATACGACCGCTGCCACGGAGAAGACCGTTGTGACGAGTGCCACATAGGAGACGATTCAATCATCTATCGGGCGTTCGCGTCGCCGGTTCAAGATCTCTACCTCCGGCCGTGTGCGTGCCGCGATCCGCGCCGCGCGCGGGGAGCGGGCACATGCTCACCCGGGCCCTGTGAGCGGAAAGGAATCCGCTCCGCCGCGCCCGGGTCAAGGCCGCCATCGCCCGCCTGAAAGCCTGTGAGGCCGACCGCCGCAAGGATTGGGTGGAGAAGACCAGCACGGATCTGGCGCGCCGTTTCGACCTCATCACCGTCGAGGACCTCAACGTGCGGGGGATGACCCGCTCGGCGCGCGGCACTCTCGACGCGCCGGGCGTGAACGTCGGCGCCAAGGCCGGGCTCAACCGGGCGATCCTGGCCGCCGGGTGGGGCCGGCTGGTGACCCGGCTGGGACACAAAGCACCCGGACGCGTCATCAAGGTCGACCCGCGTTACACGTCGCAGACCTGCAACCCCTGTGGGCACCGCGCACCGGAAAGCCGTGAGAGCCAAGCGGTGTTCCGGTGCGTGGCCTGCGGGCGCCAGGGCAACGCCGACGTCAACGCGGCCCGCAACATCAAAGACACCGCCGTGGGGCGCACGGTGGCTGCGCGGGGAGGCGGGGCGTCGGCCCGGCCGGTGAACCGCGAACGTCAACTCGTTCTCCCGCCTGCGTAGGGGAACGGGTTGGAATCCCCCGCCTTCAGGCGGAGGAGGACGTCAACTCGCCGTGTTCGCCGAGAGTTGTTCGAGGAGCCCCTCGGATGCGGCATCGACACGGTGTCAGATGCGGCCCGTGCCGCGGCAGACGTTGCACGTCTCGCCGGTGGCGGTGCTGGTGCCGGTTCCGTTGCAGCCGGGGCAGGAGCGTGTCGCCGGCTTGTTGTGTTTGCCCACGGTCCACCACCTCCCCGGCCCTCATCCTAGAGGCTGCGACGGGCCGGTCGCCGGGCGGCGGGCGGCCGTCCGCGGGCTTCACGGCCAGTCGGTGATCCGGTCGCGGCGTCCGCGAGTACGGAGTCGCCGCGGCCGTACCCGTACCCTGAACACACTGATCGAGAAGGGACGGGCCACAACGTTGCACCAGGCGCTCCGCTCGTGACCGCGCCGATGCCGCTCACGACCCCGATCCGCCCCTACGACTGGGGGTCGCGCACCGCGCTGCCGGAACTGCTCGGCACCGAGCCGACCGGGCGTCCGCAGGCCGAACTGTGGGCGGGCGCGCACCCGGCGGCGCCCTCGTCGGTGGACGGGACGCCGCTGGACGTCCTCATCGGCGGCGACCCGATCGGGATGCTGGGGCGGCCCTCGGTGGAGCGTTTCGGCCCCGTGCTGCCCTACCTCCTCAAGATCCTGGCCGTCGAGAGGCCGCTGTCCCTCCAGGTCCACCCCACGGCGGCGCAGGCCGAAGCGGGGTTCGCCGGCGAGGAGGAACGCGGCATCCCGCCCGGCCATTTCACCCGCACCTACAAGGACCCTTTCCACAAGCCGGAGATGGTCTGCGCCCTCACCGACTTCCACGGTCTCTGCGGTTTCCGCGACCCCGCCGGAACCGCCGACCTCCTCGAAAGCCTCGCCGTTCCCGAACTGCGTCCCTGGATCGCGACACTGCGCACCGAGCCGCCGGACCGGGCTCTGCGCACCGTCCTCGCACAAATGCTGGACGAGGACTCCCGGCTCGTCCAGGCCGCGGTCGAACCGTCGCTCCCCTCCGTGTACGCCGACATCGCCCGGGCGCATCCGGGTGACCCGGGTGTCCTCGCGGCCCTGCTCCTCAACCACGTCGAACTGAAGCCCGGCGAGGCGCTCTTCCTGGACGCCGGAGTTCCGCACTCCTATCTGGGCGGCCTCGCCATCGAGGTCATGGCCAACTCCGACAACGTCCTGCGCTGCGGGCTCACCGGGAAGCACATCGACGTCCCGGAACTGATGCGCGTGGTCGAGTTCGCCCCGTCCCGCCCTGTCCGGGTCGAATCGTCGCCGGAGTCCGGGTACCGGCCGGGGGCCGACGAATTCGTCCTCGTCCGCCATGACCTGACCGGCGACCCCGACGACCTGCCCGGCGGCCTTCCCCAGACACTCCTGTGCCTGGAGGGCGAGGCCCATCTCGCGACGGACCGCACCCTCACCCTCTCCCGTGGCGAAGCCGCCTTCATCCCCGCGAACGCCCCCGCCACCCGCCTTACCGGCAAGGGCGTCCTCTACCGCGTGCTGCCCGCGATCCGGTGACCGCCCACGCCCTGTTCGGGTCCGGCCGACCGCTCCGGCGGACCCCGTGACCACCCCCCGGATCTGAGACTCAACGCTTCCTTAACGCCGTCATAAGGACGGCGCCGCGGGGCCCATCGGGTGCGAGGTTCGTTGCGTGGCAACTGAGCCGCCACCCCCGGACCGGGGAGGCGGCCCGCTGGACGGAAAGGATTGCGAATGGGCAAGAACACCGGTTCGTTCGCCCCCGGCCTTCCGGGGGAGCGGGTGCGCCCCGCGGTGGTCGCCCGGGCCTTCCAGACCCTGCCGTCCGTCCACCGCGAGATCCTCACCGAGACGGTCTTCAGAGACCGTTCGGTCAACGAGGCCGCCGCCTCACTGGGGGTGCCGGTGGACGTGGTGAAAGCCCGCGTCTACCACGCGCTCCGGGCGCTGAACACGGCCCTGGACGCCCCGCGGCCGACCGTGTGACGGGCAGGGCCGGGTCCGCCGGGCCGCGCGGCCCCGGTCCGCGGCGCCGCGGCCGGCCCGCGCCCGATAAATGGGTTGCCGGGGCGGGAACGGCCCCGGCACCATGGGCGTCGTAGGGAAAGTCGCAGGGAAACGAGAGCGGAAGGAGAGGGTCATGCGCAGTCATCGAATGCACAGCAGCAGCCTCTCCGGTTCCGGGAGCCGCCGAAGGACGTGACCCGCACGTTCCGACGCCGGCCGCCCGCAGACCGTGGGCGGTCTTTTGTTGTTCCGGAGGGTTGGCCGAGTGGAAAGGCAGCGGCCCGCTAAGCCGTGGTCAGGGTCATCCCTGCGCGAGTTCGAATCTCGCACCCTCCGCGCCGAGTGAGGATGCCGGCGTATCCGGCGGCTTCCTGCCGGAGATATGGCCTTCGTGGTGTAGTGGTCTGCATGCCAGGTTGTGATCCTGGAGGTACCGGTTCGATCCCGGTCGAGGGCCCTTGTGAAGTAAGGGCGGTGATGGGCGCCAGATATTGCCCAGGGGCTGGTTCCGGCTGACGTTGCATTTGATCAACGATGGAAAAGCCTTCTGTATGCACAGCTCCTCCGCGAAGGCGATGTGGTCCGGCCTCCTGGCGCTCGGCGTGCTGGCCGCGCTCGTGCTCGCCGCCCTCGGCGTCCCCGTCCGGGCGGAGCCGGGGCCCGCCCCCTATCTCGATCCGCAGCTGTCCGTCGAGGACCGGGTCGGCGACCTGCTCCACCGGATGAGCCTGGACGAGAAGCTCGGCCAGATGACGCAGCCCGAACGCAGGTACATCACCCCGGAGGAGATCACCCGCTACCGGATCGGGTCCGTGCTGTCGAGCGGCGGGTCGGCGCCCGCCCCGAACACGCCGGAGCGTTGGGCGGACATGTACGACGGGTTCCAGCGTGCCGCGCTCGCCCAGCCGCTGCGCATCCCGCTGATGTACGGGGTGGACGCCGTCCACGGCCACAACACCGTCGTCGGTGCGACGATCTTCCCGCACAACATCGGGCTCGGCGCGTCCCGCGACCCGGCCCTGGTCCGCGAGATCGGCGCCGCGACCGCGCGGGAGATGGCGGGGACGGGTGTCGACTGGAACTTCGCGCCCTGCGTGTGCGTGGCCCGCGACGACCGGTGGGGCCGGACGTACGAGTCCTTCGGCGAGGTGCCCGAGCTGCCCGCGATGATGACGACGATCATCGAGGGGCTGCAGGGCGACGAGCTGGGCGGCCCCGCGTCCGTCCTGGCGACGGCGAAGCACTACGTGGGCGATGGCGGCACGGCGGGCGGCGACGACCGGGGCGACACGAGGATCTCCGAGAAGGAACTGCGCGCGATCCACCTGCCGCCGTTCCGCGCGGCCGTGGAACGCGGCGTCGGCTCGGTGATGATCTCCTACAGCTCGTGGAACGGGCTGAAGATGCACCAGAACCGCTACCTGATCACGGATGTGCTGAAGCGTGAGCTGGGCTTCACCGGATTCGTCGTGTCGGACTACAACGGCATCGACGAGATCGACGGGGAGGCCGGGTTCACCAGGGACGAGGTCGCCGCCGCGATCAACGCCGGGATCGACATGGTGATGGTGCCGACCGAGTGGCGCAGGTTCATCGAGTACCTGCGGGACGGCGTGAGGGACGGCGACGTCCCGATGTCCCGCATCGACGACGCGAACCGCCGGATCCTGGCCAAGAAGTTCGAGCTGGGCCTGTTCGAGCACCCCATGGCGGACCGGTCGTATCTGCGCACGGTCGGCGGCGCCGCGCACCGCGAGCTGGCCAGGCGCGCGGTCGCCGGGTCGCAGGTGCTGCTGAAGAACGACGACGTCCTCCCGCTGGACGACGACGACAAGATCTTCGTGGCGGGCGGCGGCGCGGACGACATCGGCGTGCAGTCCGGCGGCTGGACGATCACCTGGCAGGGGGAGCAGGGCCCGATCACGCCGGGCACGACGATCCTGGAGGGCATCCGCGCGGCGGCGGAATCGCCCGCCACCGTCGCCTACGGCAGGGACGGCACCGGCGTCGACGGGTCCTACGACGCCGCGATCGCCGTCGTGGGGGAGAAGCCGTACGCCGAATACCACGGCGACAGGACGGGTGACCTCGGCCTCGACGCCGATGGCCTCAAGGCCATCGAGCGGCTGCGCGCGGCGGACGTCCCGGTGATCGTGGTGCTGGTGTCGGGGCGTCCGATGGACATCGCCGCGGAGCTCCCCGAGTGGGACGCGCTGGTCGCGTCGTGGCTGCCGGGAACGGAGGGCGCCGGCGTGGCCGACGTCCTGTTCGGCGCCACCGATCCCACCGGCCGGCTCCCGGTCACGTGGATGCGCGGCACCGACCAGCAGCCCATCAACAGGGGCGACGGCAAGAAGCCGCTCTTCCCCTTCGGCTACGGCCTCACCTACGACTGAGCGGTCGGGGCGGTCGACACCCCTTCTGGCCGAGAGCACCCTGTCCGAGCTGGCCGGGCGGGTCGGGCTCTCCCGCCCCACCACCGAGGGCGTGCTGGGCGAGCTGATCGACCGGGGCCTGGTCGCCGAGGACGCGCCGCGTCCCGGCGCCGGGCTGGGCCGCCCCGCCCGCCGCTACCGGTTCCGCGCGGAGGCCGGTCACGCGCTCGGCATCGACATCGACGCGCACCGGGTGCGGCTCGTCGTCGCCGACCTCGCCGGCGGGGTCGCCGGCGGCCACCGCGCCGGCCTCGACGTGCAGGCGCCGCCCGGCGAGAGGGCCGGTGACCTGCTGGTCTCCGAGCTGCGGCGGCGGGTGGAGCCGCTGTGCCTGAGTCCCGTCCGCATCGTGGCGTCCGAACTGGGGGACGAGTCGGTGGGCCTCGGCGCGGTCCGCCTGGCCCTGGACCGGATCGACGAGGACCTCTTCCGCGTCGACCGCCCGTCCCATCCGTCCCATCCGTCCGATGGGTGAACGGCAAGGGACTAGGGCGTCAGCGGGGTGCTGAACGACCAGCCCTCGGTCAGCAGGGCGTCGGTCGCCGCCACGGCGGCGGCCAGGCGGTGTTCGTGGGGGCCGGTGACGGTGATGTGCGGCAGGCCCCGTTTCCCGAGCTCCTCCTCGAAGCGCCCCGACATCCACGACCTGATCGACTCCCCGTCACGCCAGCCGTCCTGCTCGAACGGGACGCCCTCCGGGTCGGTGAGAATCCACAGATGGTGGGGGGTTCGCTCATGCACGGCCTCGACCTCCGGCGCCGGCGCCCCGAGATAGCGCTCATGCCAGACGGCCGTGGCGAACGCGTCCGTGTCGCACACCAGCAGCGGTGAACCCGACCGCGCGGCGGCGTCCTCCAGAGCGGCGTGGTGCTCGGCGATCCGCGTGAAGTCCGCGGACTCCCACACCAGGCCGTCCAGCCACAGCGACGGATCGCCGGAGGCGCGGCGGGCGGCGGCCAGCTTCTCCTCGGTGAACGTGCGCCCGTACTCCGGTACCCACCGGGTCGTCGCCCAGACGCCGCCCCGCTCGGCATAGTGCGCGGCGAGGGCGCGGGCCAGCGTCGTCGTCCCGGTCGACTCGGCGCCGGTCACCACGACCCGCCGCGCCAGATACGCCCGGACGGGCGGCGCCAGGAACTCCCAGTTCGCCACGGGGTCGTCCCGGATGGCCGCGCCGCTGACCGGGAAGCGGTCCCGCGGCGGGTCGACCGGGACGTGGACGGCGGAGAACCGCTCCGCCAGCTCGGGCCCGTACGCCTCGGAGCTGAACACCGCGTCGACCGGCGGGACGGGCACGCCGAGGCCCGACCGCATCGCCAGCCCGGCCCGGAACGCGGCGACGTGCGCCGACCAGATCTCGTCCGACTCGTAGTCGATCTCCACGTCGTCCACCGCCGGAATGATCTCCACGTGCGGCTGCTCGTGCGTCTCGCGGAGCCACGCCGTCCGCAGCGGCAGCGGGATGCTCTCGACGCTGGACGCGGCGACGACGACGCTGACCCGGGCGCACGCCGCGGCGGCGACGTCGATCAGATGGCGGTGGCCGGCGTGCGGCGGGTAGAACTTGCCGATCACGAGCCCGTGCGCGTACGTCATGCGGGCACGGGCGCGGGATCGCCGGCGGTCCGGGAGCGCAGGTCGCGGCGCCAGGCCAGCAGGCCGAACACGCACAACGTCAGGAAGATGACGTACAGGACGCTCGTCAGCTTCAGGTCCTTGTGGAAGTACAGGGGGATGTAGACGAGGTCGGCGGTGATCCACAGCCACCACGACTCCAGCAGCTTGCGCGACTGCCCGTAGACGGCCATGAGGGAGATCGCGGTGGTGAGGGCGTCCCAGAACGCCACGGTGGAGTCGGTCCAGACGGACAGCGCCCAGGTCAGAAGCGCGGTGGTCGCCGCGCCCGCCACGAGGAGGGCCGCCCACTCGTTGCGCAGTGTGCGTCTCACCGGGAGGTTGTCGCGGCCGTCCCCGCCGTACAGCCACACCCACCACCCGTACGCCTGGAGTGCGATGTAGAAGACCTGCAGCCCGGAGTCGGCGTAGAGGCCGCCGTCCAGGAACACGAGCCCGAGCAGGATCACGTTCGCGATGCCGATCGGCCAGTTCAGGATGTTCTGCCGGACGACGAGCCACACGTTGACCGCGCCGGTCGCGAAGCCGAGCAGCTCGGCCCACGTGGTGGGCACCGTGCCGAGATGGAAGGCGGGGTCGAGCAGCGGGCCCAGCGGAACGTTCACCGACATGCCCGCAATGATCACATATCGTCAAAGAGACGACAAGGGTCTCCCGCGTGCGGATGTGTCAGCGCCCCCAGGCAGCGGCGCACCCGCTCATGCTCCAGCCGCGCCTCGACCCGCTCGTTCACCGGGGCGTGGGTGGTGCCCGCCCCCTGCCGTGTGGCCCGTGGAGCGTGCGCGTGCCAGATCACCTGCCTTCGCCGGCCTGCCGTTCGTCCTCGTCCCACAGTTCGAGGGACTCGATCAGCACCTCTTCCACCTGCTCGGCCGCCGCCCGGTACGCCTGCGCCCGCCCGGCGCACACCCCCGCGTCCCACACCCGCCCCTGCCCGGACCACACCCGAGCCCGCGCGGCCTCCATCTCCGCCAGCACACGCCACGCCCGAGCCTCGTCCGGCAACATTTCGAACGCCTTCCGCGCCTCCGGCCCCAGCCCCGCGAACAGAAAAACCGTCTCCGGATAAGGCTCAGGCCCGCCGTCTTGGGCAGCCACCCGCCTCCCGACCGGCCACCGCGCCGTCGCCCACACACCCCGCAGGACGCGCAGTGCCGTTCGCGTCCGGCTCATCGGACGACCTCGAACCACACCGTGAACCGGCCATCGCGACCCGGCAGCGAGCCCCAGCAGTCAGCGAGCCCGGCCACGACCATCAGGCCCCGCCCAGACTCGCCCCAACCCGAGCCCTGCGCCGGAATCAGCGGACGTCCCGTCGAGCCGCCGTCGTCCTGGATCTCCACTCGCAGCCGCTCGGACGACAAGAGCACCGTCACCCACACCCCGCCACCGCGCAGGCCACTGGCGCTGTGCCGGACGGCGTTGGTGGTGACCTCGCAGATCATCAGGTCGACGTCGTCCAGGTCGAACCCTGCGACGTTGCCACCCAGCGCGCCGACCAGCGTCCGCCGCACCCGCGCCCTGACCTCCCGCACGTCGAGCATCCCGCCCGGGCACACCCGCTCGGTGTGCACCTCGTCCCAGACGATCACCGTCCGACCTCGGCGATCTGCTCGGCTGCCACCCGCACCGCCCCGACCGGCGTCCGGCGAGCGGCGTCCCACAGGTAGGACCACCCGCCCCCACGCTCCTGGACGACGAGCACCGCCAGCGACCTACGCCGCGCCGGGACCGGCACCGACAACACCGGCTCGGCTTTCCCGTCCATGTACAGCACCGAGCCCTGCTCCAACTCCCGCAAGGCCCACATCAGCCGAACCAGCAAGTTCAGCCGCTCAGCCGTCGCCGCCGGGATCGCCTTCCGGCGACCTTGCTCCACGGGGGACGGGCCGTTGGGTAGGTTCGTCATGGGTCCGACTCCTTTTCAGTCGGGCTTAGGCCCCGGGCCGGTGGTGCTAGCACCGACCCGGGGCCGCTCCTGTGTCGGGGGTACGGCTGACCAAGCCCCCTTCGCCCCTCGCCGGCCGCACGCTCGGTCAGACCAACGGTTGCGAAACCGTTGGGCCGCCGAATGTCGACTGTGCTGGGCATACAGGAAGATCAGCCGCCTTCTGGTTTGACCTGGTACGCGTTGCGTTGTGTTTCGAACGACCACCTCAGCATGATGCGTAAGCGTATGATGCGTCTAGGTACGGTGCCCAGAATGGACCCGGACCGTGATCCACGCAAGATGCGTCCGCGTATCATTCCAAGATCTTTTAAGAAATGACCGAATTGGGCGAGAACGCCCACTAAGAAAGGTGAGGCAATGGCCGGTACTCCGAACCCCACCGTCAAGCGCAAGCGTCTCGGCATCGAGCTGCGCCGCCTGCGAGAGGAGGCGGGCTTGACCTGTGAACAGGTCGGCGACCGCCTGGACTACTCCGGTACGCGCATCAGCCGCATCGAGACCGGCAAGATCTCCGCAAAGCCCGGCGACGTCCATGAGCTCTTGGAGGTCTACGGCGTCACCGGGCCGGTTGCGGACGCTCTCGTGCAACTGGCCCGCGATGCCCGGAAGAAGGGGTGGTGGCATACCTACGGCATGAACCTGCCCGAGTGGTTCTCCGCCTACGTCGGCTTTGAGGCCGAAGCCGTCACCTTCCGTGACTTCCAGCCGCTCTACATTCCCGGCCTGCTCCAGACCGTGGACTACGCTCGCGCCGTCCTCCAGGCGGCTCCGGTGCCGGGTACGCCGGAGGAGATAGACCGGCAAGTCGCCGTACGCATGGAACGGCAAGCCATTCTGGCCGCCAGCACCCCGCCAGAGCTGTGGTTCGTGATCTCCGAGACCGCCCTACGGGTCCAGCTCGGGACGCCCCAGACCATGAAGGCGCAGCTTGAGCGCCTGGTGGCGATGGCTGAGCGGCCCAACATCACCGTGCAGATTCTCCCCTTCACCACGGCCGCCCACGTCAACCCCATCACCGGCTTCCGCATCCTCGGCTTCCCCGACCCCAAGGACCCGACCGTGGTGTACATCGAACACCTCACCGGCGCCCTGTTCCTGGAGCGCGAAGACGAAATCCGCCGTTATACAGTGGTCTTTGACCATCTTCGGGCGGAAGCACTCGGCAAGAGCGCTTCCGTGGAGCTCATCCGCCGCATCGCTGACGAGATGGGCGCAAACCTGTAGCACATGGAGAGAAGGAGGTGCGGGATGACATACCAGAGGCACCTCGTGGACCTGTCCCGCGCCCGGTGGTACAAGAGCTCACGCAGCAACGGCGGGGAAGGCGGCTGTGTTGAGGTAGCCGACAACCTGCCGGGTTTGGTGGCGGTACGGGACTCCAAGGACCCGGACGGACCGGTGCTGACGTTCGCGGCGGTCGCGTGGCGAGGCTTCGTTGAAGGTGTGAAGGACGAGCGGTTCGGACTGTAGCCCGGTTCTGCATGCTTTGCACCGAAATGCCTAAATTTGATCTCTATCTTCCAGGTAGATGCTTCCCAGCCGGTATTGGACGTACACGACATCAGGATCGGCGGGCTCGGGGAAGCGTAGGACGTTGCAAGCACATTCCATGCCGGGGTGCGCGCCTGCAGACGTCCAGTGGCGCAAGAGCAGTCGCAGTGGCGAACAGGGCAACTGCGTTGAGGTTGGATTCTGGCGCAAGCCTCGTCACAGTGCGGATGAGAGCGACTATGTCGAAATCCGAGGCACCTGGAGGACAAGCAGCCGCAGCGCCAACACAGGCTCCTGCATACAGGCTGCGGCAGACGAGGCGGTAGTGGTGGCGCGGGATTCCAAGAACCCGAACGGGCCGGTGCTCGACTTCGGCGCCGAGGCTTGGACCACCTTCCTCACCACCGTGAAGACCGGCCGACTCGACCTGCGTTGAGCGATACTCCGATCACGTGGAGTTGCGGCGTGTCGGGTTTATCACCCTGGCGGGTGTGCCCAACACGCCGCAAGTGAACGAAGCGGGGACAGCCGTCTTGGTGCGGCACCGCCGCGCAGCACTTTTTAGAGGGCAGCAAGGAAGCGCCAGCGAACGCGTCCAGCGGCCAAGGACGCCCACCGCAGGAACGGTCTCACGGACCGCCTCTGGCGCCCCGGGCCGACCCTGGGCGTTTGCTACTCGTGGGTTCAGTACGGGCCTCCCGCCCGGAGGGCATCAACGATCTGCATTGCCCTCTCTTCACTGACCTCTTCCAGTTCGTCGTCGAAACTCGCATGTTCCCACTCGACGATTATGCCAGTGCCGTGCCATTGTAGATCTCGATGCAATGCCTCGTCTACGATGCCGATCTCGGCCGAGGTACGCCGTCGAACAATTCCATGCGGATCATCGACCGTCTTATCTCCCCCAGTGATCGCATAGTAGGTCACCCGCTCTTTGGACATGGGCACTAATACCCCTCTTTCCGATAATTCGCTATATCACCGACTCCACGGGGAACGGGAATACCAGCAGAAACCTCTTGCTGGAAGGCTTTTAGTTTCACCCTCTCCTGGCCGCTGGTCAACGGATTTCTCTGTCGCTCATAAGCGCGGTGAGTTAGCTGCTTCGCCTCAAAACTCTGAGGAGTATGAAATTGAACCTCGAGAAGCTGGCCGTCCGCCGTCCGCCACCTAGTGTTTACGCCTTTATACTCTGCCCCATCCCACGAATTTCTACAGAACACCATCTCAAAGCCGTCCTTCTTTAGGCCATTGGCGATCTGTTGATATCCTTGGACATATGAGTCGGCAGGGATTTGATAGGTATAGCGTAGGCCATCTGACACCGACTCTGCTGCCTCGGTAGGACTCTTGCGCAGTTCAGCAGCAAGCTTCTCGGCCACCTTCTCTTTGAACCTGTCTTCGCCCTTGAGGCGGTACTCAAGGCCCACCAGCTTGGCGTCAGCCATCTCCGCCTCCCGCGTCTTCAGGCTATCGGTGACATCGCCCTCTTGATCACATAAGCGACCGAAGGCGCGATCAACCGCATAGTTCTCTTCAAGATTCAGGTACTGATCGCCGTCTCCGCGCCATGAGCCGGGTTCGTCTCCGGTTCCTTCGCTCGTGCCTTCTCCCTGAAGGCCGTCGCCTTGGTCGTTCTTTTCCGGCGGTTCGTCAGGCGTCTGCTCCGATTCGAGGTCGGCCCACTTGGCTCTCATGGCGTCGGCATGTTCGCGCCATGCGTCGTTTTGACCTGCTGTCTCGGGCTCAGCGGCCTCGGTGTCGCTGTCGGCGACACCGGTTCCCGGATCGTCCTTTTCGTCCGCCTTGGTGCCGGCGTCGGCGGTCTCACCCGACCCAATGTTCTCACCATCGGGTTGGCCCGTCCCCGCTTCTGTCGCGTTCTTCGGTTCCTCGGCCGAAGCCTGCTCTGGGGCCGACGACTCATCCTGCCTTTCCGCCGACTCGGCTTCGCGGGCCTGACGCGCTTCCCGGGACGCCCGGCGAGCCGCGAACTCTTCGCCCCAGGTGCGGAACCCGAACTGACGGCCGTCCAATTCATACGTCGCCGGCTTACTCGCGAACTCCTCCCACACGTCCCGCCCCGAAGGCTTCTCCGGCTTGCCTTCGGGTTCCGGCTGAGTGTCCGTGGCGGGGGCCTCGCCGGCCTCGTCTTCGGTGTCCGCCTCCGAGACCGACTCAGGCCGCTCCGAGTCTGGTCGGTCCTCTGCAGTGGGGGCGTCGGCCTCGCCCTCGCCTTCATCCGTCCGCGTGGTCGGCCGGTCTTGCTCCGTCTGCCGTCCCATGTCCTCACCCGGCGCTGCGGCCGGGGACCGGTCATCGCGTAACCGGTCGTCAGACTCGGTTTCCGAGCTGCGGGTGCCACGGTCTGTGGTCTCCGTATCCGCCTGGCCGGGCTTCTCCTGAGTCGCGGCACCGGGCGTCTCCCGGGCAGGCGGGGGCTGCTTGTCATCGCGCTCGTCCCGCTGCTCGGTCGCGGCCTCATAGGTGGCTGCGGCTGCCTTGTAACTTTCGAGGCGGGACGGTTGCCCAGGTGAGCCTGGCCGGTCGGGCGGAGGCCGCCACGGCGCCTCCTTGGCCGACGGCTTCTCGACATTCTCGGCACCGTCATCAGTGCCGTTGTCGGTGTGGTCGACACCCACGCGTGGTCAGCCCTTTCGACTGCCGGACAAGAGCAGAGCCGGTGCCGAACGGTGTCCAGATGCCTGCGGGGTGCTGGCGCCGACTTACCTCCGAGAGACTGGACTGATCCGACATAACTCGTCAAGTTCACTATACGAATATGTCGGACGTACCTAACGACACCTCGCCCGCGCGTCAGCTCGAAGCGTCCCGGGACGATCGTCCCGGGACATAGGATTCCGAGGTCACACAGATCGTGAGTGACTTGCAGACGACGACGGGGCGAGGGATTCGGCATGGAGCAGACGAGTCTGGCGATCGCGGAGCCGGGCGGAGGCTCGGCCGGTCCGGACGACGCACTGAACTCGCTCGCCGACGACGACGAGACGATCGACTACATCACCGGGAAGCCGGTCAAGCTGAAGGGCAGCGAACCCGTCCGGCAGCGGATCGGCGTGCGCTCTTCCACGAGTACGGCATCAGCGTCGACGACATGGAGCCGGGCTTCCCGATCCCGGTGCAGGCCGACGGTAACCGCCGCAAGACGAAGAAGGCCGACATCGCCATCTTCGCGCCGGGGTCGGAGCACAGCCTTGAGAACCTGAGGTGAGGGGCTGCCCGACCCGCGGCGGCTCGGCGACCATCTCGCGCTCCAGGTCCGGCAGGTGCCCGGCGGGACGATCCGGAGCTACCGGCTGTTCGAGTCGGCCTCGTTCGAGCTGACGCCGCAGCCGGTCACGCCGTCCCCTTACCTGGAGCAGCAGCCCTCCATGGACGAAGCAGCGGACGACGTTCGCGGAGTCGATGCTCGCCGGTGTGCTGGAGGACAGCCGGGGCGACGAGGAGCTCCCGCCGGAGATCTCCCAGCTCCAGGAACTGGACGACGACCCGTTCACCGTCACTGTGCTGTTCGTCCTGTCTCGCCCTGCTTGATATCAGAAGGACTCACTCGGCCTTTTGTGTCACAGCAGTCTGACAGAGAGGGCGGTGATAGCAGAAGAACTCCATGCCCGCAGTCTTCTATGACCCGGCTCCCGCCGCCGACCCGGGCGGCGATCTCGGCCGGACGGCATCGGACGCGCGAGGCCGACGTGTCGGCGGCAGCAGGCTCCCGGATCCTGCTGAGCGGGACGCGCACGTTCACCAGTGGGGGCTCTGGCCACAATGCGACGAACACACACTTGCCCCCGATGCCGGTGCCCGTAACCAGGAGCGGATCTTTGACGCTGAACCTCGCCACCCTGTACGAAGCCGTCGCCCGTGTGGTGCCCGACCGGTCCGCGGTCACCTGCGGCACCGTGACCCGCACCTACGCCGAGCTGGACCGGCGCGCGAACCGCCTCGCCGCCCATCTGGTGAAGGCGGGCATCGAGCCGGGTCAGCATGTCGGCGTGTACCTGCTCAACAGCGTCGAGTACGTCGAGGTGATGCTGGCCTGTTTCAAGGCCCGCGCGGTACCGATCAACATCAACTACCGCTACGTCGAAGCGGAGCTGCTCTACCTGTTCGAGGACGCCCAGCTGCACGCGCTCGTGGTCGAGTCGGCGTACGCGCCCGGCGTCGCGGCCCTGGCCGACCGCACCACCCATCTGCGCCATGTGCTCGTCGTCGATGACGGCGGCGGCGCCGGGCCCGTCTCGTGGCCGGAGAAGCTGGCGGTGGCGGAGTACGAAGAGGCGTTGGCGGCGTGTCCGGGGGAGAGCGCGCCGCGCGCGGACCTGACCGGCGACGACCGGTTCGTGCTGTACACGGGCGGCACCACCGGGATGCCCAAGGGCGTGGTGTGGCGCCACGAGGACTTCTTCTACGCCGCCCTCCTCGGCGGGAACCCGTACGGCGAGCCGTACACGTCCGTCGAGGAGGTCGTCGCGGCCGCGGAGGGCGGAAACGCCCTGACCTACCTGATCTCGATGCCGCTCATGCACGGCGCGGCCAGCTACACGCTGTTCATGGGGCTGTTCGGCGGCGCCCACATGGTCCTCCTGCGCAGCTTCGACGCCGTGGAGATACTGCGCTGCATCGAGAGGCACGGCGTCCAGGTCGTCGCCCTGGTCGGCGACGCGCAGGCCCGTCCGCTGGCGGAGGCGCTGCGCGACCGCGGGGACGGGTTCGACCTCTCCTCGCTCTTCGTGATCGGCTCCGGCGGCGCGATCCTGTCGCAGTCCACCCAGGACGCGCTCAAGGAGCGGCTGCCGAACCTCATGGTCCGCAACAGCTTCGGCGCTTCGGAGTCCGGCGCCGACGGGGTCATCGTCACGGGCGAGGACGGCCTCATGCGGCTGCAGCCCTCGCCGGCGGTGCGGGTGATCGACGACCGGCACGGCGACGTGGCTCCCGGCAGCGGGGAGCTGGGCCGCCTGGCCCGCAGCGGGCATGTGCCGCTCGCCTACTTCAACGACCCGGAGAAGTCGAGTGCGACGTTCCCGGTCATCGACGGCGTGCGGTGGGTGGTGCTCGGCGACCTGGCCGAGGTCGAGGCCGACGGCACCATCGTGGTGCACGGCCGCGGCTCCGGATGCATCAACTCCGGTGGGGAGAAGATCTTCCCCGAGGAGGTCGAGCAGGCGCTCAAGGCGCATCCCGCCGTGATGGACGTCCTCGTCGCCGGCGTGCCCGACGAGCGGTTCGGCCACCGGGTCGGCGCCGTGGTCGAGCTGCGCCGGGGACACGAAGGCCTCGACCCGGAGGAACTGCGCACGCACTGCCGCGCGACGCTCGCCGGATACAAGGTTCCGGCGGTGATCGAGATCGTGGAGCAGGTGCAGCGCTCGCCCAGCGGCAAGGCCGACTACCGGTGGGCGAAGCGCACCCTGGCCCCCGGGACGGCCTGACGCGAGGCGCCGCCCCGGGCGTTTCCCGGCCGGTCAGGCCACGATCAGGAGCGGGTTCTGGAGGAGGGCGGCCAGGCGGTCCAGGAACTTGGCGGCGGTCGCGCCGTCGGTGGCGCGGTGGTCGACCGACAGGGTGACCGCCATGCGCTTGCCGGGGACGACCTGGCCGTCGCGGACGACCGGCTCGTCCCGGACCGCGCCCACGGCGAGGATCGCCGCCTCCGGCGGGTTGATCACCGCGGAGAACGAGTCGACGCCGAACATGCCGAGGTTGCTGACGCTGAACGTGCCGCCGCTCATCTCCATGGGCGACAGCCTGCCTTCGCGCGCCTTGGCGGCCAGGTCGCGGGTCTCCTGGCCGATCTGCGAGACGCTCCTGCGGTCCGCGTCCCTGATGACCGGGACGACCAGGCCGGCCTCGACCGCCACCGCGACCCCCACATGGATGCGCTTGTGGAAGAGCAGGCTGTCCTCGGTGTAGGAGACGTTGACGGCCGGGTGCTCGCGGAGGGCGGTCGCCGCGGCCTTCACGATCAGGTCGTTCACGCTGACCTTGGACGGCGCGAGCGCCTCGTTCAGCGTGGCGCGGAAGGCCAGCAGCGCCTCGGCGTCCACCTCGCGGTTGAGGTAGAAGTGCGGCGCCTCGCGCTTGCTCTGCGTGAGCCGCTTGGCCGCGACCTTGCGGAAGCGGTTCAGGGGGACGGCCTCGACGTCCGGGTCGTCGGCCCGCGCCTTGACGGGCGGCGCTGCGGGGGCCGGAGCCGGGACGGGTGCGGGAGCCGGGGCCAGGGCCTCGGCGCGGACTGCGGCCTCGATGTCGGCTCGGACGATGCGTCCGCCCGGACCCGAGCCGTTCAGCGCCGCCAGGTCGATGCCGTGGTCGCGGGCCAGCCTGCGCGCGAGCGGCGACGACGGCGGACGGGACGCCCCGGCGGCGCGCTGGGGAGCCGGAGCGGGGGTCGCGGAAGCGGCGGCCGGTTCGGGCTCGGCGGCGGGTTCGGGCTCCGCGGCGGCGGCCGGTTCCGGCGGGGCTGCCGGTTCCGGTTCGGCGGCCGGCTCCCGGGCGGCGGGTGCCGCGCCGCCCGCGGGGGCGATCACGGCGATGGGGGCGCCGATCGCGGCGGTCTCGCCCTCGGCCACGAGGATCTTGTCGAGCACGCCGGCCTCGTACGCCTCGTACTCCATGACGGCCTTGTCGGTCTCGATGTCGACGATGACGTCGCCGACCGCGATCTCGTCCCCCGGCTGCTTCTGCCAGGAGCTGATGACGCCCTCTTCCATGGTGTCGGAGAGGCGGGGCATGAGGATGTCGGTCATGATGCGGGCTCCAGGGCGCGGCCGGTCGCGCGGAGCGTGTCGCGGACGGCGGTGAGCAGGGATCCGGCGGACGGCAGCGCCGCCGTCTCCAGGGACTTGGCGTAGGGGAGCGGCACCTCGGCCATCGCGACGCGGCGGACGGGGGCGTCCAGCCAGTCGAACGCGCCCTCCTGGATGGTCGCGGCGATCTCGGCGCCGATGCCGTAGGTGAGCCAGTCGTCCTCGGCGACGACGGCGGAGCCGGTCTTGCGGACGGAGTCGACGACGGTCCGCCGGTCCAGGGGGCGGAGGCTGCGCAGGTCCACGACCTCCGCGGAGATGCCCTCGGCGGCGAGGGTCTCGGCGACCTCGGCGGCGACGCGGGCCATCCGGGAGTAGCCGATGATCGTGATGTCGGTGCCGGGGCGGGTGACGGCGGCGCGGCCGATCCCGGCGGGCTCGACGTCCTCGATCGCGGGGACCTCGCCCTTGGTGTTGTAGAGGGCGAGGTTCTCCAGGAACAGCACCGGGTCGTCGTCGCGGACGGCGGCCTTCAGCATCGCGGACGCCTCGGCGGGCGTGGACGGCGCGACGACCTTCAGACCGGGGATGAATGAGTAGAACAGCTCGACGTTCTGCGAGTGGGTGGCGCCGAGCTGCTGGCCGCCGCCGCCCGGGGTGCGGATCACCATCGGCACGCTCGCCTGCCCGCCGAACATGCCGTAGATCTTCGCGGCGTGGTTGACGATCTGGTCGAGTGCCAGCAGCGAGAAGTTGATCGTCATGATCTCCACGACGGGGCGCAGGCCGAGCATCGCGGCGCCGATCGCGGCGCCGACGAAGCCCTCCTCGGCGATCGGGGTGTCGCGGACGCGGCGCGGCCCGAACTCCTTCAGCAGCCCCTCGGTGATCTTGTAGGAGCCCTCGAAGAGCCCGATCTCCTCCCCGAGAAGGAAAACGTCGTCGTCCCGGAGCATCTCGGCGCGGAGCGTGTCCCGGAGGGCCTGCCGGTAGGTCATGGTCGCCATGAGCGTGCTCCTCAGGAACCGAATACGGGGTCGGCGGGCAGCCGTCGCTGCTCGCCGGCGACGGGGGTGGCGTAGGTGTAGTCGAACAGCGTCGACACGTCGGGTTCGGGGCTGTCGTCGGCGAACGCGGCGGCCGCGGTGACCTCGGCGGTGACCTCGGCGTCGAGGCGGTCGCGCTGGTCCGCGGTGAGGACCCCGGCCTCCTCCAGTTCCAGCGCCATGCGGGCCAGGGGGTCGGCGGCCTTGAGGGCCTCCTTCTCCTCCTTGGACCGGTAGCGGGCCGGGTCGACGACGGAGTGGCCCTTCAGCCGGGGGCTGACGGTCTCCAGCAGGTACGGCCTGCTCTCGGCGCGTGCGCGTTCGACGGCGGTGCGGGCGGCGTCCCGGACGGCGATCACGTCGGTGCCGTCCACGCGGGCGCTCTCGATCCGGTAGGCGGCGCCGCGCCGGTACAACTCGGGCTCGGCGGCGGAGTTCTCCACGGTCGTGCCCATGCCCAGCCCGTTGTTGACCACGACGAAGACGACGGGGAGGTCCCACAGGCCGGCGATGTTCAGCGACTCGTGGAACGCGCCGATCGCGGTGGTGCCGTCGCCCATGTGGCACATGACGACGTCGTCGCCGCCCCTGTAGGAGACGGCGAGCGCCGCGCCGGTGGCGAGGGGGACCTGCCCGCCGACGATGCCGTACCCGCCGAGCAGCCGCGCCTCGGCGTCGAACAGGTGCATCGACCCGCCCCAGCCCTTGGAGACGCCGGTGGAGCGGCCGTACAGCTCGGCCATGACGCGGTCCGCGCCGATGCCCTTGCTGAGGGCGTAGCCGTGCTCGCGGTAGTTGGTGAACAGGTAGTCGGTGGGCCGCAGCGCGGCCGTCAGGCCGACGACCGTGGCCTCCTCGCCGAGGTTCAGGTGGCAGTAGCCGCCGATCTTGGCCTCGGTGTAGGCGCGGCCGGCCCGCTCCTCGAACCGCCTGATCAGCAGCATCTGCCGGTAGTAGCCGACGAGCGTCTCGGCGTCCGGCGGCGGGACGGGGGCCTCCGGCGACGTGGCGGTGGCCGCAGGCGATGATCCGGTGGGCTTCGACGGCGCGGTCTTCGACGGTGCGGGTTTCGACGACGAGGCGCGGGCCTTGGGCGGCCGGGTACCGGTCGTCCTCCGGCCGCGGGCCGGGGCGCCTGCACCGGTCGAGGCCGTGCTGGTCGACGGGACGGTCTCGGTCATCGGCGACCTTCCTTCTTCGGGGGCGGCGCCATAGGATCGCCACGACGCTCACCGATCATCATTGATCTATGATCGATCATATTCTATCCGTCAAGACCCACTTACCGAATCTGCGTCTAACATGGTTTCGTGAACGCGCCCATCCCCGCCCCGCTGCTGCGCACCGGACTCGCCGACCAGATCCGGGAGTTCATCGTGGAAGGCATCAGCTCCGGGCGATGGGAGCCGGGCGAACGCCTGGTCGAGCGCCGTATCGCGGCCGAGCTGGGCGTCAGCCAGGGGCCCGTCCGGGAGGCGCTGCGCCAGCTGGAGGCACAGCGGCTGATCGAGTCGCTGCCGAACCGGGGCGCCCGCGTCCGCGAGTTCACCGAGCGGGACCTGGCCGAGATCTTCCCCGTCCGGGCCGGGCTGGAGCGGACGGCCGCGGAACTCGCGCTGCCCCGCCTCTCCGACGGCTGCCTGGACGCGCTGGAGGAGCACAACCGGCTGCTCGGCGAGGCCGCGCGGGACGGTGACCTGCACGAGCAGATGCGCCTCAGCATCGCCTTCCACCGCGAGATCGTCGAGACGGCGGGCAACCGGCTGCTCGTCTCGGTCTGGGAGGGCCTCGGCATCGAGCTGTGGACGACGCTGTCCCTGCGCCTCCACCAGACCGGGATCTACTCCAAGTCGGCCGAGCACGCCGAGCTGATCGAGGCGTTCCGCCGCGGCGACCCGCAGGCGCCGCAGCTGCTGCACGAGCACGTCATGAACTACGCGCCCTGACCACCGCTTCTCGCGATCGCCGCTCTCGCGCCGCTGCTCGCGCGGTCACTCCTTCTCGCGGTACGCCTTGGTGAGCTGCGCCTCGGCGTCGTCCAGATAGGACCGCAGTTCCCGCTCGGCGGCCGCGAGGTCGCCCTGCGCGATCAGGTCGTAGAGGCGGCGGTTGCGGGCGAGGTACGGCTCGTGGAACTCGCGCGGCGCCCCCATCTCGTGGAAGACCAGGCGCATCTCGGCGAGCAGGAGCCGGGTCATCTCGTCCACGCGCGGGCTGCCCACCAGCGCGGCGATCGCCTGGTGGAACCGGATGTCGGCGGTGCCCACGTCCGCCCACTCGCCGTCCGCGGCGGCGCGCTCGCCGTCGAGGACGGCGGCCTCCACCCGGCCGAGCGCCTCGTGGGGGGCGCCGGACGCCGACCGCACGCCCTCGCACTCCAGGATCCGCCTGACCCGGTAGAGGTCGGCCAGGCCGTCGGCGGTGACGCGGCGCACGAACACGCCGCGGTTGAACTCGTGGACGACCAGGCGTTCCTGGGCGAGCAGGCGGAACGCCTCCCGCACCGTGTTGCGCGACACCTTCAGCGCGTCGCCCAGTTCCTCCTCGCGGACCCGTTCGCCGGGGGCCAGCCGGCCGTCGGTGATCTTCTCGCGGAGCAGTTCGGCGATCCTCGCGGCGGTGCTGGTCCGGTCGAGATCGTGCCGGGCGGCCGCTATGTCGGTCAGCCATGAGCCCTGCGCCGGCACGGCCATCGACCACCTTCCGGGATCGGCGCGGGGCTGCCGCGCGGAATTGATGCGACCCCAGCCTATCCGCAGCGATCGAAGAATGCATCAACAGGTCTCTTGATGGATTGTTGAACAATCTCTACGCTGACGGAAAGCCGAACCGCCCAGAAGGGTCACCCCCATGACGGACCGGACCACCCTGGCAGAGACCCCGGCCCCACCCGCACGCTCACGTCGCGGCGCCCTCCTCGGCGCCATGTTCCTGATGGCCACCAGCGCCATCGGCCCCGGCTTCATCACCCAGACCACCGTGTTCACCGCCAAGCTCGGCGCCGCGTTCGCGTTCGCGATCGTCGTGTCGGTGCTGGTGGACATCGCGATCCAGCTCAACGTGTGGCGCATCGTCGGCGTCTCCGGCATGCGCGCCCAGGAACTCGGCAACCGCGTCCTGCCCGGCGCCGGCTACGGCCTCGCCGCGCTGGACGTCTTCGGCGGCCTGGTCTTCAACATCGGCAACATCGCCGGCACCGCCCTCGGGCTGAACGCGCTGCTCGGCCTGGACGTCAAGATCGGCGGCGGGATCTCCGCCCTCGTCGCCATAGGGATCTTCCTGATCCGGCGCGCCGGGGTCGCGATGGACCGGATCGTGATCCTGCTCGGCGGCGTCATGATCCTGCTGACGCTGTACGTGGCGATCGTGTCCGACCCGCCCCTCGGCGACGCGCTCAGGCAGAGCATCGCACCCGAGACCGTCGACTTCCTCGTCATCACCACCCTGATCGGCGGGACGGTCGGCGGCTACATCACCTACGCGGGCGCGCACCGCATGATCGAGTCCGGCGTGACCGGGAGCGAGAACGTCAAGGAGATCAACCGCAGCGCCGTCACCGGCATCCTCGTCACCGGCGTGATGCGGGTGCTGCTGTTCCTCGCCGTCCTCGGCGTCGTCGCCGGCGGCGTGACCCTGGCCAAGGAGAACGCCCCCGCCTCCGCCTTCGAGCACGCGGCCGGCGAGGCCGGGCTGCGCCTCTTCGGACTGATCATGTGGTCGGCCGCGATCACGTCGGTGATCGGCGCGTCCTACACCTCGGTGTCGTTCCTGGTGTCGTTCTCCTCCTTCGTCGAACGGCACCGCAACCGCCTGGTCGTGGCGTTCATCCTGGTCTCCGGCTCGATCTTCCTCATGATCGGGACGGCCCCGGCCAAGCTGCTCATCCTCGCGGGCGCGCTGAACGGGCTCATCCTGCCGTTCGGCCTCGCCGTGCTGCTGTGGGCGGCGGGCCGCCGCCGCGACCTGCTCGGCGGCTACCGGTACCCGGTCTGGCTGCTCGTCCTCGGCGCCGCCGCCTGGCTGCTCTCCCTCTACCTGGGCTGGAACTCCCTGTCCGGCCTGAACGACCTCTGGGGGTGAGGACCGGGTGCGGATCCTGCCGAGCGGTGACGCGGCCGTCCTGGTCGAACTGCCGGACCTGACCGGCATGCTCGCCCTGTACGCGGCGCTGGCCGCGTCCCCGCCGCCCGGCGTCGCCGACATCGTCCCGGCGGCCCATACCCTCACCCTCCTGCTCGGCCCGTCCGCCGACCCGGCCGCGGTCGCCGCCGCCGTCCGCGCCACCCGGCCCGGCACGGCCGGCGGCGCCGCCGGCACCGCCGAGGTCCCCGTCGTCTACGACGGCGAGGACCTCGGCGAGGTCGCCCGCCTCACCGGCCTCACCCCCGCCGGGGTCGTCGCCGCCCACACCGGTACCGCCTGGCGGGTCGCGTTCACGGGGTTCGCGCCCGGCTTCGGCTACCTGGAGGGCGGCGATCCCCGGCTGGACGTCCCGCGCCGCGCGACGCCGCGCGTCCGCGTCCCCGCGGGCGCGGTCGGCCTCGCCGGACGCTTCAGCGGCGTCTACCCCGTCGAATCACCCGGCGGCTGGCAGCTCATAGGACGCACGGAGGCCGTCCTATGGGACCTGGACCGCGACCCGCCCGCCCTGCTCCGCCCCGGAGTCCGGGTTCGGTTCGTGCGGCGGGAACCATGAAGCGGGGCCTGGACGTTCTCGACACAGGTCCCCTGGCCACCGTCCAGGATCTGGGCCGTCCGGGTCATGCGGCGCTCGGCGTGGGGGTGTCGGGCGCCGCGGACCCGGACTCGCTCAGGCTCGCCAACCGCGCGCTCGGCAACCCCGAGGACGCGGCGGCGATCGAGGTCACGCTGGGCGGGCTCCGCGTCCGCTGCCGCGGCGGGCTGTTCGCCGCGGTCACCGGAGCACCCGCCCCGCTCACGGTCGGCGGCCGCGCCGAGGCGCCCTACTCGGTGATCCACATTCCGGACGGCGCCGAACTCCGGATGGCGGTGCCGCCGGCGGGGCTGCGCAGCTACCTGGCCGTGCGCGGCGGGCTCGCCGTCGCGCCCGTCCTCGGCTCCCGCTCCACCGACACCCTCGCGGGGCTCGGCCCCGGCCCGCTCAAGCCCGGCGACCTGCTGTACGCCGGCCAGCCGCCCCGCGGGGCCGGTCCGCTCCTGGACGTGCTGCCCGTCCGCCCGCCGCCGCCCGGCGACATCGGCCTGCACGCGATGCCCGGCCCCCGCGACGACTGGTTCTCTCCCACCGCGCTGACCACGCTGTTCACCTCCGCCTAC
Organism: Spirillospora sp. NPDC048823; assembly: GCF_043198445.1. Classification (NCBI taxonomy): domain Bacteria; kingdom Bacillati; phylum Actinomycetota; class Actinomycetes; order Streptosporangiales; family Thermomonosporaceae; genus Spirillospora; species Spirillospora sp. NPDC048823. Next base: position 563,641 of record NZ_JBICUT010000001.1, on the reverse strand, counting down.
ACGGTGACCAGCGAGATCGACCGGGTCGGCATGCGGCTGGACGGACCGCGTTTGCCCCATGCGGAACGCGGCGAACTACCCAGCGAGGGAACCGTCACCGGGGCACTGCAGGTGCCGCCGTCCGGGCAGCCCGTGCTGTTCCTCGCCGATCACCCGCTGACCGGCGGATATCCCGTCATCGCGGTGGTCGCCTCCGCACACGTGGGGCGCGCCGCACAGGCCCGTCCCGGGCAGCGGCTCCGTTTTCGGCCGCATCCCGCGCCGGACCTTCGAGAGGAGAGAGTATGACCGCACCGATCGACCCGGGCGCGTTGTCGCCGGACCAGGCCAGGGCGCTGTTCCGGGCCGGCCTCCGCGTCCCCACCTCCGGCTGGTGCGCCGGCTGGACGCAGGCGAACCTCATCGCCGTGCCCCGCGAGCAGGCCTACGACCTGCTCCTTTTCGCGCAGCGCAACCCCAAGCCGTGCCCCGTCCTGGACGTCGCCGAACCCGGCGAGGTGTCCACGCCCCTGTTCGCCGGAGACCTGCGCACCGACCTGCCCGGCTACATCGTCTACGAGCGCGGCGAACCGGTCGCCGAGGTGACCGACGTGACCGGCTTCTGGCGCGACGACCTGGTCTCGTTCCTCATCGGGTGCAGCTTCACCTTCGAGGACGCGCTCCGCGACGCCGGCGTCCCCGTCCGGCACATCGAGCAGAACGGCAACGTCCCGATGTACCGGACGAACCGGATGTGCCGCCGCGCCGGGGAGTTCGGCGGCCCCCTCGTCGTCTCGATGCGGCCCGTCCCCGCCGCGCAGGTGGCCGATGCCGTCCGGGTGACGTCCCGGTACCCGTCCGTCCACGGCGCCCCCGTCCACATCGGCGACCCGGTCGACCTCGGAATCGACGACCTCGGCGCCCCCGACTTCGGCGACCCCGTCGAGGTCCGGGTGGACGAGATCCCCGTGTTCTGGGCGTGCGGCGTGACGCCGCAGGCGGCCGTGATGGCGTCCCGTCCGAAGCTGGCCATCGGGCATGCCCCCGGCCACATGGCGATCACCGACGCCCGCGACACCAGGTATCTGGTTCCCTGACACGGCATAGGCTGCTCGCATGGCCGAGATCGTCGCCCCGGGCGACCTTCTGGGGGAGCGCTACCGCCTGGAGCGCCCCCTCGGCGCGGGCGGCATGGCGACCGTGTGGCGTGCGGTCGACCTCGTCCTCGACCGGGCCGTCGCGGTCAAGGTCCCCAACGGCGGCTGGCCCGAGGAGTTCACGCTGCGGCTGCGCCAGGAGGCGAAGGCCGCCGCGGGTCTCACGCACCCCAGCATCACCGGCGTGTACGACTACGGCGAACACCGACCCGGGCAGTCCGGCGGGCCGTCCCCCCAGGGGCGGTACGAACACGTCCCGTATGTGGTCATGGAGTTGCTTGACGGTGAGACCCTGTCGGCACGCCTGTCCCGGGGGCCGCTGCCCTGGCGTGAGGCGGCCGGGATCTGTGCCCGTGTCGCCGACGCCCTGGCCGCCGCGCATGCCGCCGGGATCGTCCACCGCGACATCAAGCCGGCGAACGTCTTCCTGACCCGGGTCGGTGTGAAGGTCCTCGACTTCGGCATCGCCTTCACCGGCCCGTCCGCGCCCGGCGGTCCCCTCCTCGGGACTCCCGCCTATGTCGCTCCGGAACTCCTGTCGGGCACGTCCCCGACATCGGCGGCCGACATGTTCTCCCTTGGCGTCGTCCTCCGGGAGTGCTTGGACGGCGACGTTCCCGACGCGGTCACCGCCCTCTGCCGCCGCTGCCTGGACGAGGACCCGGAGGCCCGCCCCACCGCCTCGGAGGCGGCGCGGGTACTCGCCGGCGCGGCCGGCGTCCAGCTCGCCCCGTTCCCCGCGCCCCAGCCCGCCGGGGCTCCGGACGGCGGCCTGAGGTCCGGCGCGCCGCGAGAACCGACACGCGTCCTGGCCGACCCGGCCCCGCCCGGCCCGGCGCCGGCCCGCAGGCCTTTGATCATCGCCGGGGCGGCGGCCGGTGTCGTCGCGCTGGTGGCGATGCTGCTCGCGGCGCTCTCCCCGGACTCGTCCCCGCGGTCGACCGCGCCGCCGCCGGCGGCGAGCCCGGAGCCGGAGCCGGCGGCGTGCTCGGTGTCGTACCGGATCGACGGGACGTGGCCGCAGGGCTTCCAGGCCACGGTGCGGATCACGAACCTCGGCGCCGGGGAGATCGACGGCTGGCGGCTGGGGTTCGAACTGCCGGACGGCCAGGCGATCACGCAGCTCTGGAACGGCAGCCAGGTCCAGGACGGCTCGTCGGTCACCGTCACGGCGGCCGACTGGAACCGGTCGATCCCGCCGGACGGGACGGCCGAGTTCGGGTTCATCGGACGGCAGGACGGCGGCGACGGCCGCCCGTCCCGCTTCACCCTCAACGGCGGAGAGTGCCGCACCTGACCCACCGAGTCAATGGGAGCGCTCCCAGAGTATCGTCGCAGCTCATGCTGCTCGGGATCGAATTGATGGGGCGCCGCCTATTGTGCCGCGGCTGGTCGAAGGCTTAGCATCCGGGACAATCGAAGCGCTTCGACAGTCGGCTCGATCCCACCCCCGGAGGAGACCATGATCAAGGCAGGCAGGAGCGTGGCGGTGCTCGCCGCCCTTGCCGCGGCCGCCCTGTCGCTGACCGCGTGCGGCGGCGACGACGGCGGCTCGGACGGCAAGGTGCTGAAGCTCTGGCACTACGAGTCCCCCGACAGCGCCATGGGCAAGGCATGGAACGAGGCCGTCAAGGAGTTCGAGGCCACGCATCCCGGCGTCACGGTGAAGTTCGAGGAGAAGGGCTTCGAGCAGATCCAGAAGACCGCGCCCATGGTCCTGAACTCCAAGGACGCCCCCGACGTCATGGAGTACAACAAGGGCAACGCGACCGCCGGCCTGCTGTCCAAGCAGGGGCTTCTCACCGACCTCACCCCCGAGGTCCAGAAGCGCGGCTGGGGCAAGCTGATCAGCCCGAACGTCCAGGTCACCGCCAAGTACGACGCCAAGGGGACGATGGGCGGCGACAAGTGGTTCGGCGTCCCCAACTACGCCGAGTATCTGCAGGTGTACTACAACAAGGACCTGTTCGAGAAGCACGGCGTCGAGATCCCCACGACGTTCGACGAGCTGATCGCCGCGATGGACGCGTTCGTCGCGAAGGACGTCACGCCGTTCACCAACGCGGGCGCCGAGTACATGGCGCACCAGTTCGTCTACCAGCTCGCCCTCGACAAGGCCGACCAGAGCTGGGTGGACGCCTTCCAGCGCTACACCGCCAAGGCGAACTTCAACGACGCCGCCTGGACCCACGGGGCGACGACGTTCGCCGACTGGGTGAAGAAGGGCTACATCGCCAAGAACTCCGTCAGCCTCAAGGCCGAGGACGCGGGCGTCGCCTTCATGAAGGGCGAGTTCCCGATGATGTTCTCCGGAAGCTGGTGGTTCGGGCGCGTCGCCGCGGAGTCGAAGTTCGACTGGGAGACCTCGGTGTGGCCCGGCGCCAAGATGACGCTCGGCTCGGGCGGCAACCTGTGGGTCGTCCCCCAGGGGTCGGAGAACAAGGAGCTCGCCTACGACTTCATCGACATCACGATGAAGAAGAACATCCAGAACACCCTCGGCAACGCGGGCGGCATCCCGGTCGCGGCGGACCCGGCCGCGATCACCGAGCCGAAGGCCGAGAAGCTCATCTCGGACTTCGACGCGCTGGCCAAGTCCGGCGGGCTGGCCTACTACCCGGACTGGCCGGTCGCCGGCTTCTACGACGTGCTGGTGTCGCAGACGCAGAAGCTCATGAACGGCACCCCCCCGGGTGAGGTGCTCGGCGGCATCCAGAAGTCCTACGACAGCGGCCTGCCGAAGTGACGACGCAGGGCCGCGGCCGGTCGCGGGAGCAGTGGGCGTATCTGCCCTATCTGCTCCCCGGCCTGCTCCTGTTCACCGCCGTCATCGGTGTGCCGTTCCTGATGAACATCGGGACGAGCTTCACCGAGTGGACGGGCATCGGCACCCCGGAGTGGGTCGGGCTCGACAACTACCGGGAACTGGTGAAGGACGAGCAGTTCTGGGCGTCGTTCGGGCACAACGCACTGATCATCATCGGGATGGCGGTCCTCCCGACGATGATCGGGCTGGTGCTGGCCTCGGTGCTGACCGACCTGATCGACCGGCACTTCGGGTCGCGGACCGCGAGCGTCCTGCGCGCCTGCATCTACCTGCCGCAGGTGCTGCCGATCGTCATCGCGGGCGTGGTGTGGAGCTGGCTGCTGGCCCCGGAGGGCGGCGCGGTCAACGCGCTGCTGGACGCCGTGGGCCTCGGGTCGCTCGCGCACGACTGGCTCGGCGACCCGGCCACGGCCCTGTGGAGCGTCATCGCGGTGATGGTCTGGATCCAGATCGGATTCCCGCTGGTGATCTTCATGTCGGGGCTGCAGCGGGTCGACCCGGCGCTGTACGAGGCGGCGGAGATCGACGGCGCCTCCTGGATGCGGCGGTTCTGGCACGTCACGGTCCCGCAGATCCGGCCGGAGATCTTCGTGGTCCTGCTGTGGACGACGATCGCCGCGTTGAAGGCGTTCGCGCAGATCTTTGTGCTCACGAAGGGCGGCCCGGGCGGAGCGACGAACGTGCCGGCGTACTACTCGTGGGTCCACTTCTTCGAGAAGTCCGACGTCGGCTACGGCTCGGCGATCGCGACCGTGCTGACGCTCGTCATCATCGCGCTGACCGTCGTCTTCCTGCGCATGCAGGGACGTGAGCTGGGGGAGGAGCAGTGACGGCGACGCCGGCGAAGAAGGCCGGGACGCCGCCGCGCGAACGGCCCGGCAACCCGCGGCGACGCCGCCGCGGACCGTCCGCCTACGCGGTGCTGGTGGCGCTGGCCGCGTTCGCCGGCGTGATGCTGATCCCGTTCGTCGTGGTGGTCTTCAACGCGCTGAAGACGCCGCAGGAGTACTCCTCGAAGGGGCCGCTGTCACCGCCGGACGGGTTCAACCTGGACGCCGTCCGCGCGTTCTGGGAGCGCACCGACTTCGGGAACGTGCTGCTGAACAGCGTGTTCATCAGCGGTTCCGTCGCCGTCCTGGCGGTCCTGCTGTCGGTGCTGAACGCCTACGCGCTCGGCATCGGCCGGATCAAGGGGCGGATGTGGGTGCTCGTGCTGCTGCTCATGGCGAACACCGTGCCGCAGGAGGCGCTGGTCTACCCGCTGTACTACCTGTCCAAGCAGGTCGGCCTGTACGACACCAGGATCAGCGTGATCATCGTGTTCACGGTCATCCAGAGCGCGTTCGGGACGTATCTGCTGGCGTCGGTGCTGTCGGCGTTCCCGCGCCCGCTGCTGGAGGCGGCGCGGATCGACGGCGCCGGCCGATGGCAGGTCCTGTGGCGGGTGATCGTGCCGGTCGTGCGGCCGACGCTGTCGGTGCTGATGGTGTTCTTCTTCGTGTGGACCTGGAACGAGTTCCTGATCCCCATGGTCTTCCTGATCTCCAACGAGAACCAGACGGTCTCGGTCGCGCTCGGCGTCCTGCAAGGGCAGCGGCTCATGGACGCCACGATGTCCAGCGCCGCGTCGCTGCTCGGCCTTCTCCCGACCGTCGTCTTCTTCCTCATCTTCCAGCGCACTCTGTCGCGCGGACTCACCGCGGGGGCCATCAAGTAATGAAGTTCAGTGACGGCTACTGGATGATGCGCGAAGGTGTGCACGCCGCCCATCCGGTCGAGGTCCTCGACGTCGACGCCGGGCCCGACTCGTTCACGGTGTACGCGCCCGTCGAGCGGATCAGGCACCGGGGCGATCTGCTCAAGGGACCGGCGGTCACGGTGACGTGCGAGTCGCCGATGCCGGACGTCGTCGGTGTCACCCTGACCCACTTCGCCGGGGAGGAACGGCGCGGCCCCCGTTTCGAGCTGGCCACCGACCCGGCCGGGGAGGTGTCCATCGATGACGACGCGGCGACGCTGACGTCCGGCGACCTTTCGGTGCGGGTCAGGCGCGGAGGGAAATGGGGCGTCGACTTCCTGGTGGACGGGCGGCGCCTCACCGGCAGCGCGCCCAAGGCGCAGGCCGTCATCGACACCGGCGACGGACGCCATTACATCCGGGAACAGCTCGATCTGGCCGTCGACGACTTCGTCTACGGGCTCGGTGAACGGTTCGGGCCGCTGGTGAAGAACGGCCAGTCCGTGGACGTGTGGAACGCCGACGGCGGGACGGCCAGCGAGCAGGCGTACAAGAACGTGCCGTTCTTCCTGACGAACGCGGGCTACGGCGTCTTCGTCGACCATCCGGGTCGCGTGTCCTTCGAGGTGGCCTCGGAGGCCGTCGCCCGGACGCAGTTCAGCGTCGAGGGCCAGTCGATGCGGTACTTCGTCATCTACGGGCCGACGCCGAAGGAGATCCTGCGCAAGTACACCGCGCTCACGGGACGGCCTGCCCGGCTCCCCGAATGGTCGTACGGGCTGTGGCTGTCCACGTCGTTCACCACGTCCTATGACGAGGAGACCGTCACGTCGTTCATCGACGGGATGGCCTCGCGCGACCTGCCGCTCAGCGTCTTCCATTTCGACTGCTTCTGGATGCGCGAGTTCCAGTGGTGCGACTTCGAATGGGACCCGAGGGTGTTCCCCGACCCGGAGGGGATGCTGCGCCGGCTTCGCGAGCGCGGACTGCGGATCTGCGTCTGGATCAACCCGTACATCGGGCAGCGCTCACCGCTGTTCGAGGAGGGGCGTTCGCGCGGCTACCTGCTGAAACGCCCGAACGGGGACGTGTGGCAGTGGGACAAGTGGCAGCCTGGCCTCGCCGTGGTCGACTTCACCCACCCCGAAGCCAGGGAATGGTACGCCGGCAAACTCGGCGCGCTGCTCGACATGGGCGTGGACTCCTTCAAGACGGACTTCGGCGAACGCATTCCCACCGATGTCGTCTACCACGACGGTTCCGACCCGGAACGGGCGCACAACTACTACACCCACCTCTACAACCGGACCGTGTTCGACCTGCTGCGCAAGAAGCGCGGCGAGGGTGAGGCGGTGGTGTTCGCCCGTTCCGCCACGGCCGGCACGCAGCGTTTTCCGCTGCACTGGGGCGGCGACGCCGAATCGACGTTCGAGGCGATGGGGGAGAGCCTCCGCGGCGGCCTGTCCCTGGGAATGTCGGGCTTCGGCTACTGGAGCCACGACATCGGCGGCTTCGAGGGGACACCCGACCCGGCGCTGTTCAAACGGTGGATCGCGTTCGGGCTGCTGTCGTCGCACAGCCGCCTGCACGGCAGCCATTCCTACCGGGTGCCGTGGCTGTTCGACGAGGAGTCGGTGGATGTCCTGCGGGACTTCACCCGGCTGAAGATGCGGCTGATGCCCTATCTCTCCGGTGCCGCCCGCCAGGCCTACGGGGAAGGGCTGCCGATGATGCGGGCAATGGTCGTCGAATTCCCCGGCGACCCCGCCTGCACCCACTTGGAACGCCAGTACATGCTCGGCGACGATCTGCTCGTGGCACCGGTCTTCTCGTCCGGCGGTGAAGTCTCCTACTACGTGCCCGGGGGCGTGTGGACCCACTACCTCACCGGCGAACGCGTCGAAGGCGGCCGCTGGGTGCGGGAAAGGCACGGGTTCGGCAGCGTGCCGCTGCTCGTCCGCCCGGGGGCCGTCATCCCGGAGGGCGCCGTGGACGACCGTCCCGACTACGACCACGCCGACGATGTCACCTTGCGCATCTACGAGCCGTCCGATGGAGCAACCGTCACCGCACAGGTCGGCGACACCACGTTCACCACGGCGAGAAACGGTGAAAACCTGCGCGTGACAGGCGGCGGAGCCTGGAACGTTCTCCTCGTCAACGCGCGCGTGGCCGCGGTGGAGGGCGGCGAGCCTTCCGCACATCCGCAAGGCGTTCTGATCAAGGCGGCCGGTGGCGAACTGGTCATCACCCTGGAAGAGGAGAATTGATGGGCTTCCCGGAAGGGTTCCTGTGGGGGGCGGCCACCGCCGCCTACCAGATCGAGGGAGCGGCCCAGGAGGACGGACGCGCACCGTCCATCTGGGACACCTTCAGCCATACACCGGGCAAGGTGCTCAACGGCGAAACCGGTGACGTCGCCACCGACCACTACCACCGCCGGCAGGAGGACGTCGCGACGATGGCCGGCCTGGGCATCGACGCCTACCGGTTCTCCATCTCCTGGTCGCGCGTCCTGCCGGGAGGGACGCCCAACCAGAAGGGCATCGACTTCTACTCCCGGCTGGTCGACGAACTCCTCGAACACGGCATCGCCCCGGTCGCGACCCTCTACCACTGGGACCTCCCGCAAGAACTGGAGGACGCCGGCGGCTGGCCCGAGCGGGACACGGCACGCCGGTTCGCCGACTACGCCGAACGGATCGGGCGCGTCCTCGGCGACCGCGTCCACACGTGGACGACGCTGAACGAGCCGTGGTGCTCGGCGTTCCTCGGCTACGCGTCCGGCGTCCACGCCCCCGGCCGCACCGACCCGGCGGACGCGCTCGCCGCCGCCCACCACCTGAACCTCGCGCACGGCCTGGCCGTGCGGGCTCTGCGCGGCGTCGTCCCCCCGTCCGCGCGCCACTCGGTCACCCTCAACATCCACCATCTGCGCGGCGACGCGGAGGCCGTCCGGCGGGTGGACGCCGTCTCCAACCGGGTGTTCCTCGACCCGATGCTCGGCAGGGGCTACCCCGCCGACCTCCTGGACGACACGGCGTCCCTCACCGACTGGGGTTTCCTGCGCGACGGCGACGCCGAGATCATCGCCGCCCCCATCGACGTCCTCGGCGTCAACTACTACGCGCCCACGCTCGTCCGGCAGTGGGACGGCGTCTCCCCGCGCGAGCACGCGGACGGCCACCGGCAGGGCGCGGCGTCGCCGTTCGTCGGCTGCGACACCGTCGAGTTCGCCCGCCTGCCCGGCCCCTACACGGCGATGAACTGGCCGATCGACGCGAGCGGCATGGAGGAACTCCTTCTGCGGCTGCACCGCGACTACCCGCACACCCCGCTGATGGTCACCGAGAACGGCGCCGCGTTCGACGACGCGGTGGACGGCGCGCCGGACGGGAGGCGCCACGTCCACGACGACCGCCGCATCACGTATCTGCGCGACCACATCGCCGCCGTGGAAAGAGCCTGCGACGCCGGCGCGGACGTCCGCGGCTACTTCGCCTGGTCGCTGCTGGACAACTTCGAGTGGGCCTACGGCTACTCCAAGCGCTTCGGCCTCGTCCACGTCGACTACGCCACCGGCGAACGCACCTGGAAGGACAGCGCCCACTGGTATCGCGACGCCATCGCCTCCCGCCGCGCGAGCCCATGACGTCGCGCAAGCCCATGACCTCGCGGGAGCCAATGACCTCGCGGGAGCCCATGAGCGCCGCACGCGCGCGGGTGGCCGTCCTGGCGCTGTCCCTCGCCGCGTTCTGCTTCGTCACGACGGAGAGCCTGCCGATCGGGCTGCTCCGCCTCATCGCGGACGACCTGGACGTCTCGCCGTCGGCCGTCGGCCTGCTCGTGACCGGCTACGCGGCCGTGGTCGCGGTCGTCTGCGTCCCGCTCGTGCGGGTCACGGCCCGGATGGGACGGCGCCGGCTGCTCACCGGCGTGATGCTCCTCTTCGTCGCCATGTCGTTCGCCGCGGCGGCGTCCCCCGGCTACGGCGCCCTGCTGGGCTCGCGGCTGGTCACCGCGCTCGCCCAGGCGGTGTTCTGGCCGGTCGCCGCGGTGGCGGCGGCCGCGCTGTTCCCGCCCGCGCGACGGGGGAGGGCGGCGGCCTACGTGTTCGCCGGCGGGTCCCTCGCCGTCGTCATCGGCATCCCCCTCGGCACCTGGCTCGGCCGCGCCGCCGGCTGGCGCGCCTCCTTCGCCGCGCTCGGCGCCCTGTGCCTGATCTCGCTCGCCGCCGTCGCCGTCCTGCTGCCCGGCGGGAACGCGGGCGGCTCGGCCTCCGTCCCCGCGGCGCGGCCGGACCGGCGGCGCTTCCGGCTGCTGATGGTCACCGTCGTGCTGGCCATCGGAGGCGTGTTCGCCTGCTACACCTACATCACCGAGTTCCTGACCGGCGTCAGCGGCTTCCCCGGCTCCGCGATCAGCCCGCTGCTGCTGGTGAACGGCGCCGCCGACATCTGCGGCCTCGTCATCGCCGGGATCGTGGTGGACCGCGGCCCCCGCGCCCTGCTGGCCGCGTCCACCGCCGTGCTCACGATCGCGATGCTCGGCCTGTTCACGTTCGGTGCCGCGGCGGTACCGGCGGTCGCCGGGCTCGTCCTGCTCGGCCTCGGGCTGCCCGCCTTCGTGACGGCCATGCAGGCCAGGGTGCTGCAGTCGGCGCCGGGCGACACCGGCGTGGCCTCGGCGTGGGCGGCGTCCGCGTTCAACGTCGGCATCGGGGGCGGCGCCCTGCTCGGCGGCGCGCTGCTGCCGTTCACCGGTGTGCGCGGCACGGCCCTCGCGGGCGCGGTCGCCGCCGGCGCGGCGCTCGCCGTGATCGGCGTGGAACGCCCGGTCCGGCGGCGGGCGTTCCGCGCGCGGGCTCCGGCCGGCCTCGGCACGGCTAGCATCGATCGCACTCTCACACGCTTCGAGGACGACGGGACGGTCCGTGGTCAAGATCACTGATGTGGCGCGGCACGCCGGAGTGTCGCCGAGCACGGTCTCCTACGTGCTGAGCGGCAAACGCTCGATCTCCGAGGAGACCCGCCACCGCGTCCGGGAGAGCATCCGCGAGCTCGGCTACCGGCCGCACGCGGGCGCCCGCGCGCTCGCCAGCAGCCGGTCCAACGTGCTCGCGCTGATGATCCCGCTGCGCTCCGGCATCGCGGTGCCCGTCGTCATGCAGTTCGCCGTGTCGGTGGTGACCGCCGCCCGCCGGCACGACCACGACGTCCTGCTGCTCACCCAGGAGGAGGGCGAGGACGGCCTGCGCCGCGTCGCCGACAGCGCGCTCGTGGACGCCCTGATCGTGATGGACGTGCAGATGAAGGATCCGCGGCTGCCGCTGCTGCGCTCCCTGGACCGGCCGAGCGTGCTCATCGGCTTCCCCGCCGACGCCGACGACCTGACCTGCATCGACCTCGACTTCCACGCCGCCGGCGCCGTCTGCGTCGAGCATCTGGCCGAGCTCGGGCACCGGGAGATCGCGATGATCGGCTCGCCGCCCGAGGTCTACGCCCGGCAGACGGGCTTCGCGCAGCGGGTCGCGGACGGGTTCACCGGCGCGGTGCGGGCGGCCGGCCTGACCGGGGACGTCCTGCCGTGCGAGGCCACCGCGGACGCGGCCCGCGAACTGGTGGGGCGGCTCCTCGCCGAGCGTCCCGGCCTGACCGGCGTCCTCGTCCACAACGAGCCGATCGTGGGCCCGGTCGTGCGGGCCCTGCGCGCCGCCGGACGCCGCGTCCCGGAGGACGTGTCGGTCGTCGCGATATGCCCGGACGAGATGGCCGAGCACGCCGAGCCGCCGCTGTCGTCCGTCGCGATCCCCGCCGACGAGGTGGGTGGACGCGCCGTGGAGCTGCTGATGTCCAAGCTCGACGGGGCCGCGGTTCCGGCCGCGACCCTGCTCCCGCCGACCCTGACCCGGCGGGCCAGCACCGCGCCCGCCGCCGGCTGACCGACAAGGAGGTACGGAGAGGGCCCTGCACGGGCCATAGTCGAAGCGCTTCGATAATCACTGCTCGGGGGCCAGTCCAGAGGAGTACCGATGCCCAGACACCATCGAACCCCCCGTCCCCCCGGCCGGCGCAGCCGGTCCCTGACCCTCGTCCTGGCCGTCGTGCTGGCGGCCCCCCTCGCGTGGACGGCCCCCGCCGCCGCCCGCGAGACCCTTCCGTTCCGCGACCCGGGCCTGTCCGTCCAGGCCAGGGTCGGCGACCTGGTCGGGCGGCTCACCCTCGACGAGAAGATCTCCCTGCTCCACCAGTACCAGCCCGCGATCCCGCGGCTCGGCATCGACCGGTTCAAGACGGGCACGGAGGCGCTGCACGGGGTCGCGTGGTCCACCGACGTCCACGACGGCGGCGCCGTCGTGACCGCCGAGGGCACCGTGTTCCCGCAGTCGGTCGGGCTCGGCGCGACCTGGGACCCGGAGCTGCTCAAGCAGATCGGCTCCGCGGTCGGCACCGAGGCCCGCGGCTACCACGGCGAGAACCCCGACGTCTGGGGCCTGCAGCTGTGGGCGCCCGTCGTCAACCTGCTGCGCGACCCGCGCTGGGGCCGCAACGAGGAGGGCTACTCCGAGGATCCGCTGCTCACCGGCCTCCTCGCCACCGCCTACGGCCACGGCATGCAGGGCGACGATCCCGCCCACCTCAAGGCCGCCCCGGTGCTGAAGCACTACATGGCCAACAACAACGAGATCCGCCGCGACCGGACGTCCTCCAGCCTGCGGCCACGGGTGAGCAAGGAGTACGACGAGGTCCCGTTCCGGATCCCGGTCACCCGCGACGCCGCCACCGGAGTCATGACCGCCTACAACCTGGTCAACGGCCGTCCCGCGACCGTCACGCCCGACGCCGGCGGCCTCATCCGCTCCTGGACGGACCGGACGCTGTTCAACGTCACCGACGCCGGCGGGCCCAACAACCTCGTCGGCTCCCAGCAGTACTTCCCCGACCTCGCCACCGCCGACGCGGCCGTCCTCAAGGCCGGCGTGGACAGCTTCACCACCGACAACACCGACTCGTCCATCACGATCAACGCGGTCAAGGAGGCGCTGTCGCGCGGGCTGCTCGCCGAATCCGACATCGACCGCGCCGTCGGCCACATCCTCAGCATCCGGGTGCGGCTCGGCGAGTTCGACCCGGGCGGCGGCCCGTACGCGAAGATCACCAAGGAGGTCGTGGACAGCCCCGCCCACCGCGCCCTGGCCCGCAGGGCCGCGGCCGAGCAGATGGTGCTGCTGAAGAACAAGGGCGGGACGCTGCCCATCTCGTCCGGCAAGGTCGCCGTCGTCGGCCAGCTCTCCGACACCCTCTACACCGACTGGTACTCGGGTGACCTCCCGTACGAGGTCACCCCGCTGGACGGCATCAGGAACAAGGCCGGCGCGGGCAACGTCACGTCCAGCGAGGGCGTCGACCGGATCGCGCTCAAGGACGTCGAGACCGGTGCGTACATCGCCGGTGGAACCGGCGCCGGCGCCGTCCTCAAAACAGGACCCACCACGCCCGCCGACGCGACGGCACAGTTCGACGTGTTCGACTGGGGCCAGGGCATCGTGACCCTGCGCAGCGCAGCCAACGGCAAGGTCGTCGGCCGCCACAACTGGGGCGACACCTTCGCCAACGACCAGGACCAGCCGAACGACTGGTTCGTCCAGCAGATGTTCAAGCTGGAGAAGCAGGACGGCGGCGAATACCTGATCCGCTACGCCGGTTACGAAAAGGCGTACGACTGGGCCGACCCTTCCAAGACCTACGTGAAGACGAACGACGACGGCACGCTCGTACTCACCACCAAGGACGACGCCGCCCGGTTCGCCAAGGACGTCGTCAGCAGCGGCGTCGAATCCGCCGTCAAGGCGGCGGCCGGCGCCGACACCGCCGTCGTCGTGGTCGGCAGCATGCCGTTCATCAACGGCCGCGAAGACCACGACCGCACCACGATGGCGCTCGCCGAAGGACAGTCGGAACTCATCAAGGCCGTCCGCGAGGCCAACCCGAACACGGTCGTCGTGGTGGAGAACAGCTACCCGACGACGCTCAACTGGGAGCAGCAGAACGTCCCGGCGATCCTGTGGACGAGTCACGCCGGCGCCGAAACGGGCAACGCCCTGTCATCCATTCTCTTCGGCGACGAAAGCCCGTCCGGGAAACTCCCGCAAACCTGGTACCGCTCCGAGAAGGACCTGCCCGGCATCCTCGAATACGACATCATCAAGACCGACCGCACCTACCAGTACTTCAAGGGCAAGCCGCTCTACCCGTTCGGGTACGGCCTCTCGTACACCACATTCCGCTACGGCGAGCCGCGCCTCAGCAGCCGTTCCGTCAGCCGCGACGGAACGGTGACCGTCACGATCCCGGTCACCAATACGGGGAGGAAGGCCGGCGACGAGGTCGTCCAGCTCTACACCCACCAGCTGAAGTCGCGGGTGAAGCAGCCGGTGAAGAGGCTGCGCGCCTTCGACAAGATCCACATGAAGCCCGGGGAGACGGTCACGGCGACATTCCGGCTGCGCGCCTCCGACCTCGCGATCTGGGACGTCACCCGCAACCGGTGGACGGTCGAGATGTCGAAGCACGACCTGCTGTTCGGCTCCTCGTCCGCCGACATCCGGCGCCGCGCCCACCTCAACGTGCGCGGCGAGAGAATCCCCGACCGGAACCTGTCCACGACCACCCGAGCCGCCGACTTCGACGACCACGGCGGCATCGAGCTGGTCGACGAATCGAAGGCCGAGGGCGACGCCGTCGCCGGCACCGCGAACTCCTGGCTGAAGTTCGCAGACGCCGACCTCGGCCGGTCCACCGGCAAGATCACGGCCCGTGTCGCGGGCACGAACGCCACCACGATCCAGGTCCGACTGGACGCACCCGACGGCCCCGTCGCGGGAACCCTGGACGTCCCGTCCACCGGAGACGAGTACACCTACAAGGAGATCACTGCACCGGTCACCGGTGCCCGCGGAGACCACGACGTCTACCTGGTCTTCACCGGCGAAACCCGCCTGAGCACCTTCTCCCTCACCCATTGAATTCCCTGGCCCGCCCCGCCCCGGCCCGGCCGGGGCGGGCCGGCGAGGAATCACGTACGCGTCAGAGGACGTCTCCGCCCACGCGCTCAAGCGGGAGTCCAGGATGGACGGGGTGCGGTCCGGCCTCCCGGTAGCACATTTTCTGGTCATTCGGTGGCAATGTGCATTGCACGATCGGGCAGACTTGATTTAAGTATTGACGGGTGGCCAGGTTGGGACGGAAGACGGTCTTGTTTGTGGGAGTTTGTGGCGCCTAATGTCTGGATGCGGCGGGACGTCCACCACAAATCGACGTCCTCGCCGGCCATTGCCGCAGATCGCGGCGGGCAATCCAGGGAGGAAGACATGCACATGTCGCGTGCCCGTTTCCGGTGGGCCGCCGCGGTGGCCGGAATGGCGGTCCTCGTGCACGCCGCGCCGGCGCTGGCGGAGGAACCCCTTGGCGCCTACCTGCTGATGGTGGCGCCGCAGGAGGGTCCCGTCACCGCGCGGACCCTGTGGTGCGAGCCGGACGGAGGGACGCTCCGCGCCGCATCACAGGCTTGTGACCAGCTCGAACTCGCCGACGGCCGAGTGGCCCGGATCCCCCGGCGGGAGGGGCCGTGCACGCTGGAACACGCGCCCGTCCGGGTGAGCGCGGACGGCACCTGGCGCGGCGAGCCACGCCATTTCGCCCGGACCTATCCGAACCGGTGCGCCGCCATGCGTGACACCGGCGGAATCCTCTTCGGCGGATAACCCACGGACCGCGGGCCGCCGGAATGGGGAAGCGGGGTGCCGTCCGGCGGCCCGCATGAAAAGGAGGGCGAAAATGCTCGCTTTCACCGGGCCGGATGTTCTGGTCACCTACGAGCGCTCCGGAGGATTCGCTGGAATTCGGGAACGGGTGACCGTCGATGCCGCGGGAGGCGCCGTCGTCAATGGCGCGAAGGTCGCGCTCAAGGAGGAGGAGATGCGCGGCCTGCGTGACGCGCTGGGCCGCGTCGTCACCACGACTTCTTCGGCGGCGGGATGCGACGTGGCCGACCACTTCACCTACACGCTCACCTACCGCGGGCACCGGACGACGCGGTGCCGGGTCCCGTGCGACTGGCGTGCGGCGGTCGAGCGGCTGGAGGCGCTGACCGCCCGCCCGGAGGCGCCGGCCAGGCGGTGACCGGTTGAGCCGCGGCGTGCCGTCCTCGTCCGCCGACCATGGAGGGCGGCACGCCGCATGTCACGGGGTGCAGGCGCGGACGTGCAGGTCCCGCATCGCGGACTCCAGCGCGGCGACCGGGCCGTCCACCCGGATTCCCGGCACGACCTCCTGGATCGGGAAGGACGTGACCGGCCCCGGCGGGACGCCGAGTTCGGTGCGCCACGCGGTCAGCTGCGCGGACGAGAGGACGTAGACGATGCGGCCGAGCCCGACCCAGCCGTGCGCGGCCGAGCACATCGGGCAGTGCTCGCCGGACGTGAACACCGTGGCGTCGCGGCGCTCGTCGGCGGTGAGGTTGCGGGCCGCCCAGCGGGCGATCTCGAACTCGGGGTGGCGGGTCTCGTCGCCGTCCGCGGTGCGGTTGCGGTCCTCGAACAGGACTTCGCCGGACGCGGACACCAGCACCGACCCGAACGGCTCGTCGGCCGACTCCAGCGCCTCGGCCGCGAGTTCGACGCAGCGGTTCAGATGGACGAGCTCGGCGGCGGTCGGTTCATAGCCCATCAACCGATCATAGGCTTCCGCCCCAGTTCACCGCCCAAGTGCCTGTCAGCGACCCCGGCCACCGCCCCGGCCACGCACCGACCTCAATCGTCGCGATCGCGTCCGAAGGCAGGTTTCGAGCGAAGCAAGAAACCTGATCGCGCAGCGAGCCGCAAGGCGAGCCGAAGCGATGCAGCGATCGCACCGCAGTTCCCGCCGAAGGGAGGGCCCCCAGGGCCCGACCGCCAAGGGAAATGCAAGCAAATACAGCGATCGCACCGCATTTCCCGCCGAAGGGAGGGCCTCCAGGGCCCGACCGCCAAGGGAAATGCAAGAAACTACGCGGATTCTCGGATCACCAGGTGGGGGCGGAGGATGACGACCGGGTCCTCGACCGTCTCGCCGCGGATGCGGGAGACCAGGAGGCGGGCCATTTCCAGGCCCATCTCCTCCGGCGACTGGTGGACGGTGCTGAGCGGCGGGTCGGCCAGGGGTGCGGCGGCCGAGTCGTCGAAGCCGATCACCGCGACGTCTTCGGGGATGTGGCGGCCGTGCCGGTGCAGGACGCGCAGCGCGCCGAGCGCCATGGGGTCGTCGGCGGCGAACACCGCGTCCAGGGCCGGCTCGGCGGCCAGCAGTTTCTCCGCGGCGGCGATGCCGCTGGCTTCGCCGAAGTCGCCGTACTCGATGTGCTCGGGCAGGCCCGCGGCGGCGAGGGCCTCCCGGTAGCCGGCCAGCCGGTCGATGCCCACCCCCATGTCCTGGGGGCCGGCGATGGTGGCGATGCGCCGCCGGCCACCGGAGATCAGGTGGCCGACGGCCTCGCGGGCGCCGCTGCGGTTGTCGACGTCGACGTAGCTGACCGGCGACAGGCCCGGCGGGCGGCCGCCGAGGACGGTCGGGACGCCGTTGGCCTCCAGCTTGGCGGGCAGGGGGTCCTCGGCGTGCAGGGAGGTGAGGAGCACCCCGTCCACGTGCTGGGTGGTGAGGTACTCCTCCAGCCTCCCGTACTCGGCGGGGGAGCGGGCGAGGGCGAGCAGGAGCTGCAGCCCGGTTTCGCCGATGCCGTTGCTGATTCCCCGGATGATCCCGGCGAAGTACGGCTCGTCGAACAGCCGCTGGTCGGACTCGGCGACGACGAGCGCCACGGTGTCGGTGCGGCGGGTGACGAGCGTGCGGGCGGCGCGGTTCGGTACGTACCCGAGTTCCTCGATCGCCTTCAGCACGGCCTCGCGGGCCTGCGCGCTGACCCGTGGCGACCCGTTGACCACCCGCGATACCGTGCCGCGCCCGACGCCCGCCCGCGCCGCGACCGCCTCCAGCGTGGGACGGGTGCTGCTGCCCGTCATCTAGCCCCCTTTGTCCGTACCGTCCGCCCCGTGCGTGTCAGCCCTGTTCGAGCAGACCGCCCCGCCGGATCACCCCTGCGTACCATCGTGCGCTGTCCTTGGGCACCCGGCGCTGCGTGGCGTAGTCGACGTGGACCAGCCCGAAACGCTTGGAGTAGCCCCAAGCCCACTCGAAATTATCCAGCAGGGACCAGGTGAAGTAGCCGCGGAGCGGTACTCCGTCGGCGATGGCGCTGTGGCACGCCCGCAGATGCGCGTCGATATAGGCGATGCGCCCCTCGTCCTGGACCGTGCCATTTCCGTCCAGCGTCTCGTCGTAGCCCGCGCCGTTCTCGGTGATGTACAGCGGGACGGACGGGTATTCGCGATGCAGCCGGGTGAGGACCTCGTGCAGGCCGTCCGCGTCGATCTCCCAGCCCATCCCGGTGACGGGACGCCCGGCGGGGACGAAGCGGACATGGTCGCTGCCGACCCACGGGGAGTGCGTGGAGAACGGCGACGACGCGGTCTGCGCCGCCTCGCCGGGCGTGCCCGCGACGGTGTGCCGCGAGTAGTAGTTGATACCGAGCTGGTCGATCGGCTGGTTGATCACGGCCAGGTCGCCGTCCGCCGGGGCGAACCCGCACCGGGCGGTGTCGGCGAGGACGTCCTCGGGGTAGCGGCCGAGGAGCAGCGGGTCGAGGAACAGCCGGTTCTGCAGCCCGTCGATGCGGCGCGCCGCGTCGACGTCGGCGGGGTCGTCGGTCGCGGGGGAGACCGCGTACAGGTTGACGGCGGCGCCGAACCGGTTGTCGGGGTGGCGGGCCCGCATCGCCTCGACCGCGAGGCCGTGGCCGAGCATCAGGTGGTGGGCGGCGAGCAGGGAGGCGGACGGGTCGAGACGCCCCGGCGCGTGCTCCCCGGACGCGTAGCCGAGGAACGCCGCGCACCACGGCTCGTTCACGGTCGTCCAGTGGTGGACCCGGTCGCCGAGGGCGGCGTGCACATGCGACGCGAACTCGGCGAACCGGTGGGCGGTCTCCCGTTCGGGCCAGCCGCCCTTGTCCTCCAGCGGCTGCGGGAGGTCCCAGTGGTAGAGGGTCGGCCACGGCTCGATGCCGGCCTCCAGCAGCGTGTCGACCAGGCGCCGGTAGAAGTCGACGCCCTCCTGGTTGAACGCCCCGGTCCCGGACGGCTGCACCCGGGACCAGGAGATCGAGAACCGGTACGCGGTCAGCCCGAGGTCGGACATGAGCGCCACGTCCTCGGGGAACCGGTGGTAGTGGTCCACCGCGACATCGCCGGTGTCGCCGCCGAGCACCTTGCCGGGGGTGCGGCAGAACGTGTCCCAGATGGACGGGCCGCGTCCGCCTTCGCCGGCGGCGCCCTCGATCTGATAGGCGGCGGTGGCGGCCCCCCAGCGGAAACCGGTCGGGAACTGTGCGGTCGAGGCCGCGCCGGTGTCGTCCTTGAGGGAGGTCACGCTTTCACAGCACCTTCCATGATTCCGCCGATGATCTGGCGGCCGAAAATGATGAACACGACGAGCAGCGGCAGGACCGCCACGCTGGTGCCGGCGAACATGAGCGTGTAGTCCTGGAAGTGCGCGTTCGCCAGGTTGTTGATGGACAGCTGCACGGTCGGGTTGTCGGGGTTAAGGACGGCGAGGGGCCACATGAACTCGTTCCAGGTCTGCATGAACGTGAACAGGCCGAGGACGCCCGCGGCGGGCCGCAGCGCCGGCAGGACGACGCGCCAGTAGATGCCGAACGTGGTGCATCCGTCGACGCGGGCCGCCTCGATCAGCTCGTCGGGGACGGCCTGCTCGGCGTACTGCCGCATCATGAACACGCCGAACCCGGTGACGAGGAACGGGACGATGACGGCCTGCAGCTGGTTCTGCCAGCCCAGCTCCACCATGATCATGTAGAGCGGGATGATGCCCATCTGCACCGGGATCATCATCGTCGCGATGATGATCAGCAGCAGCCCGTTCTTGCCGCGGAAGCGCAGCTTGGCGAACGCGAACCCGGCGAGCGAGGCGAAGAACACCGTGGAGATCGTCACCACGCCGGAGGCGATCGCGGAGTTCAGCAGGCCCTGCGCGAAGTAGGCGTCGGGGTTGCCGAACAGCCGGTCGACGTTCTCGGCGCCGTTGCCGCCGGGCAGCAGCGGCGGCGGGACGTCGGCGACCACGTCGTTGGTGCGGGTCGCCACGGCGATCATCCAGTAGATCGGGAAGATCGACAGCACCAGCGCGACGACCAGCGTGAGGTAGGTCAGCGGGCTGGCGTTCCACAGTCCGCGGAAGCGACCGGGGGGTGGGGCGGCGTGTTTGCCCTCGGGGCGCCGGCTGCCGGGGCCGGCCAGGAGCGTGGTCACTTGGTGCCTCCCGTGCGCCGCACTGCCAGGAAGTTGATCAGGGAGAACACGATGATCATCACGAACAGGGCCCAGGCGACGGTGGCGCCGTAGCCGTACCGGTCGCTGCCGAACGCGTTGTCGTACATGTACATCGTGATGGTCTGGAACTGGTGGAGCGGGCCGCCGTCCATCTTGTTCGGCGTGTGGATGCTGAACAGGACGGGTTCGGTGAACAGCTGCAGCCCGCCGATCGTCGAGATGATCACCGTGAAGATGATCGTGGGACGCAGCATCGGGACGGTGATCTGCCAGAACTGCCGGATCCGGGACGCGCCGTCGATCGCGGCGGCCTCGTAGAGGTCCTTCGGGATCGCCTGCATGGCGGCCAGGTAGATCAGCGCGTTGTAGCCGGTCCAGCGCCAGTCGACCATCAGGGCGATGGCCACCCAGGACCAGCCCCGGCTGCTGCTCCAGGCGATCGGGTCGATGCCGACCAGACCGATCGCCCAGTTGATCATGCCCCAGTCCTTGTCGAACATCTGGGTGAACACGATCGCGACGGCGGCGGTCGAGGTCACCAGCGGGGCGATCATGCCGATCCGGAACAGTGTCGGCATCCGCATCCGCCGGTTCAGGGCGTTGGCGATCATCAGCGCGAGCATCAGCTGCGGGACGGTCGCGATGAGGAAGATCCCGATGGTGTTGACCGTGGCGTGCCAGAAGTCGGCGTCGGTCAGCAGGTAGTCGTAGTTCTCGAGCCCGACGAACTCGCGGGTCCCCGACGCCAGCTCCCACTCGTGCAGGGAGACCCAGAGGGTGAAGACGAGCGGGAACGCGCCGAAGACGAGGAAGACGAGGTAGAACGGCGAGATGAAGGCGTAGGGTGCGCCCTTCACGTCGAGCTTGGCCAGCCGTGCCCGCCAGGTGCGGCCGGCCCCCGGGCGGGCCTTCGCCGGCGGGGGCGGCGGGGGGCCGTTCCGGCTGGGGCGCAGATCGGTGGTCACGTCGTGCGCCTCCTTTCCGAGGACGGGAAGATGGGTACGGCGGCGGCGCCGGCGGGGAGGTATCGGCACGGCGCCGCCGCCGTGGTCTGGAGGTCGCCGGGGGTTACCTGGCGGCCTTCTCAGCCTCCTCGACGGACTTGGTCCAGGCACCGCCGGCGTCCTGCTTGCCCTGGCCCACCGAGACCAGGACGTTCTCGACCGCGGCCCGCACGTCCTCGTTCTTCGGCCCGAGGTGGACCGGCTTCACCGAGGCCACCAGCTCACCGAAGATCTTGCCGACCGGGGCGTTGTTGAAGTACTCGCTCTTCGCGCCCGCGACCGCCGGGTCCTGCGCGGCCTGCGGCGAGGACGGGAAGACGTTCGCCGCCTTGTACGCGCCGACCTGGCCTTCGGGGGAGGTCAGGAACTTGGCCAGCTCCGCGGCCTCCTTGGCGTGCTTGGTCTGCTTGGGCACGGCCAGCCACGAGCCGCCCCAGTAGCCGGAGCCGCCCGGGATGGTCGCGACGTCCCACTTGCCCTTGCCGGCCTCACCGGAGAATTCCTCGATGCCCCCGAGCATCCAGGACGGGCACGGCAGGGTGGCGAACGTGTCGCGCTTGAGCCCGTTCTGCCACGGCGGCGTGAAGATCGACATGTCGGCGGTGAGCTTGTTCTGCTCGAACTTGAGCGACGTGTCGAACGCCTGCTTCACGGCCGGGTTGCTGTCGAAGACCAGGTTGTTCTCCTTGTCGAAGAAGCTGTACCCGGGGCCGCTGCCCGCGTTCTGCAGGACGGTGGCGCGGAAGACGGCGGTGGGGCCGTCCAGCCACTTGCTGTCGGGGACCTTCTCCTGGAACTCCTGCCCCTTGGCGAGGAACGCGTCCCACGTCGGCCAGAGCTTGCCGACCTCCTCGCGCTCGGTGGGGAAGTCGGCCTTCTCGAACAGGTCCTTGCGGTAGCACATGGCGAGCGGGCCGACGTCGGTGCCGAGTCCGACGAGCTGCTTGCCGTCGGGGCTGATGCCCATCTGCCACTTCCACGGCAGGAAGTTCTTCTCCAGCGCCTTGCCGCCGTGGTCGAAGAGGTTGACGAACTTGTCGGGCTGCTGCATGTAGAGCGGCAGGATGCCCTCCTCCAGCATGACGACGTCGCCGGCGCCGCTGCCCGTGGACATCCACTGCTGGATGCGCGGCTTGTACTCGTCGAGGCTGGAGACCTTGCGCAGCTTGACGGTGACGTTGGGGTGCGACTGCTCGTACTGCTTGGCGATCTCTTCGTATCCCGCCTCGCCGAAGACGTCGACGGTGAGCTCGACCGGACCGCCGTCCGAGCCGCCTCCGTCGTCGTCCCCGCCGCAGGCGACGACCAGTCCGCCGACGAGTACCGCCGCCATCGCCGTACTCAGTCCGCGTCGCATGATGGCCCTCATGGCGGACCCCTCTCAGGTTGGTGACTTCCAGTGTGTGGGAGCGCTCCCACGGATGAAAGACCGTGACTGGGCTCACTGTCAATGCGCCGAAACACAACCGTTACAACAAGCTAGCCGAGGCGGGAGGCTGGTCAGGCCCGATCCGACCTTCGGTCAGTACCCGGTCAACCGTCCTTCACGGGTGTCAGCCGGGCCGCCGCCGGGGCCGGCGCCGTCGACCGCCGGACGACGAGTTCCGGCCGGTAGAGCAGCTCCGTACGGGGTGCGCGGGCCCCGCGGATCTCGTCCAGGACGGTGCTCACGGCGGCCATCGACATCTCCCGCACCGACTGCCGGACGGTGGTCAGCGGAGGGTCGAGATAGGCGGTCAGCAGCGAGTCGTCCATGCCGGTCACCGAGACTTCCGCGGGGACTCGCAGACCACGCTGCCGCGCTGCCCGGATCGCGCCGAGTGCCATGATGTCGTTGCCGCCGCAGATCGCCGTGCAGCCCGCGTCGAGCAGCCGGGACGCGGCCGCCTGCCCGCCCTCGACCGTGTACATGGTGTTGACGATCAGCTCGTCCACCTCGTCCGGTGCCAGGTCGGTGTGCGCCGCCATCCCGCGCCGGAAGCCCTCGGTCTTGCGCCGCGTCGGCACGTACACGTCCTGGCCGATCGCCAGCCCGATCCGCCGGTGGCCCATTGCGGCCAGATGCGCGACGATCGCCTCCAGCGACGCCACGTCGTCATTGGAGATGAACGGGGCGTCGATGTCGGGCCGGTACCCGTTCACCAGCACGATCGGCAGCGCCTGCTCCAGCAGCCGCGCGTACCGGGCGCGGTCTGAGTTGGCGTTGGCGTGCAGGCCGTTGACGAAGATGATCCCGGCGACGCCGCGCTCCAGCAGCATCTCGATGTAGTCGTCCTCGGCGACGCCGCCCGGCGCCTGCGAGCACAGCACCGCCATGTACCCGTGCCGGGCCAGTGCGCTCTCGATGACCTCGGCGAACGCCGGGAAGATCGGGTTGGTCAGCTCGGGGATGATCAGCCCGATCAGCCCGGCCCGCCGCTGGCGCAGCCGGGCCGGGCGCTCGTAGCCGAGCACGTCCAGGGCGGTCAGCACCGCCTGGCGCGTGGTCGGGGACACGCCCTGCTTGCCGTTGAGCACGCGGCTCACGGTCGCCTCGCTCACCCCGGCATGTACCGCGATGTCCGCCAGGCGTGTCGTCATGGGTTTCAAATTAGCCTTCCTCCTTGACGTCCCACCACAGTGCGGTGTCCGGGGGCAGCTCTACGTGATCCCCGTCCGCGTGGACCGGTCCGCTCGCGAGGAGCGGGGTCCCGTACGCGGGGATGCGCACGGTACGGCCGCCCATGTTGACGGCACACGCGAGCCGCCCGCCCCCCTCGTCCGCGGTTTTCCGGACGAACAACAGTGTGCCCGCTGGACCCGCCAGCCAGCGCAGCGAGCCGTCGCCCAGAGCCGGATGTTCCCGCCGGATGCGCAGCGCCTCGCGGTAGAGCGACAGGATCGAGCCCGGGTCGGCGTTCTGCGCGGCGACCGTGAGGTCGCGCCACGCGGTGGGGATCGGGAGCCAGGACCCGGCGCCCGCGCCGAACCCGAACGGGGGCTCCTCGCCCTCCCACGGCATCGGGACGCGGCAGCCGTCGCGGCCCGCGCCCTCCCCGCGCAGCCGCTGCGGGTCCTGCTGGAACTCCTCCGGCAGGTCGAGCACCTCCGGCAGCCCGAGTTCCTCGCCCTGGTAGACGTAGGACGAACCGGGCAGCGCGAGCGTCAGCAGCGCCGCCGCGCGGGCACGCCGCAGGCCCCGCTCCCCGTCGCCGTACCGGGTGACGTGCCGTTTCACGTCGTGGTTGGACAGCACCCAGGTCGCGGGCGCGCCGACCGCCCCGGCGGTGCGCAGCGACTCGTCGATCACCTTCCGCATCCCGGACGCCTCCCAGGGCGCGGTCAGGTAGTGGAAGTTGAACGCCTGGTGCAGTTCGTCCGGGCGGGTGTAGGCGGCGAGGCGCTCGGGCGTCGGCGCCCACGCCTCGGCGACGGCGATCCGCTCCCCGTCGTAGGAGTCGAGCAGGCGCCGCCATTCGCGGTGGATGTCGTGGACGGGGTCCTGGTCGAAGTACGGCAGGACGGCCGTGCCGAGCATCTCGACCTGGTCGGTGTGGCCGACGTCCGGGAGCCCCTGCGCCTTGGCCATGCCGTGCGCGACGTCCACGCGGAAGCCGTCGACGCCGAGGTCGAGCCAGAACTTCAGGATGTCCGTGAACTCGGTGTGGACCTCGGGGTTCTCCCAGTTCAGGTCGGGCTGCTCGGGGGCGAACAGGTGCAGGTACCACTGGCCGTCCGGCAGCCGGGTCCAGGCGGGGCCGCCGAACACCGACTCCCAGTCGTTGGGCGGTTCGGCGCCGCCGCGTCCCCGCCCGTCGCGGAAGACGTAGCGGGCGCGCTCGGGGGAGCCGGGGGACGCGGCGAGCGCGGCCTGGAACCAGGCGTGCCGGTCGGAGGTGTGGTTGGGGACGACGTCCACGATGATCCGCAGGCCGCGGGCGTGCGCGTCCGCGATCAGGTCGCGGGCGTCGGCGAGCGTGCCGAACAGCGGGTCGACGTCGCGGTAGTCGGCGACATCGTAGCCGAAGTCGGCCATCGGGGAGACGTAGAACGGGGTCAGCCACAGCGCGTCCACGCCGAGGCCGACCAGGTACGGCAGCCGGGCCCGGACGCCCGGCAGGTCGCCGACGCCGTCGCCGCCCGAGTCGGCGAAGCTGCGCACGTACACCTGGTAGATGACGGCGTCGCGCCACCAGCGGGTGCCGCCCCCTCCGAGGTCTTCGGCGGGGACGATCAGGGTGTCCTGGGTCATGAACATCCTTCGAATCGGGAGCCGTCGGGTGCACTGGGCGCACGTCGGTCGGTCACTTCGGTTCATTTGACTCCGCCGGCGGTGAGGCCGGCGACGATCCGGCGCTGGAAGACCAGCACCACGGCGATCAGCGGGACGGTCACGATCACACCCGCCGCCATCTGGGTGCCGAACGGCTGGTCGAACCCCGAGACGCCGGTGAACTTGGAGATCGCGACCGTGGCGGTCTGCATCTCCTTCTTGTTGACCATGGACAGTGCGATGAGGAACTCGTTCCACGCGGCGATGAAGGTCAGGATCGCCGTGGTGAACACCCCGGGCGCCGCCAGCGGAATGATGATCTTGCGGAAGGCCTGGCCGCGGGTGCAGCCGTCCACCATCGCCGCCTGCTCCAGCTCGAACGGCAGCTGCCGGAAGAACGCCGTGAGCAGCCAGACCGACAGCGGCAGCGCGAACCCGAGGCTCGGCAGCACCATCGCCTGGTAGGTGTTGATCCACTCGATGCCGGTGAAGAGTTTCAGCAAGGGGACCAGCTGCGAGATTCCCGGGAACATCGTGGTCGCGATGATCAGCCCGAGCACCGCGTTCTTGAACCGGAAGTGCAGCCGGGCCAGCGCGTACGCGGTGAACGTGCCGATCAGCAGCGTCAGCACGGTCGTGCTCCCGGCAACGATGACGCTGTTCAGCAGCGCGCGGCCGAATCCGTTGTCGCCGGAGAACACCGCGGAGAAGTTCTCCCACGACCACCGTACCGGGACGATCGTGTTGTCGAACTGGTCCTGCGGACGGCGGAACGCCGAGATCGTCATCCAGTAGAACGGCGCGAGGCAGTAGATCGTGACCAGGGCGAACCCGAGGTAGGACAGCGTCCGGCGGGTGAGGGAGCCGTTCACTTGGCCACCTTCTTCCGCCTGCCGCCGCGCCCGGTGTGCCGGCGCGCCTCGCCGATGATGTCGGCGCCGAGCAGCTTCACGAACAGGTACGCGATCAGCGCGATGTACAGGAACAGGACGGTCGCGTAGGCGGCCGCCGACCCGTACCGCAGGTTGGACGCCTCGAACCAGGCGATCATCGTGAGGGTCTCCACGGACCTCTGGTTGACGCCGATCAGGACGGCGGGCAGGTCGAACATCCGCAGCACGTCCAGCATGCGGAACAGGACGGCCACCAGCAGCGCGGGCTTGACCAGCGGCAGCGTGATCCGCCAGAACTGCTGGACCGGGCCGGCGCCGTCCACCCGCGCCGCCTCGTAGACGTCGCGGGGGATCATCTGCAGGCCGGCGAGGACGAGCAGCCCGATGAACGGGGAGGTCTTCCACACCTCGGCGATGACGACGGCCATCTTGGCGGGGAACCCGTCGGCGGTCCACAGGATCTGCTCGCGCAGCACCGCGTTCGCGGCGCCGTCCGCCTGGAAGATCCACCGCCACAGCAGGCCGGAGATCGCGGTCGGGATCGCCCACGGGACGAGGATGCCGGCGCGCACGATCGCCCGTCCGCGGAACGCCTGATGCATGATCAGCGCCATGGCGACGCCGATCACGGTCTCCAGAGTCACGGTGGTGATCGTGAAGAACGTGGTGTTGCCGAAGGCGTTCCAGAACGCTTCGGCCTGGTCGCCCTGGAAGATGGCGGTGTAGTTGCCGAGGCCGGCGAACCGGTCGCCCTCCACGACGAACCCCTGGGCGTCCAGGCCCTCGCCCCGCGCGTACAGCGACTCGCGGAAACCGGCGAGGACCGGGTAGCCGATGACGAGCGCGAGGACGAGCAGCGTCGGGGACAGCAGCAGCGCCGCGAGCCGCTTCGTCCCCTGCACGTCGCTCCTGGCCCGGGGCCCGCGTCGCGCGTCCGCCGCGGGGGTGCCCGCGGCGGACGGCCTCTCGTCGTGCGTCGCGGTCATGCCGCTCACTGCGCCGTCAGCGGCTGAAGCTTGGCCTGCAGGTCGGAGAGGGCCTGCTCGACGGGCTTCTTGCCGGTGACGGCGTCGTACATCTCACCCTGGATCGCGGCGGTGACGTCGCCGTACTTGACCGCGACGGGACGCGGCCTGGCGCTCGTGATGGCCTGCTTCAGGACCGGCAGGTACGGGAACTTCTTCACCATCTCCGGGTCGTCGTACAGCGCGGTGATGGTCGGCGCCTGCGAGGTCGCGAGCAGGTTGGCGCGCTGCGCGGCCGCACTGGTCAGGTACCGGATGAAGTCGAGCGAGGTCGCCTTGTTCTCGGCGAACGCGGAGATCGCGAGGTTGTGCCCGCCGAGGTTGGCGACGCCGGGGCCGTCCGGCCCGGGCAGCGGCGCGACGGCGAACTCGCCCGCCACCTCCGAGGAGCCGTCCTCGGAGTCGGCAAGCGCGTACTGGTAGGGCCACTGCCGCTGGAACAGCAGCTTGCCGGACTGGAAGTGGCGGCGCCCGCCTTCGGTGTCGAGCGTGACGGCCTCGTCCGGCATCCGGGTCTTCTTGGCGTTCACCAGGAACTCGACGCCCTGCTCGGCCTGCGGCGTGTTCAGCGCGGGCTTGCCGTCCTCGCCGATGATCGAGCCGCCGGCGGCCGCGATCGCCTCGACCGCGCTGATCGTCATGCTCTCGGTCTTGTTGACCTCGGTGAAGTAGCAGTCGACGTCCTCGCCCTCGGGCAGCTTCCGCACCTTGTCGCAGGCGTCCCACATCTCGTCGTAGGTCTTGGGCGGCGCCGGGACCCCGGCCTTGTCGAGGAGGTCCTTGCGGTAGTAGAGCATCCCGGCGTCGGACGTGGACGGCACCGCGTAGAGCCGGCCCCGGTACTGCCCGGTCTTGATCGTCGCGGGCAGCATCGCCGACAGTTCGATCTTGTCGTTCTCCGTCCGGGGGGACGACCCCCCAGACCCCCCGGACGAAGGCGCCATAGGCAGTTCGGTGAGCCAGCGGTTGGCGGCGAACTCGGCGGTCCACACGACGTCGAGGTTCAGCACCGAGTAGGCGTCCGACTTCGTCGTGGCGTTCTGGATCATCTGCCGGCGCTGGTCGTTCGGCTCGTCCGGCAGTTCGATGACGCGGACCCGCTCCTCGGGGTGGCCGGCGTTCCAGCCGTCCACCTGCTTCTGCAGGTTGCCGGACCGGTCCTTGCCGGTCACGAAGGTGATCGGCCCGCGGCCCTGCAGGCTCTCCGCGCTGGTGCCGCCCTGCGGGCCGCCGCCGTCATCGCCGCCGCAGGCGGTGAGCGAGAGTGCCAGGGCCGCGCAGACGATGCCGGCGATCGGGGGGATGCGCCGCATGGTGTCCTCCTTCGCGGGACGCGTCTTCGGGGAACGCCGTCCCGCCGCTCCGGGATTGGGGTGGCTGGAGCGGGACGTTAGCAACGCGTTTCAGTCTCGTAAACACCTTGCAGAAACTTTCAGCAAGTCCGTGGCCAATCTGTAACTCTTTACAGGGCTCGTGGCAAACCCGGTCGACACGCCGCGACGCCTGCGCCAGGCTGCCCCCGTGGACGACCCCGTGAACGGCAGCGCACTCGACCTCGTCCGCGACCACACGATCCTGTCGGTCGTGACCGGGTCGCGGGCCTACGGGCTGGCGACCGGTGAAAGCGACGTCGACCGGCGCGGCGTCTACGCGGCGCCGGCCCCGCTGTTCTGGGGTTTCACGAAACCGCCCACCCATCTGGACGGCCCGCTGCCCGAGCAGTTCTCCTGGGAGCTGGAGCGGTTCTGCGAGCTGGCCCTGGCCGCCAACCCGACCGTCCTGGAGTGCCTGTGGTCGCCGCTCGTGGAGAAGGTCACCCCGGTCGGCGAGGAGCTTCTCGCCGTCCGGCCCGCCTTCCTGTCCCGGCACGCGCACCGCACGTTCCTCCGCTACGCCGAGGCGCAGTTCCGCAAACTCGAAGGCGACTTGCGCAACGGCGGCGTGCCGCGCTGGAAGCACGTCATGCACATGCTGCGGCTGCTCGTCAGCGGCCTGCACCTCGTCCGGCACGGCGAACCGCGCGTGGACGTCGAGGACCTGCGCGACCGGCTCCTCGCCGTCCGCCGCGGCGAGGTCGGCTGGGACGAGATCCAGACCTGGCGCGCCACCCTCACCGCCGACCTGGACAGTGCCCTGGACGGCAGCCCGCTGCCCGCCGAACCCGACCGCGCGAAGGTCGAGGCACTGCTGATCTCCGTACGACGCAGGAGCGTGGACTGGTGAACCTCCCCGAAGGCCTGCTCGATCGC
Organism: Spirillospora sp. NPDC048823; assembly: GCF_043198445.1. NCBI lineage: Bacteria > Bacillati > Actinomycetota > Actinomycetes > Streptosporangiales > Thermomonosporaceae > Spirillospora > Spirillospora sp. NPDC048823. Next base: position 534,080 of record NZ_JBICUT010000001.1, on the reverse strand, counting down.
CTCGAGGCCGACCACCCCCACCCCCGCGCGTTCGTCACGGTCAGCGGTGCCCACCTGTACGGCTTCCCGTCGAGGGACTCCGACGTCGACCTGCGCGGCGTGCACCTGCTGCCGCTCGAAGAGATCGTCGGCCTGGAGACGGGAGATCAGACCGTCACGCTGATGTGGGACCACGCGGGAGTGGAGGCCGACGTCGTCACCCACGACCTGGCCAAGTTCTGCACACTCCTCCTGCGGCGCAACGGGTACGTCCTGGAACAGGTCATGTCGCCGCTCGTCGTCACCACGTCGCCGGTGCACGAAGAGCTCAGGGAACTCGTCCCGGGACTGCTCACCTCCAACCACGCGCACCACTACCTGGGGTTCGCGCGGTCCCAGCGGAAGGCGTTCGAGGAGACGAACGAGCTGAAGCCGCTGCTCTACACGTTCCGGGTCCTGCTGACGGGCATCCACCTGATGCGGGCGGGCGAGATCGAGGCCGACCTGACGCGCCTCACCGGCGACGGGCCCTCCTACCTGACCGACCTGATCGAGGCGAAGCGCGCCGCCGAACACGGCGCCGTGCCCGGGGACGCGCCCGCCGCCTCCCGCCTCAAGGCCGACCTGGACGCGCTCACCGCCCGCCTCGCAGAGGAACGAGACCGCAGTGACCTCCCGGAACATGCCCAGAACTTCCCTGCCGTGCACGATCTCGTGGTCCGCACGCGCCTAAGCTGAACCTTGCGGTGCCTCCCCTCCGTGCCACTGGGATATACGGACTGTTCAACGCAACCACCTGGTGTGTCCGCCACGTACCACGGGTGATTGCGGAGCCGAGGAAGGGGAGCGATGCGGGACCAGGGCATCGACGAAAAGGACATCGCGGAGGCGGATCTCAGGACCCGGCGGGGCGTGTTCCGCGCCGTCGCGTTCCGGGACCCGGTCGACGGGCACGAGCACATGGCGCTCGTCCGGGGCGACATCCGGGGCCGGGAGAACGTGCTCGTGCGGACGCACTCCGAGTGCATGACCGGCGACATCTTCGCCGCCACGCGCTGCGAGTGCGGGGACCAGCTCGGCGCGGCGCTGGACGCGATCGTCCGCGAAGGCGCCGGTGCCCTGGTGTACCTGCGCGGGCACGAGGGACGCGGCATCGGGCTGGTGGCGAAGGTCCGCACCCACATCCTGCAGGACGACCAGGGCCTCGACACCGTGGACTCCGCCACGGCCATCGGGCTGCCGGTGGACGTCCGCGACTACGGGCCGGCGGCGCGCGTCCTGCGGTATCTCGGGGTCCGGTCGGTGCGGCTGCTGTCGAACAACCCGGTCAAGGTGAGCGCGCTGGAGTCCTACGGCGTCGCCGTCGCGGCGCGCGTGCCGCTCCTCGTCCCGGTCAGCGACGACAACGTCCGCTACCTCACCGCCAAACGCGACCGCCTCGGCCACGACCTCCCGCAGCTGGACGTCCCCGGGCTGGACCACGGAGCTCTCGGTGAGGCACCGGTCAGCGAGGTCCACGGATGACGCGGCCGATGACGGCCGCGCGGCCGATGAGGACGGCGCCGGCGGGCATCCTGTACACCGCCGGGACGCCGCGCGGGAGGCGGCTGACGCCGACCCGGGGCGTCGAGCTGGCGGCCGCGGTGGGCGTGCAGTTCGCGCTGCTGGCGCTGCTGCGGCCCGGCCTCGCGGGCGTGGCGGCGGGCGCCGTGTACGCGCTGGTGTCGTGGGGCGTTCTCAGCGGGGCGTTCCACCGGCGGCGGACGCTGGGGCCCGCCGATCACGTCACGCTGGGACGCGTCGTTCTCACGGGCGGTGTCACGGCCCTGGTGGCGGCGCAGCTGATGGGCGCCGGACACACGTGGACGCTGGTCGCGATCGCGTCGGTGGCGCTCGTCCTGGACGGGGTGGACGGGCAGGTCGCCCGGCGCACCGGGACGGCCTCGAAGCTCGGGGCCCGGTTCGACATGGAGGTCGACGCCTTCCTCGTGCTGGTGCTGAGCGTGCAGGTCGCGTGGTCCGCCGGGGCGTGGGTGCTGGCGATCGGGGCCATGCGGTACGTGTTCGGCGCGGCCGCGTGGGCGGCGCCGTGGCTGCGCGCGGACCTGCGGCCGAGCATCGCCCGCAAGGGCGTCGCGGTGGTGCAGGGCGTGGCGCTGACGGTCGCCGCGGCGGGCGTCGTCCCGTACGCGGGGACGCTCGTGGCGGCGGCGCTCGCGCTGCTGGTGTGGTCGTTCGGACGGGACGTCGCGTGGCTGTTCACGCGGCGGCACGCGGGCCGGCCGGGGGACGGGCGGAGCCGGGGCGGCCGGAACGATCGGGGAAGTCGGGGGAGCCGGGGGAGGAGCACGGATGGAGCGCGAAGCCCGCGCCTTCTGGATCCGGTCGCCCGGTAACGGGGAGATCCGCGACGTCGTCCTGCCGGAGCCGGGGCCGGGTGAGGTGGTCGTCCGGTCGGTCTGCTCGGGGGTGAGCCGGGGGACGGAGTCGATCGTCTTCCGCGGCGGCGTCCCCCCGAACCAGCACGCGATCATGCGGGCGCCGTTCCAGGACGGGACGTTCCCGGGCCCGGTCAAGTACGGGTACCTGAACGTCGGCGTGGTCGAGCACGGCCCGCCGGAGCTGGCCGGCCGGCACGTGTTCTGCCTCTACCCGCACCAGACGCGGTACGTCGTCCCGGCGGGCGCGGTCAGCCCGATCCCGGACGGGGTGCCGCCGGAGCGGGCCGTCCTGGCCGGGACGGTGGAGACCGCCGTGAACGCGCTGTGGGACGCGGCGCCGCTCGTCGGCGACCGCATCGCCGTGGTCGGCGCCGGGATGGTCGGCTGCTCGGTCGCGGGGGTCCTCGCGGGGTTCCCGGGCGGCGACGTCCAGCTGGTCGACACCGACCCGTCCCGCGCCGCCGTCGCGCGGGCGCTCGGCGTCCGGTTCGTCCTGCCCGAGGAGGCCGAGGGCGGCTGCGACCTGGTGGTCCACGCCAGCGCGACCGACGCGGGGCTGGCCCGGTCGCTGGAACTGCTCGCGCCGGAGGGGCAGGTCGTGGAGCTGAGCTGGTACGGCGACCGGCGGGTCAGCGTCCCGCTGGGCGAGTTCTTCCACTCGCGGCGGCTGACCGTCCGGGGCAGCCAGGTCGGGGCGGTGCCGCCGGCCCGCCGGGCGCGGCGGAGCTTCGCCGACCGGCTGGCGCTGGCGCTGCGGCTGCTCGCGAACCCGGGCTTCGACGCGCTGATCACCGGCGAGAGCGCCTTCGGCGACCTGCCGCGCGTCATGCCCCGCCTGGCGAGCGGTGAACTTCCGGCCCTCTGCCACCGAATCACCTACTGAGTCCTTTCGAACCCGACCATCTGGAGGACGACCTTGTTCGGCATCACCGTCCGCGACCATGTCATGATCGCCCACAGTTTCCGCGGTGAGGTGTTCGGCCCGGCGCAGCGGCTGCACGGCGCGACGTACGTGGTGGACGCGACGTTCCGCCGGGCCGATCTCGACCCCGACGGCCTCGTCGTCGACATCGGGCTCGCCACCCGCGAGCTCGCCGGCGTCCTGGGCGGGCTGAACTACCGCAACCTGGACGACGAGCCGGACTTCGCGGGCGTCAACACCTCGACGGAGTTCCTCGCCAAGGTCATCGCCGACCGGCTCGCCGAACGGGTCCACGCGGGCGCGCTCGGCGAGAACGCGCGCGGCCTGTCCGGCGTCAAGGTGGCGCTGCACGAGTCGCACGTCGCGTGGGCCGAGTACGAGCGTGCGCTGTGAGCGGTCACGAGATCTGCTTCGTCGTCCCGGGCGACATCGGCGACGCCGACGCGCCGAGCGGCGGCAACCACTACGACCGGCGGCTGTGCGACGGGCTGACCGCGGCGGGGCGCACCGTCCGGGAGATGCCGGCGCCCGGGGCGTGGCCGCGTCCCGACGCCGCGGCCCGGACGGGGCTGGCGCGGTCGCTCGCCGCGCTGCCGGACGGCGCCGTCGTCCTGCTGGACGGACTGGTGGCGTGCGGCGTCCCCGAGATCATCCTCCCGGAGGCGGGCCGGTTGAAGCTCGCCGTCCTCGTCCACCTCCCGCTGGCGGACGAACCGGGGCAGGACGACCTGAACGCGGGCGAACGCAAGGTGCTGGAGGCGGCCGGTGCCGTCGTGGCGACCAGCCCGTGGGCCAAGGAGCACCTGATCGCCCACCACGGCCTCGTGCCGTCCCGCGTCCACGCCGTCACCCCGGGGACCGACCCCGCGTCGCTCGCGACCGGGACCGACGGGGCGACCCGCCTGCTGTGCGTGGCGTCGGTGACGCCGCGCAAGGGCCACGACGTCCTCGTCGAGGCCCTCGCCGCCCTCGCGCACCTGCCGTGGAACTGCGATTTCGTCGGCCCGCTGCGCCGCGACGCCGAGTACGTGACGCGCCTGCACCGCCTGATCGCCCGGCACCGCCTCGGCGACCGCGTCCATCTGGAGGGGCCGCTGACGGGCAAGCGGCTCGACGACGCCTACGACGGCGCCGACCTCCTCGTCCTCGCGTCCCGCGCCGAGACGTACGGGATGGTCGTGACCGAGGCCCTCGCGCGCGGCATCCCGGTCGTCGCGACGAGGGTGGACGGCGTCCCCGACACGCTCGGCTGGGACCCCGCGGGCGCCGTCCCGGGGCTCCTCGTCCCGCCGGACGATCCCCCGGCGCTGGCCGCGGCGCTGCGCAGCTGGCTGGTGGAGCCCGAGCTGCGGGAGCGGCTGCGCGCCGCCGCCCGGCAGCGCCGCGGCATGCTGCCCGGCTGGGACGACACCGCCCGCCGCATGGCCACCGTCCTGTCCCGCCTGCGCAGGGAGACCCGATGAGTTTCGATCCCGCCTGGCTGGCGCTGCGGGAGGGGGCCGACGCCGCCGCCCGCGCCTCCGAACTGCTCGACCCGCTCCGGGACGCGCTCCCGCCGGGTGAGCCGCTGGTCATCTGGGACCTCGGCTGCGGCACCGGCTCCCTGGGACGCTGGCTGTCGGGCCGGCTGCGCGGACCGCAGCACTGGATCCTGCACGACCACGACCCCGGACTGCTCGACCGGGCCCGCGACAACGTCTACGTCACCGCGGACGGGCTGCCCGCGACGATCGAGACCCGCAAGGGCGGCCTCGAATCGCTGCGCGCGTCCGACCTCGCCGGCGCGTCGCTCGTCACCGCGTCCGCGCTGCTGGACGTGCTGACCGCCGCCGAGGTCGAGGCCGTCGCCGCCGCGGCGGCCTGCCCGGTGCTGCTGACCCTGTCGGTCGTCGGGCGGGTCAGGCTGTCCCCGCCGAACCCGCTGGACGCCGAGATCGCCGCCGCGTTCGACGCCCACCAGCGCCGCGACGGCCTCCTCGGGCCGGACGCCGTCACCGCCGCGACCGCGGCGTTCGGGCGGCGCGGCGCCTCGGTCCGGACGCGGCCGAGCCCGTGGCGGCTCGGCCCCGACCAGGCCGCGCTGACCGCCGAGTGGCTGCGCGGCTGGGTCGCCGCCGCCATCGAACAACGTCCCGGCCTGGGCCGGGCCGCCGGCGGCTACCTGCGCCGGCGGCTCGCCGAATGCGCCGCCGGCGGGCTGACCGCCGAGATCCACCATGTCGACCTGCTCGCTCTCCCCGGGGGTTCCGTCCGATGAGGTTCTGGGTGACCAAGCTCTGGCCGTGGCTGCGCCTGCTCACCGGGCTGGGCATCCTCGCCGCGCTCCTGTGGTGGCACAGCTCGGACGCGTTCGTGGACGCGTTCCAGGCCATCGACGCCCGGTCCGTCGTCATCGCCCTCGCCATCGGGCTGGCGACGACCGTGCTCAGCTCGGCCCGGTGGTGCCTGGTCGCCCGGCGTCTCGGCCTGCGGCTGCCCATGGCGGAAGCCGTCTCGGACTACTACAAGGCCCAGTTCCTCAACGCCGTCCTGCCGGCGGGGGTCGTCGGCGACGTCCACCGGGCGGTCAGCCACGGCCACCGGTCCGGTGACGTCGGCCGCGGGGTGAGGGCCGTGTTCCTCGAACGGGTGACGGGCCAGATCGTCCCGGTCGTCGTGGGCGTCGCCGTCCTGTTCACCCAGCCGGCCGTGCTGTCGGCCATGGCGCCGGTCATGACCCCGGCCCTGGTCGCGATCGCGGTCGTCCTGAGCGGGCTGCTCGTGCTGGCCCGCTGGCGTCACCGTGCCCTGGCGGCCATGTTCGCCGACGCGCGCGCCGTCCTCGACATCTGGCCCGCCGTCGCGGTCCTGTCCGTCGCGGCCCTGGCCGGGCATCTGACCCTGTTCGCGGTCGCCGCCCGCCTCGTCGGCGCGACGGCGCCTCTCGTCACCCTCGTGCCGCTGCTCCTGCTGGCGCTGCTGGTGATGGTGCTGCCGGTGAACGTCGGCGGATGGGGTCCCCGCGAGGCCGTCCTCGCCGTCGCGTTCGGTGCCGCGGGCCTCGGGTCAGCGCAGGGCCTGACCGTCTCCGTCGTGTACGGGGTGCTCACGTTCGTCGCGTGCCTGCCCGGCGCCGCGACCCTGCTGCTGAAGCGCCGCGAGGCAGTCCCCGAAAGCCGCGACCAGGTTCCGCAGAGCGTCCCGGCCCTTGCGGGCGTCGGCCAGTGACGGCCGCCCGATGACGCCGGACGCGGTGTAGGGGGCCATCCCGGCCGTCAGGAGGTGCCGCCGGTCATCGGCCAGGTGATCGGCGGCGGCGTATCCGTCCCGCACGAGTTCCGGGTGGGCGTGCAGCAGGATCGACGTCTCCAGTTCCCCGGCGTGCATGTCGCCGTCGTTCGACGTCTCGATGCCCGCCGCCGTCCGCGCGTCGGCCCACTCGTCCGGGCCGGGGAACAGCGCCATGTCGCCGTGCGCCTCCTGGACGACGTTGCCCAGCACGTAGTTGCCGCCGTGCCCGTTCACCAGCACCAGTTTCGGCACCCCGGACCTGCGCAGCGACTCGGCGACGTCCCGTACCACCGCGTGCAGGGTGGCCGCCGAGATGCTCACCGTCCCCGGCCAGGCGGCGTGCTCGTGCGAGCACGAGATCGTCACGGGCGGGAGCGTCCGCACCGGGTGGGCCTTCGCGATCTCCCGCGCGACCGTGCAGGCGATCACCGTGTCCGTCGCGAGCGGCAGGAACGGGCCGTGCTGCTCGTGGCTCCCGATCGGCAGGACCGCTACGGGGACGTCCGGTTCCTCGGAACTCGTGTGCATCGGCAACATGCCCACAACTGTGCCGCACCCGCCCGGAGACCGGTGGGCTCAGCCGTCGAGCAGTTCGCGGACGAGCGCGCCGACCTGGTCGGTCTCGGTGAGGAAGCCGTCGTGGCCGCTGCGCGACTCGATCACCCGCAGCCGGTCCGCGCCGGGGATCCCGGACGCCAGTTCGGCCTGCTGGGACAGCGGGTAGAGCCGGTCGGAGTCGACGCCGGCGACCAGCGTCCGGGCCGTGACCCGGCGCAGCGCCGCGGCCGTGCCGCCCCGGCCGCGGCCGGCGTCGTGGCCGTTCATCGCCTCGGTGAGCACCACGTAGCTGCCCGCGTCGAAGCGTCCCACCAGCTTGCCGGCGTGGTGGTCGAGGTAGGACTCCACCTGGTAGCGCCCGGACCGCCAGGGGTCCTCGCCGTCCTGCGGGCGGCGGCCGAATCGGGCCTGCAGCTCCGGTTCGCTGCGGTAGGTGATGTGGGCGAGCCGGCGGGCCGTGCCCAGCCCGGCGTGCGGCCCGTGCCCCGGGGCGGCGTCGTAGTAGTCGCCGCCGCGCCAGCCCGGGTCGGCGCGGATGGCGTGCAGCTGGACGGCCGCCAAGGCGATCTGCTCGGCGCTCGCCGCCGCCGTGGTGGCGAGCAGCAGCAGCGCCGAGGTGCGCTCCGGATACGACACCGCCCACTCCAGGGCCCGCATCCCGCCCATCGACCCGCCGGTCACCAGGGCCCAGCGGTCGATGCCCAGCGCGTCGGCCAGCTGCGCCTCGGCGATCACCATGTCGCGCTGCGTCACGTACGGGAAGGACCCTCCCCAGGGTCTCCCGTCCGGCCGGCGCGAGGACGGCCCGGTGCTGCCCTGGCAGCCGCCCAGCACGTTGGGGACGACGATGAACCAGCGGTCGGTGTCCAGAGGGCGGCCGGGCCCGACCAGCCCGTCCCACCAGCCGGGCGTGGGATGCCCCGGCTCGATGGGCCCGGCGAGGTGGCCGTCCCCGGTGAGGGCGTGCAGCACCAGCACCGCGTTGGAGGCGTCGGGGGCGAGCCGCCCCCACGTCTCGTACGCGAGCCGCACCTCGGGCAGGGTGCCGCCGGCCTCCAGCGGCAGCGGCCGGTCGAGGGTCACCCACTGCCGCCGCCCGGGCGGATCCCCCTCCCGCCAGGCTCCGGAGACCGGCGGGAGGGAGAGTGACGCGGTCTCGGTACCGGCGGTCAGGGCGCGCCCTTCGCCGCGCGGAAGCCGGCCTCCAGGTCGGCCTTGAGGTCGTCGGCGTTCTCGATGCCGACGCAGAGCCGCACCAGGCCGGGGGTGACGCCGGCGGCGGCGTGCTCCTCCGGTGTGAGCTGGCTGTGCGTGGTGGACGCCGGGTGGATGATCAGGCTGCGCACGTCACCCATGTTGGCCAGGTGGCTGAACAGCTGGACGCCCTCCACGAACCGCCGCCCCGCATCGATGCCGCCGCGCAGTTCGAAGGCCAGCACGGCGCCCGTCCCCTGCGGCAGGTACCGCCGGGACGCCTCGTGCCACGGGCTGGACGGCAGCCCCGGGTAGTGGACGGCCGTCACCTCCTCGTGCTGCTCCAGCCACTCCGCCAGCTTCTGCGCGTTGGCCGAGTGGCGCTCCATCCGCAGGCTGAGCGTCTCCACGCCCTGCAGCAGCAGGAACGCCGAGTGCGGCGCGATGGCCGGGCCGAGGTCGCGCAGCAGCTGGACCCGCATCTTGATGCCGTAGGCGCCCGGGCCCAGGGCCGGCCAGTAGCGCAGGCCGTTGTAGCTGGGGTCGGGCTCGTTGAAGTCGGGGAACCGCTCGGGGTCCGCACCGAAGTCGAACGTGCCGCCGTCGACGACGACGCCCGCGATGGTGGTGCCGTGCCCGCCGAGGAACTTGGTCGCCGAGTGCACCACGATGTCGGCGCCGTGCTCCAGGGGACGCACCAGGTACGGGGTCGCGATCGTGTTGTCGACGATCAGCGGCACGCCCGCGTCGTGCGCGACGTCGGCGACGCCGCGGATGTCCAGCACGTTGCCGCGCGGATTGCCGATGCTCTCGGCGAACAGCGCCTTGGTGTTCGGCCGGATCGCGGCCCGCCAGGCGTCGAGGTCGTCGGGGTCGTCCACGAGGGTGACCTCGATGCCGAACTTCGGCATGGTGTGCCGGAACAGGTTGTGCGTCCCGCCGTAGATGGTGGAGGCGGAGACGATGTGGTCGCCGGCGCGCGCCAGGTTCCAGATCGCCATCGACTCCGCGGCCTGCCCCGAGGCGACGGCCAGGGCGCCGACGCCGCCCTCCAGCGCCGCGACGCGCTTTTCGAAGGCGTCCTGCGTCGGGTTCATGATGCGGGTGTAGATGTTGCCGGGCTCGGCGAGCGAGAACAGGTTCGCGGCGTGCTGGGTGTCGCGGAAGACGAAGGAGGTCGTCTGGTAGATCGGCACGGCCCGCGCGCCGGTGGTCGGGTCCGGCTCGGTGCCGGAATGCACCTGCCGTGTCTCGAACGACCAGCCGGACTCGGCGGACGGGGCGGGGTCGGCGTGCTCACTCATGGCTCTCCTAGGGCTGGGACGGGGCGGGCGGTCTGCGGAACCGGCGCGAGCACGGCCATGCCGGATGCGGGAGGCGCGGGGCACGCGTACGCGGGGGCGGTTCCGGGCGTGCGCGGCGCGGGAGGCGGCCGGCTCGCGGGACGGCGCCGGGCAGGGGCGGCGTCAGCTCGTCACGCGGCAACAGCTGCTGCTGGTGACGCGCCCGTAGTCGACGTGACGGCGGGCCACAAGCAAGGTCATTGCCGCAGTTTACCCTGGTCACGACCTTGCTTATGGGTAACGTGCGTCACAAATCGCCGGTTTGGGTCGTTCTCCGGGGTCTTCCGGCCGTTTCCGAGCCGGTCCGAACGCTCAGGCGGGCACGAGATCGTCACGGCCGGGAACGTCCGTCCCGGGCGCGTCCTCCCGGTGCCGGTCGCGCTCGGCCAGGTGACCGGCGTCGCGTTCGCGCAGGTGATCGCCGTGCCCGCCGGCGGCGGCGAGCACGGGCCGCGCCGCTCGCGGCGCCGGGCCGGCGGGCCGGCCACCGGGCCATTCGGTGCTCGCGCCGCGTAGGGCGAGGACTCCGCCCTGCCGCACCCGCCCGGCGGTGGAGACCAGCGTCACCGCGCCCGCCAGCAGAGCGGCCGCGACGAGCCCGTCCGTCCAGTAGTGGTTCGCCGTCACGACCACCACGACCACCGTGACCGGCGCGTGCATGGCGACGACCCACCGCCACCGGCTCCGCGACACCCGCAGCACCGCGACGGCGACGAGGATCGCCCACCCGATGTGCAGCGACGGCATCGCCGCGTACTGGTTCGCGATCCCGCCGGTCTCCGGCGGGTAGGCGGACGGCCCCACGGTCATCATCGTGTCCACGGCGCCGATGCCGGCCAGCCGCGGCGGCGCCAGGGGGAACAGCACATGCACCACCAGCCCGGCCGCCGTCAGCGCCACCAGCTCGTTCCGCACCCTGCCGTAGGACGACCGGTGCCGGACGTACAGCCAGACCAGCAGCAACGCCGTCCCGGGAAAGTGCATGCCCACGTAATACACATTCGCCAGGAACGCCGTCTGGTCCCATCCGAGGGCCCATTGCTGGAGATCGACCTCGCTGGGCAGCCACGACCGCTGGAACTCCCACAGCCGTGCCGCGTTCGCCATCGCCTCGGCGGGCCCGTGGTCGAACAGCGACCGGCCCCACTTGTAGAACGCGAACAGAACCGCCAGCAGCCCGGCCTCGGTGACCAGCGGCCGCATCCGGCCACGCATCACTACGCCGCTCGCCATCTGTTTCCTCCCCGTGCCCGGTCGTCTCCGCCTAATAACAACCTTCGCGTCCGACACTTCCCCGGGCACTGGTCCCAGCATCCCGATCGGAGGAAGGAAGACCCCTCCGCGAGGGTGGAGCTAACCCCACCCCTCCCCGTAGATTCCGGAGCATGATCACTGGCGAATGGCTCAACCCGCCCCCGGCCGCCGACCATGACGGATCCGCCCTCCTCGTCACCGCCGCGAAGGGCAGCGACTTCTGGCGGACGACGTCCTACGGCTACAACCGCGACAGCGGCCACGCCCTCCTGTCGCCGCTCGGCCCCGAGGCCGCCGTCGAGGTGACCTTCGTCGCCGACTACGACCACCAGTTCGACCAGGCCGGCCTCCTGGTCCGCCTGGACGAGACCACCTGGATCAAAGCAGGCGCCGAGTACTGCGACGGCGAACTGCAACTGGGCGCGGTCGTCACCCACGGCGTCTCCGACTGGTCGTCCGCCCCCGTCTCCTGGACCGGCCGGGAGGTCACCCTGCGCGCCAGCCGCAGCGGCGACGCGGTGACCGTCCGCGCCCGCGCCGGCGACGACCCCTGGCACCTTATCCGCCTGGCCCCCTTCCCGGTGGACGTCCCCGCCACGGCCGGCCCCTACTGCTGCGCTCCCGAGCGCGACGGCCTGACCGTGCGCTTCACCCGCGCGTCCATCGGGGCCCCCGACGAGACGGTCCACGCCTGACCCTGTACCCGAGCACTTACTTGCTAGTACCCTCTCAGCCGGAACGCCGGGCCGAGAGGGGCGCAGGGATGCCGATCACACCGACGGTGGAGGAACGCGCCGGGTGCGGACGCGGCGCACGGGTGGCCGCACGGCTGATGCGCATGCTCATGCGGCCCATGGTCGCCCGCCTGCCATGGACCCCGTTCACGCTGCGCCTCGCCCCGCTCCTCGACCTCGGTGCCGCGCTCATGGTGCCGCCGCGCGGGACGAAGGTCACCAAGGTGAAGGGCATCGGCTGCGCCGCCGAGTGGGTCCGGGGCCGCGGCGTGCCCGCGGACTCGCGCAAGGCCATCCTCTATTTCCACGGCGGCGGGTTCGTCGCCTGCGGGCTGCGCACCCACCGCCGGATGATCGCCCGGATCTCCCGGGCGGCGGGCATGCCGGTGCTGTCGGTCGCCTACCGCATGCAGCCCAAGGTCACCATCCGGACGTCCATCGGCGACTGCGTGGACGCCTACCGCTGGCTGCTCGACAACGGACACGACGCGGACGACATCGTGATCGGCGGCGACTCGGCCGGCGGCTACTTCGCGTTCATGGCCCCGCTGTACGCCCTCCGCGACGGACTGCCCCGCCCCGCCGGCATCGTCGCCCTGTCGCCCTTCACCGAACTCGACATCGCCAACAAGATCGCCCACGCCAACGCCGCGCTCGACCCGTTCATCCCCGCCCCGCGCATGTGGGACATGGTCCGCACCTGCTTCCCGGACGCCGAACTGACCGACCCGTGGCTGTGCCCCGTGGACGCCGGCCTCGCCGGCCTCCCGCCCACGCTCATCCAGGCCGGCTCGATCGAGGTGCTCCGCGCCGACGCCGAGCTGATGGCCGAGCGTCTCGGAGCCGCCGACGTGCCCTGCACCCTGCAGATTTGGGAGGGCCAGGCGCACGTCTTCCAGATCTTCGCCGACATCTCCCGCGAGGGCTTCGCCGCCATCAGGGAGATCGGCGCCTTCGCCCGCCGCGCCACCACCGCGTCCGCCCGGCAGGAGGCCGCCTAGCTACGTCGGCAGCCGCTGCGCGGTCGACGCGTACATGGCCACCGACAACTCGACGGCCTGGTCGACGACCGCGTCGAGATCACGCCCCAGCCGCCCGTCCGCCCACTGCTGCGCCAGCTCCGTCATGGCGCCGGTGAACATGGTCGCCGAGATGAGGACCGGCAGCTCGGGCTCGCCGCTGCCCATGGCGACGAGCGCCTCCAGCAATGCCGTGCTCGCCGCGCGCCGCCGGGCGGCCAGCACCTCGTTCCCCCGCGCCTCGAAGAACAGGACGCGTCCCCGCTGAGGGTCGTCGGTGATGTACTGCAGCACGCTGCGGATGCCGGCTCGGCTCCGGGCCTCCGGATCGGGGCCCGCCTCCTCCAGGGACCGCGCGAGGATGTCCGCGAGCGCGGTCGCCTCCTGGTCGTAGACGGCGGCCAGCAGCTCATCGGTGTCGGCGAAGTTCTCGTAGAAGTACCGGGTGTGCAGCTCGGCGCGCCGGCACACCGCCCGCACCGTGAGCGCGCCCTCGCCGTGCTCCCCGAACAACGCGAACGCGGCCCGCACGAGCATCTCGCGCCGCTCGTCCTTCCGCCGCGCGACGGGCACTCCCGCCCACCGCGTGGACGCCGCCGTCCGGACGTTCGCCATGGCGTTCACGATAGCAAGCCAAGTCTGGACACGGCTGTATCCAATCATTTATTCTGGGTACAGTCGTAGCCAGAAACAGGAGTGCCGGATGCCCCCCAAGAACAACCCCATCGCCAAGCGGTTCGAGCAGGCCTTCGACGCCGACATCCGGTCGAAGTTCTTCAAGGGCCTCGACTTCGCCGGCCCGCAGGGCGACCCCGGCTGGTTCGGCCCGGGCAGCGCCGTCTGGCACGTCCACTCGCATCTGCCCGCCCTGGTCCTCGGCCTCGTCAGCGCCGCCTACATCGAGGGCCTCGACCCGAGCATCAGCTGGATGGCCTACGACCATTCCCGCCTGGTCGAACGCGCCGACGGCATCCCCACCGGAAACGTCGACCCCACCGGCGGCGCGGTCCGCCTCGGCCACTCCATCTCGTTCTTCATCGGAACCGCCTACGGCTCGACGCCGACCGCGGAGAGGCTGGCGCGCACCGTCCGGGCCATGCACCACACCATCAAGGGCACCCGCCCCGACGGGCTCGCCTACGACGCCGACGACCCCGAATGGCTCCGCTGGAACTACGCCACCGTCGTCTGGGGCCTGGCCACCGCGCACGAGCGCTACCACCGCCGCCCCCTGCAGGACATCGACCGCTACTACCGCGAGTTCGTCCGCGTCGGCGAGGCCCTGGGCGGCACCGACCTCCCCGCCACCAAGGCCGAGACCGCCGAATGCCTGGAGTCGTACCTGCCCCGCCTGGCCGTGACCCCCATCAAGGCGTTCGCCACCGGCCCCAACCTGCGCCACAGCAAGGCCAAGCCCTGGGAGCCGGGCAGCGAGTTCATGGACTGGGCGGCCCGCGACATGCTCCCGCGCTGGGCCCAGAAACTCGCCCTCTACCAGCCGCCCAACCCGGTCGTCCTCCGCCTCCGGCGCGCGTCCCTCTGGGCGGCCCTCAACGGACTGCACGACGCGGCCGGCCCCCTCCCGGAGTTCCGCCAGGCCCGGACCCGCGCCGGTGGGAAGAAGGCGAGCCCCTTCATCTCCACCGCCCCCACGACCCCCGACCCGGTCCTCACCCGCGAGGAGATCGAGGCCACCGCCTGAGCCTCCGCGTCAGCCGATGCGCCGGGCACGGACCAGAGCGAGCCCACCGAGAGCCGCGCCGACCAGCCCGACCACCACGGCCACGACCGCACCGCCCAGCCCGTTGCCGGTGCCGACTCCACCGTCGGCGGTGGCCGCGACCAGCACACCGACGGTCATGCCGACGAGCCCCGCCACCAGGGCCACGACGGCGGCGTTCCGCCTGCCGCGAGCCAGCGCCAGGCCGCCGGCGACCACGCCGATCAGCCCGGTCAGCGCGGCCGCGGTGGACCCGAGCCGCCCGGCGCTCATGGAGTAGGCATCGGCGGCGGCGAGCAGATGGTGGACGGACATGGCGTGCTCCTTCTCGAAGAATCGGACGTCGTCCGATCATGTCCGCCGCCCCCGCCGCCGGTCGTCCCCCGAACGCAGGCAATCCGCGCTGCCACCGCCGCCGCAGAACCCGCGAAACTACCGCGCACGCGGTACCCGGCCACGAGACCGAGGACCCGGCGGCGGAGGTGATCATCGACAAGCTCGAGATGGGTGATGCTGGGCATGAGCTCGTCGTCGCTTGCCGGTGTGAGTCCGGTCCGGGTAGCTGCCAGGAGGCCCGGTAGCAGGCTGGCGGTTTCGTCTGGAAACGGGCGGGGTCGCGGTCCCAAGGGTCGGAGGCCGTGATGGGGGAGCGACGGTGCGGTCCGTGGCGTGCAGCGAAGCCTGCGGCGTCGTTGGCTTTTCCGGTCCGTACCTGAGGTACCTGGGTACCATGGTTCGTGGAGGTGGCAGATGAGCACGAGCGTAGGGGCGAAGCGCCAGGCGCCGTTGAAGATCGATCCGGCAACCGATGAGTTGATCTCGCAGGCCGCGCATTTCCTTGGCATGACCAAGAAGGACTTCGTGGCCCAGGCCGCCAGGGCGTACCTGGAGCAGCGTCGTGAAGAGGTTCGCCGGGGGATGATTGAGTCGATGAAGGTGCTGGACGGTTCGCTCACCTCGGGCGTCGCGGCGCTGACCGGTCTGTCGCCTGAGCGGATCGAGCAGCTCGGTGGTGTCGGCGACTGGGAGGACTGACGGTGCCGGTCCGTCCCACCCTCCGCTGTGTGCGTGAGGATCTCAACCTGCCTGTTCCGTCGGCACGTACCCCGCTGGACCAGATCGACCATCCGCTGCTCCGCAAGGCGGCTGAGCAGTTCGCCGCATCTGATTCGCCGCATGAACGCATCCGTGCCATCGACGACGTCGTCTTGTTCAAGGTCAAAGTCGGTCGGTGGCGCGGTGCCGTGTTCACCGCGGACCCGCACGCTGAGGTGCGTGACTGGCTGGTGGCGGCGGGAACGCGCGAGGACGGCTCGAACGACGACTTCTACGCCGCGCTGCACGCCCAGGCCCGCACCGCCCGCCAACGCTACAACGCCGAGCACGACAAACCCCTGACCACCGACACCCACGTTGGCCATCTGCTGCCCGGTCAGGACGATCACGACCGTTACCTCCTGGAAACCGGGGCCAGGTTCGCGCTCCGCCTCAACACCGTCGTGGCTGACCTGGTGCGCGGTTCGCTGCGTGACGGCCACGAGCACGCTGCGGACTTCCCAGGGTTCCGGCTCGGGGTGATCGTTCGCGCCAACGACGGCCACGAAACCTACATCGCGATCCGTATCACCGGATCGGTCCCGGGCAACCTCACCGCCCTGATCCTCACCCGGGTGCCGGGCTGCGCCGCCGACGCCTGGTTCCCCGAATACGCCCTGCCCGAACGCGACCTGCTCCCCGCCGAACAAGCCTGGTCCAACCTCATGGACCCTAAGGCAGCCGCGAAACTCCTCGACGACCAGCCCTGACCAGGGGCCCACAGTCCAAGCCGCGCTGTCTGCTGCCCTCACCAGGCCGGCGAGATCGCACCATGCGCGCCGCCAACGCGGTCCCGATGATCTTGGGCGTCTAAGCCAGTCGATCAAGACAGGAACCGCGTTCGCGTGCGATCCTCCCCGATTGACGCCCTGGTGGGCCACTGCGAGGGCGTCGGTTCTGCCTTGCCCCGCCCACCAACCTGCCTCGGCCTGCCGGCGCGGGTGGAGATGCTGGACCGCATTCCCGATCCGCGGCGTCGCCGCGGCCGCCGGTACCGGCTCGGCCCCGTGCTGGCGTTGTGCCTGGTCGCCGTGCTCAGCGTGGTGCGCCTGCTACTGGAGGCGTACTACGAGCCGCAGTTCTCGGCCACTCTCCGTTCTGCTCATACGGCTCCGCCGAGTGGCGGTCTACCGACTTCCACGAGTGGAGTGGACGTGGGGCCGCGCTCGATGACCAGGCAGTGCTGCGGTGGACGGTTGAGCATCCGGGCTGCGGCAAGATAGCGCGCCGATGACGGTTTGCCCTCGGGGACCGACTCGGCGGTCACGATCGCGTCGAACGCATCGTCCAGGCGCAGGACGCGGAGGGCCGCGGCGACCTCTGGGATGGTCGAGTCGGTGACCAAGGCGAGTTGGTGCCGCGTCCCGCATAGGGCCATGACCAGTTCGACGGCTCCCGGGTAGGGGTGGAGGTCAGTCTCAGCGAGAGCGCGGTATGACCGTGCCTTGGCGGCCAGGATGTCGTCGATCTCTCCCAACCGGTTCGGCGTGCGATGAGTGAGGAACGCTCGGAAGCCTTCGTGTGCCGTTCGTCCGGCGAAGAAGGTTCGGTGGTCTTCAGCCGTCAAGGAGAAACCGGCTTCGCTCGCCGTTTGGTGGGCCGCGCGCCGGTGTAGGGCGGTGTCGTCCACCAGGACGCCGGTCAGGCCGAAGAGGATGGCCGGAGTCAATGGGCCGGGGCGTTCTCGGGGACGGACATGAGCGCCCAGACGATCTTGCCCTGGCCGGTGGCGGACGGGCGGATACCCGTGTCCTTGGCGTATGCGGCGATGATCGCGAGCCCACGTCCGCTCAGGGCGTCGAGTCCGGCGGCGGATGCGCGCGGGAGTTCGGGGGACGGATCCCAGCACTCCAGCACCGGGGCGCCGTCGTCCAACGCGACCCGGATCCTGAGCAGATGTCCGCGCGCCGCTTCGATCGCATTCGTCACGATTTCGCTCATGACGACCGTCGAGTCATCGATCAGGTCCCGGCCGTAGCCCCAATTGAGAAGGGCATAACGGACGAGTTCGCGGGCGAGTGCGACCGAGGAGTCCACTCCGAGCAGGGTCATCCGGATTTCGTCCGATTCGGGCATTTGAACCACTGGCACTTGATCGTTCATATCCGCCGTCCTGGTTTTCGATGATTCCTTCACAGGATCGACGGCGGCTGTTTACCCTGTGATGGATTGGAATCCATGAAATACACTGGAGGTCAGCGTGAGTGTTCGCGAGACCATCGACCCGAACTCGTCGCTATGGGCGTGGCTGGCCTTTGACCTGTGGTTTTATCGGACTCAGCGGAGCCTTTCTCTCGCGCAGACCGCTCAGATCGTTCGGGTGGCGCGTGGCACTGTTTCCAACTGGGAGGCGGGGCGCCTTCGCCCTGGTGACCAGTACATGGCCATCCTGGACAAGGCGTGGAACACCGGCGGTCACTTCCAGCGGCTCCACCACTACGCGAGCACTGGGCACGACCCCGACTGGTTCAAGCAGTACATTCAGTACGAAAATGCTGCGGAGATCATCAAGGTGTACCACGGGAAGACCGTGCCCGCTCTGGTGCAGACTGAGGATTACATCCGCGCCTTGCTGGTCTGCGCCGGCCGTGAAGATGCCTTGAAGCAGGAGATCGACGCGCGCACAAAGCGTCAGGAGATCCTCAACAGACCCAAGCCGCCCTACGTGTGGATTCTCTTGGATCAGGAGGCGCTGGAGTCTTGGGTGGGGGACGAGGAGGTCATGCGCGGACAGCACGAGCGGCTACTTGAACTCTCCCGATACCCACGTGTGGTCATTCGCATCATCCCCAGGTCTGCGGGAGCGCATCCAGGGCAAGATGGGGCGTTCCAAATCCTCACGATCGGTTCACGCAGCGTCGCATATGCGGGAGCCCAGATCGGTGGACGTCTAATCGAGGCCGGTGACGAGGTGACCACCCTCGGGGTACGGTTTGACCAGATTGGGGCGTTTGCCCTTAGTCAGGACGCGTCCCGCAAGTTGATCGAGCAAGGGATGAGGGACTACGAGTGACCACGTGGCGGAAGAGTTCACACAGTGGCGGGATGAATGACGACGCTTGTGTTGAAGTGGCTCAACTGGGCGATCGCATCGGCGTGCGTGACTCGAAGAACCCGGACGGTGAACGTCTCGGCCTCGGCTCCCGGGAGTTCTCTGACCTGGTCATTCGCATCAAGCTTGGTGAGTTCGCTCTGCGGCGTTGACGGCTGAGTATCTGATCTTTACGGGATCCGGGTCTACCATGATCAAGTGGCGGAAGAGTTCCTACACGGGTAGCGGCAATGACGATGTGTGTGTCGAGGTCGCTGACCTGGGTGGAAACATAGGTGTTAGGGACTCCAAGGACCCAAATGGTCCCCGCCTCGCGCTCAGTTCGCGCGACTTCGGTGGATTGTTGGCACGGATCAGGCGTGGAGAACTGAACTTTGACGAGGATGCTTCCTGAGTGCTGATCAGTCGGCTGACCTGGAGGTTCTTGTGATCAACTGGCGCAAGAGTTCGCGCAGCGGCGGTGTCAATGACAACGCGTGCGTTGAGGTGGCTCGGCTTGGCGGTTTGATCGGGGTGCGTGACTCCAAGGATCCGGGTGGGCCTCGGCTCGGGGTTGTGCCTGGGGAGTTCGGACGGCTGCTCGCTCGCGTACGGCGTGGTGAGTTCGACCGCTGATTCCAGGTTCACCTAGGCAGTGGTCCCGGCGGGGGCGTCTCCGCCGTATCGGGGCTGACCTCTGGATACCCGGCACCTGACGGTTGCGGTGTTCCGGCCGTTCATGATTGTCGGGTGAGCCGGACACCGATGGTGCCCTTGAGGGATCGGGTCAGGAAGTGGTGCCTCGGGTGTGCAACTCGTCGAGGTGGGCGGCCAGGGCGGCGCGCATTCGGGGCGGGGTCGTTGTCCGGGGGTGCAGGGCGGCGTGGACGGCCAGGCCGTCTACCAGGGCGTGCAGGCGGTCGGTTGCGAGTTCCGTGTCCGTGTCCGGGGCCAGGGACTCGACCAGGGCCCGGCAACCTGAGCGCAGGGCGTCGTGGGCCTCTTCGCATAGGGCGCGCAGATCGGGATCGACGAGCGCGCGGGCGGTGAAGGCGAGCCAGACCTGATTCTCGGCGGCTCGTTCGGCGTCCATCGGGAGGAGTTCGTCCAAGACGCGGGCGGCGCGTTCGCGGGGGTCGCCGTCCGCCGGCCCGGTCGCGGCTATCCGTTCCTCGATCCGCTCGATGATCGTGCGGAGGGTGAACGCGAGTAGCTCGGGCTGGGTGGCGAAGTAGTGCCGCAGTGATCCCGCCGACAGGCCCGCCTCGCGGGCGACGTTGCGGACCGAGGCCCGGTCCAGGCCGTCCCGCCGGATGACTCGCCATACGGCCGCGACCACGTCCTGCCGGCGCCTGGCCGGATCCACCACCTTCGGCATGAGGCTTTTATAGCACGGCTGTGTTACGTTGAGATTTATAGCACAGTCGTACTAAAAAGGATGCGTCATGAGCCGTGGCCTTCTCGTCGTCCTCATCGCGGTCCCGCTTCTGCTCGCCGGTTCCGGGTTCGCCGTGGCCGGCGGCGTGCAGGCCGCCTCCGGTGGTGCGTTCGGGACTTCGGATCGGCGCTTCACCACGTCCACTGTGGCACTCAAGACCGACGAGGTCGAGGTGGGTTCGGAGACGGCCCGTGCCGGGGACCCCATGCCCGATCTCGGTGAAGTCGCCGAGGTCGAGATCGTGGTCCGGCCGGTCGATCCCGGCGTGCCCCTGTTCGTGGGGATCGGGCCGAAGGAGCGGGTCGAGAGCTATCTGCGCGGGGTGTCGCACGAGGAGTTCGTGTCGGCCGACCTCAGCCCGTTCGCGCCGGTCTTCCGGCGGCTGCCGGGGGCGTCCGAGGCCGCTCGGCCGTCTCGGCAGCGGTTCTGGGTGGCGACTTCGTCAGGCACCGGTACGCGCACCATCAGGTGGGACAAGACCGGTGGCGCGTGGTCCGTGGTGGTGATGCGCATGGACGGCCGGCCCGGTGTGGACGCGTATGCCTCGATCAGTCTCCGGTTCGGCTTCCTGGTGCCCGTGGCGATCCTCGCTCTGGTCGCCGGGACGGCTCCGCTCCTGTGGGCGGTGGTCGCGCGCCGCCGTCGCACAGGGCGATCGGGGTGAGCGCGCCGCGCTGACCGTGTCTCGCACGCGGGCGGTCTCCCTTTCTCGGCCGACAGTTCCTTGCAGGCGGTCAGTCGCTCTTCGACCCCATCGCTTGGGTTGATTCACTATGGTTCCTGATCATGTCGCAATGGAGTGGGCGGACGCAGACGTGTTTATGGGGGGCCGCGGTCGCGGTGAGTGTGGTACCGGCCGCTGCCGGCCTGGTCGCCTCGCTGCTCGGTGTGAAGCCCAAGGGATACGGCGTAGGGATTGCATTTTCCCTTGATCAATGTGGCGGCTGGCTTCATCAGACGGACGTTTCGAGCGTTCCGGGGTATGCGCAGCTGAGCGGCAGGCCATACCTGGTCGTTGTTCCGGCGTTCCTCGTATGGCTGGTGACCAGGCGGCGTGCGGTGGGGTGGACGCTCGTCGCGATTCTTGGGCCGGTGGCCCTCGTCCAGCCGGTGTTGTTCGGGTACGACGTGGCGCGGTGGGGGCGGACGTGCGTGGATCTGTGGCTGCCGCGCTTCCCCGGCTGGCATATCGCGTGGTGGACGTGGCACTTGGTACTCGTGGCCTTGATCCTGGCGTCGGTTTACCGGCCGGGTGTGCGTGCGGTCCGCGTGGTCTCCGGGGCCCTGGTGATGGGGATGGTGCTCGGCATTGCGGGCGACCAGGGGCCGCCACGGGTGGTGATGGCGAGCCCGGACGACTGCGACAAGGTGCGGCCCGCCCTTCCACAGGACCCCGGGGCGTTGGTGCAGGCGATGAAGCGGCTCTCGGAGCGTGAGAGGAGGCTGGCCTACATATGTTCGGTGCGCGGCTATCCCGAAAGGCACCTGTTGAGGAGGTATCCGGCTCCGGAGGATCCGTTGTCCGATGCGGTTCTGCTCCATCAGGGACGGCGTGCTTGCCGTGGGGAGTATCCGTTGCCGCCTGCGGATCTGGGGCGGCGTGGAGTTCACTGGCCGTCCCTTAGGGAAATGGCGTACCTGTGTCCGCGAACGGCTGCGATGCGGTTGCGGGAGCAGGAACGTAGGCGGGCGGCGCTCACGGCGGAGTATGAGCGTGAGCAGGCGAGGGTCAGAGCGTATTGCAAGCGGACTGAGCCGAGGGGGCCCGAACCGGTCACGGAGGCCAGTGAGGTCGCCTCGGGTGGCGAGAGCAGCAGCTATTTCGTCGGGTCCGGAGGCGCCACCGCTCCCAGGGACGGACTGGTCGACGCGGCGGGCGGCTCCGCCACGGTGACCACGGGTACACAGGGAGACTTCTGCCTGACCGTCCGGGCCTATCGGAAGGCGCCGCCGCTCGCGCTCAAGGGCTGGGACCGGGTCGCCGAAGTCGGCTTCGAGAGTCCGGACGGACGGTCGACGGTCGGGTCGGTGTGGGGGCCGATGGGAATGCCGGTCGTCACCGTCGCGGGCCCGGGACGGTATCGGCTCCGGGTGTACGTGCGGGGCCGGGACGAGCCTGAAGCGGTCTCGCCGGAGATGCCCGCGGAGCGGCATCTGCTGGTCGTCTTTCCCGGCAGGTCGAAGGAACGGAAGGTTTTCAAGAACGAGGAGGGGTGACCCTCCCGGTCAGGTCGCGTCGATGGTTTCGGGGGCCAGGATGCGGTCGAGGACCATCGCGGCGCAGCCGGTGAGGCCGGCGGTCTCGCCCAGGCGGCTGGGTTCGATGCGCAGGGTGTGGGTGGCGAGGGCGGTGGAGCGCTGGTAGACGACCTCGCGCAGGCCGGCGATCAGGGGTTCGTCGGCGCCGACGAGGTCGCCGCCGAGGACGACGACGGCGGGGTTGAGGAGGTTGACGGCGGTGGCGACGACCTCGCCGATGCGGCGCCCGGCGTCGCGGAGGAGGGCGACGGTGGCGGGGTCGCCGGAGCGGGCGAGGGCGGCGAGGCCGGAAAGGTCGGCCGCGCCGGAGCGGGCGAGGAGGGCGGTGCCGCCGGCGATGGCCTCGACGCAGTTGACGTTGCCGCAGCGGCAGGGGGCGTCCACGGCGGACGGGACGGGGACGTGGCCGATCTCGCCGGCGGCGCCGAGCGCTCCGCGCTGGATGCGGCCGCCGGCGATGAGCCCGGCGCCGATGCCGGTGGAGACCTTGACGAACAGGAGGTCGTCGACGCCCGGGTGGGCCTGGTGCTCGCCGAGGGCGGCTGCGTTGACCTCGTTGTCGAGGTAGGCGGGGACGCCGAACCGGTCGGAGATCGGGGGGCCGATCTCGACGGCGTCCCAGCGTCCGGCGACGTGTTCGACGGCGTCGGGGACGCCGAGGCCGACGCCGCGGACGGTGGCGGCGTCGATGCCGGACGACGCGAGCAGGGACGCCCAATGGTCGAGGAGGCGGGGGAGCGTCCTGCCGGGGGACGCCTCGGCCGGGGGGCCGTCGGCGCGGGCGATGATCGACCCGGCGAGGTCGCAGACGGCGAGCTGGCCGCGGGACTGGCCGAGGTTCGCGACGAGGACGGTCCCGCCGGCGGCGTTGAACCCGAGGCGGGCCGGGGGGCGTCCGCCGGTGGACGGGCCGTCGGCGCGTTCGACGACGAGGCCGCGGGCGATGAGGTCGGCGACGCGGGTGGCCACCGCGGGACGGGACAGCCCGGTGATGCGGCCCAGTTCGGTGCGGGTGGCGACGCCGTCCTCACGGATCAGGCGCAGCATGTCGCCACGGGTGGAGGGGCGGCTGACGGGGCGCGGCATCCGGCCAGTCAAGCACGGCAATGTTCGGTACGTCCAGTTAGTGGAAGCTACGGACTTTAGTAAGAGAAAGTTCATAAGTTCGGTTGTGTTGGTTACGTATGTCTCGGTAGCTTGATGATCTGGATAACCCCTGCTCTGGAGACGTCCTATGGCTGTGCATCCCGTCTTGTCGGAAGTGACCCGGCGTGTCGCCGAGCGGAGTGCCGACCGGCGCGGCGCGTACGTGCGGCGGATCCGGGACGCGCGGTCGGAGGGTCCGGTGCGCGGCGGCATGGGCTGCGCGAACCTGGCGCACGGCTTCGCGGCCTGCGGCGTCCAGGACAAGCTGTGGCTCAGGGGCGACGTCACGCCCAACATCGCGATCGTCTCCGCGTACAACGACATGCTGTCGGCGCACCAGCCGCTCAAGGACTATCCGGACCTGCTCAAGGGCGCGATCCGGTCGGCGGGCGGGACGGCGCAGTTCGCCGGGGGAGTGCCCGCGATGTGCGACGGCATCACGCAGGGACGCGCCGGCATGGAGCTGTCGCTGTTCAGCCGGGACGTGGTGGCGATGGCGACGGCGGTGGCGCTGTCCCACGACATGTTCGACGGCGCGCTGCTGCTCGGTGTCTGCGACAAGATCGTCCCGGGGCTGGTGATCGGGGCGCTGTCGTTCGGGCATCTGCCGGTGATCCTGGTGCCTGCCGGGCCGATGGCGTCCGGGCTGCCGAACGGCGAGAAGGCGAAGGTCCGCAAGCGGTACGCGGCGGGGGAGGCCGGGCGCGAGGAGCTGCTCGCCGCGGAGGCCGCGTCCTACCACTCGCCCGGCACGTGCACCTTCTACGGGACGGCGAACTCCAACCAGCTGCTCATGGAGGTCATGGGCCTGCACCTGCCGGGGGCCAGCTTCGTCCCGCCGGGCACGAAACTGAGGGACGCCCTGACCGAGGCGGCGGGACGGCGCGTCCTGCAGCTGACCGACCTGGGCGACCACTACACGCCCATCGGCGAGCTGCTGGACGAGCGCGCGTTCGTGAACGGCATCGTCGCGCTGCTGGCGACGGGCGGGTCCACGAACCACACGCTGCACCTTGTCGCGATGGCCGCGGCGGCGGGCATCGAGCTGACCTGGGACGACTTCGACGAGCTGTCCAAGGCCACGCCGCTGCTCACCCGCCTCTACCCGAACGGGTCCGCCGATGTGAACCACTTCCACGCGGCCGGCGGCACCGCGTTCCTCATCGGCGAGCTGATCGACTCCGGGCTGCTCCACGAGGACGCCAGGACGGTCGGCGGCGACACGCTCGCCGACTACCGGCGCGTCCCGGAGTTCGCCGGCGGCGAGGCCGAGTGGCGGGAGACCGTCGCGGAATCCGGCGACACGAACGTCCTGCGTCCCGTGGCCGAGCCGTTCGACGCGCACGGCGGCCTGCACACCGTGCGCGGCAACCTGGGCCGGGCCGTCATCAAGGTGTCCGCCGTCAGGCCCGAGCACCGCACGATCGAGGCGCCCGCCCGCGTGTTCGACTCGCAGGAGCGGCTCCAGGAGGCGTTCGCCGCCGGGGAACTCGACCGGGACGTGGTGGCGGTCGTCCGCAACCAGGGGCCGCGCGCCAACGGGATGCCGGAGCTGCACCGGCTCACCCCGCCGCTGTCGGTCCTGCAGGACCGGGGACACCGCGTCGCGCTGGTCACCGATGGACGCATGTCGGGCGCCTCTGGGGCGGTGCCCGCCGCGATCCACGTGTCGCCGGAGGCTGCGGCGGGCGGGCCGCTCGCCCGCGTCCGCGACGGCGACATCGTCCGGCTCGACGCGGACGCGGGCATGCTGGAGGTCCTCGTCCCGGACGAGGAGTTCGCCGCCCGCGAACCCGCGGCCGGGAACGCCGAGCAGACGTGGGGCACCGGACGGGAGCTGTTCCAGGCGTTCCGGCACGCGGTGGGCCCGGCGGAGCGAGGCGCCGGAGTCCTCACATGAGCGAAGCGAACCGGGGGGTGTGGGGGGTCGCCCCCTCACAGGACGCAGGTATGAGCGAAGCGAACCGGGGGGTGTGGGGGGTCGCCCCCTCACAGGACGCAGGTATGAGCGAAGCGAACCGGGGGGCGTGGCTGGTCGCCGACGTGGGCGGCACGAACGCCCGGTTCGCGCTGGTGGACGGCCCGGACGGCGACCCGTACCGCGTCCACTGCCTGCCCACCCGCGACCACGCCGGGCTCGCCGAGGCGGCGGCCGCCTACCTCGGCCGGCACGCCCCGGACGTCCGGCCGTCGGCCGCGTGCCTGGCGGTGGCGGGGCCCGTCACGGGCGGGACGTTCCACCTGACCAACGCGGGCTGGCCGAAGGGCACCCCCGAGGAGGTCCGCGCCCATCTCGGCCTGCCCCGCCTGGACGTCATCAACGACTTCGAGGCCCTCGCCCTCGCGCTCCCGCGCCTGCGCGAGGACGACCTGATCCCCATCGGCGGGAACCGCCCGCCCGCCGGCGGGACCCTCGCGGTGGTCGGCCCGGGGACGGGCCTGGGCGTGGCGGGCCTCGTTCCCACGCCGTCCGGGTGGGTGCCGCTGCCGGGTGAGGGCGGCCAGGTCGACGTCCCGGCGGCGACGGACCGGGAGATCGAGGTCGCGCGGCTGCTGCGCGCCGAGTGCGGTTCCGCCACCGCCGAGCTCCTGCTGTCCGGGGGCGGCCTGGCCCGCATTTACCGGTACCTCGCGGCGATCGACGGCGCGGCGGCCGAGCCGCTCACCGCCCGGCAGATCTCCGAGCGGCGGGACGACCCGGTCTGCGGCGAGGCGCTGCGGATGTTCTGCGCGCTGCTCGGGTCGCTCGCCGGGAACGTCGCCCTGACGCTCGGCACCCGGGGCGGCGTCTACCTCGGCGGAGGCATCCTGCCCCGCATCGCGGACGTGCTGCGCGACAGTGCGTTCCGTGCCCGCTTCGAGGGGAAGCCCCCCGTCGAGGACTACCTGCGCGGCATTCCGACCGCGCTCATCGTTCACCCCGGCCCGGCCCTGGTCGGCGCCGCCATGCGGATCGCGCAGAGCCTGCCCGACCCGGACTCCCTGGAGCTTGCATGATCGCCGAAGACCTGTTCGACCTCGCGCCCGTGATTCCCGTCGTCGTGCTGGACGATGCCGGCGCGGCCGTCCCGATGGCCCGCGCACTCGTCGAGGGCGGACTCCCCGCGATCGAGGTGACGCTCCGCACGCCCGCCGCGCTGGAGGCGATCGAGCGGATCGCCGCCGAGGTCCCGGACGTGGTGGTCGGCGCGGGAACGGTCGTCCGCCCCGAGGACGCCGAGCGGTCCGCGGCCGCCGGGGCGCGCTTCCTGGTCAGCCCCGGCTGCACGCCCCGCCTCCGGGCCGCGATGGCGGCGACCGGCCTGCCGTTCCTGCCGGGCGTCGCCACCGCGTCCGAGGCCATGGCGCTCCTGGAGGACGGGGTCCGCGCGATGAAGTTCTTCCCCGCCGAGGCGGCGGGCGGCGCGGCCTTCCTGAAGGCGCTCGGCGGGCCGCTGCCGCAGGTCCGGTTCTGCCCGACCGGCGGGGTCAGCCCGAGGAACGCCGCCGACTACCTCGCGCTCGGCAACGTCGGCTGCGTCGGCGGGTCCTGGCTGACCCCGGCGAACGTCGTCCGCGCCGGCGACTGGGACCGCATCCGCAAGCTCGCCTCGGAAGCGGCGGCCCTGCGCGCCGGCGCTTGACGGCTGAAGCGCTTCCGGACGCTCCACCACGGGATCACCGTCGATCAGGACTGAGCGCCGCGGGCGGGGCCCGTCGCGCAGTGCGGGCACGGGCCCGCCGTGAGGGGCGTGCCGCCCGCGTACGGGACGAGGTCCATCCGGAGCCGCCCGCAGGCGCAGCGCGTCCAGACGACGACGCCGTCACTGGTGAGATGCCGGGAGAGTGTCGTGTTCCGCTGAGTCATGGCACCAGTCTGCGGCCGGCCGAACGTTGCCGTCTATTTCAGGTTTCCGCATGGAATCGTGCAAGATGGTTACATGATTGATCTGCGGCGGTTGCACATGCTCCGGCTCGTCCACCAGTACGGGACGGTCACGGCCGCGGCGGAGGCGATGCACCTCACCCCGTCGGCGGTCTCCCACCACCTGCGGGAGCTGGCGCGGGAACTGAAGGTGCCGCTGCTGGAGCCGCAGGGCCGCAAGGTGAAGCTGACCACGGCCGCGTACCTGCTGATCGAGCACGCCGACGGCCTGCTCGCCAAGTGGGAGGAGACCCTCGCCGACCTGGAGTCGCACCGCGCCGGGGCGGCCGGGCCGCTGCGCATGTGCGGCTTCACCACGGCCGTCGGCGGGCTCGTCGCCCCTGCCGCCGGGGCCCTCCTGCGCGCCGACCCGGACCTCGCGATCGAGATCCGCGAATGCGACACCGACGTGGCCGTGGGCCTCCTCGCCGCCGGGGAGACCGACATCGCGGTCATCGAGCCGACCCCGGAGGCGCCGCCTCCCGGCGACCCTCGCTTCGACCGCGAGCCGCTGCTGGAGGAGTCCTATGACCTCATCGTCCCGGCCGGGCATCCGCTCGCGCGCCGGACCGGCGTCCGGCTGGACGACGCGGCGGACGAGACGTGGATCAGCGTCGAGCCCGAGGTCTGCGCCCACCACCAGCAGGTGCTGGCGTACTGCGGCGCCGCCGGGTTCACGCCCCGGTTCGCGCACCACGCCACCAACTGGTCGGTGATCTGGGCGCTCGTCGCGCACGGGCTCGGCGTGTCGCTCGTCCCCCGGCTGGCGGGCGGGCCCGCCGACCAGCCGGTGGTCCGGGTCCCGCTGACCGGCGACGCCGTCCCGAGACGGCGCCTGCTGACCTGCGTGCGGCGCGGCAGCCGCGGCAACCCGCTGATCGCCCGCGGCCTGCGCGCACTCCACGACGCCGTCCCCGACCGCTGCACCCCGATGGCGGCCTGAGCTACGCTGCCGCGACGCCGGCCTGCCGCGTGTCGCCCTTATGGGCGGCCGGACGAGGGCGACACGTCGCAGGTGAACGTGGTTCAGGTGCGGGAGTGGTGTGTGCGGAAGGCCAGCAGGACCGCGCGGACGACCCAGACGGCCAGCGCGATCTGCAGGACCGCGAAGAGCCCCGCACCCGGCCCGGCCGTGAACGCCAGCACGAGGAACACCCCGAGCAGCAGCGGGAACGCCGGGAACGGCCCGTGCCGGTGACGGCCCCGCGCCATGTGCCGGTCGTGGCCGTGGCCCATGCGCCGAGCGTGATGCCGCCACGCGGGATTCATCGGGCCGCCGAACATCACCGCCGCACCCGGCCCCCACGGGACGGCCTCCGGTGCCTGCCCGTCCGGTTCCGGGAGGCCGGTCGGGGCGGGCAGGTCGCGGACGAGGGGACGCAGGTCGCCGCGTGTCTTGGCGGACAGCACGGCGTCCATGCGCTCGTCCAGTTCGCCGCGGTCGAGCCGTCCCGCCGCGAAGTGGTCGTGCAGGGCGACCATGACCGCGTCCCGTTCGGCGTCGCCGATGCGCATTTCGTCCCGTGCCATGGTCACTCCTGCCCGGCCGTCGGGCCCGCGTCGCCGGTGTCGTCGCCGGTGTCGTCGTCGGTGTCGTCCGTGCCGTCGATGTCGTCGGCCAGGATGCGGTAGAGGTTGCGCCGCGTGTCCGACAGGACGTCCTTGGCCTGCGCGACCTGCTCCGGCGACCCGGAGTGGACGATCTGCATCACCGCGGCCCCGGTCTGCGCGGCCTGCTTGAACAGCTCGGGGACGCCCTCGCCGTACTCGGGCGTCATCTCCTCCCACGGTTCGGCCAGCCGGTCGGCGTTCTCCTCGACGTAGGCGCGGCCTTCGCCGGTGAGGTGGAAGGACCGGCGCCCGCCGGCCTCCTCGCCCTCGATCAGGCCCTCGTCCGCGAGTTGCTGCAGCGCCGGGTACACCGCGCCGGGGCTCGGCTTCCACGCGCCGCCGCTGCGCTCGTTGATCTCCTGGATGATCTGGTAGCCGTTGCGCGGCTCCTCGGCGAGCAGGACGAGGATCGCCGCGCGGACGTTCCCCTTGCGCGCCTTGGGTCCCCGGGCCCACGGCCCGCCGCGCCCGCGCGCCCACGGGGGACGCGGTCCGGGGCCGAAGCCGCCGGGCGGGCCCCACGGTCCGGGACCGGGGCCGCCGCCGAACAGCCAGCCGAGGTTCGGGAAGTCGCCGCGTCCCCAGGGGCCGCCGTGTGCATGCCGGTGTCCCATGTTCTACACCACCTTCTGAGACCACTCTTTGATCTCTCGCGATACGCCAACGATATATCGTAGACGTACGGTTGCGCCAGATCGTTCCCGGGAGAACATCGCGGTCCCCGCGCGGCGATCCGGGGCACGTCCCCGCATCCGGTCACCGCCGTTCTGATCGCGGGATTCCTGGGTAACAGGCGTAAGGGGAGGACGATGGGCACTCAGGAAGCGGTGACCGTGCCGGACACGGTGCTCACGGCGGGCGCGGCGAGCCGGCGGCTGAGCGTCCGCAGGGAACTGCTGCTCGGGCTGGCGCTGTTCGGCGTGTACGTCTTCGTGGCGAGCCTCCCCCAGCAGGCCAGGATCGGGTCGGCGCGCGGGCATGGCGAGGCCGTCTACAACCTCGAAAAGGCCCTGCACATCGACATCGAGCTGTCCCTCAACCGATGGCTCGCCGACCAGGGCATCGTGCGGGTGCTGGCGAACTACGAGTACGCGATCACCTACGTCGCCAGCGCGCTCGCCCTGCTGTTCTGGCTGTTCGCGCGCCACCCCGAGCGCTACCGGACGGCCCGCAACGCGTTCATCCTGATGAACCTCGCCGGCCTCGCGTGTTTCGTGCTGTATCCCGTCATGCCGCCGCGGCTCATGCCCGGACTCGGGTACATCGACACCGTCTTCCTCGGCGGCACGTGGGGATCGTGGGGATCACCGCTGGTCGAGCACGCCGACCAGCTGGCGGCGGTGCCGTCGCTGCACATGGCCTGGACGATGTGGGTCGGCGTCGAACTCGCCCGCGTGAACGCGAAACGCTGGGTGCAGCTGCTCAACGTCGTGCACATCCTGGTGACCCTCTACGTCATCATGGCCACCGCGAACCATTTCCTGCTGGACGCCGTCGCCGCCGTCCCGTTCGTGGCCATACCCGTGTACGTCGCCGAGCGCATCTCCCGCCCCCCGCCCCCGAAGGTCGAGGGACCGGACGCGTTCTTCATGGCCGTGGAGACGCCCGCCGCCCCCCAGCAGGCCGGCGGCGTCATCATGCTGGACACCTCGGCGCGCGACGTCGGCCGCGCCGACCTCGTCCGGGAGATCGGCAGGCGGCTGGACGGGCTGCCCCGGTTCCGGCAGCGGCTCGTCCGGCGGGGCCGCTGGCGCCGCCCCGTCTGGCGCGACCACGACCCGGTCGACTGGGAATGGCACGTCACCGAGCGGCGCGTCGACGGCATGGCCGGGCTGCGCGCCGCCGTCGCCGAGATCCAGTCCGAGGCCCTGCCGCTTGACCGGCCGCCGTGGCGGATGGTCGTGCTGAAGGGCGCCGAGCCCGGCCGCACCGCCGTCGTGTACCTGATGCACCATGTGGTCGCCGACGGCGTCGGCATCGTGGCGCAGGCGGTGTACCTGATGGAGCCGCCGCCCGAGCCCGTCCCGCCACCGCCGCGCAGGCCGTTCCGCAAGGCGCTCGCGACCGTCATCGGGCTCGGCCAGCTCGCCACCGCCGTCACCCGCCCGGAGCGGCTGCCCGCCGCGGGGACGTCCGAACGCCGGTTCGCCACCATGCACCTCCCGCTGGCCGAGGTGCGCGACGTCGGCCGCCGCCACGGAGCCCGCGTCACCGACGTCGTCCTGAGCGCGGTCGCGGGCGCCCTCAACCGGGTCGTCGGCGAGGACCCGTCGCTCGGACCGGGGCGGCCCGGCACGTGCCGCGTCGCGGTGCCGCTGATGATGCGGCCGCCGGGCAGCGCCATGGTCGGCAACCACACCACCGCCGTCATGGTGGACCTGCCGGTCGGCGAGATGTCCGAGACCGAACGGCTCGCCGTGATCGCCAAGCGCGGCCGCGTGCTGCGGTCCGGTACCCGGGCGCAGGCCGCCTGGTTCGTCATGGGGCAGGCGGGACGGCTGATGCCGGTGCCGCTGCACGCCCGCTTCGCCCGGATGTCCTACAGCGGCCGGTTCCTCCAGGGGACGGTGTCGAGCCTCCCGGGCCCCGACAAGCCGCTGCGCCTGGCCGGCGCGCCCCTCACCGCCGTGTACCCGATCGTGCCGCTCGCCCCCGGCGCGCCGTTCGCGATCGCCGGGCTCGGCGTCGACGGCGAACTGTGCTTCGGCCTCTCCCTCGACCCGGGGCTCACCGACGACGCCGACGCGATGATGGCGGCCGTCCACGCCGTGATCGGGGAACTGCGCGACGGGCCCGCGTGAGTCACACGGCTGCGGATCAGATGCTGCGCATCGCGCGCACGGACTCCTTCAGCGACCCCATCGTCGCGAACACGGCGGTGGGTTCGTAGCCGCAGTGCGCCATGCAGTTCGCGCACCGGTCGTCGCGTCCCCGCCCGTAGGCGTCCCAGTCGGTCGTCTCGACGAGCTCCCGGTAGGTGTCGACGTAGCCGTCGTCCATCAGGTAGCAGGGCCGCTGCCAGCCCTTCAGGGAGTACGACGGGATCGCCCACGCCGTGCACCGGAAGTCGGTCTTCCCTTCGAGGAAGTCGAGGAACAGCGGCGAGTGGTTGAACCGCCAGCGTTTGCGGCGGCCGTCCGCGAACGCCTTCCGGAACAGGTTCCGGGTCTCCTGGACGCCGAGGAAGTGGTCCTGGTCGGGCGCCTTCTCGTAGGCGTACGCGGGCGAGATCATCATCTGGTCGACGCGCAGGTCGTCGTTGAGGTAGTCGAGGACGTCGATGACGGTCTGCGGCGTGTCGGTGTTGAACACGGTCGTGTTCGTCGTGACCCGGAACCCGCGCTCCTTGCACATCCTGACCGCGTCGACCGCCTGGTCGAACACGCCGTCCTTGCAGACGGACGCGTCGTGCCGCTCGCGCAGCCCGTCGATGTGCACGGCCCATGCGAAGTGGCGGGACGGCTCGAACAGGTCGATCTTCTTCGGGATGAGCGCCGCGTTCGTGCACAGGAACACGTACCGCTTCATCCTGACCAGCTCGGCGACCATCTCCCCGATCCGCGGATGCATCAGCGGCTCGCCGCCCGCGATCGACACCATCGGCGCGCCGCACTCGCGGATCGCCGCGACGGCCTGCTCGACCGGCATCCGCTGCTTCAGCACGTCCGCCGGATGCTGGATCTTCCCGCAGCCCGCGCACGCCAGGTTGCACGCGTACAGCGGTTCCAGCTCGACCAGCAGCGGGAACTTCGACCGTCCCGCCAGCTTGTTGCGCAGCACGTACCCGCCGACCCGCAGGCTCTGGCGCAGTGGCATCGCCATGTCTCACACACCCTTCAGGTACCGGCCGAGCGCCGACAGCGGGAACACCAGGCGGTACAGGTGGTAGTTGATGTAGAAGTCGCCGGGGAAGCCGGTGCCGGTGAAGTGGTCCTCGTCCCACGTCCCGTCGGGGCGCTGGTGCTCGGCCAGCCACCGGACGCCGCGCTCGACGGCCGGGCCGCGCTCACCGGCGGCGAGGAGCGCGATCAGCGCCCACGCGGTCTGCGACGGCGTCGAGACGCCGTGCCCGACCCACGACCGGTCGCGGTAGGAGCGCAGGTCCTCGCCCCAGCCGCCGTCGTCGCGCTGGTGGCGTTCCAGCCAGCCCACCGCGTCCCGGATCACCGCCTTGCCCGGCCGGACGCCCGCCGCGATCAGCGCGGGCACGACGGCGCCCGTCCCGTACACGTGGTTGGCGCCCCACCGGCCGAACCAGGACCCGTCCGGTTCCTGCGCCTTCAGCAGCCACACCACGGCCCGTTTGACCAGGAGCGAGTCGGCCATGTCGCGGTGCGCCATCGCCTCCACGACGTGCGCGGTGACGTCGGCGGACGGCGGGTCGATGACTTCGCCGAAGTCGCAGAACGGCAGCCGGCGGCACAGCGCGCGGGTGTTGTCGGCGTCGAACGCGCCGAACCCGCCGTCCCGGGACACCATTCCGGCCATCCAGCGGACGCCCCGCTCGATCGCCGGCTCGGCCCGCGGATGCCGGACGCGGTTCAGCGCGATGACCGCCTCGGCGGTGTCGTCGACGTCGGGATAGCAGTCGTTGTCGAACTCGAACGCCCAGCCGCCCGGGGGCAGCCCGGGCCGCCGCACCGACCAGTCGCCGGGCCCCTTCACCTCCTCGCCGATCACCCAGCCGGCGGCCCGCTCCAGCGCCGGGTGCCCGGACGGCAGGCCGGCGTCGGCGAGCGCGTTCATGGCGAGGACGGTGTCCCAGACGGGGGACTGGCACGCCTCGAGCCGCCGCCCCCGCTCGTCGCGGATCGTGAACCGCTCGAGCCCGTCCAGGCCCCGTTGCATGACGGGGTGGTCGAGGCCGTAGCCGAGAAGGTTCAAGGCGATCAGCGAGTACACCCAGGGCGGCTGGATCCCGCCCCACGACCCGTCCCGCTCCTGCCGCGCGACGATCCACTCGCCGGCGCGGCGCAGCGCGGCCCTCCGCAGCGCCTTCACGGGCCGCCGCTCGTACACGTGCAGGGCCTTGTCGAGCGTCTCGAACACCTCGTCCCAGCCGGGCAGGGTCCGCCTCCCGCGCCGCGGGACGTCGTAGCCGGGGGTCAGCTCGTCCAGCCCGAACGGCAGCGGCCGGACCGGACGCAGCGCGCCCACGACCGTCAGCGGGACGATCGTCTGCCGCGCCCAGCACGCCCAGTCGTACACGTTCAGCGGGAACCAGCGCGGCAGGAACATCATCTCCGGCGGAAGCGCCGGCAGTTCGTCCCAGGGCCACCGGCCGAACATCGCCAGCCAGAACCGCGTGAACACGCGGGTCGCGGGGACGCCGCCCTCGCTGCGGATGTACGCGGCGGCGCGGATCATGTGGCCGGCGTCGGGCTCATCGCCGGCGAGCCGCAGCGCCACGTACGCCTCGACGGTCGTGGACAGGTCGGGCGGGCCGTCGTGGAAGTTCGCCCAGGTTCCGTCCGCGGCCTGCTGCGACCGGATCCAGCGGGCGGTCTCGCAGGTGTCGCCGCCGGTGCGGATGCCGAGGAACTCGCGCAGCAGCAGGTCCTCGGCGTCCATCGTCACGTTGGTCTGCAGCTCGCCCTTCCACCACCCCTCCGGCGACTGGAGGAGCAGCAGATGCTCGCGGGCCGCCTCCAGGGCCTCGGCGGCCGTCCGGGCCGGCCCCGCCTCCGGTGTCCGCAGGGTCTCCGGTGATCGCGTCGCCGTCATCAGTGGTCCCGCCCGGTGACGAAGTCGGCGATGTGCAGGAAGTCGGCGCGGACGGGTTCGGGCAGCCGGGCCGTGACCAGATGCTCGGCGGCGCGCTGGATGCGGCTCTCCGCCTCCATCTCGGCCCAGGCGCGTCCACCGGCCGCCTCCACCAGCGCGGCGGCCTCGGCCAGGTCGTCCTCGGACAGGCCGGGCCGGGCGTACAGCTCGGCGAGCCGCGCCGCCTCCGGCGCGTCGGCGTTCAGCGCCGCCACGACCGGCAGCGACATCTTGCGGGACCGCAGGTCCGACAGCGCCGGCTTGCCGGTGGACTCCGGGTCGCCCCAGATGCCGAGCAGGTCGTCGGCGAGCTGGAACGCGATCCCGAGGTCGGCGCCGAACTCCTCCAGCGCGTCGCAGAGGGGCTCGGGCGCCCCGTCCAGGACGGCGCCGATCGAGCATGAGCACGCCAGCAGGGCCGCGGTCTTGTCGGACGCCATCGTCAGGCACTCGTCCAGGCCGATCCGCCTGTGGGTCTCGAAGTCCATGTCGAGCGCCTGGCCGGCGATGAGGCGGCGCGTGGCGGCCGACAGTGCGCGCGCCGCCCGCGCGGAGCCCTGGCCGGGCGCCTCCAGCAGGACCTCGCCGGCGAGGGCGAGGAGCGCGTCACCGGCCAGGATCGCCGACGCCTCCCCGAACACCGTCCACGCGGCGGGCCGGTGCCGGCGCATCCGGTCGCCGTCCATGATGTCGTCGTGCAGGAGCGAGAACGCGTGGGTCAGCTCGACCGCGACCGCGCCCGGCAGCGCGCTCTCCGGCGGGGCCAC
Source organism: Spirillospora sp. NPDC048823 (assembly GCF_043198445.1). Lineage (NCBI taxonomy): Bacteria > Bacillati > Actinomycetota > Actinomycetes > Streptosporangiales > Thermomonosporaceae > Spirillospora > Spirillospora sp. NPDC048823. The sequence goes on along the minus strand of NZ_JBICUT010000001.1, from coordinate 498,632 downwards.
GGCGGCGCGGGCCGACAGCAGCGCCAGCGCCGGGCGGAGCGCCTTGCCCGCCGGCGCCTTGCGCGGATGGCCCTCCTTGTCCGCCCAGCCGAGATGGTAGGCCGCGACACGGTAGGTGCGCGGGTCGAGCCGGCCGACCGCGGCGCGCAGCGCGCCGTCGACGAGCTCACGGACATCGGTCATCGAGACCGGAACAGCGGTCATGGGTTCCTCACCCTCTCCAGGTGGCCGTCCAGGTGGCGGCGGACCAGGCGGGCGGCGGTGAGGCCACTGCGCACTGCGCCCTCCATGGTGTCGGGCCAGCCCGTGTCGGTCCACGCGCCGGCCAGGAACAGGCCCGGTGCCCGTGTCGCGGCGCCGGGGCGGGCGCTCGCGCTGCCGGGACGCTGCCGGAACGTCGCCCGCCGCTCCCGCGTGACGAACAGGTCCACGACGGCGGCCTCCCGCGCGGCGGGCAGCAGCCGCCGCAGCTCCGGGACGAACCGGGCGCGCAGCTCGGCGGTCGGCATGTCGACCCAGCGGTCGGCGGCCGACAGCGAGACCGCGAGGTACTGGCCGCGGCGGTACCGCCCCGTCCTCAGCCCGCTCACCTCCGTCCGGTCGAACACCCACTGGACGGGCGAGCCGACGGCGGCGGCGAACGGCTCGTCCATGACCTTCCGGTCGTAGACGACGTGCACGTTCACGATCGGGCTGGCGTCCAGCTCGGGCCAGCGCAGCGGGTCGGGCAGCGCCTGGGCGGGCAGCAGCCGCGCCGCCGCGTCGTGCGGCACCGCCATGATCACGGCGTCGGCGGCGACGGGGACGCCGTCCACGACGACCTTCGGGTCGGTGGTGACCGCCTCGACCTTCGCCTTGAGGCGGACGGTCCCGCCCATCTCCGCGATCCGGCGCAGCGCCGGGCCGCCGTGCAGCTCCTCCAGCGGGACGCGCGGCAGCCCGATGTCGGCGGCGTCGGCGCGTCCGAACAGGGCGCGGCGGCACACCATCGCCGACAGGCCGAGCGCCGCGTCGTCCACCTCGGCGTTCAGCGCGGACGTGATGAACAGCCCCCACAGCGCCTGCCGGGCCCACGGCCGCTGCCCGTGCTCGGCCAGCCACGCCCCCGCGGAGACGGCGTCGAGCGCCGGGTCGGCGGGATCGAGCCGCTGCAGCCCGATCGACGCGCGGACGGCCCGGACCCGGTCGGCGGCCGACAGCGGCGAGTACCCCGCCAGCGCGGGCAGCAGATGCAGCGGGCTGGGCAGGTTCGACCGCCGCAGCCGCGCCGCCTCGCTGCCGGGCAGCAGGACGGGGACGTCGAACCGGTCCTGCATCTCCACCAGGTGGTCGGCGCGCAGCCTGCGCAGCAGCCCCTGATACGCCGTGCAGCACCGCAGGAAGACGTGCTGCCCGTTGTCGACGCACATCTCGCCCCGCAGGAACGAATGCGTGGCGCCGCCCAGCCAGGGCCGGGACTCCACGAGCGTGACCGGCACCCCCGACTCCTGCAGCGCGATCGCGGCGCTGATGCCCGCGAGCCCGCCGCCCACGATCACGACGCTCACCGCTCCACCCCCGACAGCGCGCGCGCCGCCACGACGGCCTTCTGCCATGTCGGCAGCGAGAGCCGTGAGTTCAGCGCGACGGACGGGCGCGCCGCGATGTTCTCCAGCAGCCGCCGGTAGATGCCCGCCATCGCCGCCGTGCAGGCGGCGCTGCGCCGGTCCAGCAGCGGCAGCAGCCGCAGCCCCTCGGCGTACCAGGCCCGCGCCCGCTCCGCCTGGAAGCCGACCAGCTCGTTCAGCCGCCACGGCGGGTCGACGAACATGCCGGACTCGTCCAGCTCCAGAGTGCAGCCGAACCGCTCCAGGTCCTCGGCGGGGATGTAGATCCGCCCGGCCATCCGGTCCTCGCGGAGGTCCCGCAGGATGTTGGTGAGCTGCAGCGCGACGCCGAGCGAGTCGGCGAGTCCCTCGGCCCGCTGCCGCCCGTCCGAGCCGAACACCCCGAGCGACAGCCGCCCGACCGTCCCCGCGACCCGCTGGCAGTAGCGCAGCAGGTCGTCGAACGTGGCGTAGTCGGCGCCCCGCACGTCGGCCTCGCAGCCGTCGATCAGCTCGTCGAACGCGTCCAGCGGGATCGGGTAGCGGCCCGCCGCGTCCGCGAGCGCGGTCAGCACCGGATGCCCCTCCAGCGCGGCGACGTCGGCGCGCCGCCGCAGCACGTCCTGCACGATCGCCAGCCGCTGCCGCGACCGGTCGAGCAGGTCGAGCCGCACGCACGCCGGCTCCGGGCCGTCGCCGACGTCGTCGATGCCGCGCGCGAACGCGTAGACCGCGCTCATCGCCCGCCGCTTCGGGACGGGCATCAGCCGGATCCCGTAGGAGAAGTTGCGGGCCTCCTCACGCACCACCCGCTCGCAGTGCCGATACGCCTCAAGAACCCGTTCGGAACGCTCACAAGTCTCCGAAACCGTCATCACTTCGTTCCCCCCTTACCGGCCGCGCGCGCCCACCGGGCCAGGACACCGGCCCGTCGCGGACGCGGCGGATGCGCGAGCACGTCGTAGCGGCCGCGCGCCAGAGCCGCCAGCGCCGCGCGGCCTCCGGCCACGTAGCCCGCCACGGCGAACCGCGCCCACCCCGTCAGGCCCGCCATCAGCGGCGCGGCCCCCCGGTCCAGGAGATCGGCGGCCCGGCCCGCCTCCAGCGCCAGGACGCCCCGCAGCCGCGTCGGCGTCACCGGCCGGGCCAGGTCGTCCTCGGCGCAGCCGAACCGGCGCAGGTCCTCGCCGGGCAGGTAGATCCGCCCGTTCCGGTAGTCCTCCCCGGCGTCCTGGCAGTGCTCGATGAGCTGCAGCGCGGTGCACACGTCGTCGGACGCCGCCACGAGGGCGGGCCGGTGGGCGCGGAAAAGGTGCAGGACGATGCGTCCCACCGGGGCGGCCGACAACGCGCAGTACTCCGTGACCTCCGTGAACGTCTCGTACCTGTGGACGACCTGGTCCTGGCGGTTCGCCCGGACCAGGTCGCGGAACGGCTCCGCCGGGAGCCGGTTGGCGTGCACCGTCCCGGCCAGCCTCCGTAACTGCGGCAGGGACGGCGTCCGTCCGGCGAACACGCGGTCGAGGTCGTCGTCCACGAGGCCGAGGAGCTTGGCGCGCTGCTCCGGCGGCGCCTCGTCGCCGATGTCGTCGACGAGCCGCGCGAAGCCGTAGACGGCCTTCAGCGCGGCGCGGTGCCGGCCGGGCAGCAGCCGTGCCGCGACCGGGAAGTTCTCCCGGGCGGCGAGCCGGTCCAGTGCGCGATCGTGCTCGTCGGCGCTCCAGCGCGATTCAATGATCACCTTCATGGTGATCGGCAGGACCGGCACCGGAAAAACCCCGGCCCGGGTATGGACTTGGTCAGCTTCCCGACCATGAGGGGCGAGCTTGCCGCTCCTGGCCGCACCCGGCTGGTACGGGCCCGCCTCGGAAGACCCGGGCGCCGAACGGTTCCCGAGGCGCCGGCGCCCCGAGGGTTGACCTTCTTACGTCCGCCGTGCAATAACAGTGTTACGTCAAGAAAACGTTGTTATCGAGAGGGTGGTCCATGACGCCGGGCACCGCGGCTCCGAGCGCGTTCGAGCTGGCCCAGCGGCAGGGCGACGAGGCGATTCGCACCACGCTGCTGGACGCCGCGAGCCGGCTGCTGGCCGCCGAGGGCCCGCAGGCCCTCGCGCTGCGCCGGATCGCCGCCGAGGCCGGCTGCTCCACCACCGTCCTGTACCGCATGTTCGGCGGCAAGGCCGGGCTCACCGAGGCGCTGTACATCGAGGGCTTCGAGCGGTTCCGCCGGCGCCTCGCCGCCGTCCCGCACGACCCCGACCCGCGCGTCACCCTGCGGGAACTGGGCCTCGCCTACCGGGCCGGCGCGCTCGCCGAACGCAACTACTACGGCCTGATGTTCGGCGAGCCGCTCCCCGGGTTCCAGCCGGGCGAGAAGGCCCTGGACACGGCGCTGTCCACGTTCGCCATCCTGGAGGAGGCCGTCGCCGCCTGCGCCGCCGCCGGCCTCCTGATCGACGCCGACCCGCGGCACGTCGCCGCCTCCTTCTGGGCCGGCATCCACGGCTTCGTCAGCCTCGAACTCGACGGCCACCTGCCCGACGCGGACACGATCCTCGACACCCTCATGCGCGGCGTGTCGTCCGGCTTCTTCGTCACCCCCCGGAAGTGAGGCCACCATGACCAACCCCTACCTGCAAGGGCTCCTCGCACCCGTCACCGAGGAGGTCACCGCCCACGACCTGCCCGTCACCGGACGCATCCCGTCCGGCCTGCGCGGCCGCTACCTGCGCATCGGCCCCAACCCGATCGGGGTCGAGGACGACTCGTCCTACCACTGGTTCCTCGGCGACGGCATGGTGCACGGCATCCGCCTCCGCGACGGCCGCGCCGAGTGGTACCGCAACCGCTGGGTCCGCTCCGAGAAGGTCGCCGAGCGGCTCGGCGAGCCGTGGCCCGCCGGACCGGTCGTCGAGAACTTCGACTTCGCCCCCAACACCCACGTCATCGCCCACAACGGCGACACCCTCGCCCTCGTCGAGGCGGGCGCCAGGCCGTACCGGCTCGACGACGAACTCCGCACCCTTGGCCCGTGCGATTTCGGCGGCACCCTCAAGGGCGGCTACACGGCCCACACGAAGAACGACCCGGAGACCGGCGAACTGCACGCCATCGGGTACTTCTTCGGCTGGGAGCACCTGGAGTACACCGTCCTGAGCGCGTCCGGCGAGATCGTCCGGTCGGTGGAGATCCCCGTCGCGGACGGCCCGATGGTGCACGACTTCGCGCTGACGCAGAAGTACGTCATCGTCTACGACCTGCCCATCACGTTCTCCATGGAGATGGCCGAGGCGGAGGTGCGCCTCCCGTACGCCTGGAACGACGCCCACCCCGCCCGCGTCGGCGTGATGCCGCGCGACGGCGGCGCCGGCGACGTCCGCTGGATCGACATCCCGCCGTGCTGGGTCTTCCACACCCTCAACGCCTACGACGACGGCGACCAGGTCGTCGTGGACCTGGCCCGCTTCCCGAGCTTCCTGCACGGCGGACGGCTGGAGGGCAACCCGCCCCCGACCCTGGACCGCTGGACGATCGACCCCGCCGCCGGGAAGGTCGTCCAGGAGACCGTCGACGACCGCCCGCAGGAGTTCCCGCGCGTGGACGAGCGGCTCAGCACGCGGCGGCACCGGTACGGCTACACCGTCACCGCCGAGGCCGCCGTCCAGAACCAGGCCGGTGAGGGCCTGATGAAGCACGACTACCAGGGCGGATCGTCCGAGACGCGCCTGTTCCCCGCCGGCTCCGGCGTGGGCGAGGCCGTGTTCGTGCCGTCCGCGCCCGACTCCGCCGAGGACGACGGCTACCTGATGGCCCTGGCGTTCGACCCGGTCAGGCAGGCCACCGACCTCGTCATCATCGCCTCCCAGGACTTCACCGGCGAACCCGTCGCGACCGTCCACCTGCCGGTCCGCGTGCCGCTGGGCTTCCACGGCTCCTGGGCGCCCGACCCGTCCTGAGCCGCCCGGTGGCCGGGGGCTAGTCTCGGGGAATGCCGACCCACGAGCGCGAGATCACCGAGGCCGTCGACCTGTGCCTTCCGGACGGGCGGCTCAACCCGGACGCCGTCGGCTGGACGCGCCGCCCGCTGCACCGCGCCAACCTGCGGGGCTGGGGGCGGGCCAAGCGCTGGGAGTACTGGGGCATCGTCACGCCCCGGCACATCATCGGCCTCGTCGCCTCGTCGCTGGACTACGCCGGCGTGCACGGCGTCTACGTCCTCGACCGCGAGACCGGCGAGGAGATCGGCAAGGACGCGATCGTCCCGCTGGCGCGCGGTGCCGTCCTGCCCGATCGCAGCGGTGAGGGGGAGGCGTCCGTGCGGGGCGGGGGAGTGGCGGTCGGTGTCCGGCAGCGTCCCGGCGGCTCCCGGGTGCGGGCGCTCGCGCCCGGCGTCGGTTTCGACCTCGATGTGGAGATCCCGCTGCCGGACGGCCACGAGTCGCTCGGCGTCGTGATCCCGTGGGGGCCCCGGCGGTTCCAGTACACGGTGAAGGACGTCGGGCGGCCGGTGACGGGGCGGCTGCTCCTCCCGTCAGGCGAGCACGAGATCGGGGAGGGCTCGTTCGCGGTGCTCGACCACGGGCGCGGCAAGTGGCCGTACCGGATGACGTGGAACTGGGCGGCGGCCGGCGGGCAGGGCCTGGCGCTCCAGCTCGGCGGCACATGGACGGACGGCACCGGCATGACCGAGAACGCGCTGTTCGTCGACGGCCGGCTCCACAAGATCGGCGAGGAGCTCGACTGGAGCTACGACCGCGCCGACTGGACGCGCCCCTGGACGATCACCGGCGGCCGGGTCGAGGCGGAGTTCCGCCCGTTCCACGAGAAGGTCGCGCGCACGGAACTGGGGATCGTCGGCAGCGAGACGCACCAGTGCTTCGGCCGCTTCAGCGGGCGCGCCCGGACCGACGACGGGGCGTGGATCGACTTCGACGGCCTCACCGGGTGGGCGGAGGAGGCCCGCCAGCGCTGGTGAGGCGGAGCCTCGCGTTGACGGAGCGGACCAGGTCCTCGGGCAGCTTGCAGACCTCGCGGTCGTAGGTGAGCAGGCCGTTCAGCTCGTCCTCGACGTCCGACAGCTGCGTGTAGACGGTCGCGCTGAGCCCGCGCGGGATCGCCGGGACGATCTGCCGGGCGTGCAGCCGGGCGAACGCGGCCCCGAGGCGCCCGGCGGAGTCGTACCGCCGGTAGCCGAAGTCCTTGTCGTTGAAGGCGTGGCCGTCCACCCGCAGGTTGTATCCGCCGTATTCGGACAGCACGAGCACGCGCGGGTCGCTGCGGCGGCGCGGCGCGCGGAAACGCCGGAAATAGACGTGCAGGCTGTTCAGGTCGCCCGCCCCCTGGTCGTGCCAGCCGCTCGCGTGGTCGACGGTCCTCGTCGGGTCGAGCGCCTTGACCTCGGCGGCGGCGTCGGCCGCGTCGAACTGGCCCCAGCCCTCGTTGAACGGCACCCAGACGGCGATGCTCACCACGTTCCGGAGATGCTCGACGGTCTCGCGCATCTCCTCGCGGAAGCGCTCGCGGCCGCCGGCGTCGCCCCGTCCGAACCACTCGTGCCTGCCGTCGCCGAGCCGCATCGGGACCACGGCGGGCGGTGTGATCACGGCCGGGCGGTACGGGCCGCCGCCGTTCACCATGTCCTGCCACACCAGGATGCCGAGCCGGTCGCAGTGGTGGTACCAGCGCAGCGGCTCCACCTTGATGTGCTCCCCCGCGTGCGCGGGGAGCAAATCTCCTCCTGAACCAACACGTTCAGGTACATCGGAGCACCCCCGCATGTGCGGGGAGCATGCGATCAAACGCTGCCAGACGACTTGAGCCATCGTGCGGACGTGGGAGCTCCGTGAGAACAGCCGAAACTCCGGTCCTGGTCACATGGTTCCGCTCACCTTTTCTGCCGCGCTATCCGAGGCGTTCCACCAAGTGGACGGTGACGTCGTCGCCGGCCTCCTTGCCGAGCGCCCGCCGGATCTCGGCCTTCACCGCCAGCTTATGGGTGCCGTCGCCGAGCGCCATGAACGACCCCTCGAACGGGTGCCCGTCGACGGTCCCCCTGACCTTGACCAGCCCTCGCGTCTTGAAGAAGGCCGCCGACTCGGGCCAGACGACGTACGTCCAGCCGCCCTTGGCCGGGCTCTTCCGCAGGGGCGCCGTGAGCTCCTCGTCCAGCGCGTACTGCTTGCTGCCGGTCTTCGTGGTCATCCGATGTCCTTCCCGGGGCACGGCGGCCCCTGGTTCGACGGTCACCGGTTGAGACCACCCGGGACGGCCGAACTCATCGCCGCCCGCTCCGCCGCACATCGGTTCCTGCCTCCCATAACGGCCTTTCAGCGTTTCCTTAAGACCTGAATAAGACATCGGGGAGCCGGGCCGGGGCGGTCGTTCATTTGGAACGCTGTGACTGCCGGCCGACACGCCGCTCGGCGCGGCGGGCCGAGCGCCGGGGCGACGGCTTCGGGGCGGTGCGCAGCCACAGCTCGATGTGGGCGCCGCCCAGCGGTGAGTGACCGACGCTCAGCGACCCGCCGGTGGACTCGGCAAGGCGCCGGGCGATGTCCAGGCCCAGGCCGGTGGACCCGGCGCCGCTGGCACCGCGGCGCAGCGCGGCGCCGACGTCGGCGATGCCGGGGCCGGCGTCGCTGAACAGCAGGCCGGTGGAGTGCCGGCCGCGGTGGACGGTGACACGGAAGGCGGTGCCGTGCGGGGTGTGCCGGAAGATGTTGCCCATCAGCGCGTCCAGCGCCGCGGCGAGGTCGGCCTCGGCGACCGGGACCGGCGCGGGCCCGTCGGCGCCGGCCAGGTCCCAGCCGCGGTCCTGGTCCTCGGCCAGCGCCGACCAGAACTGCAGCCGGCCGCGGACCACCTCGGCCGCGTCGCAGTCCGCGGCCGCCACGACCGCGCTCGACGTGCCGGACGTCCCGCCGGGCCGGCGCGCGGCGGCGATGATGTCGTCGACCGCCGTCTCCACCCGCTCCAGCGCGCTGCGGCTCTGCGCCAGCCGGCCGAGGTCGCCGGGGTTGGCGGCCAGCCCGTCGAGGTCGACGCGCAGGGCCGTCAGCGGGGTCCGCAGCCGGTGCGACAGGTCGGCGCCGGCCTCCCGCTCGGCCGCCAGCAGCCGGGCGAGCCGGTCGGCCATGTGGTTGAACGCCTCGCCTGCCGCGCGCAGCTCCGCCGGTCCCTGCGGATCGACGCGCGCCGCCAGGTCGCCCGCGGCGACGTGGGTCACCGCCTGCACCAGCCGGTCCGCGGCCCGCACCACCCGCTGGGCGAGCCGGTCGGCCATCGCCACCGACACCAGCACCAGCGCGAGCGCCACCAGGGCGAGGACCACCCAGGACTTGGCGACGCCCCGGCTCAGCTCCTCCTGCGGCACGTACACCTCGATGACCGCCAGCTGCCCGGCCTCCAGCAGCACCGGCCGCAGCAGCACCCGCCCGCCCGGCGCCGCGACGGTGGCGGTGCGGCTCTGCCGCCGCGCCGCGTCCAGGTCGGCGGGCGGGGCGTGCGGGGAACCCAGCACCTCACCGGTGGGCAGGTGCAGCGCCAGCCGTCCCGCCGTCCCGGCCGGGACGGAGCCGACCGCGTCGTCCAGCACGGCCGCGTCGGCGGTGACCGTCAGCACCGGCACCAGCGAGGCGGCCTGGCGTTCGGCCGCGGTCAGCGCCCGGTCCCGCGCCATCTGGCCGTTCAGCAGCCCCAGCGGGACGACGAACGACAGCGCCACCATCGCCGTCACCGCCGTCGCGATACGCGCCAGTGCGGTTCTCATCCGCCACACCCCTCCACCGACGGCGGACCAGTCGTTGCCCGAGTGAAAGATAGTGTCCGATGACGGGAATGAGGTCCATGCGAGCACGAATCGGTTTCTTGGCGGTCTGGATCGCCACCACGGTCACCGGCATGGTGATCAGCTGGGCGGGGCTGGGGGACGCGGTGCGCGGGACCACCCTGGCCGGCCCCGACCTCGCCGCCGAGGTGCCCGTCCGGCAGGGGCTGCCACCGGGACCGGCTCCCTCCTCCGGGACCTCCGGCGAACCGGAGCCCTCCCCGTCCCCCACCTCGTCCTCGCCGCGCCCCGGATCCGGTGGCGCGTCCACGGCCGCGCCCGGCGGCGGGCGCTCGGCGTCCCCGAAGGTGTCCCAGGCGCCGGGCGAGACGGTGCGCACCTACACGGTCAAGTCCGGACGCGTGGTGCTGGCGCTGTCCGACGACGAGGCGCGGCTGGTGTCGGCCACGCCCGACAACGGCTTCCGGGCCAAGGTGTGGAAGCAGTCCAAGTGGCTGCGCGTCGATCTGACCGACGACGTGCACGGCTCGGCGGTGTTCGCGAAATGGAACGGCCATCCGCCGATCATCCAGGTGTACGAGTACTGATCCGCCGGTCATTCCGGTGCCGTCAGCATCACGCCGACCCCCCGCACGGTGTGCAGATAGCGCGGCGCGGCGGACCGGTCGCCCAGTTTGCGGCGCAGCCAGGACAGGTGCACATCGATGGTCTGGTCGTCTCCGTAGGCCTGCTGCCACACCTCGATGAGAAGTTCCCGCCGGGTCACGACCCGCCCGGCGTTGCGGGCCAGGAACGCCAGCATGTCGAATTCCTTGCGGGACAGCTGCAGAATGTCCTCGCCCATTTTCGCCTGCCGCCGGTCGATGTCGACGACCAGTTCACCGATGACCATTGATTTCTGCCGTGTCTCCGTGCGCGCCCGCCGCAGTACCGCCTCGATCCGTGCGTGCAGATGGGCGGCCGAGAAAGGCTTGACCAGATAATCGTCGGCACCCGACTGCAGGAGGCGGATGATCTCCTGCTCGCCGTCCCGTGCCGTCGCCACGATCACCGGCACGTCCGAGACCGCGCGCAGCATCTTCAGTGCCTCACCGCCGTCGAGGTCGGGGAGCCCCAGGTCGAGGACGACCACGTCGGGCGCGTCGGCGGCCACGTCCCGCAGCGCGTCCAGCGCCCGCGCGGCGCTGCGCACCGCATGCCCCAAATCCCGCAGTTCCCGCAGAAACGCCTGCCGGACATGGTCGTCGTCTTCAACCAGCAACACTGTAGCCACGATCGGACAATAGACCCTTATATGTGGATCGAAAGACCGGGTTCGGAATGTTCGGTCATGCTTCGCCGGGCGGACCGGGGCCGCTATGGCCGCGCTCCGCCCGGCGAAGGAAAACCCGCCCGGCACCCCACCCCGGCCTCAGCTGTCGAGGAGGCCGAGCATCTGCCGGATCTGGTCCGTCCGGGACTCCTGGACGCGCTTGGCGAACGCCTTGGCGTCGCGGTTGCCGCCCTTGCCCGTCTCCATCCGCGCCATCTCCACGGCGTTGTGCTGATGCGCGACGAACAGGTTGAGGAACGCCGGTTCGAACCCGGCGCCCCTGGTCCGCTTCAGGGTCTTGATCTCCTTGGGGCCGGTGGCCGGCATGCCGCCGTGGGCGGCGTGCACGCTCGGCGGGTGGTCGTTCGTGGTCGGCTTCGACCACGAGCGGAGCCAGGAGCTCATCGTCTTCACCTCCTGCGACTGCGTCGCCACGACGGCCGCGGCGAGAATGCGCACCTCGTCGCGCTCGGCGCGCTCCGCGGCCACCCGGGCCATCTCCACTCCCTGCCGGTGATGCGCGATCATCATCTGCAGGAACATCACGTCGGTGTCGTTGTAGCCGGACGCGGCCGGGGCGGCCGAGGAGGCGCCAGCCGGGTCGGACGATGCGCTCCGCTCCTGCCCGCCGCCGCACGCCGTCAGCAGCAGGGGCACGACGAGCACCGCCGGCAGCACGGCGCGGCGGCGGGGACGGGGGCTCACGGCGCCAGCCACAGGGCCGGGGTGAACACCGGCTCCCAGCTGCGGATCGTCGTGTGCGCCTGGCGGCACCGGTACCGGACGCCCTCGTAGGTGACCTCGTCGCCGACGCGGTACGTCACGCCCGGCCGCCAGGCCTCACCGTCCGCGGGCGCGCCGGTCGGCGCGGGCCGCGTCGGGGGAGTGGAGGGCGCGGTCGTCGGGGGAGTGGAGGGCTCGGCCGTCGGGCCGGGTGACGGGGCAGGCGGCTGTGTCCCTGAGCCGCCGCCGATGTCGAGGTCGACGCAGTTGTAGAACGCCATGGGCGTGTCACCGATGTTCCACACCGCCAGGACGGTCTGCCGCCCCGGGAAGTCGCTGAGGTCGACCTGGTGCGTCACGACCGAGTTCGGGATCTGGTTGCCGTCGTCGAAGACGGCCACGCGGGTGCCGCCGACGAAGTATTCCCAGGTGCTGGTGCGGTGGCGTGCGGTGAGCGTCCAGCTGAAGCTCACCGTGCCGCCGACGGACTTCGCCGGCCAGTTGCGGCTCTCATCGGACAGCACCGCGAATTGGCTGAGCCCGCCGTGGCAGTTGCGCAGTCCCTTCGGGCCTTCGACGCTTTGCGGCTCGAACTGGATGGGACCGCAGTCGGGCACGGCGCCCGCGGCGCACAATGCCTGCCGGCTCGGCGGGGACGAGATGTAGCCGTGCGCGGCCGCGGGACCGGCGGTGACCAGCGTCGACCCGGCGGCCGTGAAAATGGCGAGTGGATAGGCGATGGTCCTGCGCATACAGGAATTCCTTCCCATTGTTCTTCCGGTCGGCCGCCGGAATTCGGCGACTTCCGATTGCCGTCAGGACGTTAGCCACAACTCTTTTAAAGCCGCCTTAACGACCGGGGAAGCGATCGTCAACGTCCGGGGTGCCCGCCACGCCGCACCGGCCCATGCCCGCTGCGCCTCCCGGCCGCGGCGTCCGGCCGGGGGGCGGCACGGGCTCCGGCCGTGCCGGTGGCCCCGGGGAGGGTGCAAGTAGCTTGATGTCGAGATAAATTGGAGATAGCTTGACGTCAAGAGAAAACCGGCAGAAGTTAGGCTCCCCCGATTCTCGGTCAGAAGCCCGACTAGGGCAGGATCAAGAAGGTGAGCAGGTACCCGCCTCGCCACGCACGACGTCGGCCACGGGCGGGACACGAAGACCAAGACGAAGCGCCGCGCGCTCATGTCCCGGACCGGACGCGCGGTGTCGACGGAGGAGGAGTCCGTGTCCGCGAACAGCTTCGGCAGCCTTGACAAGCTGCAGGTAGGCGACAAGTCGTACGACATCCACCGGCTGGACGCGGTCGAGGGCTCGGCCCGTCTCCCGTACAGCCTGAAGGTGCTCCTGGAGAACCTCCTGCGCACCGAGGACGGCGCGAACGTCACGGCCGACCACATCCGCGCGCTCGCCGGGTGGAACCCGCAGGCGGAGCCGAGCAAGGAGATCCAGTTCACCCCGGCCCGCGTGATCATGCAGGACTTCACCGGCGTGCCGTGCGTGGTGGACCTGGCCACGATGCGCGAGGCCGTCCGCGAACTGGGCGGGGACGCGAGCAACATCAACCCGCTCGCCCCGGCCGAGATGGTCATCGACCACTCCGTCATCGTCGACTACTTCGGCACGCCGCAGGCGTTCGAGCGCAACGTGCAGCGGGAGTACGAGCGCAACAAGGAGCGCTACCAGTTCCTGCGCTGGGGGCAGACGGCGTTCGACGAGTTCAAGGTCGTCCCGCCCGGCACCGGCATCGTCCACCAGGTCAACATCGAGCACCTCGCCCGCGTCGTGTTCGACCGGAACGGCGCCGCCTACCCCGACACGTGCGTCGGCACCGACTCGCACACGACCATGCAGAACGGCATCGGCGTCCTCGGGTGGGGCGTCGGCGGCATCGAGGCCGAGGCGGCGATGCTCGGCCAGCCGATCTCGATGCTCATCCCGCGCGTCGTCGGCTTCAAGCTGACCGGTGAGCTGCCCGCCGGCACCACCGCGACCGACCTGGTGCTGACCATCACCGAGATGCTGCGCGAGCACGGCGTCGTCGGCAAGTTCGTCGAGTTCTACGGCGAGGGCGTGCACGCGCTGCCGCTGGCCAACCGCGCCACGATCGGCAACATGAGCCCCGAGTTCGGCTCCACCTGCGCGATCTTCCCTGTCGACGGCGAGACGCTGAAGTACCTGCGGCTGACCGGCCGCGACGAGGAGCAGATCGCGCTCGTCGAGGCGTACGCGAAGGCGCAGGGCATGTGGCTCGACCCGTCCGTCGAGCCCGAGTTCTCCGAGTACCTGGAGCTGGACCTCTCGACGGTCGTCCCGTCGCTGGCCGGCCCGAAGCGCCCGCAGGACCGCATCGCCCTGTCGAACGCCAAGACCACCTGGCGTCGGGACGTGCAGAACTACGTCGAGAGCGTCCTGGGCGCGCTGGACGAGGCGTCCAACGAGAGCTTCCCGGCCTCGGACAGCCCGGCGATCCACCAGGAGACCGAGGGCGACAAGCCCCGGCACGTCGACGCCAACGGCTCCGGCCGCCCGCACCACCGCGTCCCCGTCACCCTCGACGACGGGACGAGCTTCGAACTCGACCACGGCCACGTCGCCGTCGCCGCCATCACGTCCTGCACCAACACGTCCAACCCGTACGTGATGATCGGCGCGGCGCTGCTGGCCAGGAACGCCGTGGAGAAGGGCCTGACCCGCAAGCCGTGGGTCAAGACCTCGCTCGCGCCCGGATCGCAGGTCGTCACCGACTACTACGAGCGCGCCGGCCTCACCCCGTACCTCGACAAGATCGGCTTCAACCTCGTCGGGTACGGCTGCACCACCTGCATCGGCAACACCGGCCCGCTGCAGCCGGAGATCTCCAAGGCCGTCAACGACAACGACCTCGCGGTCACCGCGGTGCTGTCCGGCAACCGCAACTTCGAAGGCCGCATCAGCCCCGACGTGAAGATGAACTACCTGGCGTCGCCGCCGCTGGTCATCGCCTACGCGCTCGCCGGGACGATGGACATCGACATCCTCAACGACCCGATCGCCGAGGGCACCGACGGCCCCGTCTACCTACGCGACCTGTGGCCCGAGCCGGAGGAGGTCGCCTCGATCGTCGAGTCGTCCATCGGGCAGGAGATGTTCGTCAAGGACTACGCCGACGTCTTCAAGGGCGACGAGCGCTGGACCGGCCTCGACATCCCGACCGGCGACCTGTTCGAGTGGGACCCGGACTCCACCTACGTCCGCAAGGCCCCGTACTTCGACGGCATGGGCGCCGAGCCGGAGCCGGTCACCGACATCCACGGCGCCCGCGTCCTGGCGAAGCTGGGCGACTCGGTCACCACCGACCACATCTCCCCGGCCGGGGCCATCAAGGTCGGGACGCCCGCCGCGCAGTACCTCCAGGACAACGGCGTCGCGGTCAAGGACTTCAACTCCTACGGCTCGCGCCGCGGCAACCACGAGGTCATGATCCGCGGGACGTTCGCCAACATCCGGCTCCGCAACCAGCTCCTGGACGACGTCGAGGGCGGCTACACCCGCGACTTCACCCGGGACGGCTCACCCCAGTCGTTCATCTACGACGCGTCGCAGAACTACGTCGCGCAGGGCATCCCGCTCGTGGTCATCGCCGGCAAGGAGTACGGCTCCGGCTCGTCCCGCGACTGGGCCGCCAAGGGCACCGCGCTCCTCGGCGTCCGCGCCGTCATCGCCGAGTCCTACGAGCGCATCCACCGCTCGAACCTCATCGGCCTCGGCGTCCTGCCGCTGCAGTTCAAGGACGGCGAGTCCGCGGAGTCCCTCGGCCTCACCGGCACCGAGACGTTCGACATCACGGGCGTCACCGCCATGAACGAGGGCGGCGTCCCCGACGAGGTGACGGTGAAGGCGGACGGCAAGGAGTTCACCGCCACCGTCCGCATCGACACCCCCGGCGAGGCGGACTACTACCGCAACGGCGGCATCCTCCAGTACGTCCTCCGCAACCTGATCCGCAAGTAACCCACACCACCGTGAACGGGCCGCTCCTCACGGGGCGGCCCGTTCGCGTCGCAAGGGCTTGGCGCGGGAGACCCGTCCTAACCGAGCAGGCGCAGGGCCGTGGCGCGGAGCTTCTCGTCCGGATGCGGGATCTCCGGCGGCCAGCCCACCGGCATCAGGCGCGTCGGCGACCAGGCGCAGTGCCGGAGCCTCGGCCGCAGTTCCGCCGGTGTCGTGCCGATCTCGGCCAGGGTCTCCAGCGCGCGCAGCCCGACCGGGGAGGCCCCGGCGAGTTCCGTCAGGATCGGCACCGCGGACGCGGAGTCGCCGGTGATGCGCCAGAGCGCCTCCGCGGCGGCCATCCGAGGCCAGGGCTCCGGTGAGCCGAGGAGTTCCTCGATCCTCGGGACCAGGGGAGCGCCCGCGGCGCCCAGGCGGCCGGCCTCGGGGAGATACCAGGCGATCTGCCGTCCCGTCGTCAGCAGCGGTTCGAGCACGCGGATCGCGGGCGCCGCCTCGCCGGTGAGCAGCGCGCGGGAGGCGGCGGCGGTCGCACGCAGCATCTCGTCGTCGCTCTTCATCGCTTCGGCCAGCAGCCCCAGAACCTCGCGGTCCGCCCCGTCGAGCGTGCCCAGGACGCGGGCCACCGGGATGACGGCCCGCCCGGCGCGGAGGAGATCGGTGAGCTCGGGGAGCAGTCGCGCGGCGGCCGGGGGATCGAGAGCGGAGACCAACGCGATCGCGCTGTTGCCGTCGGCGGCCGGGAGCGCCTTCCGGACGTGCGCGAGCGCGTCGCCGGGGGCCACGGCCAGTGCCATCGCACACGGCTCGAACGGACCGGCCAGGACCCGCTCGTCTCCGCACCGGGCCAGGGCGAGCTGGGCGGCCTGCGCCACTCGGGGTTCCGCCGAGGCCGCATGCCCGAGGAGCACATCCCGCAGCCCGGCCTCCACGTCCTGCACACCGCTGATCCAGCGGGCGATCGCTTCCAGTCGGAGCCCGAGCGCGTCGGCGTCCACCTGGTGCGGCAGCGCGGCGGCGAGGACTGCCACGACCTGTTCTTCGTGGTCGCGCCAGGCGTTGGCCACGTCCTCGGCCAGCCAGGACCCCCGCCCACGGGGGTCGCCGGCGGCCACCCAGCGGGCGGCGACCGCGAGCCCGGCGTCCACGTCCGCCGTGAGCAGCGTGGTCAGCCGATCCTCCTGGCTGCCCAGTTCGGGAAAGGTCTCCCCGTCCGCGTGCGTGCCGTCGGCGGCGAGCACGTCGATCAGCTCGGCCGGGTAGGGCGGCGCCGACCGTTCGAGACGCAGCAGCGCGGAGGCCAGCCGGATCGCAGGGACGCCGTCGCTCAGCGCAGCGGCCTCCCGCGCCTCGTCCGGGTCCGCCCGGGCGAGTGCGGTCAGCGCGTCGGCGCGTACGTCGGCGTCCGGGTCGGCGACGTACACCGCGGTCAGCCGCTCCGCGACCGCCTCGGGGTCGGTCGCCACGGCGGCCACCCGGACGGCCATCCGGCGAACGGCCGGATCCGCGTCATCCAGGCAGGACGACAAGTCCGGCGCCACCGCTCCGACCGCCGCCCGGGCGGCCTCGGTCACCGCATCCGCGGGCGTCGCCTGGTCGGCGATCACGACGAGCAGCAGCAGCACGTGATCGCGTTTGAGCACGGCGTGTAGCGCGGCGTGGGCCAGGAACGGAACCGCCTCCACCGTCGCCGGGTAGACCGTGCCCTGGTGGTGGACGTTGCCGAACAGCTCGTAGAGAGCCTCCTCGACCTGCTCCTCGTCCTCCAGGTAGAGCGCGCGGATCAGCTCGGGGACGTCGTCGGCGGCGCCGTAGGCATGGGTCAGCGCAGACCAATCGACCGACGACAGCTCCTCGGGGGGACGCATGAAACGCGACCCTATCCATGCGGCCGACGAGGTGTTACAGGACGCACGGGAAATGCCCCGCTCCCGGTCAGGGGTCGGGGCACTCTCGCGTCTCGGGGAGTGTCAGTGCTTGAGGACGTCCACCAAGGCTGCGAACTCGTCGCGTCCCAGGAGCAGCTTGGGCCCGTCCGGGTTCTTGGAGTCGCGGACGGCGATGATGCCGGGGCCCGACGCGAGTTCGACGCACTCGCCTCCGGTACCGCCGCTGTGGGTGCTCTTTCGCCAGGTGGCCGTGTTCAGGTCCATCGTTCTGCCTGCACCTTTCGGATGACATCAAGCGACTGATCTGTCGGGAGGGCCAAGGCCCGCACCTCTCGCAGTGTCCGGCGGATGGTGGCGAGCTCGTCACTCCCCTCCAATGTGAATCCGCGTGCCGGGCACTCGAAGTACGCGACCTCCCGCATATCCTCCATGGTCGCGATCGTAAAGGAACTGATGTTCCCGAGGTGGTCGCCTCGCATCTTCACGATTTGCAGGGATACCCCCAGGGTCTTCGGCGCCTCGATGAGGTGATCACACTGCTCACGCATGATCTGCGGGTTCCCGACCTCGCGTAGCAGTACGCCCTCGTCCACAAGGAAGGTGCAGCCGGGCGGGGGCGGACTCTTGCGGGTGAGGATGCCCTGCCGGGCGAGGCGTTCCTCGGTCTTCTCCTTGTCGCCGTACAGCAGCACCTCGGCGTAGCCGGGTGTCTGGAGCAGGCCGTGGACGAGCGAGAGGCTGTAGCAGGTCAGCTCCTCCGCCGTCTCCTCGATTGGGAGCCACTCGTACCAGGTCGGGAACTCGGCCCCCTTCACGAGGTCCTCCCAGAACTCGACCAGCTCACCGTTCGCCTCGAACTCCTGATCCATCTGCTCGGCGAACTCGCGGGTGCAGCGCGTCCGGCCGGTTTCGACCTGCCCGATGTACTGAGACGTGACGCCCTCTCCGTCACGAGCGCGACGTGCAACGTTCTCCTGGCTCCATCCCTTCGCCTCCCGGAATCTGCGGAACCTGCGCCCGAACGCGACCAGGCTCGGGCTGACCTTCGCTCTCGACCGTCGTGGTGCCATGCGGGCATCGTTCACCAACCTTGACTCAAGCGGCTACCAAGTTCAGAAATCTGGTCAGAAGAGATAGCCAGGCAACCACCTGCGCTTCGTGACGCTGAGTACGTGCGTGGTGGCTCAATAGGGGGCGATCAATCCGACGACGTTAGGTCGCAGCCATGCCATCAACAGCTCTTGCCCCAGAGGTTCCGCCTCCGCTCGTCCTCGACCCGACCGAGGAGGCTCCCCGGCTCGCGCGGCGGTTTCTCGCCGAGCGGTTCGCCGAGTGGGGGATCACCGACGACTACGTCGGGCGGCTCGTCGTTTGCGAGCTCGTCACCAACGCCTGGCGGCACGGGAAGGGGCCGATCGTCGTGCGGGTGTTCCGCGACGAGCGCGACGGCCGTCCCGTGGTGGAGGTGTGGGACGCGGGCGAGGGGCGTCCGGTCGTCCAGGCGGAGGACCACGCCGCCATCTCCGGACGCGGGCTGCTGCTCGTGGCCGAACTGGTGCACGACTGGGGCGTCCGCCCGCTCAACGAAGGGGGCAAGGTCACGTGGGCCGCGCTTCGCTGACGGGCTACCAGGTGCGCCGGATGATCCGCTTCCGGTGCCTGAAGTGGCGCACCGAACGAAACCGTGACACCGCCGTCCGGTACCTGGACCTGCTCGCCCTCGCGCTGGAGCGGCGCGGGTGGCGCTGTGTGAAGAGCTACCGTCCCCAGGCCGTCCCGGCGAGGACGCCGCTGCTGCTCGTCTCCGGAGCCGGAGTCGCCGTGTCCCTGTGCGTGCTGGCGGTGCCCGGCGGCGGTTGGGCTTTCCACGAGGCTCCACGCGGACGCGGCGGGTTCCTGTGCTTCTGCGGGGGCGACATCAAGCATGCCGCGCAGGTCATCGACCGGTTCCTGCAAGACCGGCCGCTGCGGCAGTGAGTGTTACCCGCGCTCGTGGGAATGGCCGCCTCGAACCGCGTTGATTGGATCGCTGTATGGCTGACATGAGCAGGATCGGTGAGCTGGACGTTTTTCCGCTCTGCCTAGGCGGCAATGTCTTCGGGTGGACGGCGGACAAGGAGACCTCGTTCGAGATCCTGGACGCCTACGCGGCGGCGGGCGGCAACTTCATCGACACCTCCGACTCCTACATGGCGTCCGCGCCCGGCAACAGCGGCGGGGAGTCCGAGGCGATCATCGGGGAGTGGGCGCAGGCTCGCGGCAACCGGGACGACATGGTGATAGCGACCAAGGTCGGCAGGCATCCCGACCGCATGGGCCTGGCCCCGGCGAACATCAAGGCCGCCGCGGACGACTCGCTCAGGCGACTCCGCACCGATCGCATCGACCTGTACTTCACGCACTTCGACGACCCGTCCGTCCCCGTCGAGGAGATCATGACGGCGCTGGACGAGCTGGTCACCGAGGGCAAGGTCCGGCAGATCGCGGTGTCCAACATCGAACTCGACCGGCTGGAGGCGTCCCTGGAGTTCAGCGAACGCCAGGGGACGGCCCGCTATGTGGCGATCCAGCCGCACTACAACCTGGTGTCGCGCGACACCTACGAAGGGCCGCGCCGCGACATCGCCGCACGGCACGGGCTCGCCGCCCTGCCCTACTACGGCCTCGCGTCCGGGTTCCTGACGGGCAAGTACCGTCCCGGGGCCAATGTGGACAGTGTGCGCGCCGGGAAGGCGGCACGGCACCTGGAGACCGAACGCGGACGCAAGGTCCTGGCCGCGCTCGACATCGTCGCCGAGGAGCAGGGCGCCGCCGTCGCGACCGTGGCCCTGGCATGGCTCGCCGCACAGCCGACCGTCGCCGCGCCCATCGCCAGCGCCCGGACGCTCGACCAGCTCCCGCCGCTCGTCGAGGCCGCCCGCACGACGCTGACCGACGAGCAACTCGAACGCCTCACCGAGGCGTCGGCGTGATGGGGCGATCGCAGACCGGAAAGATGGGGATATAGCCTCCACGGCGTGTCGCATCTCGAGTTTCTCCTGTTCGGTGGGCTGGCCGCGCTGGTCGGCGCGATCGTGCAGGGCAGCGTCGGCCTCGGCGTCGGGCTCGTCGCGACCCCGATCGTGACGATGCTGTCCCCGTCCCTGATGCCGGGTTCGATCCTCGTCATGGCGCTCGTCCTTCCCGTCGCGACCCTCGCCCAGGAGTTCAGGCACGTCGAGCTGCGGGGAATCGGCTGGGCGTTCGGCGGCCGCCTCGCCGGGACACCGCTCGGCGCCTGGCTGGTCGCGGCCGTCCCGGACCGCACGCTCAGCATCGTGATCGGCTTCGTCGTCCTCGCCGCGCTCGCCGCGACGGCCTGGTCGCGGGAGGTGCCCCGCAACCGGCGGACGCTCGCCGCGGCCGGGCTCATCTCCGGCACCACCGGCACCGCGTCCGGCATCGGCGGCCCGCCGATCGCGCTGCTGTACCAGCGTGAGAGCGGCCCCCGCGTCCGTGCGACCCTGGCGCTGTTCTTCATCGGCGGCGCGCTGCTGTCCCTCGCGACCCTCGCCCTCGCCGGGCAGCTCCCCGCCCGGCAGGTCACCGCGGGCCTGGAGCTCCTCCCGTTCGTCCTCGCCGGGTTCCTCGCCGCCGGCCCGCTGCGCCGCTACCTGGACGCCGGACGCCTCCGCCTCGCGCTCCTCATGGTCGTCGGCACGTCCGCGGTGATGCTGATCGTCCGTAATCTGGTCTGATGCGCCCTAGCAAGGCCGACCTGGAGGCCGCCCGCGACCGTGTCATCCCCGACGTCCTTCCGTCGGACGGCGGGGCGCTCCGCGTTCTGTTCAGCGGCATCAACCCCGGCCTCTACTCCGGCGCCACCGGTTACCACTTCGCGCGTCCCGGCAATCGCTTCTGGCCCGCCTTGCACCGCTCCGGCTTCACGGACCGGCTGCTGGACCCGTCCGAGCAGGACCTCCTGCCCTCCTACGGCCTCGGCATCACCAACCTGGCGCGCCGCACCACCGCCCGCGCCGACGAGCTGACCGGCGAAGAACTCCGCGAGGGCGGACGCCGCCTCGAAGCGCTCGTCGAACGGCACCGCCCCGCCTACCTCGCCGTGGCCGGGGTGACCGCCTACCGCACCGCGTTCGGCCGTCCGCGCACCCAGATCGGCCCCCAGGACGAGACGTTCGGCCCCGCGAAAATCTGGGTCCTGCCCAACCCGAGCGGACTCAACGCGTCCTGGCCGCTCGACCGCATCACCGCCGAGTTCACCCGCCTCCGCCACGCCGCCGACGCACTCAGAGATCCGTAAGGTACCGGGGAAGTTCCACCAGGGTCTTCGGGTCGAACCGCACGGTGAACGGCCTGTCCGCCGAGACGCTGACCTCCAGCGGCTCCCCGCCGTGGACCGTACGAGCCAGGCGATATGCATGCGCCTCGTCGTCCAGGACATGGACCTGCACCTTCGGGCGAGGAGTGAACTCGACGATCCAGAACTGCGGGATGCCCAGAGCCGCGTACTCCTTGGGCTTCCTGACCCGGTCGGTTCGTTCGCTGCTGGTGCCGGGCGAGATGACCTCGGCCATCAGGAGAACGTCCCGTCCGGAAATGCCCACTGGGAACTGATCGACGATCGCGGCGTCCAAAACCTCGTTGGGTATGACGAACACGTCCGGTTTGCGAATGCCCGCCGGTGTGCTGATCTCCCACGAGCCGCCGCCGTCGACGAAAACCTCGGAGTCGGCCCCCGCCGCCGTGACGATGTCCCGGATCCGTCGCGCCGCAATATTGTGCCGTGGGCTCGGAGCCAACTCGATCAGCCAGCCGTCTTCGAGCTCGAAGCCCCCGCCGTCTGCCTCCAGGGTGTGCAGATCCTCCAGCGTGTACCGACCGAAGCCGCCGTGATCATGGACGACGCGCATGGTTCCGAACCCCCGTTCACCTGATGGAACAGAGGCTCAGCGTAGTGAGCCGTTCACCCTCAGGTGGCGTTGTTGAGGGCGGCGGTGGTGGCGAACATCGTGGTCACCTCGGCGACCAGGGAGGGCTTCGGCTGCCAGAGGCCGGGGTGGCCGAGGGACACGATGGGGCGGGGGAGGGCCCGTACGCCGTTGAGGTGCCAGTGGTGGGCGCCTCGGTCCGACCAGGGGCCGCAGTCGCAGGAGCCCCGCTCGACCGGCGGGACGGTCGCGGAGCAGACGTGGTCGAGGTCGGCGACGGCGATGACGGCGCCGATGGTGGCGAGGGGGTCGCGCGGGTCCCAGCCGGCGGCCTGGATGAGCGGGGAGTCGCACGCCTTCAGGTCGACGCGCATGGAGGCGTGGATGAGCACCGGGCCGCGGTAGGCGGTCGGCAGTCCCTGGTTGGAGACGGTCTTGCCGCCCCGCGCTATCGCGAACGCCCAGGGCTGCTGAACACTCATCGCCTGCACGCGGTCACCTCCAGTGTTCGCCCGGTCTCCGTCGCCTCGGGATCGCCGGGGGTCCGGCGGGACGCCGGTGTGCCGGGCGACGATGCCCGAGAGGTTAGGCGCATCTTGGCGGATATGCCAACGGATGAGGCGAACGGGTAGTTGTCCGGCATGGGACGTTCGGTAAACCGTTCGATTCCCATCCGGATCTCCTTCGATCATCCATGTGACGCCTGAGAAGGCGGTCGGGTTGTCGTGTTCGTGGGATCAGCCCTTCAACGCCCCCGCCATCAGTCCGCGCATGAAGAATCGTCCGAGCAGCAAGTAGACGAGGAGGGTCGGCAAGGACGCCAGGAGCGCCGACGCCATCTGCTGGTTGTACTGGACGGCGACCGCACCCGAGCCCGCGGTGTTGTTCAGCATCACCGTGACCGGCCAGCTGTCGGGGGCACCGAGGAACACCGCGAACAGGAAGTCGTTCCACATCGAGGTGAACTGCCAGATCAGCGTCACCGCGAACGCCGGGCCCGAGACCGGCAGGACGACCGACCAGTACGTGCGAAGCATCCCGGCGCCGTCGACGCGGGACGCCTCGATCAGCTCGTCGGGGATCGTCACGTAGTAGTTGCGGAAGATCAGCGTGCAGATCGGGATGCCGTACACGACGTGCGCGAGGACCAGGCCCCGGATCGTCCCGGACAGCTCCACCTCCGTCAGCAGCCCGGCCAGCGGGATCATTACCGCCTGGTACGGGATGAACATGCCGAACAGGAACAGGGTGAAGACGACGTCCGCGCCGGGGAACCGCCACTTGGACAGGACGTAGCCGTTCAGCGAGCCGAGCACCGCCGAGATGATCGACCCGGAGACGGCGATCTTGACGCTGTTTGCCAGGCCGCCCTTCAGCTCGCTCCAGGCGGCGCTCCAGCCGTAGGTGCTCCACTGGTCCGGCAGGCTCCACGCGCTGCTCGGGTCGGCCTCCTCCAGCGGCTTGAAGCTCGTGACGACCAGCACGTACACGGGGATGAGGAACAGCAGGACGAACGCCAGCAGGACGGCCAGCTTGGCGATCTGCCCGATGCCGGACGCCCCGCGCGCCGCCGGCGCTTTCGCGGCCGTCATCGCCGCCGCTCCCCGCGCACCGACCAGACCAGGTACGGGATGACCAGGAGGGCCACCGCGACGAGCATGTACGTGGCGATCGTGGCGCCGTTGGCGGGATCGTGCCGGTCGAAGATCTCGACGTAGGTGGCGATGGCGGGGACATAGGTGATGATCTGCTTGCCGGCGATCGCCATGATCAGGTCGAACACCTTGAGCGAGATGTGCCCGAGGATGATCAGCGCGGACAGCGTCACCGGGCGGAGCTGCGGGAACACCACGTACCGGTACACCTTCCACTCGGACGCGCCGTCCACCCGCGCCGCCTCCCGCAGGTCCTCGGGGACGCTGCGGAACCCGGCCAGATACAACGCCATGACATATCCGGACATCTGCCAGATCGCCGGGAGCGCCATCGCCGCCATGCCCCAGTCCGGGTTCTGCCACCAATTGTTCGCCAGCGCCCCCAGATGGAGCTTGTCGAACAGCTGGTTGAGGCCGACCGCGCGCTGCGGCGGCGCCGGGTTCATCAGCCAGCGCCACACCACGCCCGTGGCGATGAACGACACCGCCATGGGGAACAGGTAGATGATGCGGAAGGACGCCTCGCCGCGGATGCCCTTGTCCATCAGGAACGCGAGGAACACGCCGAGCAGCAGCGCGCCGACGACGAACACGGCCGTGAACACCAGTGCGTTGCGCACGGCGCCCGGCCAGCTCGGCTGGTCCCACAGGTCGACGAAGTTCTCGCCCCCGTCGAACCCGTACTCCGAGATCTCGTCGTGCTTGCCGCTCAGCGCGACCCGCGTGTTCCAGAAGATGAGCCCGTAGACGAACAGGCCGATCGCGACGATGGACGGCGAGACCAGCAGCAGGCCCGGCAGCCACTTCCGGGTACGGCGAAGCCTCACTGTCCGCTGTTCTTGGCCGCGTTCACCAGGCCCTCCTGGAGCTTGGCCACGTCCTTGTCCTGGAGGAAGAGACCCACCGCGGTGTCGATGTCGGTGTGCCACTTGTTGCTGGCGGTCACGCCGTGCCAGAACGAGCCCGCGAGCTTGATGTCAGGGCTGGTCCACCGCTCCAGCGCGTACTGGAGGTACCCGGTGTAGAGGCTCTTGTCGCCGTCCGTGCGGGCGGGGATGGAACCCTTCTTCGGGTTGAACAGGTCCTGCCCCTCTTTGCTGGACACCTCCTTCAGCCACGCGGTCGCCCCGCCGCGGTGCGGCGCACCCTTGGGCAGGGTGAAGCTGTCCGACAGCCACATGTAGGTGCCCTGGGTGCCCGGTGCGGGCGCGTACTTGAAGTCGACGTCGAGTTTCTTGCCGAGGCCGTTGGGCGCGGCGCCGGTGAAGTAGCCGTACGCCCAGTCGCCCATGATGTTGAACGCGGCCTTGTCGTCCACGACGGCCTTGGCCGCGCCCTGCCAGTCGGTGGACGCCGCCTCCAGCGTCGTGAGCTTCATGATCTCGGCGAACTCGTTCAGCGCCTTGGTGACGGCCGCGCCGCCCCAGTCGGCGCCCGGCTCCCACAGCGCGTTGTAGGCGTCGGTGCCGAGGCTGCCGAGCAGGACGTTCTCCAGCAGGTGGTCGGCCGTCCACTGCGCGCCGAGCGACAGCGGGACCTTGTCGGTCTTGTCGTCGACGGCCTTCAGCGCGGTGATGAACTCGGCGATCGACGTGGGCGGCCCGGAGACCCCGGCCTCCTGGAGGATGTCGGGGTTGTACCAGAGCACGTTCGACCGGTGGATGTTCACCGGGACCGAGTAGATGTGGCCCTTGTAGGTGATCTGGTCGAGAAGCTGCTTCGGGTAGACCGACTTCAGGCCGTTCTGCGCGTAGAAGTCGTCCAGCGGCTCGATCTGCCCGGCCTTGATGTAGTCGAGCAGCTCGGCGCCCGCGTGGCCCTGGAACGAGTCCGGGGGCTTGTTGTTCTGGAGCCGGCTCGCGAGGACGGCCTTGGCCTGCGTGCCCGACCCGCCCGCGATGGCAGCGTTGACGAACTCGGTGCCGGGATTCTTCTTCTCGAAGTCGGCCTGCATCGCCTTCAGCCCGTCGGCCTCGCCTGGACCGGTCCACCAGGAGAAGACCTCGACCTCGGACTTGTCGTTGTTCGAGCCCTTCTCCTCGTTCGCGCCGCAGGCCGACATGGAGAGGGCGCCGGTCATCGCAACGGCCGCGAACACCGTCAGGCGGCGTCTGGGAGCACGTACTCGCATCGTCCGTCCCTTCGATTACCCCGGGAAAAGCAAGCGTCCGTTCGGACGGCGCACCGGTCAACACCGGGGACGGAAAAGTGATCAAGCGGTGATGCGCGTCACAGGGCGGGACGAATCGCTCGCCCCGGCCGTGTTCTCCGCGGGCCGTACTCGCCGGGCCGCAGGGCCGCAGCGGTCGTCCGGACCGCCCGCCGGCCTACCAGCCGAGCGCGGGCGGCAGGTCCCGGCGTCCGGCGTCCGGCCACTCCAGCGGCGCGCCGAGGGGCGCGAGTTCGGCGAGCTGGAGCCGGTACCACGGCGAGGACTCGGGCCGCCCCGCGAGGTCCAGGCAGCGCTCCCACGTCCACCACTCCGCCCGCTCCACCTCATCCGGGTTCGGGTGGACGGCCGCGCCGGCCGCCGGCACGGTGGCCCGCACGACGGGGCAGCGCTCGTGCTCGACGGTCCCGTCCTCGGCCACCGCGCGGTACTGGAACCCGGGCAGGACGGACGTGAACGACGCGTCCGGAATGCCCAGCTCGTCCCTCAGCCGCCGGAGAACCGCGTCGCGCAGCCCCTCACCCGGGCCGGGGTGGCCGCAGCAGCTGCCCGTCCAGACGCCGGGGAACGTCCGCTTGCCCAGGGCGCGCCGAGTGATCAGGACACGACCCTGCGTATCCACCACATAGCAGGAGAAAGCCAGGTGGTATGGCGTGTCCTCATGGTGGCTCGCGCTCTTCGGTGCGGTCCCGACGGCCTCGTCCTCCGCGTTGAGCAGCACAATCTCTTCGACGACCATGCTCTGTTCCTACCCCATCCCCACCGGTATGGTCAGTCGTTTCCTCGGGGGGTAGCCGTTTCGTACGCGCCGTGCGGGCGGCCTTCGGCGCGTCACGGGCGAACCGGGATTAAACTCGGAACGGCGCCCGAGCCAGGGGAGACCCGATCCCCGATGGAGGAGTTGAAACGAGTGAGCCTGCTGGAGTCGATCACAGGTCCCGACGACCTCAAACGACTGGACGCCGCTCAACTGCCTCGGCTCGCGGAGGAGATCCGCGAGTTCCTCGTCCAGGCGGTCTCCAAGACCGGCGGGCATCTGGGGCCCAACCTCGGCGCGGTCGAGCTGACGATCGCGCTGCACCGGGTCTTCGACTCGCCGCACGACAAGATCATGTTCGACACGGGGCACCAGGCCTACGTCCACAAGATGATCACCGGCCGGCACGACTTCGAGCAGCTGCGCAAGCGCGGCGGCCTGTCCGGCTACCCGAGCCGCGCCGAGTCCGAGCACGACATCATCGAGAACTCGCACGCCTCGACCGCGCTGTCGTACGCCGACGGGTTCGCCAAGGCGTTCCAGCTGCGCGGTGAGACCGACCGCGCCGTGGTCGCGGTCGTCGGCGACGGCGCGCTGACCGGCGGGATGTGCTGGGAGGCGCTCAACAACATCGCGGGCGGCGTCGACCGCCCCGTCATCATCGTCGTCAACGACAACGGCCGCTCCTACTCGCCGACGATCGGCGGCCTCGCGCGGCATCTCGCCGACCTGCGCGTCACCCAGGGCTACGAGCACGCCCTCGACCTCATCAAGAAGACCGTGCCGCGGGCGCCGGTGGTCGGCAACGTCGCCTACGAGACCCTGCACGGCATCAAGAAGGGCCTCAAGGACGTCCTGCAGCCGCAGGCCATGTTCGAAGACCTCGGCATGAAGTACATCGGCCCCATCGACGGTCACGACGAGGACGCCGTCGAGCGCGCGCTGCGCCGCGCCCGCGGGTTCGGCCGCCCGGTCATCGTGCACTGCATCACCACCAAGGGACGCGGGTACGCGCCGGCGGAGAACGACACCGAGGACTGCATGCACGGCGGCGGCGCGTTCGACCCCGCCACCGGCGCGTTCGTGCGCAAGAAGGGCGGCCCCGCCTGGACGAAGATCTTCGGCGAGGAGATGGTCGCGATCGGGCGTGAGCGCCGCGACGTGGTCGGCATCACCGCCGCGATGCTCTACCCGGTCGGGCTGGCCCCGTTCGCCGAGGCGTTCCCCGACCGCATCTTCGACGTGGGCATAGCCGAGCAGCACGCCGTCACGTCCGCCACCGGCCTCGCGATGGGCGGGCTGCACCCGGTCGTGGCGGTGTACGCGACGTTCCTGAACCGCGCGTTCGACCAGGTCCTGATGGACGCGGCGCTGCACAGGCAGCCCGTCACGTTCGCCTTGGACCGCTCCGGCGTGACCGGCGACGACGGCGCCAGCCACAACGGCATGTGGGACATGTCGATCCTGCAGCTCGTACCGGGGATGCGCGTCGCCGTGCCGCGTGACGGCGCCCGGCTGCGGGAGCTGCTGCGCGAGTGCGTGGCCGTCTCGGACGGCCCGACCGCGATCCGCTACCCCAAGGGCCCGGCCATCGACGACATCGAGGCCATCGGCAAGGCCGGGGGGATGGACGTCCTGGCCCGCCACGACGGCTCCAACGGAACCCGCGTCCTGCTGGTCGCGGCCGGTTCGATGGCGGCGCCCGCGGTCGAGGCGGCCGAACTGGTCGCCGCGCAGGGCATCGGCGTCACCGTCGTCGACCCCCGGTGGGTGAAGCCGATCGACCCGGCGCTGCCGGAACTCGCCCGCGAGCACGCCCTGGTCGCCGTCGCCGAGGACAACGGCCGCACCGGCGCCGTCGGCGACGCGGTCGCCCGCCTCCTGCGCGACACCGGGGTCGACGCCCCGATCCGCACGTTCGGCATCCCGCAGGAGTTCCTCGACCACGCCTCCCGCGGTGAGATCCTCGCCGACATCGGCCTCACGCCGCAGGCCCTGGCCCGCGACATCACCGAGCACATCGCGCGGATCACCTCCCCGGAGGCACACGACCCCGCGGCGTCGGACCGGGAGACCTCCGACCGCGACTAGACGCCCGACCGGCGCTGGACACCGGACCGGGGCCGGGCGCCGAAACGATCCCGGTCCCGGATGCGGCTAGACGCCTTCCGCCGACACCAGGTGCCAGAAGTGGGTGATGGACGCGGCGGCCGTGCCGAGTTCGCGGCCCGAGTACGTCCATCGCCCACGCAGGCGCCAGGGGCGCCCGGCGCCGTCCTGCAGGAAGACCTGCAGCGGGAAGCAGGCGTCGTGCGCGCGGATGACGCCCGCCGGGTCGACCGAGGGTTCGAGCAGGGGCTCGCCCTCGCACCGCACGCCCATCACGGACGTGCGCGGATCCTGGCGCAGGAGTCCCTGCGTCAGGTCGTACACGAGTACGGACACGTAGTCGGGGCCCAGCCACCTGAGGTCGGGGACGGTCTCGGGTGGAGGGAACCCGTACAGTTCTGGACCGCCGGTCACAGGCCGCACCGTAGCGCTCAGGTGATACGCCCGTCACTACCTTGCGCGGGGGATCTTCTCGCGAAGGTCGATTACTCCCGCCCGCGGCAGGCGGACGTCATCGCTTCCCAGCGGGCGAGCTTGACGCGCTCACCGCGGTCGAGGGCCTCGGCGAGGGCGATCTCGGCGGCGTCCAGCCTGAGCCAGTCGTCGTAGGTGACGACGGGCAGGCCGCGCGCCTCCAGCAGTTCCTCGATGGTGCGCTTGGGCGTCGTCTCCGACCCGGCGATGTCCTCCAGGAGGTTGCCGACGGTCTCGGCGGCGTCGGACTTGTTGGTGCCGACGACGCCGGACGGGCCGCGCTTGATCCAGCCGGCGACGTACTCGCGGGGCACGGGTGCGCCGTCCGGGCCGGTGATGCGGCCGCCCTCGTTCGGCACCGTGAAGGAGCGCTCGTCGAACGGGACGCCGTCGAGGGGGACGCTCTGGTAGCCGACCGAGCGCAGCACCAGGCCGACGGGAAGCGTCTCGAACTCGCCGGTGCCGGTGACGCGGCCCGTCTCGTCCAGGCGGGTCCTCTCCAGCCGGAGGCCCTCGACGCGGTCCGTGCCGGTGATCTCGGCGGGGGCGCGCCAGAACCGCACGTCGATGTGGCGGGCGCGCCCGGCGGCCGGTTCGCCCGTCCAGGCCTGCAGCGCCTTGATGTTGCCGCGGACCTTCCGGTCGCTTTCGGCCAGCTCGGCGCTCGCGGGGTCGAGGTCCATGTCCTCGGGGCTGACGTGGATGCTCGCGTTCGGCAGCTCGCCGAGCTCGCGGGCCTCCTTGGTGGTGAACTTCGCCTGCGCCGGGCCGCGCCGCCCGATCATGTGGACGCGCTTGACGCGGCTGTGCGACAGCGCCTCGATGACCTGCTCGGGGACGTCGGTCTCACGCAGCTCGTCCGCCGTCTTGGCGAGGATCCGGACGACGTCGACGGCCACGTTCCCGACGCCGATGACCGCGACCTCCTCGACCGACAGGTCGAAGGTGTGGTCGGCGGCGTCGGGGTGCCCGCAGTACCAGTTGACGAAGTCGGTCGCGGCGATGCTGCCGGGCAGGTCCTCGCCCGGGATGCGCATGTGCCGGTCGACCATCGCGCCGGTGGAGTAGACGACGGCGTCGTAGCAGTCGAGCAGGTCGGCGCGGGTGAGGTCGCGGCCCAGCTCCACGCAGCCGAAGAACCGGACGGCCGGGTTCTCCAGGACCTTCTGCAGGTACTTGGCGATCGACTTGATCGACTTGTGGTCGGGGGCGACGCCGTAGCGCACCAGCCCGTACGGCGTCGGCAGCCGGTCGAACACGTCCACGCGGACGTCGCCGTCGGTCTGCTTGACGAGGGCTTCGGCGGCGTAGATGCCCGCCGGTCCGGAGCCGATCACCGCGACGAGAGGTGGAGAAGCCATGCGGGCCATTGTGCCCACCCGGCGGACAAAAGGACACAGTGACCCCCCTCACGGGCCCGCTCGCGTGCCCGGTCCGCGTGCCCGGTCCGCCGCCCGGGTCAGGGCTTGCGGGCGACCGCCGCCCACATCGGCACTTCCCGCGGTTCCGCGCCGTCCTTGCCGTCCGGCCGCCACTGGGGCGGGGAGACGAGCCCCGGGTCCACCGGCTCCAGCCCGTCGATGAGGGCCTGGACCTCGTCGCGGTCGCGGGGCCGCGCCTTCTGGACGGCGTTCTCGTTCCACGTCCGGAACGCCTCCCGGACCTGCGGCCCGCCGAGTTCCGCGGTGGCGTGGGTGAAGGCCAGCCAGCTCCCCGACGGGACGGCGTCCAGCAGCCGCCACAGGATCGCGCGCGCGTCGCCGAAGTCGGTCACGAAGTGCATCAGGCTCATGAGCGTGATGGCGACCGGGCGGTCCAGGTCCAGGGTGGCGGACGCCTCGGTGAGGATCCGGCCCGGCTCGCGCAGGTCGGCGTCCAGATAGGCGGTGGCGCCGGCCGGGGTGGAGGTCAGCAGCGCGCGGGCGTGCGCGAGAACGACGGGGTCATGGTCGGCGTACACGACGCGGGAGTCGGGGGCGATGGCCTGGGCGACCTGGTGGACGTTCGGCTCGGTCGGCAGCCCGGTGCCGATGTCGAGGAACTGGCGGACGCCCTGCTCCGCCAGGAACGCCACCGAGCGGCGCATGAACGTCCGGTCGGCGCGGACCATGGCGACGACCTGCGGGTTCGCCTGGGCGATCTGCTCGCCGAGTTCCCGGTCGACCTCGTAGTTGTCCTTGCCGCCGAGCCAGTAGTCCCAGACGCGGGCCGAGTGGGGGCGGGTGGAGTCGATCCGGTCCGAGGGCGGCGGCCCGTCGGGCGTGGTGTCGTCGGTCATGTGCCTTGCACCGTCCATGCTGGGAGCGTCGCGGACGTCCAAGATCGTATGACGGCGGGGCCCCGCTCATCCGCGCTTCTGGAAAGGTGCTCACTTTCCGGCGGGCGCCGTGGCGCCGGCGCGCTGCAGGCGGCTGTTCCGGTAGCCGTAGGCGGCGTAGATGACGATGCCGATGGCCATCCACACCAGGAACCGCAGCCAGGTCTCCACCGGCAGGTTGATCATCACGAACAGGCAGGCCAGCACGGACAGGACGGGGACGAGCGGTACCAGCGGCGTGCGGAACGCGCGCGGCAGGTCCGGCCGGGTGCCCCGCAGGATCACCACGGCGATCGAGACGACGACGAACGCGAACAGCGTGCCGATGTTGACCAGGGTGGCGAGTTCGGCGAGCGGGATGAACCCCGCGAGCGCCGCGACGATCACGCCCATGATGACGGTCGACCGGTAGGGGGTGCCGAAGCTCGGGTGGACGACCGACAGCCAGCGGGGCATGAGCCCGTCCCGGCTCAGCGCGAAGAAGATCCGGCTCATCCCGAGCAGCAGGATCATCACGACGGTGGTGAGGCCGATGACGGCGCCGACGTCGATGATGGTGGCGAAGACGGGATGCCCGACGGCCTTGAACGCGTCCGCGAGCGGCGCGTCCGTGCTCAGCTGCCTGTAGTTCTGCATGCCGACGACGACGACGGACACCGCCGCGTACAGGACGGCCGTGACGACGAGGGAGCCGATGAGGCCGATCGGCAGGTCCCGCTGCGGGCGGCGGGCCTCCTCGGCGGCGGTCGCGACGATGTCGAACCCGATGTAGGCGAAGAACACGATCGCGAGGGCGGAGAAGATCCCGAGCCAGCCGAAGGCGACGGGCGTGACCCCGAACAGCACCTGCATCAGCGGCGCGTCGAGGCCGGCGACCTCGGGGGTCGACGTCGAGGGCGGGATGAACGGGTCGTAGTTGCGGCCCTTGACGAAGAACAGCCCCGCGAAGATCACCAGCAGCACCACCGACACCTTGATCGCCACGACCACGGCGTTGACCCGTGAGGAGATCTTGATGCCGAGTACGAGCAGCACGGTGACCAGCAGCACGAGCACGATCGCCGGGACGTTGACCGTCCCGCCCTCGCCCGGCGGGTCGGCGATGGCCGTCGGCAGCGTGATGCCGATGTCGTCCAGCAGCGAGGCGAAGTAGCCGGACCAGCCGACGGCGACGACCGCCGCGCCGAGCGCCATCTCCAGGATGAGGTCCCAGCCGATGACCCACGCGGGGAACTCGCCGAGCGTGGCGTAGGAGAAGGTGTAGGCCGACCCGGCGACCGGGACGGTGGAGGCGAACTCGGCGTAGCACAGCGCCGCCAGCCCGCACACCACGGCGGCGAGGATGAACGACAGCGCGACCGCGGGCCCCGCGTTGTCCCGGGCGACCTGGCCGGTCAGCACGAAGATCCCCGTCCCGATGATCACGCCGACCCCGAACACGGTCAGGTCCAGCGCCGACAGCGCGCGCCGGAGCCGGTGCGCGGGTTCCTCGGTGTCGCGGATCGACTGTTCGACCGACTTCGTGCGCAGCAGGTTCATCCTTGGGCCCCTCCGCCTCCCGGGTGCTCGACACGGCCGTCAGCCGTATGCCCATATGTGCGCGCCTTATCGCGGCCGAAACGCGGGCATGCCCATGAAGTGGGGGAACGCCGGAAAAGGGGCGTCTCGAATCCGGTTCGAAACGCCCCTTTCCGGTTTCGGGAGCGGCGGGGGACTAGGCGGGCAGGGACGCCACCCCGGGTTCCAGGAAGCGGCGGCCGGTCGCCTTTTCGGCGACGCCCGACCGGTCGAGGTACGGGGTGATGCCGCCGAGGTGGAACGGCCAGCCGGCGCCGAGGATCATGCACAGGTCGATGTCCTGCGGGGCCGCGACGACGCC
Source organism: Spirillospora sp. NPDC048823 (assembly GCF_043198445.1). Taxonomy (NCBI): domain Bacteria; kingdom Bacillati; phylum Actinomycetota; class Actinomycetes; order Streptosporangiales; family Thermomonosporaceae; genus Spirillospora; species Spirillospora sp. NPDC048823. The sequence goes on along the minus strand of NZ_JBICUT010000001.1, from coordinate 465,055 downwards.
CTCGTCCAGCATGATGCGGATCTCGTCGGCGAGCGCGGTGAGCGCCCGGTCGAGGACCTGCTCCTCGGTCGACGGGTTCGCGCCCCCGGCGAAGATCTCCACGACCTCGGGGTCGACGGAGAAGTCCGGCAGGTACACGCCGGACTTGCCGGACGCGACCAGCTTCGCCAGATTGTCCGACAGCGGGAACCGGTCCGGGAACGCCTCGTGCAGCGTCTCGTTCACGTGCAGCGCGATCGCGGGCCCGACGAGTCCCATCAGCACGAACGGCGGCATCGGCAGGCCCAGCGGGGCGGCGGAACGCTCGGCCACCTCGATCGGCGTGCCCTCGTCCACCGTCTGGACGATCTCGGCCAGCAGCCGCAGCAGGACGCGGTTGACGACGAACGCCGGGGCGTCCTTGACCAGCACGCACGACTTCCTCAGCGCCTTGCCGGTCGCGAACGCGGTCGCCAGCGCCGCGTCGTCGGTCCGCTCGCCCCGGACGATCTCCAGCAGCGGCAGCACCGCGACGGGGTTGAAGAAGTGGAAGCCGACGACCCGCTCGGGATGCCGCAGCCCGGACGCCATCTCGCCGACCGACAGCGACGAGGTGTTGGTCGCGAGAACGCACTCGGCCGAGACGTGCTCCTCGACCTCGGCGAACACCTTCTTCTTCACCGACATCTCCTCGAACACGGCCTCGATGACGAAGTCGGCGTCGGTGAACGCCTCCTTGCCGAGCGAGCCGGTGATCAGCGACGTGAGCCGGTTGGCCTTGTCGGGGGAGATGCGTCCCTTGCCGAGCAGCTTGCCGATCTCGTCGTGCGCGTAGCCGACGCCCTTGTCCAGGCGCTCCCGGTCGATGTCGGTCAGCACGACCGGCACCTCCAGGCGGCGCGCGAACAGCAGCGCGAGCTGCGAGGCCATCAGGCCCGCGCCGACGACGCCGACCTTGGTGACCTTGCGGGCCAGGGACGTGTCGGGCGCCCCGGCGGGCCTCTTCGCGCGCTTCTGGGTGAGGTCGAACGAGTACAGCCCGGCGCGCAGCTCGTCGCTCATGATGAGGTCGGCGAGTGCGTCGTCCTCGGCGGCGAAGCCCTCGTCGCGGGTGCGGTCCTTGGCCGCGGCGATCAGATCCAGTGCCCGGGTGAAGGACGGTGCGGCGCCGTGGAGCTTGCCGTCCACGTTCCAGCGCGCCATCGCGACCGCGTCGTCCCACGCCTTGCCCTTGTCGACCTCGGGCCGCCGGACGGTGATCTCCCCGTTCAGGACGCGGGCCGTCCAGGAGAGCGACTCCTCCAGGAAGTCGGCCGAGTCGAAGATCGCGTCGGCGATGCCGAGGTCGTACGCCTGCCCGCCCTCGAGCGTGCGGTTCTGGGCCATCGGGTTGTCGATGACGACCTTGAGCGCCTTCTCCGCGCCGATCAGCCTCGGCAGCAGGTACGTCCCGCCCCAGCCGGGCACGAGCCCGAGGAACGTCTCCGGCAGCGCGAACGCCGGGACACCCGACGAGATCGTCCGGTACGTGCAGTGCAGGCCGATCTCGACGCCGCCGCCCATCGCCGCGCCGTTGTAGTAGGCGAACGACGGCACGCCCAGCTCGCCGAGCCGCCGGAACACGTCGTGGCCCAGCCTGCCGATGGCGTGCGCGTCCGCGCGGGACCCGATCAGCGGGACGCCGTTCAGGTCGGCGCCGACGGCGAAGATGAACGGCTTGCCCGTGACGCCGACGGCGACGATGTCGTCGCGTCCGGCGACGGCGTCGATGGCGGTGTTCAGCTCGGCGAGGCCGTTCGGGCCGAAGGTGTTGGGCTTGGTGTGGTCGTGCCCGTTGTCGAGTGTGATGAGGGCGAGGGTGCCCGCGCCGTGGGGGAGCGCCACGTCCCTGACGTACGCGCGCGTGACGACCTCGTCCGCGAAGAGTCCCGCGAGGCTGCTCACTGTGTCCTTTCCGGGGGCGGTCCCCCGGACCCCCCGAACGACTGCGTCGCTCACTGTGTCCTCTCCGGGGGCGGTCCCCCGGACCCCCCGAACGACTTCGTCGCTCATTTGGTGCCCTCCCAGCCGACGTTCTCCCAGAGGACGGTTCCGCCCATGCCCATGCCCACGCACATCGTGGTCAGTCCGTACCGGACGCCGGTGCGCTCCTCGAACAGGCGCGACAGCTGGTTCATCAGCCGCACGCCGGACGAGGCGAGGGGGTGCCCGAGGGCGATCGCGCCGCCCCACGGATTCACCCGCGCGTCGTCGTCGGCGATCTTGAAGTGCTCCAGGAACGCCAGCACCTGCACCGCGAACGCCTCGTTGATCTCGATGAGGCCGATGTCGTCCATGGTCAGCGCGTTGCGGGCGAGGAGCCGCTCGGTGGCCGGGACGGGCCCGACGCCCATCACCTCCGGCTCCACACCGGCGAAGGAGAAGTCGACGAGCCGCATCTTCGGGGTGAGGCCGAGGTCGCGGGCCACGTCCTCGGCGGCCAGCAGGCAGGCGGTGGCGCCGTCGTTGAGCCCCGCGGCGTTCCCCGGCGTGACGTTGCCGTGCACGCGGAACGGGGTCTTCAGCTTGGCCAGGTCCTCCAGCGTCGTGCCGGGACGCGGCGGCTCGTCCTCGGTCGCGAGCCCCCATCCCTTCTCCGCGGAGCGGATCGCGGTGGGCGCGAGGTCCGGCTGGATCTTGCCGGCCGCGTAGGCGGCGGCGACCTTCTGCTGGCTGCGGACGGCGTAGGCGTCCGCGCGGTCCTTGGTGATGCCGGGGAACCGGTCGTGCAGGTTCTCGGCGGTGGAGCCCATGACCAGGGCGGACGGGTCGACGAGCCTGTCGGCGAGGAACCGCGGGTTCGGGTCGACGCCCTCGCCCATCGGGTGGCGTCCCATGTGCTCGACGCCGCCGGCGATGACGACGTCGTAGGAGCCGAACGAGATGCCGGCACCGGACGTGGTCACGGCGGTCATCGCCCCCGCGCACATGCGGTCGACGGCGTACCCGGGGACGCTCTTGGGCAGCCCGGCCAGCACGGCGGCGGACCGCCCGATGGTCAGGCCCTGGTCGCCGGTCTGGGTGGTGGCGGCGATCGCGACCTCGTCCACCCGCTCGGGCGGGAGGGACGGGTTGCGGCGCATGAGCTCGCGGATGGCGCGGACGACGAGGTCGTCGGCGCGGGTGTCCGCGTACAGGCCCTTGGGGCCGGCCTTGCCGAACGGCGTGCGTACGCCGTCGACGAACACGACGTCGCGTGCGGTACGAGGCACGGATCGTCCTCTCTTGAGGGTTCGGTGGCGGTCTGGCTGGGGCGAAGGTGGGGCTCGGTGAAGGGTGTCGGGCCTCGTGCCGCCCCTGCCTGTTTCCGGCGGCACGAGTGCCCGCGACGGCGATGCTACTCGCCGGTAACCGCAAATACTACTCGTCAGTAACCACTGACGGAGGTGTGGCGTCCCGCGCTCTTGTTCGGCCGGTGACGGGTGGGTAACGTGACTCGAAATCACCGGAGGAGGGGCACGGTGACGCACGCGAGGCCCACATACCGGCCCGGGGTACGCCGGCGGATCGGGCATATCCGCGATCTCACCGCGCTCCTGCTGCGCACCGGACTGCTGTTCGCCGGCGGCCCCCGCCGCATGCTCCGGCAGGCCGGCACGCTGCGCCGCTGGGGCACCACGCTCGCCGGGCTGGTCGCCGCGTCCGCCGCCCGCTCCCCGTCCCGGCTCGCGCTGATCGACGACGAGGGCGCCCTCACGTTCGCCGAACTCGACGAGCGCGCCGCGCGGCTCGCCGCCGGGCTGCCGCTGCACGGCCCCCGCCCCCGCGTCGGGGTGCTGTGCCGCAACCACCGCGGCATGGCCCTGACGCTCGTCGCGTGCAGCCGCCGGGGCGCCGAGGTCGTCCTGCTGAACACCGGCTTCGGAACGGGCCAGCTCCGCGCCGTGCTCGGCGAACTGCGCCCCGCCCTCATCGTCGCCGACGCCGAGTTCGCGCCACTGCTCCGGAACGTGCCCATCGCCCTGCGCCGGACCGTCCTGTGGGCCGACCGGCGCCCCGGCCCCCCGCGCGGGATGCCGCTGGCCGCGCCCGTCCCCGCCGGGACGCTGGCGCCCCCGCCGCCGCGCACCGACGTCGAGCCCGCCCCGCCCGCCCCGGCGGAGAAGGGCCCGAGCATCAAGGAGATCATCGGCTCGGTCCCCGCGTCCGGCGTGCAGGCGGACGGGCCGCCGCAGATCCAGAGCCGCACGATCATGCTCAGCTCCGGCACCACCGGACGCCCGAAGGGCGCCCGCCGCCCGCCCCGCCCCGGGCTGTGGCCGCTGGCCTCGATGACGTCCCGGATCCCGCTCCGCGCCCGGCAGACCATGATCATCGAAGCGCCGCTGTTCCACACCTGGGGCTACGCCGCCCTCCAGATGGCGTGGGCGCTGCGGGCCCCGGTCGTCCTGCACCGCCGGTTCGACCCCGAGCAGACGCTGCGCGCCGTCGCCTCCCACCGCGACACCACCGTGTTCGCCGTCCCCGTGATGCTCCAGCGGATCCTCGAACTGCCCGCCGGGGCCCGCGCCGTCTACGACACGTCCTCGCTGCGGATCGTGGCGATCAGCGGCGCCGCGCTGCCCGGCGACCTGGCCACCCGCTTCATGGACGCGTTCGGCGACCGGCTCTACAACGTCTACGGCTCCACCGAGGTGTCCTGGGTGTCCATCGCCACCCCGAGGGACCTGCGGATCGACCCGCGCACCGCCGGCCGCCCGCCGCGCAACACCTCGCTCGCCATCCTCGGCGAGGAGGGCGCCAGGCTCGGCCGCTCCACCATCGGGCAGATCTACGCCGCGAACGAGCTGCTGTTCGAGGGCTACACCGCCGGCGAGCCGATGGAGGTCCGCGACGGGCTGCTCGCCACCGGCGACCTCGGCCACGTCGACCACCGCGGGCTGCTGTTCGTGGACGGCCGCGGCGACGGCCTGGTCGTCTCGGGCGGCGAGAACATCCTTCCGCGCGACGTGGAGGACGCCCTGCTGCGGCTCCCGGAGATCGGCGAGGCCGCCGTCGTCGGCGTCCCCGACGACGAATGGGGGCAGCGGCTCGCCGCCTACGTCGTCCTGCGGCCCGGGGCCCGGCTGGACGCGGGCGCCGTCCGCGACTACGTGCACGAGCAGGTCGCCCGGTACGCGGTGCCCCGCGACGTGCACTTCATCGCCGAGCTGCCGCGCAACTCCACCGGCAAGGTCGTGCACCGCTGGCTCACCGCACACCCCGGCCGGCCGCGGCCCGAGGGACGCGTCGACTGGCCGGCCGTGGGCGCGGAGCAGGCCGGCCGGGCGGGCTAAGGCGCGGCGGCCTCCAGGGAGGGCTCCGGGGAGGGCTCCGCGGACAGCGGCAGCAGGGCCGTGACGGACAGGCCGCCGCCCGGCCGCGGGACCGCCTCGACCGTGCCGCCGTGCGCGTCCACCACCGCCCGGACGATCGACAGCCCGAGACCCGCACCGTCCTTCGACCCCGTCCGGTCCGCGCGCAGCCGCCGGAACGGCTCGAACAGCGTCCCGGCCTCGTAGGACGGGACGGGCCGGCCGGTGTTGACGACCTGCAGGAACGCGTCGCCGCCCCGGACGCCGGTACGCACCCACACCCGCCCTTCCCGCACGTTGTACTTCACGGCGTTCTCCAGCAGGTTCACCGCGCAGCGCTCCAGCAGGACGGGATCGCCGGTCACCACCGCCGGCGCGAGCCTGGCCTCGACGTCAACGTCGGCGGCCTGATCGTCGAGCTGGTCGAGCGCGCTGCGGATCACGTCCGGCAGCGGAGTGCCGACCCGGGTGCTCGGGTCCCGCTCCGACCTGGCGAGCGTCAGCAGCCCCTCGATCAGCCGCTCGTGGCGCGCCGTGTTGCCGAGCAGCACGTCCGCCAGCGCCTTGGTCTCCGGCGGGCTCCTGCGGCTGGCCAGCGCCACCTCCAGCACCGTCCGGTTTATCGTCAGCGGCGTGCGCAGCTCGTGCGACGCGTTCGCGACGAACCGGCGCTGGCCGTCGAACGCGCGGTTCAGCCGGTCCAGCATCCGGTCGAACGTGTCGGCCAGGTCCTTGATCTCGTCCTGCGGGCCCTCCAGCGCGATCCGCTCGTGCAGATTGCTCTCCGACAGCCGCCGCGCCGTCGCGGTCACCCTGTGCAGCGGACGCAGCATCCGCCCCGCCACCACGTACCCGATCACCACCGCGAGGACGCCGACGACCAGCATCAGCAGCAGCGAACTCTGCAGCAGCTGCTCCAGCACGTCGCGCTTCTCCTGGGCGTACTGCCGGTCGGCCTCCTCCTTCAACGCGATCAGCTGCGCGATCCCGTCCTGCGTGGACAGGTTCCCCTGGGACGAGAGGGTCCGCAGCCGCGTGACCAGCGCGGGGTCCAGGCCTTCGCTTCCAGAGAGGCGCTGATCCATCGTCCGCACCGTCAGCAGGTACGTCACCGTGACCAGAACCGCCGACGTCGCCAGGAACAGCGACCCGTACACCAGCGTCAGCCGCGCCCGCACACTCAGCCTCGGGATCATCGCGCCTCCAGCCGGTACCCGGAACCCGTCACCGTCTCGATCACCGGCGGCTGCCCCAGCTTGCGGCGCAGCGTCGCCATCGTCACCCGGACGATGTTGCTGAACGGGTCGATGTTCTCGTCCCACGCCCGCTCCAGCAGCCGCTCGGCGCTCACCACGCCGCCCTCCGCCCGCAGCAGCTCCTCCAGCACGGCGAACTCCTTCTTCGTCAGCCGCAGTTCCCGCCCGTCCCGCGCCGCCCTGCGCCGATGCGGGTCCAGCCGGACGCCCCGGCGCTCCAGCACCGGCGGCACCGGCGGCCCCGACCTGCGCCCCAGTGCCCGCACCCGCGCCACCAGCTCACCGAACACGAACGGCTTCGGCAGATAGTCGTCGGCGCCGAGCGACAGCCCGTCCACCCGGTCGCCGACGTCCCCCGCGGCGGTCAGCATCAGGATCCGCGCGGGGCTCCGCCGCTCCACCAGCTCCCGGCAGACCTCGTCCCCGTGCACCGTCGGCAGGTCCCGGTCGAGGACCACCACGGCGTACTCGTTGTACGAGGCCAGCTCCAGCGCCTCATCGCCGTCGTACACCACGTCGACGGCGATCGCCTCCTCGCGGAGCCCCTCGGCGATCGCGTCCGCCAGCACCCGCTCGTCCTCGACGATCAGTACACGCATGCCGCCGAGCATGACCGGCCGGAGGTTAAACGCCGGTAAGTATTCAGCGCTTCCAGCAGGTGTAGGTGACGGTCGCGGTTCCGCCCGGCGCGAACGACACCGTCCCGCTGCCGCTTCCGTCCAGGAAGCACAGCACCCTGGGGCGCACCGTCACCGCGACCGACGTCGAACGCCCCGCGGCGAGCTTGCCGCTCCCGTCCGCGCTGATCCGCGCGTCCCCGGACCGGACCGCCGACACCGACCACTTCACCGCTCCGCCCCGCGCCGTCAGCCGGATCTCACACCGCGTCGGCAGCCCCACCGCCCGCACCCCACGGCAGTCCGCGTCGTCGACCGACAACCGCCCGGGCCCCGCCGGCGTCTTCGCGGGCTTGTCGTCCTTGGCCGGAACCTTCGCCTTCTTCTTCTCCCGGGACGGCGTCGGCGACGGACTCGGCGCCGCGGGCGAGGTCATCGTCACCCTCGGCGGCGCCGCCACCGGCGACGTCTCGTCCCCGTCCGTCGACTCGAACAGCACGAGCATCACGGCGGTCAGCACGACCCCCGCCGCGACCCCGATGACCACCAGCCACCGATGCAGCCGCACGGGCGGATCCTGGCACTCTTCGCGCACCAGCTCGTACATCCGGTCCCGGAACGTCCCCGCGCCCGCGCCCTTGGCCGACAGCGCCAGCAGCGCGGCGTGGACCGCCTCCACCGCCGCGTCGTGGTCACCGACCAGCCCCTCGGCGTACTCGACCAGCTCGGGCCCGTACACGTCGTAGACCTGGTCCGCCGCGTCCGGGCGCTGATCCTCAAGCGCCATGGCCAGCCGGAAGTCCTCGTTCAGCGGGGAAGCGGTACGGATGGGCACGAACGGATTATCGCCTAACCCGCACGTGGATAAATGCGTCCGAAGCACACACTCCGCGCCCCCGCTTTGTCACCGGGACATGAATAGCCGGGTCCGGACGGCGATGTGGGCGGCGGCGGACGTGGAAGCGCGAGCCATGGAAATCGGAGCCGGTGAGCAAGCTATCGCCCGGCGTCATGGGTAGGGGACACCCGGGTGCGGTGGGTTGATGGAGGGACGCGTGATGCACGACGCCGGCGGGCGTGGGATGGGATGGCTTGCGCTGGAGGCGTTCGATCCGGCGCCGGTCGCCGTCGCGCTGACCATCGGGCCCGAACACCGGCTGGTGTACACCAACCTCGCCTTCCGGGCCTACGTCGGCGACCGTCCGCTCGGCCAGCCGATCGGGTACGCGTTCGGCGATCAGGCGCAGCGGGACTACGGCGCCCTGTTCGACCACGTCCTGGCCACCGGGGAATCGGTCAACCTCGTCGAGGCGCTGGTGAGCCTGGTCCCCGCGGGCGGGGGCGGCGAGGAGCGGTTCTTCTCCTTCAGCCTGTCCCGGTTCACCCACGACCGGCCCGGAGTCCTGGTGATCGCGGTGGACGTCACCGAACAGGTCGCCGCGACGCGCCGGGCGGACCGGGCGACCGAGGAGCAGCGGCGCTGGCGCCGCCGGTTCGAGAGCCTGGTGTGGATGAGCGCGCAGATCGTGTGGGTGGCGGACCCGTCGGGCGGGGTGATCGAGTCGAGCGGGGGCTGGGAGCGCGTGACCGGGCAGAGCCGGGAGGAGTTCAGCGGTGACGGCTGGTCGGCCGCGCTGCATCCCGACGACCGCGGGCCGGCGCTCCGCTCGTGGAAGCGGACGCGCCGGCAGGCCCGTCCCTGGCACTACACCTACCGGGTGCGGACGCGGGACGGCGAGTACCGGCACTTCGAGCTCAATTCCGCGCCGGTGTACGAGAACGGCGCCGTGGTGGAATGGATCGGCACCTGCACGGATGTCGAGCAGCAGTGGCGGCGGCAGCAGCGCCAGGAGCTGCTCGACCGGGCCGCCGCGGCCGCCGCGGAGCATGCCGGACTGGCCGAGATGTTCGCCGCGCTCGCCGACGTGCTCGTCCCCGCCCTGGCCGACGGCTGCGGCGTGCACCTGCTCCCCGATCTGGTCGACCGTCCCCCCGGCGCCCCGATCGTCGGCCGGCGCATCGCCACCGCCGCGCGGGACGGCCTGCCCCGCCGGCCCCCGGCCGGTGACGAGGGGTTCGCCCCCGACAGCGGGTTCATCCGCGCGCTGCTGAAGCGCCGTCCGCTGTACCGCACGTTCCCGCCGGGCCGGCCGCCGGCCGACCTGCTGCCCAAGAGCACCGCCGCCTGGCTGACCGAGGTCAAGGCCACCAGCGTCGTGCTGATGCCGGTCGTCGTGGACGGCACCGTGGCGGCGGCGGTCACCGCCTCCCGGCGCGACGACCGCGCGCCCCTCGGGCCGGACGACATCGCTCTCATTCGGCAGATCTTCGAGCACACCCACGATGCGCTGAGCGGCGCCATCCGGTTCCACCGCGCCCAGCAGGTGGCCCTGGCCCTCCAGCACGGCCAGCTCGCCGACCCGCCCGAGCTCGCCGATCTGGACATCGTCGCCCGGTACCGGGCCAGCCCCGCGGCGGCCGAGGTGGGCGGCGACTGGTACGACTCGTTCGTCCTGCCCGACGGCGCGACGGTCCTGGCCATCGGCGACGTGGCCGGCCACGATCTGGGTGCCGCCGTCGGCATGAGCCAGCTGCGCAACATGCTGCGGGCCCTGACCGCCGACCGCATCGCCCCGCCCGGCGAGATCCTGCGCCGCCTCAACACCGCCATGGAGACGGTCGCCCCCGACACCACCGCGACCTGCATCCTGTCCAGAATCGAGCAACCCGAACCCGGCCGATGGCAGTTCACCCACGCCGCGGCCGGACACCCCCCACCACTCCTGTTCACCCCCGGCGGCCGCGGCCGTTTCCTAAAGGGCGCCACCAACCCCCTGCTGGGCGTCCCGGTCAACAGGCCCTACCGCAGCGCGACCGAGCCCCTTCCACCCGGCTCCACCCTCCTGCTCTACACCGACGGCCTCGTCGAACGCTCCGACGAAGACCCGGACACGAGCCTTTCCCGGCTCCGCAGCCGAGCATCCGCCCTCGCGCCCGGCCCCCTGGAGCATTTCTGCGACGGCCTCCTGGAGCACCGCCCACCGACCGGCACCGACGACATCGCCATGATCGCCCTGCGCGTCAGGGACCCTCAAGACTGACCCGCACCCACGCGACCATGGCCGGCACCCACCCCCGCCCACAGGACAGAGCGCGCCACCACCACGTCCAGCACCGCGGCTAATGCGGGTTTAACCCTGGGGTGGGTTTTGTGGCTTCTCGCCGGGGCCGGGTGTCCTCGGCGGGGAGGACGTCATGGGGTTTCGGGTTTGGGCCGCGGTGGTCGTGGTGCCGGTCTTGTTCGGGCTTGCCGGATGCGGGGACGACGGTGGCGGGAGTGGGGTGGCCAGTGCCGGAGGGACGGGGGCCGCGGTCTCGGCGTCGCCCAGTGCGTCGCTTTCGGCGGAGGACGCGGAGCTGAAGTTCGCGCAGTGCATGCGGGAGAACGGGGTGGACGTCCCCGACCCGGGCAGCGGGGACGCGGCGGCGAAGCGGCTGGGGGAGGGGACCGAGCGTAAGAAGCTGGAGGCGGCGCTGGAGAAGTGCCGGTCGTGGCTTCAGGCGGGCGGGAGGATGCCCGACCTGAAGGATCCGAAGGTGCGTGATCAGTACGTCGAGTTCGCGCAGTGCATGCGCGAGCACGGGGTCGACATCCCGGATCCGGGGCCGGACGGGGAGCTCAGGCTTCCGTCGGGGGACATCGACCGGGGCGCGCTGGAGAAGGCCCGGGAGAAGTGCAGGCTCGACCTGCCGGGGTTCGGGAAGTGAGGCGGCTCGTGGTCGTGGGCGGCGTCGCCGGCCTGGTGGTGGCCGGCGGGGGAGGTGCGCTGGCCTGGACGGCGGACGGCGACGAGGCGGAGGCGGGGCAGGAGGTGCGGCCGGCCACGGCGGAGGTGAGCCGGGGCGATCTCGTCGATACCGAGACGGTCGACGGGAAGCTGACCTATGACGGCGTCCGTGAGGTGTGGACGGGCGCGTCGGGAGTGGTGACGTGGACGCCGGAGCAGGGGGCGACGGTCAAGCGGGGCGGGACGCTGCTGAGGGTGGCCGGCAGGCCGGTCACGCTCATGTACGGCGGTAGCCCCATGTACCGGACGCTCGGGAACGGGGCTTCGGGCAAGGACGTGCGGCAGCTCGAACAGAACCTGCGGGCGCTCGGGTACGGCGGCATGACCGTGGACACGGAGTTCACCGGTGCGACCGAGGCCGCTGTGAAGAAGTGGCAGGACGACCGGGGTTTGGAGGAGTCCGGGGCGGTCGGCCCGGATCAGGTCGTCTTCCTGGGCGGGGCCGTGCTCGTGCGGGAGGTCACGGCGCCCGAGGGGAAGCGGATCGCCGGAGGGCAGCCGGTTCTGACGGTGGCGGGGACGCGGCGCATCGTCCACGTGGATCTCGATGCCGACAAGCAGGATCTCGCCGAGGAGGGCGCCGGGGTCGTCGTGGAGCTGCCCGGTGGCAGGAGCGTCAAGGGGGAGATCACCGAGGTGGGGAAGGTCGCGGAGAGCAGCGGGTCGGGGCAGGAGAAGAAGACCACGGTCGACGTCGAGATCTCCCTCGGCGACGCCGGGACGGGACGGCTGGACGAGGCGCCCGTGAGTGTGGAGCTGGAGAGCGAGCGGAGGAAGGACGTCCTGTCGGTGCCGGTGGAGGCGCTGCTGGCGCTGCGTGAGGGCGGCTTCGGTGTCGAGGTCGTGGACGGGACGCGGCGGCGGCTCGTCCCGGTGGATGCCGGGGCGTTCGGCGGCGGGCGCGTCGAGGTCGGCGGGTCCGGGCTGCGTGAAGGTGTGAAGGTCGGGGTGCCCGCCGAATGAACACGCTCGGAATCGGCGGACGGGGCGCGGACATCGTTGAGCTGGCCGGGGTGACCAGGGAGTACACCGGTGTGGCGGCGCTCCGGGGTGTCGATCTAATGATCGCGCCGGGGGAGATGGCGGCGATCGTGGGGCCGTCCGGGTCCGGGAAGTCGACGCTTCTGCACATGATCGGGACGCTGGACCGTCCGACCGCGGGGAGTGTGAAGGTCGCCGGGCATGAGGTGTCGGGGCTGAGCGACCGGGAGTTGTCGGCCCTCCGGGCGCGGCATATCGGGTTCGTGTTCCAGCAGTTCCATCTGGCCGCGGGGGTGAGTGCTCTCGACAACGTCGCCGACGGGCTCCTCTACAGCGGTGCGGGGTTGGACGAGCGGCGGGAGCGGGCGCGGGCCGCGCTGGAGCGGGTCGGGCTCGGGAAGCGGGCCGGGCACCGGCCCCATGAGCTCTCGGGGGGTGAGCAGCAGCGGGCCGCGGTCGCGCGGGCCGTGGTGGGGGAGCCGGACCTGCTGCTGGCCGATGAGCCGACCGGGAACCTCGACTCGAATGCGGGCGCCGAGGTGCTGGCCCTGCTGGACGAGCTGAACCGCGCGGGCACCACCGTCGCGATCATCACGCATGACCTGGAGGTCGCGGGCAGGGCGCCGCGCCGGGTGAGGATGCGCGACGGCCTGGTCGTGGCCGATGAGCGGGCGGGGGCGGGAAGCCGGTGAGGGCCGCGCTGGTGCCCGCGCGGCTCGGCGTGGGCGATGTGCTGCGTGTCGGTCTCGGCGGGCTGCGGGCGCGTCCGGCGAGGGTCGTTCTGTCCGCGCTGGGCATCGCGATCGGGATCGCGACGATGGTCGCGGTCATCGGGATCTCGTCGTCCAGCAAGGAGGATCTGCTGCGGCGACTCGATCATCTCGGGACGAACCTTTTGACGGCCGGGCCCGGTGACACGTTGTTCGGTGCGAAGGCCGAGCTGCCCGAGGCGGCGCCGGAGATGGTCGGCAGGATCGGGCCCGTCACGGCGGTGGGGGCGACCGGGTCGGTGGACGCGACCGTCCGCCGCACCGACAGGATCCCCGAGGAGGTCACGCACGGGATCGCGGTGCAGGCTGCCACCGTCGGGCTGCTCGGCACCCTGGAGGTGGAGACGGCGAGCGGCGGGTGGCTGAACGCGGCAACCGGCCGCTACCCGGGCGTCGTGCTCGGCGACCAGGCGGCCGGGCGGCTCGGCCTGGACCGGGCGGGCGGGCAGGTGTGGATCGGCGGGCGGTGGTTCACCGTCCTCGGTGTTCTGCGGCCCGCCGAGCTGGCGCCCGAGATCGACCGGTCGGCGCTCGTCGGCTGGGACGCCGCGGAGAAGTACCTCGGGTTCGGCGGGCATCCGACGACGATCTACGAGCGGTCGGCCGACGCCTCGGTCGGCGACGTCCGGAACGTCCTCGCGCGGACGGTCAGCCCCGAGCGTCCCGAGGAGGTCGAGGTCAGCCGTCCCTCGGACGCGCTGGAGGCGAAGGCCGCCGCGGACGGGGCGTTCACCGGGCTGCTGCTCGGGCTCGGCGCCGTCGCGCTGCTGGTCGGCGGGGTCGGCGTCGCCAACACCATGGTCATTTCGGTCCTGGAGCGGCGCCGTGAGATCGGATTGCGCCGGTCGCTCGGTGCGACGCGGGGGCAGGTGCGGGTGCAGTTCCTGGCCGAGTCGCTGCTGCTGTCGGCGTTCGGCGGTGCCGCCGGCGTCGTGCTCGGCGCGGCGGTCACCGCCGGGTTCGCGCTGTGGAAGGGCTGGCCGCCGGTCGTGCCCGCCTGGGCGCTCGGCGGCGCGCTCGCCGCGACCCTGGCGATCGGGACGGTCGCGGGCCTGTATCCGGCGATGCGCGCGGCGCGGCTGCCGCCGACCACGGCTCTCGCGACCGCCTGACTCTGGCCACGCCGTGACGAACCGGGGCATGATTGTGAGGGCAGACAACGTTCCTTCTGGGAGGTGCCCCAACAGTCATGCCGGTGCCACGCCCGCTGCGCGAACGCTGCCGCGAGTTCCTCGGGATCGACGGAGAGATCGGCTACATCTTCCCCGCGATGGCCTACGGCGGTGGGGCGAGCTTCATCTTCGTCGTCACCGACGACCAGATCGCGGTGGTCTCCACCGGCGTGATGAGCCGCACCACCCCGAAGTCCGTCTGGGGCAGCTACCCGCGCGGCACCCGGATCGGGCCGGTGGAGACCGGCGTCGGCGCGTCGTTCGAGTTCGCCGGCTCGGTGTTCGAGGTGGACGACGAGTACGCCGCGGTCGTCAACGCGGCCGACGCCGAGATCTTCGACCGCGACAGCCTGCCCAAGGACCCCCTGCCGGATCTCTAGGCGATTTCCGGACGAGGACGACGCCCTGCCGCTCGTCTGCCCGGCGGGGGCGACGTCACCGCCGCCAGGCGGCCTCGCGATGGCGGGCGAGGGCGGTCAGCGCCTGGTTGACCGGTGCCGTGCGGCCCACCTTGGCCGCCTCCCGCGGGACCGCCCCGTTGATCACATCGATCTCGCTGGTCCGGCGGGCCTTATGGTCCAGCAGCGCCGACGGCTCGGCACCGGGCATCCGGGCGGCGAACTCGCGCACGAGTTCCACGGGGTCCGGCACGTCGATGGCCACCCCGCGCGCCCGCGCGGTCTCCCAGGCCTCGGTCGCCGCGGCCCGGCTCGTCCGGCCCAGTTCGGGGTGGTCGCGGATCTCGCCCACGGTCAGCCCGGTCAGGGCGCACGGAGCGCTGTAAGCCACGTTGCAGATGAGCTTCTCCCACTGCATCGCGATGATGTCGTGCACGGCCTCCGCGTCGAACCCGGCCGTCCGCCAGGCCGCCGCGACCTCCTCGACCCGTTCGGGGGGCAGGGAGCCGTAGGCGCCGAACCTCAGGGCCCGCATCGCGTTGTGGTGCACGCGGCCCGGCCCGCGCAGGCCGGCGCCGAAGCCGCTGGCGATACCGACGGCCAGGCGTCCGGCGCCCACCGCGCCGGCCACGACATCGGCCGAACCGAGGCCGTTCTGGATGGTCAGCACGGTGGTCCCCGGTTCCAGCAGCGGTGCGAGTCCGGCTGCGGCCCCGGGCACGTCGGCGGCCTTGACGGCGAGGACCACGAGGTCGACGGGTTCGGCGGGCACGGCGGCGTGGGCCGCGACCGCGGCGCGGAACTCCCCGTCCGGTCCGTGGACGTGCAGCCCGTCGCGGGCGATGGCCTCGACGTGGGCCCGCCACGCGTCGACCACCGACACCTCGTGGCCGGCGCGGCCCAGGCGTGCGGCGTATACCGAGCCCATGGCTCCACAGCCGACGACGCAGATCCTCATCAGCCCATCTCCTTGAGGAGTTTGGCGATCTCGTCACCGAGGCCCGGCTTGGCCTCCAGGCCGAACCCGGGCGCCTGGCCGGGGTGGACCAGCCCGCCGGAGAGCCGGCAGTCCGGACTGTAACCGCCGAAGGGCTCGAAGACCCCCGGATAGGATTCGCAGCCGCCCAGCCCCAGACCGGCCACGATGTGCAGGTTGATCAGGTGCCCGCCGTGCGGGAACGCCTGGGACCGGTCGACGCCGCACGACTCCATGGCCTCGAGCATGCGAGCGTACTCGGTCAGCCCGTAGCTGAGGCCGGCGTCCATCTGGAAGACGTCCCGGTCGGGCCGCACTCCGCCGTAGGTGAGCAGGTTGCGCACGTCCTGGTAGGAGAAGAGGTTCTCGCCGGTGGCGACGGCGTCCGGGTAGGCCTCGGTCAGTTCCTTGTGCAGTGCGTAGTCCAGGGGGTCGGCCGGCTCTTCGTACCAGCGCAGGCCGAGACCGGCCAGAGCCGCGGCGTAGGCCAGGGCCTGGTCCCGGCCGAAGCGTCCGTTGGCGTCGACGGCCACCCCGTCCCCGCCGCCGATCACGTCGATGGCCGCCTCGACCCGGGCGACGTCCTCGGGTAGCGGCATGCCGCCAATCTTGATCTTGACCGTACGGTAGCCCTGGTCGGCGTAGCCGGTGAGCTCGTCGCGGAGCCGGTCCAGGGAGTCGGCGGGGTGGTAGTAGCCCCCCGCGGCGTAGACCGGCACACCGGTGGTCGCGGGCCGGCGCCCGAAGGCCCGGGCGATGGTGGCATGGGCCGGCTCGTCGCGGTGCTTGGCCAGCAGGTCCCACACCGCGAGCTCGACCGCGCCGGCCGCCGCGGCGCGGTCGCCGTGGCCGCCGGGCTTCTCGTCCCGCATGGCGCGTTCGAGTACGCGGGCGGGGGAGAGCAGCCCGGTGGACGGGTCGAGGAGGGCGCCGGGGTCGGCGGCCAGCAGCCGCGGGATCATCCGCTCCCGTAGGATGCCGCCCTGGGCATGGCGTCCGATCGAGTTGAAGGCGATGCCGGTGAGCGGGGCCCCGTCGCGGCGGACGTCGGTCCGGACGGCCACCAGGGACACGGTGTGCTCGGCGAAGTTCACCACGGAGTTGTTGATGTCCCCGCGGAGGGGGATCGCGACCTCGCGGATGTCGGTGATGCGCATGGCCCTCAAACTATGATCTAGACCGTTCGAATTGTCTAGTCTAATCACCGTCCCCTGCCCCCGGGGTCCCGTCTGCCCGGTGGCCGGCAGGAGCCCGGCGCGGGCGGCTCTGCGGGGGCTTCGCCCTGGTGCGACAGGTCACAATGTTTTTCGGTCCTGCGGACGGTGGACCCGAGGACGGGAGAGGGCAATGAGGCGTTATGAGGAAGTCGCGGAGGAGTTGGTCCGGCAGATCCAGTCGGGACGCTGGCCGATCGGCGGGCAGTTCGCGCCCGAAGTGGACCTGGCGGCGGAGTTCGACGTCAGCCGGGGCACGATCCGAGCCGCGCTCGACATCGTGGAGGATCTGGGGCTCGTCTCCCGCCGGCCCCGGCGCGGCACCCGCGTCGAACGCCTCAAGCCGCATTCGGTCTTCGCCCGTTCCGTGCATTCGGTGGGCGACCTGATGCAGTACTCCGCGGAGACGGACCGCCAGGTGCTGTCGATCGCCGATGTGGTGGTCGACGAGGTCGACGCCCTGGTCCTGGGCTGCCGGCCCGGGCAGCGCTGGACCAAGATCCGGATGCTGCGCATCGATCCGGCCGATGACGGCTGGCCGCTGTGCTGCACCGACGTCTACCTCGAGCCCGGCATCGCCGAGGCCGTGGGCGACCAGGTCCTGGACCCCAAGCGGTTGATCTCGGACATGGTCGAGCAGGCGACCGGCCGCACCGTGCACACCATCGAGCAGCGGATGCGGGCGGCGACGGTGCCGGACGCCATGGTCGATCTGCTGCGCACCACCGCCGGTTCGCCGGTGCTGCAGATGATGCGGCGGTACCTGGATCGCGCCGGGGACCCGTTCGAGATCACGGTCTCGGTGCACCCCGCCGATCGGTTCGAGTATGCGGTTGACCTGGAGCGCGGCCGCGGCTGACGTAGTCTGCGGAGACCGGGGACGGGTGTGTCGCCTCAGTCCAATTGTCCAGACCGTTCAAGAAAAAGTCTGGTGGACAGAAACACTTTCCTATAACGTGGGCCGGGTCACTTCACGGGAGGATCACCATGGGCGCCAACTCCGAGTTCGAGCTCCAGGGGCTCTGCCACCTCGCGCTGGTCTGCGAGGACATGGAGCGCACCGTCGACTTCTACACCAACGTCCTCGGCATGAAGCTGAGCAAGACGATCAGCATGCCCAACGGCGGGCAGCACTTCTTCTTCGACATGGGCGGTGACCAGTTCCTGGCCTTCTTCTGGTTCCCCGATGCGCCCAAGCGCGCCCCCGGCATCGCCTCCTCCGCAGTGCTGCCCGGTCTCGGTGACATCGCCACGGCCCACGCCTCGATGAACCACGTCGCGTTCAAGATCCCGCTCGACAGGTTCGAGGAGTACAAGGCCAAGCTGGACGCCAAGGGCGTCGAGACCGGTCCCGTCCTCGAGCACGACGACAGCCCGCGCGGTGTGGCGGAGACGTTCCACGAGGGCGTCTACGTCCGCTCGATGTACTTCTTCGACCCGGACGGGGTCCTGCTGGAGTTCGCCGCCTGGACGCGTGAGCTGAACGAAGACGACGTCAACCTCGCGCCGATGACCGCCGCGGGGATCCCTGCCACCCAGAGCGCCTCCGCATGAGCGGGGAGCCGATGGTGGAGTACGCCGAAAGGTTCTTCCGGCTCGTGGAAGCCGGTGACATCGAAGCGGTCTCCGCCCTCTACCACGACGACGTCACCGTCTGGCACAACTATGACGACGTCGACCAGTCCAAGGAAGAGAACCTCGCGACGCTGGGAAGCATCTCCAGCCGCTACGACAGGTTCGGCTACGCCCAGCCCCGGCACGTCGCCCTGGAGGACGGCTTCCTCCGCCAACACGTGATCGAGGTCGAGCGCAACGGCCGGTCGGCCGCGATCCCGGCGATCCTGCGCGTGTACGTCGAGGACGGCAGGATCCGGCGGATCGAGGAGTACTTCGATCGCAGCCAGCTCGCCGTCGTCCTCGCGGCCTGAGCCGGGAGGCGGACCCGGGTCCGCCTCTCCGGTCAGGAGAAGAAGCTGCGGCTCTCCTCGGCGAAGCGCAGCAGGTCCTCCGCCACGGACACCTCGGTGAAATCCTGCCTGCGGTGGCTGGGCGCCGAGATGCTCACCGCGTACCGGGCGCCGGCATGGGTGCCGAGCGGTGCGGCCACCGCGATGACCCCGTCCTCACTCTCCTGCAGCCCGGTGGCGTAGCCCCGCTTCCGGATGCGCTTCAGATCCTCCAGAAGCGCGGTCCGGGTGCTCAGTGACTGGGGGGTCAGCTGCTCCAGTTCCTCCTGGGGATAGAGCGCGACCACGGCCTCGTCGGGCAGCAGCGACAGCAGCGCCTTGCCCGAGGCCGAGACGTGGGCCGGAAGGGTCTTGCCCATGCGCGACCCGACCCGCACGGCCCGGCTGCTCTCCACGGCATCGACGAAGGACACCAGCGAGCCGTCGAGGCGCGCGAGGTGGACGGTCTCGCCGTAGTGCTTGGCGAGGTCCTCCAGCATCGGACGGACCTGTTCGCGGACGTCGATCCGCCGCAGCACCGAGAAGGCGATCTCGGTGAGCGCGGGACCCGGCTCATAGGCCCGCGAACTGCCCGACTGGCGGACGAACCCGCGGTACTGCAGCATCGCCAGCACCCGGTGCGCGGTGGACGACGCCACCGAGAGGTACTCGCTCACCTCGGTGAGGCGAAGGCTCTTCCGCTCGCCCAGCAGCAGCAGGATGCGCAGCGCGTTGTCGACCGACTCGATCGGATACTGCGGCTTGCGAGGCTGAGCGGGGGAGGAGCTGTCCACCCAGCGGACCTTATCCGTGGACGCTTTCATCGATCCTTCCATCTCGCGGCCCGAGCGCCCTGGATCGCCGCGAACGCCGTCATGGCGTGCTCTCACTCCCGAAGCGCGTGGCGAGCCAGTCGGCGATCGTGTCGGCGACCGCGTCGCGGGCGCCTTCGGGCTCCAGGAAGTAGTGGTCACCGAGGTGGTCGCGACGGGTCTTGTCCTCGCCGGCCAGGGCATCGGCGATCCGGTCGGCGTCGCTGGGGAAGACACCGGTGTCCCCGGTCGGATTGATGATCAGTGACGGGACCGTGACCTTGGTCAGGTTGGCCTCACCGCGGCAGGGCGACTCGCTCAGGCTCCACATGTTGAGCCAGTTGCGCACCGTCGTCTCCCCGGCGATCCCTCGGTCGCCTCGGTTAGCGGCCTCGACGGAACCACGGTAGCAGCTGTTCGGCTTCCGATCGGTGGGCTCCAGAGCGGGGTCGACCATCCTCGGATCGGCCCAGGTCCGGGGCACGGTGAAGTGGCGGTCGTAGTAGCCGGCCTCGGTGAGCCGGGCCAGCTCGGCCTTGGCCCACGCGGTGATCCGATGATTGCGGTCGACCTGCGCCCGCCGGTAGCGCTCGATGAACTCCGCGCTGTACGGCGGACCGTTCTCCGGGTTGAACAGGTCGAGGGAGGGGTCGGTGGCCACGGGGTCGAACTCGTCGACCACCGCGGCGTCCATCCAGGCGGTGAGGACGTCGGGACGGCCCAGGTGCGCCGCCAGGGACACGTAGCCGTCGGCGGCGGGCAGCTCGTCCACGCCCGGGACGGGGCCGTGGCCGATCGGGGGCCGCAGGGCCGGGTCGACGGCCTGGGCCTGGTAGGCGGCCATCAGGGAGCCGCCCCCCGAGTTGCCCAGCAGGACGACCGAGTCGACCCCGGCCTCCTCGCGCAGCCAGCGCACGCCGACGCCGATGTCCACCAGTGCCTGGTCGAGCCGGAAGTTCCACTCGTAGCCGCGGAACCGGGTGTTCCATCCCAGGAAGCCGATGCCGCGCTCGGCCATCAGACCGGCGAGATAGTGCTCGGCGAAGTCGATCTGATAGTGGGTGGCGATCAGCGCCACTCTCGGGCGGACGCCCTCCGGCGCGTGGTAGAGGCCCTGGCAGGGATGTCCGCCGGCGCCCGCCCGCGGGGCGTCGGCGGAGGGGCGGGAGACGAAGGTACGGGTGATCATTGGGCCGCCACCTCGATCCGGCTCGCGGCCACATGGCTGCGGAGCTTCTCGAAGAGGATCCCGAGGCGCTCGGTGGCCACCGGGTCGGTGAGGTGCCCGGCCTCGTCGAAGCACTCGTGGGCGAAGGGCATGACCACCTCGGGTCCCGGCATCACCGGGGACTGGGAGAAGACGAACATGTTCCTCAGCTCGAACTGGCACCGGGCGGTGCCCAGCCGTCCGGGAGAGGTGCCGATCAGGGCGACCGGCTTGCCCTGGAGGACGGAGGCGCCCAGGGGGAGGGAGATCCAGTCGAGGGCGTTCTTCAGGACGCCCGGGACCCCGCCGTTGTACTCCGGCGTGGCGATCATCAACGCGTCCGCGGCGGCGATCTCCTCGCGCATCCGGGTGACGGCCCACGGCTCCTGGCCGAGCAGGTCCTCGTTGAAGAGCGGGAACCGCCCCACCAGGTCGCTGATGGCGACGGTGACCCCGTCCGGTGCCAGACGCGCCGCGGACTCCAGCAGCAGCCGGTTCCACGAGCGCTCGCGCAGGCTCCCGACGATCCCGTAGACGGTGATGTCCGCCGTGCTCACAGTGCTCCTCCCAGGTAGGCGTCGATGACGGCCTCGTCGCGGACGACGTTGGCCGGGACGTCGAGGGCGATGCGGCGCCCGAAGTCGAGCACGCAGACCCGGCTCGAGATGCCCATCACCATCGACATGTCGTGTTCGACCAGGAGCATGGTGATGCCCAGGTCGGAGTTCACCTCGCTCAGGGTCGCCGCCATCTCGGCGGTTTCCTTGTGGTTCATCCCCGCCACCGGCTCGTCGAGCAGCAGCAGCCGGGGCTCCATGCACAGCGAGCGCGCGAGCTCGACCCGTTTCTGCACGCCGTGGGGCAGCGGGCCGACCGTGTGCTGCAGCAGGCCGCCGAGCCCGAGGCGGTCGGCCACCTCGGTGACGTGCCGAAGCGCCGCGCGCTCCTCACGCGCGCTGCGGCCCCATCGGATCATGCCGGCCACCGGCCCGGAGCGAAGATGCCGGTGCCGGGCCAGGAGCAGGCATTCCTGCACCGTCATGGCCGGGAAGACGTCGACGTTCTGGAACGTGCGGGCGATCCCGGCGCCGGCGATCCGGTGGGGGGCGGTGCCCAGGATCTCCCTGCCGGCGAACCGGATGCTCCCCGACTCCGGGCGGTAGATGCCGGAGATGCAGTTGAACAGCGTGGACTTGCCGGCGCCGTTGGGGCCGATCACGGCGAAGAGGTCGCCCTCGTCGATGGTGAAGGTGACCCCGTCCAGCGCGCGGACTCCCGCGAACGACAGGGTGAGGTCCTCGACCTCCAGGAGTGCGGGGCTCACGAGTCGGCTCCCGGGGCGGTGGCGGGTGCGGCGCCGAGGTAGGCCGCCGCGATGTCGTTGTCCTGCTCCAGCTCTGCCGGGGTGCCCTCCGCGCAGATCCGTCCGCCTTCGAGGAGATAGGCGTAGCCGGAGATCGACAGGGCCATGCGCGCGTTCTGCTCGACGAGCAGGATCGAGGTGCCCCGCTCGTTGATGGACACGATGATGTCCCGGACCTGTTCGACGATCCGGGGTGCGAGGCCCAGGCTCGGTTCGTCCATGAGCAGCAGCTTCGGCCGTGACATCAGGGCCCGCGCGATCGCCAGCATCTGCTGCTCGCCACCGGACAGGTAGCCCGCCTTGCGGTCCAGCAGGCCGCGCAGGGGCGGCAGCAGCGTCAGGACTTCGTCGCGGGCCTCGGTGAGCGCGGCACGGCGGTAGCGGCGCGTGTGCCCCCCGCTGGCGAGGTTCTCGGCGACGCTGAGGCCGGGGAAGACCATTCTGCCCTCCAGGCACTGCGCGAGCCCGGCGCGGACGCGCTGCGACGGGCGGGACCCGGTCATGTCCTTGCCGAAGAGCTCCACCCGCCCGCCGGTGAGGCGTCCGCGGTGCAGCCCGAGCAGGCCCGAGACCGCCCGCATCGTGGTGCTCTTGCCCGCCCCGTTGGGGCCGAGCAGGCTGACGACCTGCCCCTGGGGGACCCGCAGGGTCAGCTCGGTCACGGCGTCTCCGGCGGCGCCGTAGCCGGCGCTGACGTCCGTCGCCTGCAGGGCGGGCGCACCGTCGGACGCTTTCGGGGCCTTGCGGCTCATGACGTCTTCCGCCTTTCGCGTGGGCCGCCCAGCGGTCCGGGCAGGCGCCGCCAGGCCCGGAGCGCGAGCGCCCGGATCCCGTTGGGCTCGAAGAGCAGGATCAACACGATCACCAACCCGTAGAGGAACCCGGACAGGAGCGGTGCCGTGATGCCGCCGTCGGTGCTCATGCCCTTGCGGACGAAGGGCAGGAAGCCCGAGGTCTGGTTCACGACCTCGGGGATCGCGCGCACGAAGAGAGCACCCAGCAAGGCCCCGGAGACCGTGCCCATACCGCCGATCACGATCATGGCGATGAAGTCGACCGAGAGCATCAGGTGCCACTGGCTGGGGGTGAAGTAGCCCATGTAGGACACCAGCAGCGCCCCGGAGATGCCGGCGAAGAAGG
The DNA here is from genome assembly GCF_043198445.1 of Spirillospora sp. NPDC048823. Classification (NCBI taxonomy): domain Bacteria; kingdom Bacillati; phylum Actinomycetota; class Actinomycetes; order Streptosporangiales; family Thermomonosporaceae; genus Spirillospora; species Spirillospora sp. NPDC048823. Next base: position 442,043 of record NZ_JBICUT010000001.1, on the reverse strand, counting down.
AGGAGATGACGAAGGCGATCGTCTTGGTCCGGGTCACCGGGACGCCCACCACCGCGGCCGCCACGTCCTTGTCCCGCACGGCCATGAAGGCGCGGCCGAGCCGCGAACGCTTGAGGTTGTGGGTCAGGAGCATGACCACCAGCAGGATCGCCAGTGCGAAGTACCACCATGCCTGGAAGGCGTCCAGGATCATCTGGTCCCCGGCCATGACGCCCAGGCTGAGGTCCTGGTCGCCGAAGAGGACCGGTGCCGCCGGACGCCCGTTCACGCCACCGCTGAGGCCCGTCCACGTCTCCCACACGTAGAGGCCGATGAAGACCAGGGCGAGGGTGGCGACGGCCAGGTAGAGGCCGCGGATGCGGACGGCGACGGGCGCGACCAGGGCGCCGGCCACGGCGGCCACGAGGCCGGCCGCCGGCAACCAGAGCCACCAGGGCAGGCCCTTGTCGGCGCCGAGCCAGGCCGAGCTGTACGCGCCGATGCCCATGAAGAAGGCGTGGCCCAGCGAGATCTGGCCGGCGAGCCCGGTGATCACCTGCATGCCGAGGGCGCCGACGCCGACGATCAGGGTGAAGATGCCGATGCCGAGCCACAGTTCGGAGCGGAGCACCAGCGGCAGCACGAGCATGGCGGCGACCCACAGGCCGACGCCGGTCCGCCCGCGGGTGAGGAGGCGGCGCGGGCGCGGCCGGGAAGCCGCGGCGCCGGGGGCGCCCGGGGGGCTGGTCAGGACTGACAAGGCTCAGACCCTTTCGATGCTGCGGCTGCCGAACAGGCCGTACGGCCGGACCAGGAGGACCAGGAGCATGAGCACATAGGGCAGTACGTCGTGCAGGCGGCCGCCGCCGATGTCGCTGAGGTAGTTGGAGCCCAGGACCTGGGTGAGCCCCACGACCAGGCCACCGACCACGGCTCCGATCAGTGAGTCCATGCCTCCGATGACGATCGCCGGGATCGCGATCAGTGCGAGGTCGCCGATGCTGGGGGAGACCACGCGGGGGAACGAGGCGAGAAAGATCGCCGCGGTCACCGCGAGGAAGGCCGCCAGGGCCCAGGAGAGCGCGAACATCCGCCCTACGTCGATGCCCTGGGCCAGGGCCGCCTCCTGGCTGCTCGCGGTCGCGCGCAGCGCCAGCCCGTGCCGCGTCCGCTGGAAGAACAACGCGACGGCGGCCAGGACGACGACGGAGACGACCACGGTGGCCAGGGCGCTGTTGGGCAGCACGACCGAGCCCACCGTGGTGGTGCCGGAGCCGACCGGTCCCACCGAGTCGTGCCTGCCGACGCCCCACACCATCAGGATGGCGTTGTGCAGCATGGTCGAGATGCCCAGGGTGGCGAGCACCACGACGGTCACCGAGCGTCCGATCAGGCCGCGGATCAGCATCCGCTCGACCACCAGCGCGAGGCCGACGGTGATCGCCACGGCTCCGAGGAAGGCGAACAGGTAGGGCATCCGGGGCAGCAGGGTCAGGACGACGTAGGCGCCGATGGCCACGAACCCGCCGTGCGCGAAGTTGAAGGTGTGGGAGCCCTTGAACATGATCACGAACCCGAGCGCGATCAGCCCGTAGACCAGGCCCAGGGCGACGCCCTGGAAGCCGAGCTGGAGGAAGAGGGTCATCTGGAGATCCTGGGTCGGGGTGGTGGGAATGGAGCGGGGTGTGTGGGGCCCGTTTGAGCCCGCACACGCCCCGCGTCGTCAGTTGCCCCTGGAGGCGTCCCAGGACTTCGCGGCCCCGGACTCGAAGAACTCGGCGACCGGCTCCTGGACGCCGTCCTTCCCGATCTTGTTGATGCGGGACTGGTAGCTCACGATCGAGTCGCCGTCACCGAGGTCGATCGCCGGAAGGATGCCGTCGAAGGGGACCTTGAGGTCGACCATCGCCTTCTTCACGCCCTCGCGGGTGAGGTCCTTGGCCTTGCACGCCTTGCGCAGCGCCTCCACGACCACGGTCCCGTTGATCCAGCCGCCGACCTGGAAGTTGTCCGGCTTCGCGTTGGGCGCGTAGGCGTCGCGCGCCTTGGTCAGTGCCTGGATGCCCGCGTTGTCGTCATTGAGGGTGCCGTAGCCGCCGGAGATGAAGTAGTTGCCCAGCAGGCCGTCCAGGGGCTTGCCGAGGCTGGAGGCCCAGGCGCCCGAGCTGGACACGAAGGTCGGCTTGTAGCCGAACTGGGCCGACTGGCCGATGATGCCGGCGGTCTGGGCGGGGGTGACGCCCAGCATGACGATCTCGGCCCCGGCGTTCTTGAGGTCGTTGATCTGGGCCGTGAAGTCGGTGTCGGCGTTGGTGTAGGTCGGCTGGGCGACGACCTTCACGCCCTCGGTGGCCTTCGCCGCGTGGTTGAGGGCGTCGAGGTAGATCTTGCCGGTCTCGTCGGCCGACGTCACGAAACCGACGTTGACCGTCTTGGCGGACGAGGCGCCGGCCTTCTCGGCGGCCCAGACCAGGCCGTTGATGAGCTCGACCTCGAAGGGCGGCATGGCGACGTAGACGTTGGGGAGATCGAGGGTCTGGGTGTTGATGGACGCCGAGAGCGTCGGCATGTCGTCCCGCTTGATGTTGGCCTGGACGGCGTTCAGGCCGGCGGTGCCCACGAACTGGGCCACCATCAGGTTCTTGGGCGCCGCGGCGCGGTACTGCTGGGTGGTGATCTGCGGGTCGTACTTGGTGTCGCGCTTGTCGACCACGACCTTGCGTCCGCAGATGCCGCCCTCCGCCCGGTTGACCTGGTCGATCTTGGCCTCGACACCGAGCGAGCCGGCGATGCCGCCCTGGGCGATGGGCCCGGAGAAGTCGCTGATCACGGTCACGCTGATCTCGTCGTCGGTGACCCCGGGGCCCATGGCGACGCCGTCGGCCCCTGTGTCGGCCTTGCCGGAGCCCGAGCCGTTGCCGCAGGCGGCCAGGGTCATCAGGGAGGCGACCGCCAGCGCGGTCATGGACTTCTTGAGCATGGGGTTGTGTCTCTCTCGGTCGGGGGACCCGTGCTTCGGTGACACGGCTCACAAAGATTAGACCAGACTAAACAGAAATAGAAGAGAGGGACTCTGCAAGTTGGAGAAAACCCGATTCGGGGCGTTGCCGCGGCATCGTTGCGGGTCACAGCGTTGGAGCGAGGTCGCGTCAGGCTCGCCAGCTGAACGTGATGTGTCGCGAGGCGAAACGCCATCCCGCATCGAGGCGGACCAGGCGGTCGACGTAATCTCCCGCACCGGCCGGTCGGCCGTCGGTTCCCCGGAGCACGAAGTAGGCCCGGCCCGTGGCGCGCGCGTCGTCGACGAGGTCCACGAGGACGTTGCTGTTCTCGTGGCGCGGCGACTCCGCCGTACGGCCGGCGATCACCTTGGCCAGTCCCTCGGCGCCGGCGAAGACGGGTCCGCCGGTGATCTCCATGCGGCCGTCGGCGGTGAAGCAGTCGCGGAAGGACTCCAGATCCCCGGCGTCGATGGCGAAGCTGTAGCGCGCGTAGAGCTGGGTGATGGCGGTGATGTGGTCGGACAACGGGACGCTCCTCGTGGAACCGGTCGGTCGGATCAGGAATGCCCGGCCGAGCCGGGCTCGTCCGGTGAATGGCGGTGGGCGGGGGCTGGAGGACGGTGGGGAGGCTCGGGCAGCCGGGAGAGTTCGTGGCGCCAGGCGACGTCCAGGTTGAGGCTCTCCCCGAGGTCGGGGAGCTCGGCGCGGTCGGCCGCGTCGATGGGACGGGGGCGTCCCCCGGCGGAGGCGACGAGCAGGCAGAGGTGGGCGATCTCGTCGATGGAGACGGTGCGGAGCACCGCCTCGGGGACCGAGCCGCCGGTGACCACCACACCGTGCCCGCGGAGCAGCGCCGCGGCATGGCCGCCGAGGTGCCCGGCCACCTCGTCCCCCAGCGCGTCGCTGGACACCAGCACCGAGCGCGGATACACGGGGACGCCGCTCTCCAGCAGTGCGGAGCCCGGAATGTCGTAGGCCCCCACGAGCGGCTCCAGGACCAGGCCGGCCAGATCGGCGGCGACCGTGCGCCGGGGGTGCGCGTGCACGACACACCGGACGTCGGGACGCCGGCGCAGGATCCGGGTGTGCAGCGGGAGTTCGTGCGGGACGGTCCAGCCGTCCAGCTCGCCGGGCAGGCCGGGTTCGCCGTCGAGGGTCACCACCCGCACGTCCTGCGCAGTGGTGTGGGCCAGGCCCGACTCCCGGGGGCCGCGGCACCGCACCAGGATCCGCTCGTCGTCGAGGCGGAGGCTGATGTGGCCGAGGAACCCCGGAGCGAGTTCGCGGGCCGCCAGCACCCGGCATCCCGCCGCCAGCCGGTCCCGCAGTTCCCAGAGGTCGCCGTCGTGGACGTCCGCCGTCATCGGGCGGCCTCCAGGGGAGCCAGGGCGTCGAGGACCGCGGTCACCGGGGCGCCGCCCGCGATGGCCCGGCGGGCGGCCAGGGAGCCGCGCGGCCACGCCAGGGAGACCGCGCCGATCACGCGTCCGTCGGCGTCCCACAGGGCGAGCAGCCGGTCCGCGTCCTCCACCAGCCGGGGCTCGACGGCGGGGTCCACGGCACCGAGAATCTGGATGGTGCGGCCGTGCTGATCGCTCCACACCATGGGTACGTCGCCGGGGGCCTGCGGGCGCTCGGGGTCGAGCAGGGTCGCCGCGAGGCACCTGGCCTGCTCCTGGGCGGAGTTCCAGTGCTCTATCCGCCGGCCGGAACCTCCGTCCGCGGTCGCCCACCCGGCGATGTCGCCGGCGGCGAAGACGTGGTCGGCCCCCAGGGCGCGGCCGTGCCGGTCACAGGCGATGCCGTCCTCCAGGTGCAGGCCCGACCCGGCCAGCCATTCCACGTCGGCCTCTGCTCCGATGCCCGCCAGCACGTGATCGGCGCGGAGCACCTCCCCGTCGTCGAGCCGGACCCCGATCCCGTCGGCGAGATGGTCCAGAGCCTCGACGACCCTGCCCAACCTCAGGTTCACGCCTGCCCGGTCGTGCCAGGTGAGGATCCGGTCGCCCACGCGCCGGCCGACGACCCGGGCAGGAGGGTTGGGCAGCGGATCCACCAGCGTGACCCGGCACCCCTGGGAGATCGCGGTACTGGCGACCTCCGCCCCGATGAAGCCGGCGCCGACCACGACGAGGTCACCGCCACGGGCGAGGGCGGCATTCAGTGCACGCGCATCGGCCAGCGTCCGCAGCACGTGGACACCGGATCCGGTCCAGGCCGGCGACCTCGGCCGCACCCCGGTGGCGATCACCAGCGCGCCGTAGTGGAGCCGCCTTCCGTCGGACAGGGCGAGGCGGCGGGCCCCGGTGTCCAGGCCGGTCGCCTCGACGCCGAGCAGCAGTTCGAGCCCGAGCCGTTCCGCCTCCGGACGGGTGAGGAGCCGGACGGGCTCCTCCAGCCGGCCTTTGGACAGCGGCGGCTTGTCGTAGGGCTCCTCCGCGTCCCGGTCGACCAGCCGGACGCGGCCGGTGAAGCCGCGGGAGCGCAGGGTCCGGGCCAGGGTGACTCCCGCCACCGAGGCGCCGACGATCACCAGGTCGCCGGTCATGCTCCCTCGAGCCGGAGAGCCGCGGCGGGGCAGCTGCGGGCCGCGCGGTCGACGCGCTCGCGGTCGGCCTCGGGCACCTCGGAGGCCAGCAGCACGACGAGGCCGCCGTCGTCGATGTCGAAGTAGTCGTCAGCCGCGATGACGCAGCTGGCATAGCCTTGGCAGGCCTCGGTGTTCGCCTTCACGATGTGCACTCGGCACTCCCCGTTCTCGTGTCGCTGTCAGCCTTTGACGCCGGCGCCGCCGTCGCTGTGGAGGACGGTGCCCGTCATCCCTCGGGACATCGGTGACGCCAGGAACAGGTAGCTCCAGGCGTGGTCCTCGCCGGAGAGCGCCACCTGCAGAGGGACCCGGGCGGCGATGCCTGCGGCGCGACCGGGGCCGTCGAGACGCTGCTGGTCCAGCCCCAGGGATCGCGCGCCGGTCAGCCGGGTGCCGACGGTGCCGCCGGGGGCGACGCTGTTGACGCGGACATCGGGGGCGAGGTCGTGGGCCAGCGCGATGCGCAGTCCGCGGATCGCGAACTTGGTGGAGACGTAGAGCGCGCCGCCCCGGCCCGGCTGGTAGGCGGAGGTCGATTCCGTCAGGACGATGTTCCCGCGGCTGCGTCGCAGCTCCGGCAGCGCGGCGCGGACGCCGTGCATGGCCGCTCGCACGTTGACCGAGAACATCTCGTCGAACGCGTCGTCGAAGGCGTCCTCGGCGACGGCGTCGAGGGGACGGTAGAAGTCGAAGATGCCGACGCAGTGGACCAGCACGTCCAGCCCGGCGTGCAGTTCCCGGCACCGGCTCACCGCGTCGTGGTTGACCGACGCCTCGCAGGCGTCGCCGTGGACGACCTCGATGCCGGGGACCGCGCCGCGCAGGTCATCGCACTTGGCTTCGTCGCGCTCCACGGCCACCACCGCCGCGCCCTCGGCGATGAACCGTTCCACCACCGCACGGCCGATGCCCGACCCGGCGCCGACGACCAGCGCTCGCCGGCCGTCGAGCACGGGGGCGCTCATGAGGCCGGCTCCCCCGCGTCGTCCTGCTCGGGGAACAGGGAGGAGAACGGACGGCCGACCATCGCGGAGAACGTCGCGGGCCCCTGCCAGGTGAGGGCCTCGAGCTCCAGCGGGTCCAGGGTGACCCACTGCCCGGACTTGGCCGCCTCGACCAGCAGGCGCACGCCGTTGCGGGTCCGGACGAGGCTCACCCGGATCTCGGAGAACTCGTTGCCCAGGATCAGGGGCTCGCCGACCTGCCCCGCCCGCAGGGCCGCCAACTCGTCCGCGGCCGCCTGGGCGCGGTCCTGGTCCCGGAGTTCGCCCTCCCAGTGCAGGCTCACAGGAAGACCGCCAGATTCTGGGTGCGGAGCACCGACTCGTCGACCGCGATGTGGCGGCGGGCGAGCCGCCAGGCGCCGTCGACGCTCCGCAGTACGTCGCTGCGCCCCGCAGAGAGCAGGGACGGCTCGTTGACGTCGCCGCGGCTGCGGAAGAGCAGCACCGCCGACTCCACGAGGATCTCGCCGGGCACGTCGGTGGCGAAGGTGCGCACGTTGGACAGGTGGTGGCGCAGCCGTGACGGCGGGTCCTCGGTCCACGCGTGCTCGGTGCGCAGCCGGGCGACCCGGCGTTCCAGGGAGTAGAGGTCCTCGTCGAAGTGCGCCATGCGCCGGGCGGTGTCGTAGCCGCTGCCCAGGGAGGTCGTGACCCGGATCGGCATGAAGTAGTGGACGTCCTCGGTCATCCGGGCGAGCCACTTGTCGAGTTCCCGCCGGTCCAGCAGGTAGGCCTCGTCGACCAGCCACTGGTGGGCGGCCAGATGCACGGGATCGGAGAACGGGAGCGGACCGCCCACCGGGACGGCCGGGGTCGCCCGGGCGCCGAGGGGGCTGTCGGCGGAGTCGATGGGGATGTGCGCGGTCATCGGGCGTCCTCCCGCCCCGGAACGCCGACCGTGACGTCGGCCGCCTCGACGGGCCCCGCCTCGATGAGGTCGGCCCAGCGGTTCATCAGGTGGCGCTGGTTGTACTCGCCGTACCCGACCCGGGACTCGCCCGGGCCCGACCACTCGTCGACGCCCAGGGCCGGGGCGATCGTCGAACCGTCGGGCAGCAGGCCCATGCGGCCGTTGAGGAGAAGCCGCTGCGCCATGGTGCCGGCGGCGGTGGCGGTCAGTGAGACCCAGTTCTCCACGTCGTCCTGCTCGAACATCCCGCTGCTGCCGAAGCACATCAGGTAGGCCTTGTAGGACAGTGCCTTGAACTCCTCCGGGGCCTCCTTGTCGACGACGAACCAGGAGAGCACCTCGGTCTCGTCCTTGCTGATCGGCTGCCACTGGCGCAGGGACACAAAGGGGAGCACGTCGTCGGAGTCGGCCACCCTGGGCCAGTTGTGGACGAGGCTGAGGTTCGGGAAGAGCGACGCCGCGGAGACCATGAAACCGTCGCGGCCGATCAGGTCGAGCTGCCGCGCCGACCACGACCGCTTCATCCGGTCGATCATCTCGTCGGGGTAGCCGACGTAGCGGAGGCGCTCCTCAAGCGTCCCCGGAGGCAGTTTGTAGGTGGTCCCCCCGCCGCTCGTGGCCCAGTAGGTCGCGCCGTCCTTGCGCTTCTCGGCCTTCGGCTCGCGGAAGAGTCCGATCTCCACGACGCTCGCGTGGGTCTGGGGGGTGTGGTACATGTCCCCGGCGAAGTTCTCCGCGCCGATCTTCCAGTTGGCCTTGATCCGCCACCGCTGGGGCCCGAGCACCTCGACCCCGCTCGGGCTCTGCCGGGTGTAGTAGTCGAGGTAGAACGCGAAGTCGCCGAGGAACTCGCGCAGCGGAGGCGCCTGGGGATCCAGGGAGACGAAGATCAGGCCGTTGACGGTGTCCATCGCCGGTGCGGGGAGGAGCCGCTGCCCGCGCTTGTTGAAGCCGGCCTCGCCGCCGTACGCCTCCCGGTGGAAGGGCAGGCCCACGATGCGGCCGTCGTTGCGGTAGGACCACCCGTGGTAGGGGCAGCGGAAGTGCGAGGCGTTGCCCTGCTCGGCGCGGCACACCTGCATGCCGCGGTGCAGGCACATGTTGAACATGGCGTGCACCGCGCCGTCGTTGGCGCGGCTGACGATGAACGAGTTCTCCATGACGCGGCGGACCACGTAGTCACCGACCTGGGGGATCTCCGACTCGTGCGCCAGGAAGACCCAGGACCGCGAGAAGATCGCGTCCCGCTCGGCGGCGAAGATCTCGGAGTCGTTGTAGATGTGCGCCGGCAGCATCCCGTTGCGCACATGGCCGACGACGTCGGGGGGGACGGACACGGAGACCTCTTTCTGTAAGCCAGAAATGTATTCTGGCCGCGGGGTCTTCCCGTGTCAAGGAGAACGTTTCTGATATCAAGAGAACTCGCGCTGCTGTCCGAAGTCCAGGACGACCCCCGTTCCAGTTCCGGCGCGCGCCGGGGAGGAAGGTGTCACCTTGTCCGAGCTCGTGACCGGTCACCCGTCGACGCACGGGGACAGTTACCAGTTGAACACCACGCACCTGTTCCGCCAGGCGGTGGTGACCCATCCGGAGCAGGAGATCGTCTTCCGGGACGCGGCCGGCGACTGGCACCGTACGTCCTACGCGGCGACGTGGCGGCGGGTGGCGCGAACGGCGCACGCGCTGGCCGGCATCGGCGTGGGTCCGGGTGACGTGGTGGGCGTCCTGGACTGGAACCACCTGCGGCACTTCGAGCTGTACTGGGCGATCCCCGGGGTCGGCGCCGTGATGTTGCAGATGAACCTGCGGCTGGCCGCCGACGACCTCGCGTACGTGGTGCGCCACGCGGGCGCCACGGTGGTGTGCGTCGACGAGTCGCTGCTGGGGCAGGCCGAGGAGCTGGCGGCACGGTGCCCGCAGGTGCGGCGTTGGGTGGTGATGAGCGACCGGCCGCTGGCGGAGATCGAAACCTCGCTGCCGGATCCCGTGGACCACGAGGCGCTGCTGGCCCGGCAGGGCGACGAGTTCGACTGGCCGGTGATCGACGAGACCTCGGCCTACAGCGCGTGCTACACCACCGGCACCACGGGGCGTCCCAAGGGGGTGTTCTACTCCCATCGGGGGATCGTGCTGCACACGATGATGTGGGCGGCCGACCAGGCGGTGGGCGACCACGACAACGTGCTGCTGACGACGCCGATGTTCCACGCCCAGTGCTGGGGCCTGCCGCAGGTGGCGGTGTACGCGCGGGCGCGGGTGGTCCTGCCGGGGCGCTACACCGCCGAGGAGATCGGGGTGCTGGCCCGCGCGATGGTGGACTACGAGGTCACGGTGACCAACGGGGCACCGGCGATCTTCGCGCCGATGCTGGAGTACCTGCGCTCCCTGCCCGAGCCGCCGGACCTGTCCCGGGCGCGGATGATCTCAGGATCCACCGAACCGCCGCTGAGCCTGATCAAGGGCTACCACGACCTGACGGGCGCCTCGATCATCCACGGGTACGGCGCCACCGAGACCACGCCGCTGGTCACGTCCAACCGGCCCAAGCCCTCGCTGGAAGGGCGCCTGAGTGAGCGGGAGTTCTGGGACCTCAAACGCTCCCAGGGCCTGCCGGTCGCCGGTGTGGACGTCCGGCTGCTGGGCGCCGACGGCTCTTTCCTGCCCCACGACGGGACGTCGGTGGGGGAGATCTGCATCCGGGGCCCGTGGATCACCGAGAGCTACTGGAAGTCCGACGACGCGGACAAGTTCCACCGCGGCTACTGGCGCAGCGGCGACATGGGAGTGATCACCACCGAGGGGTACCTGAAGATCACCGACCGGCTCAAGGACGTGATCAAGTCCGGCGGGGAGTGGATCTCCTCCATCGACCTGGAGAACGCCCTGGCGGGCCATCCCGCGGTCCGCCAAGCCGCCGTGGTGGGCGCCCCGCACCCCCGGTGGCAAGAACGCCCTGTCGCCCTGGTCGTGCCCGAGCCCGGCCACGACGTCGACCTCGACCGGCTCAGGACCCACCTGGCCGCCACGTTCGCCAAGTGGCAGCTGCCCGACGAGATCCTCGTCGTCGACCACCTGCCGATGACCAGTGTCGGCAAACTCGACAAGAAGGTCCTGCGCGAGGAGTACGCCGACTTCTACGGCGAGCGCTGACCTGTAGCCGCCGCTCGCGGACCACGCTCCCGTCCGCGGACGGCGTACTCCCCGGGGCGACTCGTCCGGCGGCTCACAGGTCGCCTTTGGATTCGAGGCGGTAGAACGCTCTGGCGATGGGCTGGGCGGTGAGCTCGACCTGCCAGCGGCGGGCGCCGAGGTCGCGGAGCGCGGCGCCGATCGCCGAAGCGGAGGCCTCGTCCGGCGGCGTCCAGGCCAGCCGGCGGACGGAGTCGGGCTGCATGAGGTTCTCCGACGGCATCGAATGCTCGTCGGCGAGCGCGGCGACGACGGCGCGGGCGGCGGTGAGGCGCTTGGCGGCCTCCGGGTCGCGGTCTGCCCAGCGGTGCGCGGGCGGCGGCCCGTCGCCGGGGATGTTGGACTCGGGCAGCCCGCGGTCGGACAGGTCGCGGGCGCGGGCCACGGCGCGCAGCCACGCCGACTGGTGCCGGCGGGCGCCGCGTCCCCGCATCGTGGGCAGCGCCTGCAGCTCGGCGGGCGTCTTGGGGGTCTTCTGCGCCAGCTCGATGATGGCGGCGTCCTGCAGCACCCGGCCGGGGGACAGGTCCCGCTCACGGGCGATCTTGTCGCGGGCCTCCCACACCTCGCGGACGGTGGCGAGCGCCCGCCGGTTCCGGATGCGGTGGATGCCGGACGTGCGGCGCCACGGGTCGGGACGCGGCGGCTTCGGCGGCGTCGCCAGAATCGCGGTGAACTCCTCCAGCGCCCACTCCAGCTTGCCCGCCGACTCCAGCTCCTCCTGCAGCGCGTCGCGAAGATCGACCAGCAGCTCGACGTCCAGGGCGGCGTAGCGGAGCCAGTCCTCCGGGAGGGGGCGCGTCGACCAGTCGGCCGCCGAATGCCCTTTCTCCAGCTGGAAGCCCAGCACGTTCTCGACCATGGAGCCGAGCCCGACGCGCGGGTAGCCGAGCAGCCGCCCGGCCAGCTCCGTGTCGAACAGCCGCCGCGGGAGGAGACCGACCTCCGCCAGGCACGGCAGGTCCTGGTTGGCGGCGTGCAGCACCATCTCGGTGTTGGCGAGCGCGGCGTCCAGGACGGAGAGGTCGGGGCAGGCGATCGGGTCGATCAGCGCGGTGCCCGCGCCGGCGCGGCGCAGCTGGATCAGATAGGCGCGCTGGCCGTACCGGTAACCGGAGGCGCGCTCGGCGTCGACCGCGACGGGGCCGCCGCCCGCGGTGAACGCCGCGATGACACGTTCCAGTTCGGCCGGTTCGGTGACCACCGACGGGACGCCCTCACGCGGTTCCAGCAGCGGAACGGGCGGGGGACCGGTGCCGGCCTCCTCCTCCGCCGTGCCGGGCTCCGCCGGGCGGGGCGCTGCCGGGCCGGGCGCTGCCGCGGGCTGTGCTGGAACGGTCCCGGGCCGCCCCGTGGCGGTGGTCTTCTCCGTACCGGTATCCCCCTGGGGGCCGGTGGCGCGCGTTTCGGACACTCCTGCTGAACCCTTTTCATCCTCGGGTCGGCGGTCCGACCGGGGCCTCGGGGACACGGGCCGGCGAGAAAGGTGCGCTTCTTCCGTGTTCTCCCCCGCCGCCTCGGTTTCGGACGCTCTGCTCACGTCCCCTACCGTACGTCGCTCAGCCGCCCGGACCGTTCGGCAGCGCGGCGACACCGGACGGCGGCAGCCCCGCAGTGGTGCACATCACCTCGCACCAGGCCGTCACGTGCCCGGCGAGATCCTCGCCGGTCGGCGACCAGGAGGCGCGCAGCTCCAGTTCGGTGGTGGACGGCTCGCCGCGTTTGTCGCCGAAGCTCTCCGACACCGCGCGGGTGATCGTCCCAGACACGTCCGCGTAGCCGGCGGGTTCCAGCGCCTCGAGGAGCCAGTCCCACGCGACCGGGCCGATCAGCTCTTCGGCGGCGATGTCGGGCTCCAGGTCGGCGCGGATGTAGGCGACGATGCGGAAGCCGTTCGTCCAGCCGCTGCGGCCGTCCGGGTCGTACAGGACGATGAGGCGGCCCATGGCGACCTCGGTGTCGTCGTCGCGGTAGACGCTTCCGGACATCGCCGCCGCGTACGGGGCCAGGCTCTGCGGCGCGGGCATGTCCTCGAGGTCGAGTTCCGGCCGGAAGCCGGGGCCGTCGAGGATCTCGCGCAGCGTGTCCTGGGCCCGCTGGAAGGCAGGTGGGTTCATAGGTGGACCGGCCTGGGTGCGGGGGTGTGACTCGGGTCGGGTATGCCGGTGCGGGGCGCCGCCATGGGCGGCGAGAGGATGCGGAGGGGAAACAGGCACAGCACAGGTTTCGTTTCGGGGGCCGGGCCGGTCAGGCCACGGCCCGCACGTTGGCGGCGCGGCCGGCGGCCGCTCCGCGCGCCGGGGCGGCGGCGGTCGTGATGGCCGGGGCGGCGGCCAGGGCGGGTGGCGGCGAACCGATCAGGACGGCCGCGCCGCACTCGATGCACGCTCGCTCAGGGCACTCCTCACCGTGACCGTCCGGACATGGCGGCTGCTCGAACACACGTTCATCACCGCAGGTGGAGCAGTACAAGGGGGACCTCCCTCGGCTATGACACGCATCACGTTCGCACGCGCCGGTGACAGAATGCGGGACTTCGCTCGGCGTGTCCGGAAGTTCGTGCCACCGTCCTCCAGCCCCCACCCACCACCCACCACCCGCCACCATTCAATCGACGAGCTCCGCTCGGCTTCCGTCCTGTGCCACCCCCGTGCCCTGTCACCGGGGTTTCGTGGGACCATCACAACGTGACCGCTGACGCTGCCCGTCCCGACGACGTCGCTTCGAGTCCGCCTGACAACGGCGGCCTCGCCACGAGCCCGTTCCTGCTGGCCTGCCGCCGGCGGCCGGTGCCGCACACGCCCGTGTGGTTCATGCGGCAGGCGGGGCGTTCGCTGCCGGAGTACCTGCGGCTGCGCGAGGGCGTCCCGATGCTGGAGTCCTGCGCCCGCCCCGAGATGATCGTCGAGATCACGATGCAGCCGGTGCGCCGGTACTCGGTGGACGCCGCGATCTTCTTCAGCGACATCATGGTGCCGCTCAAGGCCATCGGCGTGGACCTCGACATCAAGCCGGGCGTCGGGCCGGTGATCGCCGACCCGATCCGGGACGCCGAGGGCATGGCGGCGCTGCGCCCCCTCGAACCCGGCGACGTCCCGTACGTGACCGAGGCCGTCGAGGGCCTGGTCGGCGAGCTGGGGCCGACGCCGCTGATCGGGTTCGCGGGCGGCCCGTTCACGCTCGCCTCGTATCTGATCGAGGGCGGCCCGTCCAAGAACCACGAGCGCACCAAGGCCATGATGTACGGCGAGCCCGACCTGTGGGCCGACCTCATGGGCCGCCTGGCCGACCTCACGATCGCGTTCCTGAAGGTCCAGGTCGCGGCCGGGGCGAGCGCCGTGCAGGTCTTCGACTCGTGGGCCGGCGCGGTCTCCGCGCAGGACTACCGCGAATCGGTGCTGCCGCACGCGCGCCGCATCTTCGACGAGATCGAGCCGCTCGGCGTCCCGCGCATCCACTTCGGCGTCGGGACGGGCGAGCTGCTCGGCCTGATGGGCGAGGCCGGCGCGGACGTCGTCGGCGTCGACTGGCGGGTGCCGCTGGACGAGGCGGTCAGCCGCGTCGAGCCCGGCAAGGCGCTGCAGGGCAACCTCGACCCGGCGATCCTGTTCGCGCCGTGGGAGACGGTGGAGCGCCGCGCCCGCGACGTGCTGGCGCGGGGCCGCACCGCCGAGGGGCACATCTTCAACCTGGGCCACGGCGTCCTGCCGTCCACGGACCCGGACGTGCTGGCCCGCCTCGCGGACCTCGTCCACGAGGCGAGCACCGAGGACACGCGCTAGCCGCGCCGGACGCCCTACTCGGGCGGGGGGGCCGGCCGGCCCGCTTCCGCGGGGTTCCCGGCTGCGCCGACGGCGGCCCTCTCAGGCTCGGGCTCCGGGTGCGGCCCGGTGCCGCCGCCCGCCGGGGCGGTTCCCCGCCGGAGTCGGCCGCGGAGGCGACGCCGGAAGGCCAGCACCGGAAGGCCCAGCACGGCGGCGGTGACGAGGAACGGCAGGAGCCAGCCGACCACGGTGGCGACGCCTCCGGCGAACGCCGTGAAGGCCCCCCAGCCGCTCTGCAGTCCGCCGAGGAACCCGCCGGACTCGTCGTTGGGTTCCTCGGCCGGCGCGGACTTGCCCACCAGGGTCACGGTCACCGTCGCGAACCGGGTGCGGTGCTGGAGCGACTTCTGGCGCGCCTGGAGCGACTCCAGGTCGGACTCCCGCTCCGCGATCTCCCCTTCGAGGTTGATGATCTCGTCGATGGAGTTCGCCTTCTCGTACAGCTTGCGGAACGAGGTGAGCGCGGCCTCCGCGGAGCGCACCCGCGCCTCGACGTCGGCGACCTCGCCGGTGACGTCCTCGGCCTCCTGGCGCAGCGACAGCCTGGTCCCGAGCTGCGTCCCGAGCCGGTTCAGCAGGTCGGTGTAGCGGTCGGACGGGATCTTCAGCGCGATCTCCGCGCGGGGCGACGGCTCGGTGCTGCTGGACTCGCGCTCGATGTAGCCGCCCGCCCCGGTGACCATCTGCTTGGCCTTGGCGGCGGACGCGTCGACGTCATCGGCCCTGACCCGGAGCTCCGCCGAGTGGATGACCTCGCGCGCGGCGGCCAGGGGCGCCTGCGGCTTCGTCCGGGTCCCCGGCTCCCGGCCGCCTCCGGACCCCCACTCGTCGGCCGTCTCTCCCGCCTGGCCGCGGCCGTCGCTCGTGGCGGCCGGCGCCCGGGCGGCCGTCCCGCCCGCGGACCCGGATTCGTCGGACGCGCCGTCACTTCCCCCGCAGGCGGCCAGCATTCCGGCGAGCAGGAGGACGATGAACGCGCATGTCGCGTGCCTGACGCTTCTCGCTATCCGCATGAGGCTTGGACGTGGTGATACAAATCACCGTTCCCCGGGCCCATCGCGATCCGGGCACGAAAAAGGCACGCGGGGGTCACGGCCCGGCCCCTGCTCGGGCCGTGATCCACCGTGGGAGCTCAGCCGTCGGTGAGGACGACGGGGCCGCCGATGTTGACGGGGCCGAGCGTCCACAGGGCGCCCGTGCCGGGGACGACGGCCAGCGCCGTCGCGTTGATGGTGCTCCGGTTCGGCACGGCGGTGGTCGGCACCCGCTCCCAGGTCCCGCCGCTGTACCGGAGCAGGCCGGGCTTGGCGGGCTCGTCGGCCGCGTGCCCGATGATCCAGAGCGTCCCGTCCTCTCCCTGGACGATCCTGTTGAAGCTGTTGAGGCCGGCGGGCGGTGTGACGGTCGTCCAGGCGGTTCCGTCCCAGTGCGTCAGGACGGGCGAGCCGGGTGCGCCGGGAGATGCGAAGCCGATGGCCCACGCGTCCATGGGTGACACCGCGACCATGTCGGTGATGCCGGCATCGTTCCCGGACGGCAGGTTCATCGGGACGGTCCGCCAGGACCGCCCGTCCCAGTGCCGGGCGATGAGGGCCCGGTCCTCCCGGGAGGCGGAGCCGAGGACCCAGATGTCGTCATCGGCGCGGATATGGGTGGTGTCCTGCTCCATTTCGGGGATGGCGGTCACGTGCGTCCACGTGCCGCCTGTCCGGCGGTGGACGTCGGTGGCCGTGCTGAGCCACACACCGGACGCGCGGGCCTGCAGGTCGGCGCGGTCTGTGCCCGGGGGCAGCGCCACCCGGGTGAAGGCGGAGCCGGTGAAATGCGCCAGGTAGGTGGTCGCCGTGTCGCCGGAGCCGTACGCGGGGCCGGTGATCCACACGTCCTCGGGGCCGACGGCGTCGACGTCCATGATCGTGCCGCGACCGGCCAGGCCCTGGAGGTCGTACTCCGTCCAGCCGCCGTTCTTCCACCGGCGCACGACCGGGTTTCCGTGGATGAGCGTGCCCGTCCCCGGGATGGGGCCGGGAATGACCAGCTCGCCCTGGTTTCCGGCGATCCACACGCTGTCGGGGGAGGCGGCCGCGACGTCGTAGAGGTTGTTGTTCGGCCAGAAGAACGGCAGCGGCACCCGCTCGAAGCCGCCCCGCGCCGCGGCGGAGGCGGGGGCGGCGAGTCCGGCGGCCAGCACGGTGGCGGCGGCGATCGCGCCGGCGCCCAGGAGTGGAGACTTCCAGGAGATCATGTATGCCAGTATTCACTGGCGCGGTGCGGGAGGTCTTGTCAATCCGGCCACGAACTCCGCGACCGGGAGCCGGCGGGGAGACCGCACCCGAAGCCCGCCGCGTCGCCCCGACCCGGTGCACGGTTTCCTGGAGCGTCTGGGAGGCTGGTGGGCATGAACAGGTCCCATGCCGTCGTCGTCGGGGCCGGCATCGCGGGTCTCGCCGCCGCGCGCGTCCTCGCCCGCGCCGGCGTGCGGGTGACCGTCCTGGAGGGCTCTCCCCACATCGGCGGCAAGCTGCGGGTCAGTGAGATCGCCGGGATCCCGGTGGACGAGGGCGCCGAGTCGATGCTCGCCCGCCGTCCCGAGGGCCTGGACCTGGTCGGAGACCTCGGCCGCCTCGGCGATCTCGTCAACCCCGGCACCACCTCCTCGGCGATCTTCAGCCGCGGCGCACTGCGCGCGATCCCGTCCGGGCAGGTCATGGGCGTCCCGTCCGACCTGCGGGCGCTGGCCGCCTCCCGGGTGCTGTCCCCGGCCGGGCTGGCGCGCGTCCCGCTCGACCTCGTCCTGCCCGGGACGCCGCGCGGCGCCGACGTGTCCGTCGCCGACTACATCGGCGCCCGCGTCGGCCGCGAGGTCGTCGACCGCCTCGTCGAACCGCTGCTCGGCGGCGTCTACGCGGGTCTCGTCGAGCGGCTCTCGTTCGACTCGACGCTGCCCGCCGTCGCCGCCTCCGCGCGCACGCACCGCTCGCTGCTCCACGCCGTCCAGGGCATCCGGGACGCCGCGCCCAAGGACCCCGGCCCCGTGTTCGCCACCCTGCCGGACGGCCTCGGCGCGCTCCCGCACCTCGTCGCCGACGACGTCGCCGCCGCCGGAGGGACGGTCCGGACCGGCGCCATGGTCCGCGAACTGCGCCGCGGCCCGGACGGATGGCGGCTGACCATCGGCCCCACCCGCGACCCGGAGTACCTCGACGCCGGCGCCGTGCTGATCGCGGTGCCCGCGGCGCCCGCGTCCCGGCTGCTCAAGGACGACGTCCCGGCCGCCGCCCGGGAACTGGAGGGCATCGAGTACGCCGGCATGGCGATCATCACGCTCGCTTACCGGGCCACCGCGTTCCCGCGGCTCCCTAAGGGCAGCGGCTACCTCGTCCCCGCCGTGGAGAGCGCGCCGGAGAACGGCGGGCGGGGGGTCAAGGCCGTCACGTTCAGCTCGGTAAAATGGCCTCATCTGCGCGACCGTGACCCCGACGTCATCGCGGTGCGCTGCTCCATCGGGCGGTTCGGCGAGGAGCACCTGCTCCAGCGGACCGACGCGGAGCTGACCGCCGCCGCGATGGCCGAGCTCGCCGCGACGTGCGGCGTCACCGAACTGCCCGCCGAGACACGGGTGACCCGGTGGGGCGGCGGCCTCCCGCAGTACAACGTTGGCCACGCCGACCGCGTGGCCAGGGTCCGGTCCGCGGTCGCCGGGGAGCCGGGGCTCGCCGTCGCGGGCGCGGCCTACGACGGCCTGGGCATCCCCGCGTGCATCGCCTCGGCACGCGCGGCGGCCGCCCGGGTACTGGACCATCTGCGCAGCCGAGAAGGAGCAGACCATGACGCAGCCGGCGGGCAAGCCGAAGGCACGCGAACTCAATAACGTCATCCGCTACACCATGTGGTCTGTCTTCCGGGTCGCGAACCCGGGCACGCTCGGTGAGCAGGACGCGGCCGAAGTCCAGGCCCTCCTCGACCAGGCGGGCCAGAAGGACGTGACCACCCGCGGCGTCTACGACGTCGCCGGGCTGCGCGCCGACGCCGACTACATGTTCTGGTGGCACGCGCCCACGTCGGACGACCTGCAGGAGGTCTACACCCGGTTCCGCCGCACGGCGCTGGGCCGCGCCAGCGAACCGGTGTGGTCGCAGATGGCGCTGCACCGCCCGGCGGAGTTCAACAAGAGCCACATCCCGGCGTTCCTCGCCGACGAGGAGCCGCGCGCCTACGTGTGCGTCTACCCGTTCGTGCGCTCCTACGAGTGGTACCTGCTGCCGGACGAGGAGCGCCGCGCGATGCTCGCCGAGCACGGCAAGATGGCGCGCGACTATCCCGACGTCCGGGCCAACACGGTCTCGTCGTTCGCGCTCGGCGACTACGAGTGGATGCTGGCGTTCGAGGCCGACGAACTGCACCGCATCGTCGACCTGATGCGCCACCTGCGCGGCGCGAAGGCGCGGCTGTACACCCGCGAGGAGATCCCGTTCTACACCGGCCGCCGCAAGCCGGTCGCCGAACTCGTCGCCGACCTCGTCTAGGGCCCGCCTGTCCTCGGACGGCGTCAAGCCTGTCCGAGGACATCGCCAACCCGCCTTGGGACGAGGTGGAACCTGAGTAGGGTGCCGTCCGTGACCAAGTCTCCCGCCAGGCATTCCCGTGGACGGCACGCGCGGCCGCCGTCCCGGATCGAGATCCGCTGGAACCGTCTGACCGCGTCGCTGCGGGAGTCGCGGCGCCGCCGGCTGGCCGCGGCGGCGACGGCGCTCACGGTGGCGGCGGCGCTCGCGGGCGCCGCGCTGACGCTGACCGGCGGCTCGGGCGCCGGCTCCCGCGCCGCCATCGCCCGCACCGGTGCCGCCTCACCGGCACCGCAGGAGACGGCCGCGGCCGCCGGCGACCCGGACGAGATCCCCGACGCGGTGCCCTACCTGGAGACCAGGGACCCGGACGACGAGGTCGTCAAGCACGTCACCGACGTCCGCCGCAGCGGCCGGTTCGTCCGCGTCTACACCGACCTGGGCGAGGGGGACGAGAACTCCGAACCGGCACTCGACCTGTGCAAGTGGACGACCGAGTTCCTGCGCGACGGCGGCGACGACGAGCCCCGCGTCTTCGTCCACGGCACGAGCGACGGCAACGGCAGCGTCGTCCTCGCCAACAAGCAGAGCGACAAGGACGACTGCGAGGTCGGCGAGACCCGCTAGAACCCCCCGCCCCCGCCCCCGCCCCCGCCGCTGTCGAAGCCGCCGCTGTCGTAGCCGCCGCCGTCACCGTCGGCCGCGCCTTCCGCGCCGTAGTAATGGCCGGCCGTGCTGCCGCTGTACCGGTGGCCGCGCACCCGGCTGCGCGGAAGCTTGATCGGCTTCGGGTCGCCGGCCTCCAGGATCTCCCGGATCCAGGCGTCCTCGACTCCGGCCGGCCCGAGCGCGGCGAGGCGCTCGGGGCCGGACGTACCGGGCTCGTCCGCGAGGCGGCGGCGCAGCGCCCGGCCCCGGCGGGTCGGACGGAGCCGCCCGCCGCGCAGGAGCCCTGCCGCGCGCAGCCCGTCCCCGGCGGCACGCGTCTGCGGCGCCTTGGCGGCCGCGGCGATCACCTGGCCCAGCAGCCGCCCGACGTCGGGGATCTCCGCCAGGACGGCGGCCTGCACCGCGTCGTCGGACTCATCCCGGACGACCCTGACCCGCCGGGTCCCCCGGCCGATTCTGATGCGGCGCGCCTCGTACAGGGCCAGCAGCGCCGTCTGCGCGACCCGCTCTCGCCCGCCGCACAGCAGGGCGACTTCGTAGAGACCCAACTCGTCGGGACCGGACTCGCTCATGGAGACCCCCATGCGGTATGGCGTCGTCCATGAGACGTCCGAGGGCCGGTACCGGTTGCCTACTCGGCGGGTTCGAGGGTGAGCGAGATCGAGTTGATGCAGTAGCGGTCGTCGGTGGGGGTGTCGTAGCCCTCGCCGTGGAACACGTGCCCCAGGTGCGAGTCGCACACCGCGCACCGCACCTCCGTGCGGGCCATCCCGAGCGAGCGGTCCTCGATCAGCGTGACCGCTTCGGAGTCGGACGGCTCGAAGAACGACGGCCAGCCGCAGTGGCTCTCGAACTTCGTCGCCGAACGGAACAGCTCCGTCCCGCAGGCGCGGCACCGGTACACCCCGACGGTCTTGGTGTCGGTGTACTCGCCGGTGAACGGCTTCTCGGTGCCCGCCTCCCGCAGCACGTGGAACTCCTCCGGGCTGAGCCGGGCCCGCCACTCATCCTCGCTTTTGCGGATCTTGTCCATGCCTTCGAAGGTACCCGGCGGGGGCGTTCCGGGGGACTGTCGTGCCCGTGGGTTAACGTGCCGTCATGGCCTCGCCCTTCATCGAGATCCCGGTCGGGGATCGGCTCGTCAAGGTGACCAACCCCGACAAGGTCTACTTCCCTGAGCACGGCTACACCAAGCGGCAGCTGGTGGAGTACTACCTGGCCGTGGGCGAGGGCATCGTCCGCGCCACCCGGAACCGGCCGACGACGCTGGAGCGCTGGCCCGCCGGCGTGTTCGAGGGCGCCCGCATGGCCACCCGGGAGGACTACGCCCGCGGCCAGATGGGCGCGGGCGCCGGCAAGTCCGACGCGTTCTACCAGAAGCGCATCCCCAAGGGCGCCCCCGACTGGGTGCAGACCGCCCGGATCGCGTTCCCCAGCGGCCGCTCCGCCGACGAGGTGTGCCCCACCGAGGCCGCCGTGATCGCATGGGCCGCGAACCTCGGAACGCTGACGTTCCACCCGTGGCCCGTCCGCAAGGGCGACGTCGACCACCCGGACGAGCTGCGCATCGACTTCGACCCGCAGCCCGGCACCGACTTCTCCGACGCCGTCCGCGTCGCGCTCGGCCCGGCCCGCGACCTGCTGTCCGAGCTGGGCTACACCGGCTACGTCAAGACGTCCGGCAAGGGCGGCGTGCACGTCTACGTCCGCATCGAGCCGCGCTGGACGTTCACCCAGGTCCGCCGCGCCGCCCTCGCGTTCGGCCGCGAGGTGGAGCGCCGCGCTCCCGCCGAGGTCACCACCAAATGGTGGAAGGAGGAACGCGGCGAGCAGATCTTCATCGACTACAACCAGAACGCCCGCGACCGGACGATCGCGTCGGCCTACAGCGTCCGCCCGGCCCCGCACGCCCCCGTCTCGGCCCCCGTGACATGGGACGAGCTGCCCGACGTCGACCCCCGCGACTTCACCATCGCCACGATGCCCGCCCGCTTCGCCGAACTCGGCGACCTGCACGCGTCCATCGACGACGAGTCGTTCTCCCTCGACGGCCTCCTCGACCTGGCCGACCGTGACGAGCAGGACCACGGCCTCGGCGACATGCCGTACCCGCCGAACTATCCGAAAATGCCCGGCGAGCCGAAACGCGTCCAGCCCAGCAAGGACACCGACAACCATCCCTGACGAGGCCCCGGCGCCGTATGGTCAGGGGCCCGCCGCTCGGGTGGTGCGGCGGGCCCGGCGCGGGATCAGTAGAACCTGCGCTCCTGGACGGGGAGGGTGACGTCGGACGGCCCGCGCCACGTGGTTTCGGGCTGCGGCGGGGCGACCATGGCGGCCGGCTCCTCCGCGCCGACGACCACGGGGATGCTGATGGAACTGCCGCGCAGATCCACCGTGACCTTGGTGCCCGTGGGCGTCTCGGTGTTGTAGTCGGCGTCCGTGCCGGCCAGGACCAGCGCCAGGCGGTGGCCCTTCTTCAGCAGGTACTCCTGGCTGAGCGTCTCCCACCGGACGTCGTAGTACCGGCCCGGCTCCAGCGGTCTGGGGTGGCTCAGCGACCGGTGGTTCTGGGCGTCGAGCCAGCCGCGGGCGACCACGTTCACCGGTGAGGTGACCGTCGTGACCTCGGTCTGCCGGTAGCAGGCGTCGTCGGCGGGGGTGCTCTCACCGTGGCAGTCCTCGGTGTCGAGGGTGCGGATGCCCGAGCCCGGGCCGAGATGGTCCACGCGGGTGTCCTCGCCGTAGTCGACGAGCAGCGCGGTGACGTTGGACGTCGGCTTGTCCAGCTTGATCCTGAGCCGCGCCTCGGGCGTCCCGGACAGCCGTCCGGTCCTCGGCAGCGGGCCCGAGACGAACGCGGCCCGGAACGGCTGCTCCACCGTCGGGTCGCTCACCATCGCGCTCTCCGGGTGGCCCCCGCCGCGCGGGCCGGGAGCGTCGGTGAACGCGGCGGTCGCCCCCTCCGGGGCGCGCTTCAGGCCGAGGGTGCCGTCCTCGCCGGGCCGCAGGGTGATGTCGCGGGCGTCGCGGGACGGCCAGTTCGACTGGGTGATCCACCGTTCGGGGCCGGTCTCGATGTCGGCGCGCGGCTCGTCCATCACACCGTTGCGGATCTTGTGCAGCTCGTGGTCGAACCACTTGTGCAGGGTCGCCACCCAGTGGTCGCGCCGGAAGTCGAACGGGTCGACGTGGCCGCGCTGCGTCAGCCACACCTTGCGCTGCACGCCGTGCCGGGCGAGGGCGTCCCACCACAGCGCGAAGTGGTTGTCCTTCACGTTGAGGTCGTTGACGCCGTGGACCGCGAACACGCTCGCCCGGACGCGGGACGCGCGGGCGATCGTGCCGCGCCGGTAGTCGGCGGTCTTCCAGTACGCGTTGTAGTCGCCGGTCGCGTCGTCCTCGCCCTCGTCGAGGCCGGCGTTGACGGCGGCGCACTTCTCCGGCGGGTCGGTGTCGACGTAGCCCGCGAGCCAGGGCTGCTCGTCCGTCCAGTACCGCACGCCGTTCATGCGGCTGTAGTCGTACCAGCTGCTGATCGCGGCGATCGGGACGATCGTCTCCAGCCCCTCGACCCCGGTCGCGGCGACGCCGTTGGCCAGGGTGCCGTCGTACGACTTGCCGATCATGGCGGTGCGGCCGGTGGTCCAGTCCGCCTCCACCGGGCTGCCGTCCGCCCGGTACGCCTTCGCGCGGCCGTTCAGCCAGTCCACCACGGCCTTGCCGCCGAGGACGTCGGTCGGCCCGCCGCTGACGGGGCAGCCGTCGGAACGGGTCGTCCCCACCATGTCGACGGCGAGGAACGCGTAGCCGCGGGGGACGAAGTAGTTGTCGTAGAACAGGGGGAACTTCACCGGGTTCCCGTCGGCGTCGTAGGTCTTGCGCTCGCTCTCGTTGCCGCGTCCCGCGTTGTCGTAGTACGGGCTCTCATCCATGATCACCGGCACCTTGAGGCCGTTCTCGGTCTCCTTGGGCCGGATGATGTCCACGTTGACGCGGTCGAGTTCGCCGTCACGGTCGCTGTCCACGCTGGACTCGACGTACACGTGCTCGCGGATCGCGTCCTCGTAGGAGAAGACCGGCTGGGTCGCGCCGCCCTTCACCACGATCTTGGGGGACGTCTGGGCCAGCGCCGCCGCACCGCCGCCCGCCGCGGTCATCGCCGCGCCGGTCAGCACGGCCACCGTCATCGTCCGCCGGGTTCGTCTCAGGGATCGCCTGGCCAACCCGCACCTCCCGGAAATCGGAAAATGATCTCTACGGGGGCACACGCTCCTCGCCCCCGGACTCCGGGTAAAGAGCGGCGCGCGACGAACTCGCGCCGGATTTGGTCATCTCCTGCCGTTGCCTTCCCGGCCCGCCTGCTCCAGGCCTGCGAGGAGGGGCGGGAGGTCGTTGTCGTGGATGAGGGTCAGGCGGCGGGTGGCCCGGGTCAGGGCCACGTAGAGGTCCTGGCCGCCCTTGGGGGACTCGGTGAGGATGCCGGACGGGTCGACGACGATGACGGAGTCGAACTCCAGGCCCTTGGCCTCTTCGGCGGTCAGGACGACGGCGGGGGAGTCGAGGGCCTCCGGGGTCGCGCCGGCGGCGGCGTCCGGGAGGGCGTCCAGGACGGCGGCGTGGCGGGCGGCGGACGTGATGACGGCGAGGCGGCCCTCCTTGAAGGCGCCGCCGATGTCGTCGGGGGTCCCTCCGGTGACGAGGGACAGTTCGGATTCGATGAGGGTGGGGAGTCCGGTGACCGGCATCGCGATCGCCGCGGGCGGGGGGCCGTCGTCGCGGACGGGTTCGGGTGGGGTCTGGCCGGGGGCGACGGCGGCGAGGACGTCGGCGGCGACCCTCATGATGGCGGCGGGGGTGCGGTAGTTGACCAGGAGACGCTGCTCGCGCCAGCGGCCCGGGACGTACCGGTCGAGCATCTGGCCCCAGGACGCGGCGCCGGCGGCGCTGCCGGTCTGGGCGATGTCGCCGACGACGGTGAGGGAACGGGTCGGGACGCGCCGCATGACGGTGCGCCAGGCCATCTCGGACAGCTCCTGGGCCTCGTCCACGATCACGTGCCCGTACGCCCATTCGCGGTCGGCGATGGCGCGCTGCGCGGTGGTGAGCGGCGGGCCGTCGTCGTGGTGGCGTTCGGCCAGTTCGGCGGCGGAGAGCAGGTCGGCGGCGGAGAGCCTGTCGCGTTCCGCCGGGCCGGCGGATTCGATGACCTCGCGGGCGTACAGCTCCTCCTGGGCGCGGGCGGCTTCGGCGGCGCGCAGGCGGGCCTTGTCGGCGGAGTCGTCCTTGCCGAGGAGTTCGGCCGCCTCGTCCAGGAGGGGGATGTCCGAGATCGTCCACGGGGCGTTGGGGGGACGGTGAAGGAGCGCGCCGTCGAGGCCGGCCTGCGCGCCCGCCCGGGCCAGGGCGTCTGGTGCGGCGTAGAGGTCGGTCAGGAGCTGCTCGGGTGTCAGCTCGGGCCAGAGCTCGTTGAGGGCGGACTGGACGGCGGGATCCTGCCAGAGGGCCTCCTTGGCCAGGCGCAGGTCTGTTTCGTCCAGGAGGGGTTCGTCTTCGGCCTCGTCGATGAGTTCCTGGAGCCAGCCGGGGAGGCCGCCGTTCTTGGCGATCTCTTCCAGGGGCTCGTCCATGATGCGGTCGTACTGCTCGGCCCTGTTGATGGCGAGGGCCTCCAGGACGTCATGGACGAAGCGGCGCCGCTGGACGTTGTGGGGGAGGCGCATGGCGCGGGCACGGTCGCGGATCTCCTCGCACTTTTCGGCGTCCACGACCAGGGTGAGGCCGTCGGTTTCGATGTGGAGGCCCTCAGCGGGGACGCGCTGCCGGTCGTGGACGGCCGCCTGCACCAGGTCTGCCATGCGCAGGTCGCCCTTGACGACGGCGACCGCCGGGGTTTCGGTGGCGGTTGCCTTGAGGCCGGGGTAGAGCTCACCGACGGTGGCGAGGGCGACGTCTGTTTCGCCCAGGCCGGGAAGTACCTGCTCGATGTAGCGGAGGAACGTGGCGTTCGGGCCGACGACGAGCACTCCGCGCCGTTCGAGGACGTCCCGGTGCGTGTAGAGGAGGTACGCGGCCCGGTGCAGGGCGGCGACCGTCTTGCCGGTGCCCGGGCCGCCCTGGACGACGAGGACGCCCTGCAGGCCTGAACGGATGACCTGGTCCTGTTCCTCCTGGATGGTGGCGACGACGTCGCTCATGCGGCCCGTCCGGCCGCGGCGGAGGGTGGCGAGGAGGGCGGCCTCGCCGACGATGCCGCCGCGTTCGGACTCGTCCAGGCCCTCCAGGTCGAACACCTCGTCGTCCAGCCGGACGACCTCGCGGCGGCGCAGGTGCAGGTGGCGGCGGCGTGCGAGGGTACCGGGTGCGCCGGGGGTGGCGGTGTAGAAGGGGCGGGCGGCGGCGGCGCGCCAGTCGATCAGCATCGGCTCGCGGTCCTCGTCGCGGAGGCCGATGCGGCCGATGTAGAACGTGTCGCCGGGGCCGTCGGCGTCCGCGCGGTGGTCGACGCGGCCGAAGCACAGGCCGTGCTCGACGCCGCCGAGCCCGGCCAGGCGGCGGGCCGCCTCGTCGGTGGCGACGGCGCTCTCCACCCTTGCCTGGAACGCGCCGCCGCCGCCCGTGGCGGGCCCTTCGCGCAGCGCGGCCTCGGCCTTCGCCCGTTCGACGTCGAGCCGTGCGTACACGCGGGACACGTACTCCTGTTCGGCGAGCATCGCGGACTTACGCGCTTTTTCATCCCGTTCCGGGTTGACAGCGTCGGCTTGACGGAGTCCCATGCCTCGGGTACACTCCTTTTCAGGATGGAATTTCTGTGCGCAACTCGTAAGTCGCTACCCTACCATCCGTTCTTCTCGCCGCGCATGATCTTCTAGCTCGCTCCCAAAAGATCATCGTTGTTGTAGCGGATGTCACCCGCGCGGTACCTGGGGGTCACCGGCCGTGGTGAGGCTTTCCGGCAGTCGTTGCCGGAACCTCCGAAAGGTCGCTTTCTCCATGGCCGACACCGCACACCCGATCAACCGGCGAACGCTGCTCGTCGCCGGTGGACTCGCCACCGCCGCCGCCGTGACCGCCGCCCCCCTCCCTGCCAACGCCGCCCCCCGCCCGCGGCCCCTGCCCGGCGACCCGTTCACCCTCGGCGTCGCGTCCGGCGACCCCGACCACGACGGGTTCGTCCTCTGGACCAGGCTCGCCCTGAACCCCCTCGCCGAGGACGGCCTCGGCGGGATGCCGGACCGCACGATCCCGGTGCGGTGGGAGGTCTCGACCGACGAGCGCTTCCGCCGCATCGAACGGCGCGGCACCGCCGCGGCCCGGCCGAGCGGCGCCCACTCCGTCCACGTCGAGCTGAACGGCCTGCGCCCCGGCCGCGACTACTGGTACCGCTTCCGCGCCGGCGACCACGTCTCCCCGGCCGGACGGACGCGCACCGCCCCGCACCCGGCCACCTTCGGTCCCGCCCTGGCGATGGGCTTCGTGTCGTGCTCCCAGTTCGAACACGGCTACTTCACGGCATACCGGCGGCTCGCCGAGGAGAACCCCGACCTGATCCTGCATCTCGGCGACTACCAGTACGAGTACAAGAAGGGCGTCTACAACAGCCCCGGCGGCAACGTCCGCGACCACGACGGCCCCGAGACCGTCACTCTGGCGAACTACCGGCAGCGGCACGCCCAGTACAAGTCCGACCGCGACCTGCAGGCCGCCCACGAGGCCGCGCCGTGGCTCGTCGTGTTCGACGACCACGAGATCGAGAACAACTGGGCCGACGACATCCCCGAGAACAACTCCGACACCCCGTCCCACGAGGCGTTCCGCGCACGCCGCGCCGCCGCGTTCCAGGCCTACTACGAGAACATGCCGCTGCGCCGCCGCTCGCTCCCCAAGGGCCCGGACATGCAGCTCTACCGGCGGATCCAGTGGGGCCGGCTCGCCAACTTCCACATGCTCGACACCCGCCAGTTCCGGGACGACCAGAGCTGCGGCGACGGCTACAAGGACTGCCCGGAGGCCGCCGACCCGAAGCGCTCCATCACCGGCGACGCGCAGGAGAGGTGGCTGCTCGACGGCTTCCGCCGGTCCCGCGCCCGCTGGGACGTCCTCGGCCAGCAGGTGTTCTTCGCGCAGCGCGACAACACCGCCGGCCCCGTGAAGAAGACGTCGATGGACGGGTGGGACGGTTACGTCGCGTCCCGTGACCGCATCACCAAGGGCTGGCTGGACGCCGGGGTGCGCAACCCCGTCGTGCTCACCGGCGACGTCCACGCCCACTGGGCGAGCGACCTGAAGGCCGACTACGACGACCCGGACTCCAGGACCGTCGGCGCCGAGCTGGTGTGCACGTCCATCAGCAGCACCGGAGACGGCCGGGACTCCGACCCCGCCGACCACCCCTTCCTCGAGATCAACCCGCACCTGCGCTTCTACAACAACCAGCGCGGCTACGTGATCACGAAGATGGGCAAGGACGAGATGAAGGCCGACTTCACGACGCTGCCCTACGTCCGGACGCCGGGCGCGGAGGCGTCCGTCAAGGCGACGTTCGTCATCGAGGACCGCGTCCCCGGCGTCAACCAGACCTACCTGCGGCCCTACGCGTCGGCGAAGATGTCGGCCCGGCCGGACCAGGAGATCATCCGGCAGACCATCGAGAACGAGACCCAGCCCTGACGCCCCGACTCATGTCCCGGCCATGGTGAGTGAGCTCATCGGTGCTCCCCGCACACGCCGGGGGGTGCCCCGCAGTCGCGTGGGCACCCCCCGGCGCCGTCCTGGTCTTCAGAGGTCGACCCGTGCGTTCGTTGCTCCGCCGCTGAAGATGTCGCTCAAGTCATAGGCCACCGGGACTTCGAGCTGCTCGTACGTACAGGAGCCGGGCTTGCGGTCGGGCCGCCAGTTGCGGAAGCGGGCGGTGTGCCGGAACCGCTCGCCCTCCATCGCCTCGTAGGCCACCTCGACGACCAGGTCGGGACGCAGCGGCACCCAGCTGAGGTCCTTCTTGCCCGTCCACCGGGACACCGCGCCCGGCATCCGGTCGACGGTCGCCTCGCTCTGCTGCGCCCACTCCGCCCACGGGTGCTCCGCCAGATCCTCCAGCCGGTACGGCTGCAGCTCCTCCACCAGCTCGGCGCGGCGCTTCATCGTGAACGAGGCCGCCACCCCGACATGCTGGAGCTTCCCCTCGGCGTTGTAGAGCCCGAGCAGCAGCGACCCGATGATCGGCCCGGACTTGTGCCAGCGGAAGCCCGCCACCACGCAGTCGGCGGTCCGCTCGTGCTTGACCTTGAACAGGACGCGCTTGTCGGGTTCGTACGCGGTGTCGCGCGGCTTGGCGATGACGCCGTCCAGCCCGGCGCCCTCGAACTCGTCGAACCACCGGAGCGCCAGGTCGTAGGAGTCGGACGCCGGCGTCACGTAGACCGGCGCCCGCACCCCGGAGAGGGTGTCGACGAGGCGCCGCCGCCGCTCGCCGAGCGGCACCTCCAGCAGCGACTCGTCGCCGAGGGCCAGCAGGTCGAACGCCACGAACGACACCGGGGTCTGCTCCGACAGCAGCCTGATGCGCGACGCGGCCGGGTGGATGCGCTGCTGGAGGCCGTCGAAGTCGAGGCGCGCCCCCTTCGGCAGGACGATCTCGCCGTCCACCACGCACCGCTCGGGCAGCTCGCGTTTCACCGCCTCGACCAGCTCGGGGAAGTAGCGGGTGAGCGGCCGCTCGCCGCGGCTGGACAGTTCCACTTCGTCGCCGTCGCGGAACACGATGCAGCGGAAGCCGTCCCACTTCGGTTCGTACAGCAGGTCGCCCTTGGGCATGGTCTTGACCGCCTTGGCCAGCATCGGCGGCAGCGGCGGGCTGATCGGCAGGTCCATGCCCCCATCTTGCGCCCCGGCACCGACAAAAGGACATCCCGCGGGCGCAAAACGGCCGTTGGATAGCGTGCAGGTCATGCGCCGTCTGCTGCCCGAGCCCGCCGTCGCGGGCATCGACCCGTTCGACGCCTACGGGGACGCGCCGGCGCTCCGCCTCGGCATGGTGATGAGCGTGGACGGCTCCGTCACCGACGCCGAGGGTTGGACGGACGCCCTCGGCGGCGACGCCGACTTCCGCGTCTTCCGGACCCTGCGGGCCCTCGCCGACGCGATCCTCGTGGGGGCCGCGACCGTCCGTACGGGAAGACTCGGACCCGCCCGCCTACGCGCCGATCTGCGCGCGCGCCGCGGCGGCCCGCCCGCCCCCATAGTCGTGGTGAGCCGCTCCCTGGACCTCGACTGGACGCTCCCGCTCTTCACCCAGGCCGAGACCCCCACCATCGTCGTGACATCACAGAACGTCCGGAGCAGGGTTCCGAGCCACATCCAGGTGGTCGATGCAGGCGAGGACGACGTCGACCTTCCCGCCGCCGTCAGGACGCTCCGCGAAGACCTCGGCTACGAGCGTCTCCTCTGCGAGGGAGGCCCCTCCCTGGCGACCGCGCTGATCCGCGCGTCCCTCGTCGACGAACTGTGCCTCAACATCGCCCCGACCCTCCTCGGCGGCCCCGGCCACACCCGCCTCCTGGACGGCCTGCGAACCGAGGTGCCGCTCGACCCCACGGCCCTGTACCTGGACGAAGGCGTGCTGTTCGTCCGCTACCGGCTGCGGCTGTAACGCAGGAAGAGGAAATCCTCGTCCTGCAGGGCGTGGGCGAGGGTCAGCTCCGGCGGGACGGGGACGGGCGGCCCGTCCAGGATCCGCGTCGGATGCCCGCCGAGCAGCAGCGGGCTCAGCGTGAGGCACAGCTCGTCGAGCAGCCCGGCCGCCACCACCTGCGCGAGGACGCCCGGACCGCCCTCGCACAGGAGGCGCCTGTGGCCGCGCGCCGCGAGTTCCCCGACGGCGGCGGCGAAGTCGAGCGAGTCCTCCCCGGCGAGGATGACGTCGGCGCGCTCCCGTGCGGCCTCCAGCCGGGCCGGGTCGGCGGTGGCGGTCGCCAGCACGATCGTCCTGGCCTTCGCCTCGGTGAAGATCGGCGCGTCGAAGTCCAGGTCGAGGGTGCGCGAGACGATCGCCAGCGGCGGGACGGGGGTGCGCCCGTCCCGGACGCCGTCCCAGCCCTCGCTCGGCTTGACCGGCCCGTAGCCCTCGGCGCGCACCGTGTTGGCGCCGACGATGACCACGTCGGCGAGGCCGCGCAGCAGCAGGAACAGGTGCCGGTCGGCGGGATTGCCGAGACCGCCGCTGCGCTCGTCGCGCTGCGCCGCCCCGTCCAGGCTGGCGACCATGTTGGCCCGCAGCCACAGGCCCTCCGGCGGGTAGGCGTAGCGCTCGCGGAGGTCGGCGTCGCCGGCCTCCGGGGAAAGGGTCCGCATAGGAGACCCAAGCTACTCCAGCCCCGGCCGCCCCACGCGGACGACGGTCCGCGCATCAATCTGGACGAATTCGTCATGGCGGGAGGGTCCGGAGGCCACACTGGGGCCGGGGACGGGGATGAGAATCTCATGGAAGGAGCGGGGGTTGGAGTTCGCCGCTTTGGGCGCGTGGGTCCTGGCCGCCGGCGCGGGCGCCTACCTGTTGATCAACTGGATGTCCGGCGGGGGGCCTTCGGCGAAGGTGACACGGTTCCCGGCCCTGGTCGTGGCGGGACATCCCCTCGCCGGCACCGCCGGGCTCGTCATCTGGATCGCCTACCTGGTCACCGGGCGGGCCGCGTACGCCTGGCTCGCGTTCGCCGCGCTGCTGGTCGTCACCGTCCAGGGGTTCATGCTGCTCACCCGCTGGCTCGTCGGACGCGGCGGCCGCCACGGCCGCCACGCCCGCGGCGCGGACCAGGACTTCCCCGCCGCCGCCGTGGCCGTCCACGGCACGCTCGCCGTCACGACGTTCGTCCTGGTCTTCTTCAGCGCCATCGAAGTGACCCGCGCCTAACGCCGGCCGCCGAACCGGGTCGCCGCCGCGATGCGGTCGATCTCCGCCTGTTCGGACGGGCCAGAGGCACCGGGACCGTCCGCCGCGCCGCGGCGGACGCACCGAGCAGCCGTCCGGCCTCGGCCGCCTGGACGGATCCCGCCGACGCCACCGCACCGGGCGTAGGGCTAGGGGAGTCTGCGGAGGACGGTGAGGGCGCGGTCGGTGACCGTCACCGTGTCGCGGGCCTTGACGCGGGGGCGTTCCCCGACCGTGCCGGGTTCGGCGGTGTCGAGGGTGAACTCCCAGCGTTCGCCGTACTCGCCGCCGGGGAGGGCGAACTCGACGGGGTCGGAGCCGGCGTTGATGAGGAGGAGGAACGAGTCGTCGCGGACCCGGCGGCCGCGCGGGTCGGGTTCGGTGATGGCGTCGCCGTTGAGGAAGACGCCGAGGGATTTGGCGAAGCCGACGTTCCAGTCGTGGTCGGTCATGCTCTCGCCGGCGGGCGTCAGCCACGCGATGTCGGCGGCGGCGCCGGTGCCCCTCCCGGTGAAGAAGCGGCGGCGGCGGAACACGGGATGGTCGTGCCGCAGCCGCGACAGGGTCCGGACGAACTCCATGTCGGCGGAGTCCTCCCAGTGCACCCAGGCGATCTCGTTGTCCTGGCAGTAGGCGTTGTTGTTGCCCTTCTGGGTGCGGCCCAGCTCGTCGCCGTGGGAGAGCATCGGCACGCCCTGGGAGAGGAAGAGGGTCGCCAGGAAGTTGCGGCGCTGGCGGGCGCGCAACGCCAGGATCGCCGGGTCGCGGGCAGGGCCTTCCGTGCCGCAGTTCCACGACCGGTTGTCGTCGGTGCCGTCGCGGTTGTCCTCGCCGTTGGCGTCGTTGTGCTTGTGGTCGTAGGAGACCAGGTCGGTCAGCGTGAACCCGTCGTGGCAGGTGACGAAGTTGATGGACGCGAACGGGCGCCGCGCGCTGTGCTCGTACAGGTCGGACGAGCCGGTCAGGCGGGACGCGAACTCCGGCATCGTCGCGTAGGAGCCGCGCCAGAAGTCGCGGACGGTGTCGCGGTACTTGCCGTTCCACTCCGTCCACAGCGGCGGGAAGTTGCCGACCTGGTAGCCGCCCTCGCCGACGTCCCACGGTTCGGCGATCAGCTTCACCTGCGAGACGACCGGGTCCTGCTGGACGAGGTCGAAGAACGCGGCGAGCCGGTCGACGTCGTGGAGTTCGCGGGCCAGCGCGGAGGCGAGGTCGAAGCGGAAGCCGTCGACGTGCATCTCCAGGATCCAGTAGCGCAGCGAGTCCATGATGAGCTGCAGCGCGTGCGGGTTGCGGACGTTCAGGGAGTTGCCGCAGCCGGTGTAGTCGAGGTGGTAGCGCTTGTCGTCATCGCGGAGCCGGTAGTAGGACGCGTTGTCGATGCCGCGGAACGACAGCGTCGGCCCCAGGTGGTCGCCTTCGGCGGTGTGGTTGTAGACGACGTCCAGGATGACCTCGATGCCCGCCTCGTGCAGGGAGCGGACCATCGCCTTGAACTCCAGCACCTGCTCGCCGTACTGCCCGGACGAGCCGAAGGCGTTGTGCGGGGCGAAGAACCCGATCGTGTTGTAGCCCCAGTAGTTGTCGAGGCCCCGCGCCACCAGCGCGTGCTCGGGGATCGACTGGTGCACCGGCATGAGTTCCACGGCGGTCACGCCGAGGTCGAGCAGATGGTCGATCATCACCGGGTGCGCCAGGCCCGCGTACGTGCCGCGCTGCTCTTCGGGGATGCCCGGGTGCAGCTTCGTCAGGCCCTTCACGTGCGCCTCGTAGATGACGCTCTCGTGGTACGGGACGCGCGGCGGCCGGTCGTCCGCCCAGTCGAAGAACGGGTTGATCACCACGTTCTTCGGCATGTACGGGGCGCTGTCGTCCTCGTTGAGCGCGTCGGGGTCGTCGAACCGGTAGGAGAACAGCGACTCGTGCCAGCGGACTTCGCCCTCGAAGGCCTTGCCGTACGGGTCGAGCAGCAGCTTGGACGGGTTGCAGCGGTGCCCGCCGCGCGGGTCGAACGGCCCGTGCACCCGGTACCCGTACCGCTGGCCGGGGCCGACGCCGGGCAGGTAGCCGTGCCAGACGAACCCGTCCACCTCGGGCAGTTCCCGCCGCGTCTCGCGCCCGCCGGCGTCGAACAGGCACAGCTCGACCCGCCGGGCCACCTCCGAGAACAGCGCGAAGTTCGTGCCGGTCCCGTCCCAGGTGGCGCCCAGCGGATAGGGCTCCCCGGGCCAAACCTCCCGCATGTTCCATCTCCTCGGCCGGTCCATCCTCGCCCGTCGATTGTGGCTTACCTACCGTCCTCCAGCCCCCACCCACTGGGCCCCATCAGGGTGTCACGTCGGCGACGCTCCGTGCGGGAGGCGCCAGACGTCTTCGCCGTCGCCCGTCGTCTCGCCGGTGCGGCACAGGCCCAGCTTGGCGGCGACGGTCGCGGACGGGCGGTTGTCCGGGTGGACGGTGGCGACGATGTCGTGGACGCCGTGGGCGAGGAGCCAGTCCAGCAGGGCGCGGGCGGCCTCGGTGGCGAACCCGAACCCCTGGTAGGGCATCGCGATGACCCAGGCGACGGACGCGATGCGGCGCGGCGGGCCCGGCCTGACGGTCGAGCCGGTCGAGGGCGGCGTCACGGTGAAGCCGCGCGCCGCCGGAGTGACGGTCGCCCGAACGTAGCCGACGGCCTGCCGGTCGCGGCCGCGGCGGACGATCCAGTTCAGCCAGTACTCCTGGTGGAACGGCGCCGGCCCGGCGACCAGGTGCGCGTAGCGGGCGCGCAGTTCGTCGCGGGTGAGGGGCTCGCCGCCGAGGTAGCGGTGCAGGCGCCGGTCGTCCAGGACGGGGGCCATCTCGTCGGCATGATGGACCGCCAGCGGTTCCAGGACGAGGCGCTGGGTCCGGATGGTCTCGGCGAGCGGCCCGTACACCCGCCGATCGTATGCGCCCCGTGCCCGCCGGGGCCCGGTCAGAGGCGGCGTGTCCAGACGCCGGTGGAGTGCTGTTTCGGGTCGAGCCACAGCCACGGCTGGGAGTGGCGGAACGGCAGTTCCGTGCCGGGCTGCCAGGGGAACAGGCCCTGCCGGTTGGGCCAGACGACCTGGAGCATCGGCAGCGGGGGGCGCCGGTAGAACGCGACGGCGCCGCCGAACAGCGCGTCGTACCAGCGCGGGTCGATCTCCCGGAAGGCGGCGGCCTGTCCGCGCACGAGTCCGTCGCGGCGCTCGCCGTCCGCGGGGGCGCGCCCCTCGGCGGTGTGCCGGCCGAGGGTGTTGAGGATCTCCTCCGTCTCGTAGACGTCGCCGCCGAACATCGCCAGTTCCGGCGACCGGTGGCTGTGCCACAGGCCGACCGTGTACGCCCAGCCGGGTCCGTCGCCGTCGGGGTGGACGAGGACGACGCTCCAGCCGTACTGCGTGATGTGCACGATGGTGCGGAGCTGGAAGTTGTCGAGCCGGTCGCGGTCACCGTAGTCACGGCAGATCACACAGGTGCATGAGGGGCGATCGCCGGACATGACCGTCAGTTTACGATCAATCGACCCTGTGTATCGCGCCGGGGACCATCACCAGAACACGCCGGTGTCCCGGGGCCGGCTCTCGTGGCCGGCGCGGGCGTCCGGCCGACGGCGCGGGCGGGCGAGCATCGTCGCCAGGAGCATCGCGGCGGGCAGCCCCAGCGGCACGGCGGCCAGGGGCGCGGCGGTCGCGACGTCCAGTGCCGTCCCGCCGAGCAGGCCCGCGACGCCGAGGTTGTCGCCCTGCCGTCCCACCGGGACAGCGAGGGCGGCTCCGGCGGCGGCGACGGCGAGCCCCGCGGCGGGGAGCGCGAAGATCCGTCGCCGCACGAAGAAGCCCAGCGCGACCCCGGCGGCGCCGAGCGCGGGCAGGGCGATCGCCCCGAGCCACCGCACCGGCCGCGGCCTCAGCTCGATCCGCAGGACCGGCGGCGGTTCCCCGGAACGCAGCCGCCAGGTGCGGTGGCCCGAGGGCCGGGTGTCCGATCCGACCGTGGCCGGCACCGACGGCAGCGTCAGCGTCATGGACGTGACGCCGAAGCCCTTGTCGGCGAGCTGCCGCACGGCGCCCGCCGTGTCGATCCGCAGCGACGCCCTCCGGCCGGTCCGGTAGGCGCGGTCGACGGCGGCGCTGGCGAACGGCATGCCGCGGTCCTGTTCGGTGTGGACGCGGACGCCGCGCGCCTCCGGGAACGTCCGCTCCGCGATCCGCCGGGCGAGCGCCCGCACCTCGGCGTCCGATCGCAGCCGTCCCGCCGCGTGGAGGTCCAGGAGGGCGTCCCCGCCGGGCAGGACGGTGACGCCGAGCCGGGCATGCTGCCGGGGGACGGGCCCTCCGCCGCCGCACCCGGCGATCACGGCGACGGCCAGCAGTGTCACGCCGAGTGCGACGAGCCGCCGAACGGACACCCCGGCCTCCGATGCTGGACGCTGCCGATTCCCACCCTGGTAAGACGATGTCGCACCCGCGTCTCGTTCCGGTCCCGGAACGGTGCTCGGCTACGAGCCGGATCTGGCCGCGGTGCGCACGATCGTCGGGCGGCTGATGGACGCGACGGATCCCCAGCCCGCAAAGCCGTGAGAGTCGACGTGACCCCTCCAAATGCGCCACTCCCACGCCTCCCTCCTGCTGACACACGGTGTCCCGGTGCCGGGTACTCGGCGGCGAGCTGGTCGGCGGTGGACCAGTGCGTCGTAGCCGGCTCCCGAGCGGCCGGTTCGTGGCAGAGTGGCGGGATGTCTGGAGCGCGGTACGGGATGGATGCGCCCTACGGGTTCGGCTTCGTGGCCCTGGTCGTGCTGGGGTTCTGGGTGACCGGGCTGGTGATGGCGGTCACCGCCGATCTGGCCGCCGCGCTGCCCGCGCTGGTCTCCGGCACCCTGCTGGCGGGATGCCTGGCCCTGAGCCTGCACGCCACGCTGCGCGGCAAGTTCCTGGTCTGGCGGGACGTGCTGGACGAGCTGGACCTGCGAGGCGACGAACGGCTGCTCGACCTCGGCTGCGGACGCGGCGCCGTCCTGCTGGCCGCCGCCCGGCACCTCCCGCAGGGCCGGGCGGTCGGCGTGGACCTGTGGCGCGGACGGGACCAGTCCGGCAACACCCCGGCGGCGACCCTGCGCAACGCCCGCGCCGAAGGCGTCGCCGACCGCGTCCACGTGCAAGGGGGTGACCTGCGCAGACTCCCGTACGCGGAGGCGAGCTTCGACCTGGTCGTGTCCAGCCTGACGGTGCACACCATCTTCGGCGCGGACGCCCGCGCCCAGGCGATCGCCGAGGCGTACCGGGTGCTGCGGCCGGGCGGCCGCCTGCTGATCGCCGACCTGGCGCGGACCCCCCGCGAGTACGCTGCGGTGCTGGCCCGGCTGAACGCCCAGGACATCCGCGTACGCGGCCTCGGCTGGCGCGCGTGGTGGGGCAGCCCGTGGGTCCCGACCCGCCTGCTCACCGCCCGCAAACCAGCCACCCCCTGAACACCAACCGGCACGATCCAGGCCCCATGGTCAGCGTCCGACGAGCACCCTCGATCACAGAGCGCCCGCAGGGAATTCAGTAGGGCGGCTCGGCGGACTGCTGGGCCTGAGCTTGAGTGTGGGCTCAGCCGACTTTCGGGGTGGCGCGGTCGATGATGGGGGGACAGGTCCAATTTCGGCGGGCGGGTGCCGGAAACGGCTCCCCAGTCGCCCGCGAGGCGGGACGCGCAGAAGGCGTCGGCTACCGCCGGATGGCCATGCCTGACCAGCAGCGATGCCTGGATAACGAGGGCTCGATCACGCCACGGGCGAAGCGCCTGGAACAGACCGACACAGCACTCCTGGCGGGAGCAGTGTGGTCATGATTGACGGTGGGCGGGTGGTCAAGGGGTGGTGAGGGCGGTGATTCTCGCTTTGGCGTCGGTGATCAGGTTCGCCGCGTGGGGGCCGGCGGCGTACCGGGCCGCGTTGATGGCGCCGGCGGCCGCGGAGGGCGGGTCTGGGTTGGTCGCGTGGTGCAGGGCGAACCAGAGCCACCGGTGTTCGTGGTCGCCGAGCTGGGAGCGGCGGGCGCGCAGGTGCGCCTCCGAGGTCAGGGCACGCGCGTTGATGCTGGCGACGATGTCGGGATCTTCGTCGAGGTCCGCGTAGCGGGCCGCCTCCGAGGCGGCCCACCACGCCAGGTCCCGCAGTGCCGGTTCGGGTAGTCCGGTCAGTGCTTCGGCGTCGGAACCGAGCGCGTTGTCGATGCTCCGCCAACGCGGATACAGCGTGGGCAGGTCCGGCACGATCCGGAACGCGATGTCGGCGGCCTCGATGCGGGCCAGGTCTTCGGCGGTGATGCCATGGCCGGTGAACCGCTGGACGGCCAGCAGGCCCTGCGCCTCCTTGCGACGGTCCAGGTCGGAGAAGTCGAGATCGGAGAGGAACAGGGCGAGCTGTGGTGGCGCGTCGAGGTCGCCGAACGGTTCGTCCGAGAGCAGCACTTCGCCATGCTCGGCGAACGACAGCCTGGTCAGCGCATTGACGTTCCAGTACATGCTGGCCGCCCGTCCGGTGGCGGACGCCCGCTCCAGCACGGGCGCGCGCGAGCCGCAGAAGCCGTTGTACTCAACGGCGATCACGGCGCCGCCGACGTCCAGCACCGCGACCCAAGGGTCGATCGACCTTCGGTTCATCAGATCGTCGGCGATTCTCTGCAGCGACTCCGGCTGGGCCGGGTCCGCTCCGAAGGCGCGCAGCACGTCCGCGGCCTCCGACCCGGTCACCACCGTGACCGTCGCGGCCTCGGACAGGGTGCTGTCGTCCAACCACCGGTAGACGGCCTCGGGCGGTTCGGGACGTACCGGCTCCGGCTCGCCGCGCAGCCGGTGGCCGAGCCGGTCGGTGCGGGTGTGCACGATCTCGGCCGCGGCGGGAGCCTGCCATATCCAGAGGTCATAGGACTCGCGGCTGTCGGCGTCGTCCCGGCCGCGGGCGTGGACCCGCAACCGGTAGTCGCCCGGCCAGGGCGGGGTGAAGCGGCGCAGTTGCGGCTCGACCTCCTGGGCCCCGGTCACGGACGCGCCGCCGGTCGCTGCATGCCAGCTGACCTCGACGACCTCCTCCCAGCCCGTGGCGACCTCCTGCGGCGGCTCTTCCAGGACGTGCGCCAGCATCGAGACGCGTCCGTTCTCGCGGCCGGTGCGGATCAGCGCACCGCCCGGCACTACCGCGACCAGCCCGTTGCCGCTGAAGTCGGCCTCCTCCGGGACGTCGCCTTCCTCCAGCAACGCGAACCTGTGCCCCGACACCGGCGGCGACCCGCTGACCGCGACGGGCATCAGGTACTCCTCCCTGACCTTGTCGAGTATCGCGGCGGCGTAGCCGGGAGGCATCGGGGTCTCGTTCAGCAGCAGGACCGCGGTGCCGATCGCGACGCCGAGCACCGCGGGCGGTCCGGCGACCCGGGGGTGGATGCCCGCCCGGTGCAGGACGGCGGCGGTGGTGGATACGGCCAGCGCGAGTCGCGCCGCGCCGTGCGCCGCGGCCACCCCCTCCTCGTCGGTGACTTCGGGTCCGACCGCCAGGAGGGCGGCGACGCGCGGGACGGTGGCGAGGCGGCGGACCAGGGCGGCGACCAGGGGCACTGCGCCCGGCCGGACATGGTCCAGCATGGCCGACGCGGTCACCGCCTCGCTCATCCCGTCCATGGTCATCATGCCGAGGCCGCCGGTAGGCGGCCCGCCCAGGAAACCGGCCAGGTCCGGGGCGTCGGCGAGGTCGAGTTCCGGGACGGTCAGTTCCAGCGCGCCCAGGAGGCGTTCGGTCAGCAGTGGCGGCAGCGAAGCGAGCGCGTCCCGCACCGGCGA
This sequence comes from Spirillospora sp. NPDC048823, assembly GCF_043198445.1. Taxonomy (NCBI): domain Bacteria; kingdom Bacillati; phylum Actinomycetota; class Actinomycetes; order Streptosporangiales; family Thermomonosporaceae; genus Spirillospora; species Spirillospora sp. NPDC048823. The sequence goes on along the minus strand of NZ_JBICUT010000001.1, from coordinate 402,558 downwards.
CCCGCTCGGCCCGGGCCGGACGCCGGAGTAGAAGTCGGCCCCGGGCCTGCCGGTCATCCCTCGGATGCGCCAGGTGTCGTCGGCGGCAGCCCGCAGCCGGCCGAGCTCGGCCGCCGGTGCGGCGGGTATGCGGGTGACGACCAGCGGTATCGCTTCGGCGACCGGCCCCGCCAATTCCTCCAGCACCGCTTCCGGAACCTCGACCACAGCACCTCCGACCGCCGATTCTCACCAGACGGACGGAACCCTAGCCATCGACTACGACACTGCGCCTGCCAAGGAGTTCGCCGCCCGGCCGCGAACGAGAGCGGGCGGCTGCTGTATCCGAGCGTCCCTCATGGAGGTCGCCGCTCCGGCTGCCGGGATCGAGCACTTTAAAAGTGCGGCCCGCCGGTTTCCCGACAGGTGCTGTAACGCGGCCACGAAGGCCGGCTCGACGGCTTCGCGCTGCTCGTTCGAGCCTGCGGTCGGGGGCAGATGAGGTAGTGCCGCTGCGGTGGCGATGTCTAGAGTCTGTGTCGTGAACGACACTGGAGCCGACGTCGACAAGCGCGTTGCCGAGGCGTGGGCGCGGATCGAGGCCGGCCTGAGTCGCGTCCTGCCGGCTTCCCTGCATCACCTCAATGCGCAGGCCGCGGTACAGGAAATCGATGCGGTGGAGGCCGCCTTGGCCATACCACTGCCCCCGTGGCTGCTCGACTTTGATCCGGCCCCGGGGGGAACGCCCGGACAAGTGGTTCGGGTCGACGTCGAATGCGCCTCATGTGGGCTCAGCCGAGCTTCGGGGTGGCGCGGTCGATGATGGGGGACAGGTCCAATCCCGGCGGGAGAGTGCCGAAGGCGGACCCCCAGTCGCCCGCCAGGCGGGACGCGCAGAAGGCGTCGGCGACGGCCGGGTGGCCGTGCCTGACCAGCAGTGACGCCTGCAGGACGAGAGCCAGGCGCTCGGCTACGCGGCGGGCACGGAGCTCGATCGTTGCGGTGTCGGTGAAGCTTTCCTTGGCATCCTGGACGGCTGCGTCCAAGCGCTTGTCGGCCCCTCGGGCAAGCTCGACCTCGCAGAAGAACGCGTCCAGCGTCTGTGGCTCGCGTAGGACCGCGCGGAGGAGATCGAGCGCCGCGACGTTGCCGGAGCCCTCCCAGATCGAGTTCAGCGGCGACTCCCGGAAGAGGCGGGGCATGCCCGAGTCCTCCACGTAGCCGTTGCCGCCCAGGCATTCGAGGGCCTCGGCGGCGTGCGCGGGCCACCGCTTGGTGATCCAGTACTTGCTGATCGCGAGCCCGAGCCGCTTGAACGCCGACTCCGTCTCGTCCCCGCGCACCGAGCGGTCCGTCGCGCCCGCCAGCCGCAGCATCGTGATCGTCGCGGCCTCGGACTCGATCGCCAGGTCCGCGAGGACGTTGCGCATCAGCGGCTGGTCGATGAGGTACGCCCCGAACGCCTTGCGGTGCGCGGCGTGGTGGACGGCGGTCGTGACGCCCTGCCGCATCCCCGACGCCGCGCCGATCACGCAGTCGAGCCGGGTCATGTTGACCATCTCGATGATGGTGCGGACGCCGCGGCCCTCGTCCCCGACCCTCCAGGCGACGGCGTTCTCGTACTCCACCTCCGAGGACGCGTTGGACCTGTTGCCGAGCTTGTCCTTGAGCCGCATCAGCCGCAGCGGGTTCAGCTCGCCGTCCGGCAGGACGCGCGGGACCAGGAAGCAGGTGAGGCCGCCCGGGGCCTGCGCCAGCGTCAGGAACACGTCGCACATCGGGGCGCTGGTGAACCACTTGTGGCCGACGAGCCGGTACGTCCCGTCCGGCTGCGCGGCCGCCCGGGTGGTGTTGGCCCGCACGTCCGACCCGCCCTGCTTCTCGGTCATCGACATGCCGGCGATCAGCGCGTTCTTCGTGAGCGGGGCGCGCAGGCCGAAGTCGTACTCCCGCTCGGCGAGCAGCGGCTCGTACCGTGCCGCCAGCTCCGGGGACTGCCGCAGCGCGGGGACGGCGGCGTAGGTCATCGAGATCGGGCAGCCGTGACCCGCGTCCACCCGCCACGTGTAGAACTTGGCGGCCCGCGCGACGTGAGCACCCGCACGCGCGTCGGTCCAGGCGGAACCGTGCAGCCCGTGCGTCACCGCGACGGTCATCAGCTCATGCCACGCCGGGTGGAACTCGACCTCGTCGATCCGGTGCCCGTAGCGGTCGTGGGTGCGCAGAACCGGCGGGTTCTCGTTCGCGAGGCGTCCCCATTCCTGTGCCCGCTCGGTGCCCGCCAGCCTCCCGAGCTCGTGCACCTCGGCCTCGGCCCACCCGGCGCCCTCGCGCTCCAGCCCGTCCAGCAGGACCGCCTCGTCGGCCGTGTCGTGCCCGGCGAGCGGGGGAACCTGATTGAACACCTCGTGCGTCACCGTGCCGCTCCCGCGTTGCTCCGACTACGTTCGAGCCATCGCGACGCAGGATACAGAATCCCGTTCGGGCAACCATTGATCCTGCCCTCGGCGTGCCCGTGCGTCCATCCTCCTCAAGTGGTGGGGCGATCTCGTCCGCGCGGCGGATTGTCCCGCGGCCGCGGGGGCATACCTTCGGAATCATGAGTCAGTCCAGTCCGCAGCCGGAGCGGCGCTCCTCGTGCCGCCCGCGGGACCGGCGGCAGGACCTGCACCCCGACCGGCCCGTCACCGACCCCCTCGAGCCGGGCCCCGACGCGATACGGGCCTCGGACGCCGAGCGGGAGGCCGTCGTCGAGCGGCTGCGGATCGCCTCCGTCGAAGGACGGCTCACCTTCGAGGAACTGACCGAGCGCAGCGAGGCCGCCTACGCGGCCGTCACCCGCGGTGACCTGGAGCGCATCACCGACGACCTGCCGGGCATGGGCGCGCCCGGCGCCAACCGCGCGCCCCGCCAGATCAAACGCAAGTTCAGCGCCGTCATGGGCGACTGCAAGGAGAGCATCGTCGGGCGCATCGACGGGCCGCTGGAGGCCGTGGCGGTGATGGGCGACGTCGTGCTCGACCTGCGCGGCGCCCAGGTTCCCACCGGCGAGATCCACATCTCCGCCACCGCCGTGATGGGCGACGTCAAGATCATCGTCCCGGACGGCGTCAGCGTCGAGTTGTCCGGGCACGCCTTCCTCGGCGAGCGCAAGATCGCCGTCCGCGAAGCGCAGCCCGGCGCCCCCGTGCCCGTCGTCCACGTCACCGCCCACGCCGTCATGGGCGACGTCAAGATCGTCGACGACGAGCACTACGCCCCGCTCCGCCGCGCCATCGTCTCCTGGTGGCGCGACAAGAAGTAGCTACCGGCGGCGGGAGTCGTCGTGGCGTTCGGCCTCCTCGACGCCCTCCTCGTCGGGCGGGAGCGTGTCGGGGTGCTCGATCTCCACGCCGGGCGTCCCCGTGCCGCCGGCGCCATGATCGGTGGTGGGCCGGGTCCGGCCGCGGGCGTCGGAGTCCTCGTTGACGGGGGCGAAGTCGCGGTCGTGCGTCTCTTCTGGCTCGTGTCCGAGATCCTCACGCTTCATGGCAGCCCGCATACCCGCCCAGCCGGGCGCCGAACGCGGAATCGAGACGGCCCCTCCTCAGACGGCCCGTGCTCAGACGGCCCGTGCCCTGTGGGACGTCTGAGCAGGCCGGGGGTTTGAAGGGTCGTCCACCCGGGAGACGACCGCCTCGTCGTAGCGGTGGACGATCAGGTCGGCGACTTCCGGGGCCGCCCCGAGGACGGAGGAGACCGCGGTGGCGCCGGCGTCCAGCGCCGCCGCCCGGACCTTGTCGGCGAAGTACCCCGGGGCCAGGAAATAGGACGCCACCGCCACACGCGGAGCGCCCGCGTCCAGCAGCGCCGCCACCGCCTCGGCCGGCCCGGGGCGGGCCGCCGACGCGTAGGCCGGGACCACGTCCCGCCAGCCGCGCCGCCGCCACTCACGTGCGAGCCGCGCGATGGTGGCGTTGGCCGAGGCGTGGCTGGAGCCCGCCGACACCAGTACGACCGCCGTGTCCGGGTCGCCGGGTTCCACGCCGGCGTCGGACAGGCGGCGTTCCAGGGCGTCCGTCAGCAGCGGGTGGGGGCCGAGCGTCTCGGCCGTGTGCAGGCGCAGCCGCGGATGCGGGCCGCGCACCCGGTTCAGGACGCCCGGGATGTCGGTCTTGCTGTGGTATGCAGCGGTGAGCAGCAGCGGCAGCACGACCGCGCCGGTCGCGCCGTCCCGGGCGAGTCCGTCCAGGACGCGGTCGGGCGCCGGCGGCGCGTGGTCCAGGAACGAGGCGTGGACGGGAATGTCCGGGCGGCGGTCCCGCACGACGTCGAGCAGCTCGGCGACGGTCGCGGCGGCACGCGGATCGCGGCTCCCGTGCGCCACCGCCACCATCGGCCTGCTCACAGGTGGATACCGCACTCGGTCTTGCCCGATCCGGCCCAGCGGCCGCTGCGCGGGTCCTCGCCGGCCGCGACCGGGCGTGTGCACGGGGCGCAGCCGATCGAGGGGTAGCCGTCGTAGTGCAGCGGGTTGACGAGCACCCCGTTGTCCTCGATGTAGTTGTCCATGTCCTCCTGGGACCAGTCCAGGATCGGGTTCACCTTGACCATGCCGCGCTTGCGGTCCCACTCGACGACGCGGCGGTCGCGGCGGCTCGCGGTCTCGTCCCGGCGGATGCCGCTGAACCAGGCCATGTAGCCCTCCAGCGCGCGGCCGAGCGGCTCCACCTTGCGCAGGTGGCAGCACAGGTCCGGGTTGCGGCCGAACAGCCGTGGGCCGAGCGCGGCCTCCTGCTCCTCGACCGTGCGGGACGGGGTGACGTTGATGACGTTCACCGGGTACACGGCCTCGACCGCGTCCCGGGTGCCGATCGTCTCGGCGAAGTGGTAGCCGGTGTCGACGAACAGCACGTCGATGCCGGGCTTCACCTTCGACACCAGATGGATCAGCGCCGCGTCCGACATGGACGAGGTGAGGCAGATGCGCTCGCCGAACGTGGCGGCGGCCCAGCGGATGACCTCCAGCGTGGGCGCGCCGTCCAGCGCGACGGCGGCCGATTCGACGACGTCTTCGAGGTCAAGGGCAGGTCTGTCGGTCTCCAGAAGCGTCACCGAGGGATCTCCTTGCTTGCGGTGCCGGGAGCGCCGACACCGAGGAATCGCAACCTGAAGGAACGGACGCAGTCGGGGCAGAACCATGAACCGTATTCTTCCTGCGGTTCCAGGTGCTCTTCCCCGCAATAGGGGCAGTAGAACGGCGCCATCCGCTCGCCTCCGCCCGTGTGCGGGGGACCGGCCCCCGGGTTCGCTCCGCTCGTCATTTGAGGTCCGCTTCGTCCGCGCGATGCACCCACTCGGCGAAGGTCTCGCCGTCTTCGCGCTGCTTGTCGTAGTTGCGGACGATCCGCTCGACATAGTCGGTCAGCCCGGCCGAGGTGGTCTTCAGCCCGCGGACCTTCTTGCCGAACGAGGCGCCGAGCTGCCCGCCCAGGTGGATCTGGAACCCCTCCACCTGGTCGCCGTTCTCGTCCACGACGAGCTGGCCCTTCAGGCCGATGTCGCCGACCTGGATGCGGGCGCAGGCGTTCGGGCAGCCGTTGACGTTGATGGTGAGCGGCTGGTCGAAGTCCGGGAGCCGCTTCTCCAGCTCGTCGATGAGGTCCATCGAGCGCTGCTTGGTGTCGACGATGGCGAGCTTGCAGTACTCGATGCCGGTGCACGCCATCGTCTGGCGCCGGAACGTGGACGGGCGGACCTGCAGGTCGTGCTTGGCCAGCTCGTCGGCGAGCGCCTCGGTGTCCTCCTCCGGGACGTCCAGGATCACCATCTTCTGCTCGATGGTCGTCCGGACCCGGCCGGAACCGTAGCGGTCGGCCAGCTCGCCGATGACGCCGAGCAGCTCGCCGTTCACGCGGCCCACGCGCGGTGCGAACCCGACGTAGAAGCCGCCGCCCTGCTGCGGGTGGATCCCGACGTGGTCGCGGCGGGCGAGCGGCGCGGCGGGCTCCGGGCCGTCCGGCAGCGCGTAGCCGAGGTATTCCTTCTCCAGCACCTCGCGGAACTTCTCCACGCCCCAGTCCTTCACCAGGAACTTCATCCGGGCGCGGCTGCGCAGCCGCCGGTAGCCGTAGTCGCGGAAGATCGAGGTGACCCCGTGCCAGATCTCCGTGGCCTGCTCCGGTTTGACGAACACGCCGAGGCTCTGCGCGAACATCGGGTTGGTGGACAGCCCGCCGCCGACGAACACCTGGTAGCCGGTCTCGCCCAGCTCGTTCACCACGCCCACGAACGCGATGTCGTTGATCTCGTGGACGGTGCAGTGCGAGGTGCAGCCCGACAGCGCCGTCTTGTACTTGCGCGGCAGGTTGGAGAACTCGGGGGAGCCGATGTAGCGGTCGTGGATGTCGCGCAGCTGCGGCGTCGCGTCGATCACCTCGTCGGCGGCGATCCCGGCCAGCGGGCAGCCGATGATGGTGCGCGGGACGTCCCCGCACGCCTCCATCGTGTGCAGCCCCACGGCTTCGAGGGCCTCCCAGATCGCCGGGACGTCCTCGATCCGCACCCAGTGCAGCTGGACGTTCTGCCGGTCGGTGATGTCGGCGGTGCCGCGGGCGTACCGGGTGGAGATGTCGGCGATGGTGCGAAGCTGCGGGCCGCTCAACTGGCCGCCGTCGATGCGCACCCGCATCATGAAGTAGCGGTCTTCGAGCTCCTCGTCCTCCAGCGCGCCGGTCCTGCCGCCGTCGATGCCGGGCTTGCGCTGGGTGTACAGGCCCATCCAGCGGAACCGGCCGCGCATGTCGGCCGGGTCGATCGAGTCGAAGCCGTGCTTGGAGTAGATGTCGATGATGCGGCGGCGGACGTTGAGGCCGTCGTCGTTCTTCTTGTTCTCTTCGGTCTTGTTGAGCGGTTCCCGGTAGCCGAGGGCCCACTGGCCTTCGGCCTTCTTGCGCTTGATCGCGGGTGGCACGGCGCGCGTCCTCATCTGTTGTCGTGAGGGACGCGTAGCGCACCGGCAGTCTGAGGCAGCCGGCTCGACGCTGAGCAGGGTGAAGTCAAAGATGACGCCGATGCACCACGCGGCCCGCTGAGCAGGGGCGTGGTCGGGGCGTCACCGACAGATCGCGCTGCGGACGCGCAGGAAGTCCACGTGCCGGCGCTTCGCCAGCAACGGGTCCGCAGCAGTCATACCCGAACTCTGACACGCGGTCTCGCGGGCTGTCCAGTTACGTCCGGCATATGGACGAGTGAGATGCGTCATCCCTGCCGCTTCCAGTTCACCGGGGACTCGGTGTCGCCGCTGGTACCGGGACCGGGCCGGCGTTCCCGCCCGGACGTCGCCGGGGCCGGCCGGTGCTGGCAGTCGCACCAGGATCCGCCGCGGCACTCCTCGTGGCGGCGTTCTCGGCACGACCGGCAGATCATGGTTCCAGTGTCACCCATCAAGGCCGGTGCCCGCGCCCCCCCGGCCTAAACGATCATGGGCGAGATGACGTTCCGGGTCGTCGAAGCGGGTATGAGCCAATGGGTGTGTAGGGGACATGCCACACGCCGACGCGACATTCGGGCGGGGGAGGCGGTCGGAACGCGACGCGCGGAGCGGACCACTGAAATGGGCGATGCGGCATGTTCCGGGCCCGTAACGCTTTACGGTGGGGCGGTGTGACCACCGTCTCCGACGCCGCGGGCGTCCCCCCGGCCGGGGACTCCGATCCGGACGAGGGCCCCACCGCCCTCGATCCGGGCAACCCCGAGGCGGACGCTCACGATCCTGACGGCGCCCCCGACCCGGGCGGCTCCGGTCCGCGCGGCCGGGCCCGCCTCCTGCGCGCACGCGTCCGTGTGGGCGCGGGCGCGGTGCCACGGGTCGCCTGGACCCTGACCAAGGGCACCGCGGTGGGCGCGTTCCGCTACCGGGTGACCGGGCTGGCCGCCGAGGCGGCGTTCTTCGCGCTGCTGTCGCTGCCGCCGCTGGTGATCGGGCTGATCGGCACGATGGGCCACCTGCGCGGCATGTTCGGCCGCGGCACCGTCACCGAGATCCGCACCTGGGTCATCGACCAGTCCGGAACCGTGCTGACGGGCTCGACGGTCGACACGGTCGTCGTCCCGCTGATCGACGGCGTGATCGAGGGCGGCAGTCCCGACATCATCTCGCTCAGCTTCCTGCTCTCCCTGTGGGCGGGGTCGCGGGCGACGAACGTCTACATCGACACGATCAGCATCGCCTACGGGCTCTCGGGCATCCGCGGCATGATCCGCACCCGGCTGCGGGCGTTCTTCCTCTACCTGATCGGCCTGCTGGTCATGCTGATCGTCATCCCGATGCTGGTGGCGGGGCCCACGCTGGTCCGGCGGGCGCTGCCGGAGAGCGCCGAGTTCGTCCAGGCGCTCTACTGGCCGGTCGTGGTGACCCTGTCGATCGTCTTCCTCGCGACGCTGTACCACCTGAGCGTCCCGGTGCGGACGCCGTGGCGGTGGGACCTGCCCGGCGCCGTCCTCGCGCTGCTGATCTGGATCGCCGGCAGTTTCGGCTTGCGGCTCTTCCTGGCCGGGTCGCTCAGCGGGGTGTCGCTGTACGGGTCGCTGTCGGCCGCGATCGCGGTGCTCGCCTGGCTCTACGTCGCGGCGATCGCGGTGCTGATCGGCGCCGCGCTGAACGCCGAGATCGACCGGCTGTGGCCGAGCGCCGACACCGCGCGGGCGCGGGCCGTCCGTGACGCGCAGGCGGAGGAGCGGCGGGAGGACGAGGACGCGGGAAGTAAAAACAACCCCGAATGAGGTCCTGATAAGGCAAAACATGTCGTAACCTCGCCTGACATGACCCCCCGTGAGGAGACCGGCCGGCTCCGGACCGTGACCGGCATGATCGCGACGTCCGACGTCACCGGGCCGGTGCTCTCCCACGAGCACCTGCAGATGGATCTGCGCTGGCCGCAGCGTCCGCAGCTGGTCGAGTCCGATCCGGGCCGCTGGCTGGACGAGGAGAAGGCCGTCCAGCGGGAGCTGACGGGGCTGCGCAAGGAGCACGGCCTCGGCCTCGTCGTCGACCTCACCTGCTCCGGTATGGGACGCAACGCCGCCGCGCTCGCCCGGATCAGCGCCGGCGCCCGGGTGGCCGTGGTCGCCGGGACGGGCGTGTTCACCGAGCCGTTCCACCCCGCGTTCGTCAGCGAGACCCTCGCCGCGGAGGCGGGTCCGGACGGGCCCACCGGTGTCGAGCGGCTCGCCGAGCGGCTCCTCGCCGAGGTCGGCTTCGGCATGGACGGCACCAACTCCCTGCCGGGCGTCATCGGTGAGATCGGCACCTGGGGCGAGGCGCCCACCGAAGCCGAGGAGCTCTGCCTGCGCGCCGCCGCCCGGGCCGCCCGCTACTCCGGGCTGTCGGTCGCCACCTACGGCCGCGCCGGCCTCGCCCAGATGGAGATCCTCACCGCCGCCGGGCTGTCCCCCGACCGTGTCGCGGTCGGCCAGCAGGACCGGGTGGACGACCCCGGCCAGCACCGCAAGATCGCCGAGACGGGCGGCTATGTCTCGTTCGGCACGCTCGGCCTCGCGGGCGAGGACCACGCGGCCATCGGCGCGCGCGTCCGCTGCGTCATGGACCTGCTGGAGGCCGGGCACGCCTCCCGGGTACTGCTGAGCACCGGCGTCTCCCGGATGGCCCAGGTCACCCGGTACGGCGGCGCCGGCTTCGGATACCTGTTCGACACGTTCCTGCCCGCGCTGCGCGCAGCCGGGGCCGACGACGCCATCATCGAAGCGATCCTGCACGACAACCCGCTGCGCTGGCTCACCGGTTCCTGAGCTCGTCCACCTGCGCGTATCGCTCGTCGGGGCGCCCTTCGGGGCGTCGCGCCGCAAGTCGGCGTTCGTGGGAGCCTCTGGGCGCGGCGGGAGTGGGTAGGGGTGACCCCGGAAGGGGGTGAGCGGATGTCCTGGAACAGATCCGCTCGCGATGACCTCCAGCAGACCGAGACCGTCCGGCTCCCCTACACCGACCGCGCCGAGGCGGGCCGTGTGCTCGCCGAGCGGCTCGCGCCGATGGGCCTGGAGGGCGCGGCCGTCCTCGCGCTGCCGAGGGGCGGCGTCCCCGTCGGGTACGAGGTCGCGCGGCGGCTGCGGTCCCGGCTCGACGTCCTGGTGACCCGCAAGATCGGATACCCGCCGCAGCCGGAGCTGGGCGTCGGGGCGATCGCCGAGGGCGGCTCGCCGGTGTTCGACGCCGACCTGCTGCGCCGGCTGGGGCTCCGCGAGGAGGACCTGGAGGCCACGGTGGCGGCCGAACGCGCCGAACTGGGCCGCCGGGTCGAGGTCTACCGGCGCGGGCGGCCGCTGCCGGAGACCGCGGGCCGCCCGGTGATCGTCGTGGACGACGGGCTCGCCACCGGCGGGACCGCGAGGGCCGCCGTGCGGGCGCTGCGCGAGCGCGGGCCGTCCCGGCTGGTGCTCGCCGTGCCGGTGGGCGCCGCCGAGACCGTCCGCGGCCTGGAGGCCGAGGTGGACGACATGGTCGTGCCGGCCGCGCCGTGGGAGTTCCGCGCGGTCGGCCAGTGGTACCGCGACTTCGAGCAGCTCACCGACGACGACGTGATCGCCTGGCTGGACCGGGCGGCGCGGGTCCGGGAGACGGGCTGACCCGGCCGCCCGGCCCGGGCGTCCGGGCGGGACGGCGGCGAAAAATGGTGCGGCGACTTTCTGAAAAATGGCCGCATCGCGAGGGCGCTTGCGGTAAAAGCACGGTTCTGCGGAAAGTCGGGTGCGATGTGACTCACATGTGACGCAGATGTGACGAAGCACCCGGGCCCGGTCCGCGTGGACCGGGCCCGGGGCAACGCAAACGGCCCCGCGGGGCGGGGCCGTGTCGTTTTTCGGTGGCGTGCCGGGGTTTCCGATGGGAGCGTTGTAGCGGCCTGCGTACTCGACTAGGCGGCGTTGGCGCGACGCATCCGGCGGCGGCGCTCGGACGCGCGCTCGTCTTCGTTCAGACCGCCCCACGTGCCGTACTTCTCGGGCCTGGAAACCGCGTAGTCCAGGCACTCCGTCCGGACGGGGCAGCCCATGCAGATCTGCTTCGCCTTACGCTCGCGGATCTCGCGCTCGGGCTGACGCTCGCCGTCGGGACCGAAGAAGAGGACGAGGTCTTCCCCCCGGCACGCCGCGGCGTCCTGCCAGCCCCAGCTGGGACGAGGGAGGTTTGCCTGCCGACGTACCTGAGCCATGGAACACCCACCTTGATTGGTTTCGAACAATTTCAGGACATGGACGCTCGACATGCTTCAGGCGACATGAAGTCAGAAGCGCCGAATGGTCCAACGTCCAGAGTTGCCGCTCTGTTCCCCGTCCGGTTAAGCCGGAAACCTGGGGACGTGCGACACGAAGACCCTCGAATGGGGCCTCAGAGAGATTACACGAGGGCCGCCTCGTTGAGAAGGGTGAGTTCCCTAACAAGGTAGGTTTTCAGGTTCTCCCCGCATCCCGGCCCGCATGGCGCCGACTGCTCGACGGCCTCGACCACGACCCGGTAACGGCTCTCCTGTACTACAACGACCGCTTCGTACCGGGATGTTCCCGTGATCGATCGCACGGTCACGTCGTCCAGGCCAAGGCGGCCGGTGTGTGCGCGGACGAAGTGCTCCGCCGCCTGGGCGGGCTCGGGCGTTCCGGCGCGTCCGCGCAGCCTGTCCAGGACGACCTCGCCCCGCAGGTAGGCGTCCGCCGCCGTCACGGCCTGGGTCTCGCCGAGGTCGCCGTAGTAGAGCCCGTGTGGAAGACATACCAAATTCGCCGCAAATCGGTCACCGCCGACATGGGTGGTTTCCCATACGAGGCGATCGAAACGTGCGGTGAGGGTACGGGCCAGCGGCCCCCCGGCGCGGGCGCAGCAGACGTTGTGGCGCCCGTGCGTGCAGACCAGCAGCAGCGGCTCGGCCACCGGCTCCCCGAGGCCCGGCGACCGGCCGGCGGCGAGGGCGTCCAGATCGAGCGCCTCCAGCTCCGCCGGGTCGGCGAGTTCGCGTCCCTCGATCCAGACCTCCGCGCCGCGCGAGAACGCCGCGTAGACCTGGAGGGGCGGGGTGCGGCGCCGCCGCCCCGGCCGGCGGATCAGCTGGGGCCGGACGCCCGCCTTCCGCGCGGCCCGCACCGCCTCACCGACCGGTGCGGGCGTGGCGAGGTCCTCGACGCGCTCGGGCCAGGGGCCGGGATGCTCGACGAGCAGCCAGGCGCGCGCCTTCGCCGTCGCGCTCGCCAGGCACGGCCGCTCCCCGGTGTGGCTGCCGGGACAGTGCCCGCAGGCGTCGCCGCGCGTCAAAAGGAGACCCCCGTAGATCTTCGATCGTTTAGGTAAGGGTAACCTAACGTATCGGGTCCAAACCGGCCGGGGGGCCGGGAAGGCGGATCAGCGCACCGCGGCTCGGGGCAGGAACGACTCGGCGGCGGGCAGCGCGGCCGCCCGGTCGGACGCGACGAGCCCGATCCGGGTGCGGCGGTCCAGCAGATCGCCCGCGTCGAGGGCGCCCTCGTGCCGCACCGCCCAGGCCAGCTCCGCAGCGAGCACGGGCAGCCCGGGGGCGACCGGTTCCAGCAGCGCCGGGTCGTCCTTCGCGAGCGCGGCCAGCAGCGGCGCCTCGGCCCCGTACCGCTGGACGAGACGGGACGGCACGTCCAGCGCGTCCAGCCGGTCCCGCGACGCGGCGCCGACCAGCGGCAGCCGGGCGGTCCGGCTCGCCACCGTGTCGAGCCCGCGGACGCGCGCCGCCGCGTCGACGGCGTCCTGCGCCATCCGCCGGTAGGTGGTGAGCTTGCCGCCGACGATCGTGACGACGCCGTCCCGCGAGGTGAGCACGGCGTGCCGCCGGGAGATGTCGGCGGTGTCGCGGCCCCGCCCGAGATCCAGCAGCGGGCGCAGCCCGGCGAACGCGCCCAGCACGTCCGAGCGCCGCACCGGGACGTCCAGCGCGGAACCGAGGATGTCGAGCAGGAACCCGATCTCGCCCGCCGTCGGCTCGGGCACGTCCGGGATCGGCCCTTCCGCGGGCTCGTCGGTGAGGCCGACGTAGACGCGGCCGTCGCCCTGCGGCAGCACCAGCAGGTACCGGCTGGCCGCCCCCGGGACCGGGATCTGCATCCCGGCCGACAATCCGCGCAGCGTCTCCGCCGCGACCACGATGTGGGTGCCGCGCGACGGGGTCAGCCGCACCCCGTCCACCAGGCCGCCCGCCCAGACGCCGGCCGCGTTCACCACCGAACGCGCCCGGACGGTGAACTCCCGGCCGGTCAGCTCGTCGCGGACGAGCGCGCCGTCGCCCGCGAGGGTGACGGCGCGGCAGCGGGTGAGGATGCGGGCGCCGTACCCGGCGGCGGTCCGGGCGAGCGCCGTGACCAGGCGCGCGTCGTCGGCGAGCTGGCCGTCCCACGACAGCAGCCCGCCGCGCAGCCCGTAGGGCCGCAGCGGGGGCGCCAGCCGCAGCGTCTCGACCGCCGACAGGCGGCGCGGTCGGGGCAGCACCGAGCGCGGGGTGCGCGCGGCGAGCCGCAGCGCGTCCCCGGCGTGCAGCGCGGCACCGACGGCCAGCGCGCGAGAGTGGGACACGAGCGGGGTCAGCGGCATCACGAACGGCAGCGCGCGCACGAGGTGCGGCGCGGTGTGCCGCATCAGCGCGCCGCGCTCGACCGCGCTTTCGTGCGCGACGTCCACCTGGGCGGACGCGAGGTAGCGCAGCCCGCCGTGGATCAGCTTGGAACTCCACCGGGACGTGCCGAACGCGAGGTCGTGGGCGTCGATCGCGGCGACCGACAGGCCCCGGGACGCGGCGTCGAGCGCGGTGCCCGCCCCGGTCGCGCCGAGGCCGACGACCAGGACGTCCACGACCTCGTCCGGCAGGGCGGCGAGCTCGCGTTCCCTGCGCGCCGCGTTGAGCGAGGTGCGGGGGATCTGCGGGGTCCGTGCGTGGAGATCTGGTGTGTTCAAGGCGCGAGCATCCTTTCCAGGATGTGGCGGAGTTCGGCGTCGAAGGCGTCGGAATCGAGGTCGGGGTCGGCGTCGTCGAGCATCGTCGGCGCCGACAGCACGAAGGACTGGACGACCAGCAGCACCGAGCGCGCCTGCCGGGCCGGATGGCCGGGGCGGACGGTGCCGTCGGCGTGCCCGGCCCTGAGCGCCTCCTCGAACAGCTCCAGGAACACCAGCTGGCTGGCGCCGCAGCGGTCCAGGACGTAGGGCAGCAGCAGCTCCGGATCCACTTCGATGATCTTGCGGAGGAGCGGGTGGTCGCGGAACGCCCGCACGCCGGTCACCAGGCCGTCCACGAACCGGGGCCGGACGGGGCGGCCGTCGTCGGGCGGCTGCAGGGTGTCGCCGAGCCCGACCCACTCGCGGGTCATCAGGTCGGCGACGATCGTGCGGACGTCCGGCCAGCGGCGGTACAGCGTCATCCGGGACACGCCGGCGCGGCGGGCGATGTCGGTCAGGGTCGTGCGGCGCACCCCGACGGCCAGCACGCAGTCCCGCGCGGCGTCGAGCACGGTGTCGTCCGCCGTCCGGCCGCCCGGCCCGTTGCGCTGCGGCGTGTCGCGCTCCACCTTGTTGTGACGATTCGACGTCATGTGTCACAGTGTAAGCACAGTTTCGAGGCCGGCGGCAGGCCGGCGACGGGAGGCGCGGGTGGAGACGCGGGACATGCTGTGGAGCGGCTGGGGCGATCCCGGCCGGGCCGCGCCGCTGCCGGAGCAGGTCGTGGGCCTGCTGCGCGAGATGCTCGGCGTCCGGCCGGCCGAGCGGCCCCCGGTGGCCCTCGCCGGCCTCGAGGTCCGCGACTCCCGGCTGCCGGCCGGCGACCTGACCGCGCTGGCGAAGCTCGTGGGCGACCGGAACGTCCGCGCCGACACCGAGACGCGCGTCCGGCACACGCGGGGCAAGTCGACTCCCGACCTGCTGCGCATCCGCGCCGGCGATACCGCCGACGCGCCGGACGCGATCGTCCTGCCCGGCACCCACGACGAGGTCCTCGCGGTGCTGCGGTACTGCGCGGGACGGCGGATCGCGGTCGTCCCGTTCGGCGGCGGCACCTCCGTCGTCGGCGGCCTGGCACCGGCCGGCGTCGGCGCGTTCATCGCCCTCGACCTGCGCCGCATGGACGCCCTGGTCTCGGTCGACGAGGTCGCCCGGACCGCCGTCCTCCAGCCCGGCCTGCGCGCCCCCGACGCCGAGGCGCTGCTGGCCGGGCACGGCTACACCCTCGGGCACTTCCCGCAGTCGTACGAGTGGGCGACGATCGGCGGGTTCGCGGCGGCGCGGTCCAGCGGGCAGGCGTCCGCCGGGTACGGCCGCTTCGACGACATGGTCGTCGGGCTGACCGTCGCCACCCCGGAGGGCCCCCTCGATCTCGGCCGGGCGCCCAAGTCCGCCGCCGGGCCCGACCTGCGGCAGCTCGTCCTCGGCTCGGAGGGCGCGTTCGGGGTGATCACCTCCGTGACCGTCCGGATCCATCCCGTCCCGGAGGCCAGGGAGTACGAGGGCTGGCGGTTCGCGTCGTTCGCGGAGGGCGCCGCCGCGCTGCGCCGGCTCGCCCAGGACGGGCCGATGCCCGCGGTGCTGCGGCTCTCCGACGAGACCGAGACCATGATCGGCCTGGCCGACCCCGGTGCCATCGGAGGGCTGGAGGACGGGGGATCGGCGGGATGCCTGGCCGTGCTGGGGTTCGAGGGCGCCCCGGCGCGGGTCGCCGAGCGGCGTGCCCGGGCCGCGGACGTGCTGCGCGCCGCCGGCGGCGAACCGCTCGGCACCGGGCCCGGCGAGAAGTGGGAGCACGGCCGCTTCAACGCCCCCTACCTGCGCGACTCGCTGCTGGACGTGGGCGCGTTCGTGGAGACGCTGGAGACCGCCGCCTTCTGGGCGGGCATCCCCGCGCTGTACGAGGCCGTCCGGGTCGCGCTGATCGGCACCCTGTCGGGCGCGGGCACGCCGCCGCTGGTGATGTGCCATATCTCGCACGTGTACCCGTCGGGCGCGTCCCTCTACTTCACCGTCGTGTCCGCTCAGGGTAAGGATCCGGTCGGGCACTGGGACGCGGCCAAGCGGGCCGCCAACGACGCGATCATCGACGCGGGCGCCACGATCAGCCATCATCACGGTGTGGGCACCGACCATCGCGACTGGTACGCCCGGGAGATCGGGCCGCTGGGCGCCGCGGTGCTCCGCGCCGTCAAGGACCGGGTGGATCCGGCCGGGATCCTCAACCCGGGCGTCCTCGTCCCGCCGGCCGCAGGGGAGTGACCCATGAGCGAAGCGAACCGGGAGGCCACCGGTGACGATGGCCCGCGTTCGTTCACCGCGATCGTCAATCCGGCGGCGGGCGGCTCCGCGTCCGCCTCGTCGCTGATCACGCTGGCCCGGCTGCTGCGCGAAGCGGGCGCCGACGTCGCGGTCGAGTACAGCCGCGGCCTGGAGCACGCCACGGACGTCGCCCGCGCCGCCGCGGGAACGGGGCGGGTGGTGCTCGGCGTCGGCGGCGACGGCATGGTCGGCTGCGTCGGCGGCGCCCTGGCCGAGATGGACGCCGGGACGGGCGCGGTCCTCGGCATCGTCCCGGCGGGACGCGGCAACGACTTCGCGCGGCAGCTCGGCATCCCCTCCGACCCGGAGGAGCTGGCCAGGCTGCTGCTGGAGGGCGAACCGCGCGCCGTGGACGCCATCGACGCCAACGGCACGGCCGTCCTCGGCAGCGTCTACGCGGGCGTGGACGCGGTCGCCAACGACAATGCGAACAGGACGCGGCTGCTGCGCGGCTCCGCCGCCTACTACTTCGGGGCGCTCCGCGCGATCGTCTCGTGGCGCCCGGCCGACTACCTGATCACCGTCGACGGCGAGTCGCACGCGCGGCAGGGCTACACCGTAGTCGCCGCCAACTCCGGCTACTACGGGTTCGGCAAGCACATCGCCCCCGACGCGGCGGTGGACGACGGGCTGCTCGACGTGATCCTCATCCGGCAGGCGCCCAAGAAGCTCTTCTTCTCCGTCATGCGGGAACTGGAGGACGGCTCGCACGTGCGAAGGCCCGAGGTCGAGGTCATGCGCGGCCGCGAAGTACGGATCGAGCTGGCGGGCCCGCCCGGCAGGACGCTTCCGTACGGCGCGGACGGTGAACTGCCCGGGACGCTGCCGGTCACGGCCCGGGTGATGCCGGGCGCGCTCCGCGTCCTGGCGCCCTGACCAGCGGATTCGCCGGCGGCCCAGGGTTTGGCCCGATATTTGGGATGGTTTACGCCAGCATTACGGTCCCTCGGATAGCGTCAGTTACGTCCCGCTAAGGGACCGTTGGGGCCGTCTGCGGAAGCATCATGAGAAGGCGACTGAGTTCGCCGTTCTGGGGGGACTCATGAAGAACGCAGGCGCCCTCGTCGTGGTGGCGCCGGCGTCTCTGGGGGTGGCGCCGGCGTCCACCACGTACACGCGCTGACCCGCATTCCGCGCCGGAGAACGCCGCAGTACGCCGGAGAACCTCGCATGCCGGGCTACGGCAAGTCCGCTTGACTGCCGAGATCGCGTCCGGACAGGCTATGGGCACCCCCTATCCGAACCTTTACGTCCCCGCTGGGCCGTCGGGAGCCGGCCGGTGACATCGGGACGAGAAGGCTCGCCGCTGCCCGGAGGCGTTCTGTGTGTGCCGAGGTGAACCCCGGTCCCGACAACTCGCGCACCTCTGAGGCGGGCGCCGGGTGGGTCTGCCGGAAACCGGGGACCTTCAACGAGCTGCTTCCCGAGCGCGTCACCGATTTCTCCTGGCGCCGCCCGAGGGTGCTGTGGCGGTCCCGCAACGACGTCCTCGCGAGCCTGTTCGGCGACCCCTCGAACGCGATCCGCCGCCGCTGCGTCGCCGCGCTGCGCGAGCGGGGGACGCCGGCGGCGTTCACCGTCCACCGCACGGAGCCGGAGTTCTCGTTCGCCCTGCTCGGCGACACCGGCGAGGGCGACCGGTCGCAGTACGCGGTCGTCCCGCCGCTGCTGCACGCCGCCGCCGGCACCGACTTCATGATCATCGCCAGCGATGTGATCTACCCGGCGGGGGACGCGGACCAGTACCCGGGCAAGTTCTTCCGCCCCTACACGGACTATCCGGCCCCCATCTACGCAGTCCCGGGCAACCACGACTGGTACGACGGACTGCGCGGTTTCCTCCACGTCTTCTGCGACCTGGACGCGGACTGCTCGCCGCCCCCGTGGCGCGGTCCCCTCTCGTTCCTGCCGCGCCTGCTCTGGCGCGACCCGGGCGAGGTCGACTCGGGCACGCTCGGCGAGGCCCGCCGGCGGTACAGGGGCGCGCCCGGCCAGCAGGCCGTACAGCCCGGACCGTACTGGGCGATCGACACGCCCTCGCTGCGCATCATCGGCATCGACACCGGAATCACGGGCACCGTCGACCGCGGCCAGGGCCGCTGGCTGCGAGAGGTGTCCGCCGGTCCGAAACCCAAGCTGCTCGTGACCGGAAAACCGCTGTACGTGGACGACGAGCACCGTCCCGGCAAGATCCAGGGCGGCGGGACCGTCGACGAGATCGTCCGGGACCCCGCGCACAACTATGTGGCGGCGATCGGCGGCGACATCCACAACTACCAGCGCTACCCGCTCACGACCGTCGACGGGCGGACGATCCAGTACATCGTCGCCGGCGGCGGAGGCGCGTTCATGCACGCGACCCACACGATCCCCCGGACGCGCGTGGTGGAGGAGGACCGGTTCCGCTGCTACCCGCTGCGCGGCGACTCCCTCTCCCGCTACAGCAAGCTGTACGGCCGGTGGCTGCACCTGCCCCGGTTCTTCGAACTCACCCCCGAGGAGGCCACGGCCGCCGTCCGGCACCGGCTGGGCATCAGGCCGGGCCGCGGCTACAAGAGCCCCGAGCCGTCCTTCCGGGCCCGGCTCGTCGCATCGTTGCTGGGCGTTCCGCGCGGCGACCGGCACCGCCCCCGGATGCTGCGCGTCCCCGTGCACAAACTGCCGCAGCGCTTCCGTTCGGAACTGGCGGACTGGGACGACCCGCCGTTCTTCAAGAGCTTCCTGCGCCTGGACGTGACGGAGTCGCGGCTGCGGATCCGCTGCTACGCGGCCACGGGCTGCGGCGACCACGAGGCGACCCCGCCCTGCGAGGACGAAGTCACCGTTCCCTTGAGCAGTTCCCTTGGCGTCGGGCCCTAGGGCTGGACGCGATCGCGATGCCTCGGGTCGTTGCGGGGACGGGGTGGTGGCCGGGGTCGGCGCGTTGGAGAATCCACCAGAAATGCCGTCAAAGGTGGCGAACCTGGCCCACGACGTGCATGAACGCCGTTACAGTCGTTGATCAACCAGACGGGTGACCGGTTCGGGCGGTCGGCCGGAGTTCGACCGCGTCCACAGGAGAAGCAACTCAATGAGCTATCCCCAGCAGGGTCAGGGCCAGCCACAACAGCAGCAGGCCTACCAGGGCGCCTACGCGCCCGCCCAGCAGCAGCAGGGCCCAGTCGCCGTCGGTGCCGGCGCGAACATGAAGCGCCGCAACCCGGTCGGCGCCTGGCTCGGCCTGCCCATCATCACCTTCGGGATCTACGGCCTCGTGTGGTTCTTCAAGGTCCACAACGAGCTGCACGAGTACGACCGCCGCATCGACAACGCCGCAGTGAACGCGCTGCTGTCCATGCTCTTCGGCGCGATCACCCTCGGCATCTGGCCCCTGATCATGTGGGTCAAGCTCGGCGGCCGCATCGCCGGGGCCCAGCGCGCCGCCGGGCTGCCCGCCAGCTGCAGCGGCGGCATGGGCTTCCTGCTCGGCATCCTCGGCTTCGGCGTCCTGTACTACCAGATCCAGCTCAACAAGGTCGCCGACCGCTACGGCGACACCCCCGCGGGCCAGCAGGTCTCCCTGGTCGCGTGATGCGCTAGGGGCCACGGCCCTGGCCCCGTACAAGACCCGCACCGGACCCCTCCGCCATCACCCGTCGCGGAGGGGTCTTCGCGTGCGCCCCGAGGTGGGAACTGTCGGTGGCCGGGGCCAGAATCGGCGGTGTGAGGATCGCGGTGGCGGTGGGGGCGCGGGGCGGGGGAGTGCTGCGGCCGCTCGGTGAGGACGGGACGCCCGCCGGGCCGGTCGAGGTCGTCCCCGATCTGGTGGCGGCGGTCGCCGAGCGGGAGGAGGCCGAGGCGCCGCGGTGGGTCTGGTCCTCGACGGCGCGGATCCATCCCCGGCTGCTGGACGCGGGCGTGCGGGTGGCGCGGTGCCACGATCTGGAGCTGGTCGAGAGCCTTCTGCTCGGTCACGCGGGACGGTACGGGGAGCCGCGCTCCGTCCAGGCGGCGTGGGCGCGGTCGCGCGGGGAGCCGGTGCCCGCGGACCGGCCGCCGCATGAGGAGGCGGCGCAGGCGTCGCTGTTCGACGACGACGGCGAAGGGGAGGAACCCGCCGACGACATCGACCAGGTCGTCGCGGTACACGCGGAGCAGCAGCGCACCATCGCCGCGCTCGGGACCGGAGCTCGTGGTTCGAACGGCGGCAGGCCGGGGGCCGGGCGGCGTTTCGCGCTGCTCGCGGCGGCGGAGTCGGCCGGGTCGCTGGTGGCGGCCGAGATGCGCCACGACGGGCTGCCGTGGTCGGCGCAGGTGCACGACGCGCTCCTCACCGAGCTGCTCGGGCCGCGTCCCTCCGGCGGGCTCCGGCCCCGCAGGCTTCAGGACCTCGCCGACCGGATCAGCGCGGCGTTCGGGCCGCGCGTGCACGTCAACCCCGACTCCCCGGCGCAGATTCTGAAGGCCTTCGCGGCGGCGGGGCTGCCGATCCCGTCGACGCGCGCGCACGTCCTCAAACGGCTCGACCACCCGGCGGTGCCGCTGCTGCTGGAGTACAAGGAGCTGGCGCGCCTGCACACCGCGCACGGCTGGACGTGGCTGGACACCTGGGTGAGCGAGGGACGGTTCCGCCCCGAGTACGTGGTCGGCGGCGTGGTGTCCGGCAGGTGGGCGACGAGCGGCGGGGGCGCCCTGCAGATCCCGCGCATCCTGCGGAAGGCCGTCGTCGCCGATCCCGGCTGGTCGCTGGTCGTCGCGGACGCGGCCCAGCTCGAACCCCGCGTGCTGGCCGCGCTGGCGGGCGACAGGGCGTTCACCGACGCGGCGGCCCACGGTGACCTTTACGAGGCCCTCGCCGACGCCTTCCGCGCCGACGAGAGGCCGAGCGGAGCTCGTCGGTTGGATGGTGGCGGGCGGGGGCTGGATGCGCGGGACAAGGCGAAGCTGGCGCTGCTGTCCGCCATGTACGGAGGTGGGACGGGTGAGGCGGTGCAGCTCCTCGCCGTTCTGAAGAACCGGTTCCCGGACGCGTTCGAATACGTGGAGGCCGCCGCGCGGGCGGGGGAGCGCGGGAGCCTCGTCCGGTCCCGGCTCGGCCGCACCTGCCCGCCGCCGTCGGCGGGCTGGCGGGAGCTGACCTCGGCGGGCGACGACGACGCGCCGGAGTCGCGGCAGGGCACGGCCGCGCAGGCGCTGCGGAGCCGGGGCCGCTTCACCCGCAACTTCGTCGTCCAGGCCACCGCCGCCGACTGGGCGCTCGCCCTCCTCGGCTCCCTCCGCCGCCGCCTCATGGCGCTGCACGCTCCGCGGCTGGTGTTCTTCCAGCATGACGAGGTCATCGTGCACACGCCCGCCGAGTTGGCCGGGGACGTCGCCGCCGCCGTCCACGCCTCGGCGGACGAGGCGCGGCGGCTGCTGTTCGGCGACACCCCGGTCGTGTTCCCCATGGAGGTCGCGGTGGTGGACCGCTACGCCGACGCCAAGTAGTCCGCGAGGGCGCGGATGGTGTTGGCGGCGGCGAAGGCCTGCCCCCGGGCGTTGAGGTGCAGCTGGTCGCCGCAGTAGATGCCGGGGTCGGCGGCGGCCGGATGGTCGTACGGGTTGACGACGTGGCAGGCGCCGTGTTCGGCGGCGACGTCGGCGGCCAGGGCGTTCAGCCGCCGGGTCCGGGACGACATGACCTCCCGGTAGCGGGCGGGGCCGAGGCCGGCGACGGTGATGTCCAGGAGGCCGATCGTGACGACGTCCGCCCCGGCGGCGCGGAACGCGGAGACCATGCCGGCCAGTTCGTGCCGGACCTCCTCCGCGTCGAAGTGCGGGCGGAGCATGTCGTTGCCGCCGCCCACGACGACGGCCAGGTCGGGGCCGAACGCGAGTGCCGGCTTCAGCTGCTCGGCCGCGATCTGCGCGGCGACGAGGTCGCGGCGGCCGAGGTTGAGGGCGGTGAAGCCGGGCGTCACGGCGGCGAGGGCCTCTTCGACCCGGTCGGCCCACGACATGTCGCGGTAGCCGGGCACGGGCTCGCGGACGCCTTCGGCGACGCTGTCGCCGATCGTCACCATGCGGGTCCAGGGCGCGCCGGCCAGCAGCGCGGCGGCCTCGGCGGCGGGCAGGACGGCCGGGTCCGTCCATTCGGACAGGGTCGTCTCGGTCATGTCGTCTCCCATCAGGACGTGGTGCGCCGGAGCGTCAGCGGCAGCCCCGCGAGGCCCGCTCCGGCGGCGGCGAGTGTGCAGAACAGGTAGATGGCGGTGTAGTCGCCGTGGGCGGCCTGGCCGGGCAGCATCGCGGCGAGGACGGCGATGCCGAGCGCGCCGCCGAGCTGGCGCGCCGTCGTGTTGAGGCCGGTGGCGCCGGCGAACCGCTGCGGGTCGACCGACAGCGCGGCGGCGGACGCGGTGCCGGTGGTGAGCATCCCCATGCCCGTTCCGACCAGCAGCCCGATGGGGAGCCAGAACGTGAGGAAGTGCGGCTCCGGCGGGAGGGACGCGACCGCCCAGGTCCCGGAGACGACCATGACGAGCGCGCCTCCCGTGACGGCGGGCCGGACGCCGATGCGGCCGGTCAGCCGGCCCATGGTGATCGCGGCCGCCGTGGCGGTGAGCGCCCCGGGCGTCGAGGCGAGGCCCGCCTTGAGGATCGAGTAGTCCCACTCGGCGGTGAGGTAGAGGACGCCGAGCAGCAGCCACGAGTACAGGGCCGTCCCGTACAGGAACGAGGCGGCGTTGGCGAGGGCGAACCGGCGGCTGCGCCACAGCGAGATCTCCAGCGCGGGCACCGGGTGCCGCGCCGACCGCATCAGTGCCGCGGCGACCATGGCCGCGCCGCCGATCAGCAGGGCGAGCGTGCGGGCGTCCGTCCAGGCCCAGTCGCGGGTCTGGGTGACGCCGAGCGCGACGCCGCCGACGCCGCCGCCGAGCAGGACCGTGCCGAGCAGGTCGGGTAGCCGGCCCCGGCCGGTCTCGGTGCGGGGGAGGCGCAGTGCGCCGAGCAGCATGGCCAGGCCGAACGGCACGTTGATGATGAACAGCGACCGCCAGCCGAACTGGTCGACGAGGACGCCGCCGAGGCTGGGGCCGATGGCGGCGGCGAACGCGCCCGCCGCGCTCCACAGCCCGATGGCGCCGGCGCGCCGCGCTGCGGGCGTGTCGCGCAGCAGCAGTGCCAGGGACGCGGGGATCATCGCGGCCGCCGCGGCGCCCTGCACGCCGCGCGTCGCCAGCAGGACGGGCACGTTCGGCGCGACCGCGCAGCCCAGGGAGGCCAGCGTGAACAGCCCGACGCCCCACAGGTACAGGGTCCGCCGGCCGACGAGGTCGGCGAGCCGCCCGGCGGGGGCGAGCAGCGCGGCGAACAGCACCGCGTACAGGGTGATCACCCAGGTCAGCCCGGACAGCGAGGTGCCCGGGAAGTCGGTGCGCAGGTCGGGGACGGCCAGGTTGGCGACGGTCGCGTCGAGCATCGCCAGGAACGTCGCCCCGGCGGCGAGCCAGGGCACGTCGCGCCGTGCGCCGGCGCCTGCGGTGGCGGGCGGCGCCGCGGTGGTCTCGGCGGTCATGGGCGGGCCTCCAGAAAATTAAACGAACGGTCGTACACTCTTCTATGGACGCTCCTCCCGTCAAGGGCCTGGAAACGTTGACTTTGTACGAACGATCGTGCAGATTATTGACCGTGAGCACCGACGGACGGCTTCTCAAGGGTGAGCAGACGCGCAGGGCCATCCTGTGCCGTGCCGCCGACATCGCGTCCGCGGAAGGCCTGGAGGGCCTGTCGATCGGCCGGCTCGCCACCGAGCTGGAGATCAGCAAGAGCGGCGTTTTCACGCACTTCGGCTCCAAGGAGGAGCTGCAGCTCGCGACCGTCCGCAAGGCCGTCGACATCTACCGCGAGCACGTCGTCGAGCCCGCCCTCGCCGTCCCCAAGGGCCTCGGCCGCGTCCGTGCGATGCTGGACGCCTGGCAGCGCTACCAGCGCGAACCCGTCTTCCCCGGCGGTTGCTTCTTCCACTCCACGATGGCCGAGTTCGACGCCCGCCCAGGCCGCGTCCGCGACGCCATCGCCTCCTCGCAGCGCGACTGGCGCGACTTCATGGAGCGCTGCCTGCGCGACGCGCGGGACCGAGGCGAGATCGACGCGTCCGCCGACGTCGCCCAGCTCGCGTTCGAACTGGACGCCGTCTGCCGCACCGGCTCTGCCCACGCGCTCCTGCACGACGACCCGACCTTCTATGATCGCGCCGCCCGCGCCATGAGCACCCGCCTGGCCGCCGTGACGACCCCCGCCTGAACACCATCGCGGGATCCGCGACGGAAACGCGAAGCGCGGCGGGGCCGGGCCCCACCGCGCTCCGTGCGGGAACGCTCAGCCGGAGGCCGTGTACGACGGCCGGCTGTTGAGGGTCTCGACGTCGGAGAACGACGTCTTGCGGTAGGCGCCGGTGATGGTGTTCAGCTCACCCGGCGCCAGGACGTCCTCGATGGCGTCGAAGCCCTGCGGGGCGCGTTCGCTGACGGTCTGCAGGATGCGGTCGGCGGGCATGTCGCGGCAGGCCAGCACGATGGAGTTGACCGGGTCGCGGCGTTCCCGCTCGTAGGCGAGCAGCGCCTCGGCCGGGTCGCCTGACCGGGCCAGCTCGTGCGCCAGGACACGGGCGTCGAGGACGGCCTGCGATCCGCCGTTGGAGCCGATCGGGTACATCGGGTGGGCCGCGTCGCCGAGCAGTGTCACGCGGCCGGACGTCCAGCGGTCCAGCGGATCCCGGTCGACCATCGGGTACTCCAGGATCTCCGCCGAGCCCGCCAGCAGCGCCGGGACGTCGAGCCAGTCGAACTTCCAGTCCGCGAAGTAGGGAAGCACGTCCTCCAGGCGGCCCGTCCGGTTCCAGTCGGCGGTGCGGTCTCGCCGGTCGTCGGTGAGCCTGACCTCCGCCACCCAGTTCAGCAGCGCCCTGCCCCGCCGCTCGGCGCGCATCGAGATGGGGTACACGACCATCTTGGACGCGGCGTTGCTGCCCGCGATGGCCAGGGTCCGCCCGCTCAGGAACGGCTCGCCCTCGGTGACGCCGCGCCACATCCTGATGCCGTTCCACAGCGGCGCCGACTCGCCCGGGTTGAGCTGCGCGCGGACGGCGGAGTGCAGGCCGTCCGCGCCGACCAGCACGTCGGCCGTGACGGTGCCGGCGGTACCGGACGCCCGGTCGAGCAGCCGCGCGCGAACCTCCGCCGCCCCGCCCGGCTCGCCGTCCTGCTCGAAGCCCTCGAAGACGGTTCCGGTGCGGACGGCGTCCTCGCCGAGCCGCGCCACGACGGCGTCCAGCAGCATCATCTGCAGTTCACCGCGGTGAATCGAGTACTGCGGCCAGTGGTAGCCGAGCGCGCGTCCCCGCGGCTCCCCCCAGATCCGGCCGCCGTAGCGGTCGAAGTGCACCGTCTCCGCGGTGGGGATGCCGATCTCGGCCAGTTCGTCGCCGAATCCCAGCTCGGTGAGCTCCCGGACGGCGTGCGGGAGCAGGTTGATGCCGACGCCGAGCGGCCGCAGCCGGACGGCGGAGTCGACGACGAGCGCCTCGACACCGGCCTCGTGCAGGCTCAACGCGGTGGTGAGCCCGCCGATCCCCGCACCCACGATGAGTACGCGCATGAATCGCCCTCCCGTTCGTTCCCGGGCAGGGCGGGGCCGGTATGGTGGCGGCCCCGCCCGCCCCGGTCTTGTTGTCGCCGCCGTTCAGGCGGCCGTCTTCAGCGGGCCGGTTTCGTGCCCGAGCCCGCGCCGGACTTCTTCGCGGTCTTCGTCCCGGCCGCCTCCGGCTCGTCCGCGGGCCTGGAGCCGGCGGGCGCCGCGCCGGGCACCTTCGCGCCGCCGCGGACCAGCCGGCCGACCTCGGCGCGGAGCTGGACGAACTCCGGAAGGCCCCGGGTGTCGATCTGGTCGCGGACGGAGGGCAGCCCGACGGTCAGGTCGGCGTGCACCCGGGCCGGTGAGCGGTTCAGTACGATCACCCGGTCGCCGACGTAGACGCTCTCGTCGATGTCGTGCGTGACCAGCAGGATCGTCATCTTCTGGGTGCGGTGCACCTCGAGGACGAGGTCCTCCAGGTCCTCCCGGGTCTGCGCGTCCACGGAGCCGAACGGCTCGTCCATCAGCATCAGCGAGGGACGGTACGCCAGCGCCCGCGCGATCGACACGCGCTGCTGCATGCCGCCAGACAGCTGCCACGGGTACTTGCGCCCCGCGTCGTGGAGGCCCACCGACTCCAGGGCCTCCTCCGCCGCGGCGCGCCGCTCCGAGCGGGACTTCCCGCGCCGCCGCAGCGGCAGCGCGACGTTGTCGCGGACGGTCAGCCAGGGGAACAGCGAGCGGCTGTAGTCCTGGAACACCACCGCGAGGTCGTCGGGCACGCCGTTGATCGGCTTCCCGTCCAGCGTCAGTCTCCCGCCGGTCGGGCTGATCAGCCCGGCGATGCAGCGCAGCAGGGTGGACTTGCCGCAGCCGGACGGGCCGACGATGCTGACCATCTGCCCGTCCGGGACGGTGAGGTCGAGGCCGTCGAGGGCCAGGTGGCCGTCGGCGTAGGAGTGCGTGAGGCCGGTTATCTGGAGCATCACGGCCGCCTTTTCTGTGTGTACGTCGTCAGGGTCAGCATGGGGGCACCGGTCAGTTCGCGAGCCGCTGCGCGCCGATGTGCCAGGCCAGCAGGCGGCGTTCGAGGAGCATGAAGACGGCGTTGAACACGAAGCCGAGGATGCCCAGCATGACGATGCCGGCCCACATCCGGGGCAGCTCGAACGAGCGCTGGGCGCCGATGAGCTCGGAGCCGATGCCCGCCGTGCTGCCGAACAGCTCGGAGATGACCATGAGGATCAGCGCGAACGACAGCGCCACCCGCAGTCCCGCGAAGATCTTCGGTGCCGCCGCCGGGAGGACGATGGTCAGCAGCCGGCGCAGCCGGCCGACCCCGAACACCCGGGCCGTCTCCAGTTGCAGGGACTCCACGGTGCGGACGCCGTCGCAGGTGTTGAGCAGCACCGGCCACACGACGCCGAACGCGATCGTGACGATCTGCATGGTCGCGCCGAGCTGGAACACGATGATGAAGAACGGCAGCAGCGTCGGCGGCGGCACCGCGCGCAGGAACTCCAGCACCGGGGTCAGCATGTCGTACATGGCCTGCGACCGCCCGACCGCCGCCCCGATCACGACGCCGGCGGCGCCCGCGGCGGCCCAGCCGATGAACAGGTGGGTCAGGCTGGTGGAGAAGTCGTCCGTGGCGTTGTCCGTGAGGAACAACCGGGACGCCGGGCCGGAGAACCACAGCTCGTGCAGGGCTTCGACGATTTTGGTGGGCGGGGGGAAGTAGCTCTCGTCCACCGCGCGGGTGATCAGCTCCCACAGCACGAGGAAGATGACGACCAGCCAGGCGCGCTCGGCGAACCCGCGCAGCGCTTTCAGGGCTTTCATGCCTGCTCCTTGCGGGGAGGCGACTCCCCGTCCCCTCGGTTCGCTCCGCTCATGCGATCCCCTCCACGCGGGCCGCGTGCCAGCGGAAGGCAATCCGTTCGAGCCCGAGAAGCCCCATGTTGGCCAGCAGCCCGAGGACGCCGGCCCAGACGGCCCCGGCCAGCAGCAGGTCGGTGCGGCCGCCTCCGGCCTGGGTGGAGCTGAGATAGATTCCCACGCCGTTGACCCCGCCGGCCAGCAGCTCGGTGCTGACCACGACGATGAGGGCGACGGACGCGGCGATCCGGACGCCGGTCGTGATGAACGGGGCGGCGCTCGGCAGCGAGACGCGCCACAGCACCGACGGCGTCCCGAACCCGAAGGCGCGCAGGCTGTCCTTGGCGACCGGGTCGACGTCGCGGAGCGCGTACAAAGTGTTGATCAAGATCGGCCACAGGCAGGCGTAGAAGATCAGTGACATCTTCATCTGCGTGGGGTCGGCGAACAGGATGATGGCGAGCGGAATCAGCGCGACCGAGGGGATGGGGCGGAGCAGTTCGACCAGGGCGCGGGCGGCGGTGCCCAGCAGCGGGACCGAGCCGAGCAGGACGCCCAGCGGTACCGCCACGAGCACCGCCAGCGCGAGCCCGCCGAACCACGCCTTGAGCGTGGCCCCGACGTCGGCGAGGAACTCCCCGTCGACGCCGAGTTTCGCGGCCTCCCACAGAACGGTCGACGCCGGGGGCAGGGCGGACGCGTCGATGAGGCCCAGACGGCTCACGGCCTCGACGACGGCGACCACCCCGGCTACCCCGGCGGCGCCGAAAGCGATACGGCGAAAATTCATGCGGCGGAGGTGGCGATGAAGTTCTTGACGTCGATCTTCTCTTCCACGTAGCCGAACTGGAGCATCACGTCCGCCACGCGCTGGAGACGCGTCGCGTTCAGCGTGGTCGGGAAGGAGCCGTAGCTCATCGTCGAGGCGACCTTGGCGTCGATGCCCTTGGCGTAGGTCGGCAGGATGTCCTGCACGAGCTTGCGGTCGGCCGCCATGCCCTGGGCCTTCTGGAGCGCGCGCTGGAAGGCGGCGGTCGTCTTCGGGTTCTTCTTAATGAACTCGTCTGTGGCGGCGTAGCCGGCGATCGGGAAGTCGGCGGTCGGGCCGCTGGACAGGTCGGCGACCATGCGCGCGCCGATCGACTGCTGCATCTGGGTGCCGAACGGCTCGATCGCCTGGACGGCCTCGACGCTCTCGGACTTCAGGGCCTGCTCCATGGCGGGCGGGGCGACCTCGACGAAGTTCTTGTCCTCGTCGAACTCGACGCCCTTGGGCTTGGCGGCGGCGCGGACCATCAGCGTGCTGATGTTGCGGCGGGTGTTGACGCCGATCTTCTTGCCCTTGAGGTCCTCGATCGTCTGGTACGGGGAGTCCTTGCGCACCATCAGCGTGTGGGTCTTCGGGGCGCCCTGGAAACCCTCGGCGACGATCCTCGGCTTGAAGTCGGGCTGCTTGACCCCGGCGGTGAGCAGCGAGACGTAGTTGCCGAAGCTGAAGTCCAGCCGGCCGCTCTTCAGCAGCGGGATGCCGGCGGCGCCGCCCTGGATGACCTGCGTCTTCACCGTCAGGCCCTCGGCCTTGAACAGGCCCTTCTGGATGGCGATCTGAACCGGCGCGGTGTCGGCGATGGTCATCGTGCCGAGGGTGATCTCGGACTTCTCCAGGCCG
This sequence comes from Spirillospora sp. NPDC048823, assembly GCF_043198445.1. Lineage (NCBI taxonomy): Bacteria > Bacillati > Actinomycetota > Actinomycetes > Streptosporangiales > Thermomonosporaceae > Spirillospora > Spirillospora sp. NPDC048823. The sequence continues at coordinate 373,120 of NZ_JBICUT010000001.1, read as the reverse complement.
TTCGCCGAGGTGTTCTCCTCGGAGCCGCCGCAGGCGGCTCCGGAGAGCGCGAGCGCGATGGCGAGTGCGCCGCCGATGACTGTGCGGCGGTGGGAAGCAGACATGAACAACGCTCCATTTGCGGGGGAAGCTGGTTGAAAGCTGATCTTTCAACGAGCCGGGAGCGTAGCGCACCGGGCCCGCGCCATGGGGGAGATGCCAGCTTTACGTGCACTTATGTGAACATACGTGAACAAGCTGTGACATTCGCATCTTCTGCATCACAAGTCTAGACCTGTGTGATCATTCGGGTTGGCCATGATGGTTGCTCTGTGTTGCAATGTTCCGCGCTTGCCCACAGTGGTGCGGGCAGGCGACGCGACCCGGATCTCGTTCAGGGTCACTGTGCGCCGCGAGCGATCGACCCATTGAGAGGTAGCGGAGGGCAGTGCGGAAAGCCGAAGGGGCCGAGATGGCCCCGCAGTCCCGTCAGCCAGGCCCGTCTGCCAGTGAAGACGCCCCCAAGCGAGGCTTCCTGGGAGGCCGGTTCAAGCTGCGCAACTGGCGCGTGCGGACGCGCCTGTTCGCCCTCATCGCGGTGCCCACGATCGTGGCCGCACTCCTTGCGGGCTACCGCGTCCAGGTGTCCATGGACGACGCCGACGCCTTCCGCCGGACGGGCGAGATGGCTACGCTCGGTAAGGAACTGACTGCGCTCGCGCACGAAGTGGAGAACGAGCGCGACGCCATGGCAGGCCGGGCCGCCGGCGGCCAGCGAGCCATCGACGCCGATGATCTCAAGGCGCGCCAGGAGGCGGTGGACGCCGCCGCGCGCAAGGTGCAGGACGCGGCCGCCGACGTCGAGGTCAACTCGCCCGGCCTGGAGCTGGCGCTCGGCAACGTCCTCGACCGGGTCAGCGACCTGCCCGCACTGCGGGCCCTGTCCGCGCGCCTCGCGCCCGGCCCGATCATCGACAAGTACGGCGAGTTCATCGACGATTTCAGCAGCTACCACCTGCTGGTCTCGCAGGACGCCCCGACGCCCGAACTCGCGCAGAGCGCACTGGCGCTCGCCGACCTTGCGGGCGCCAAGGAGGCCGCGTCCCGCGAACGGGCCATCATCGGCGCGGCCCTCTGGGAGGCGCGCTTCTCACCGCTCGACCGCGCCGAGGTCGACGACGCCCGCGCCGACCTGAACACCAGCGTCCAGGCGTTCCGCAGCTCGGCCACGGCGGGCCAGCTGCAGCTCTTCGAGGACACCGTCACCGGCCCCGAGCTGGACCGCGCGGAGGTCACCAGGCTTCGGACGCTCGCCGTCGCCGACGCGACCCCGGGCCTGCGGGTCAGGCTCGGCAACGGCGTCGCCCGCAACTGGACGTCCGACTCGAGCGCCCGGATCAACAAGCTGCGGACGGTCGAGCAGAACATCGCCGCCGAACTCGCGGACGCGGCCAACGACGCGAAGTCCGACGCGCAGACCAACGCGTTCCGCGACGCGGCGCTGCTGTTCCTCATCCTCGCGATCGTCCTGGTGACCGTCATCCTCGTGGCCCGCTCGCTGGTGCGGCCGCTGCTGCGGCTGCAGTCCGGGGCGCTGGACGTGGCCGGCACCCGGCTGCCCGGCCTGGTCGACCGGCTCCGCGACCCGGAGGCCGCCGCGGGCGGCATCGAGGTGGAGCCGATCGAGATCGACTCCACCGACGAGATCGGCCAGGTCGCGCGGGCGTTCGACGAGGTCCACCGCGAGGCGGTGCGGCTGGCGGCCGACGAGGCCGTCCTGCGCGGCAACATCAACGCGATGTTCGTCAACCTCTCCCGCCGCAGCCAGTCCCTGATCGAGCGCCAGCTGCGCCTGATCGAGGAGCTGGAGCAGAGCGAGCGCGACGAGGAGCAGCTCGGGAACCTGTTCCGGCTCGACCACCTCGCCACCCGCATGCGCCGCAACTGCGAGAACCTCCTCGTCCTCGGCGGACAGGAGCAGGTGCGCCGGTGGAACCAGGCGGTCCCGCTGATCGACGTCGTCCGCGCGTCGCTGTCCGAGGTCGAGCAGTACGAGCGGGTCGCGCTGCGGGTTCAGGGCGACATGACCGTCGCCGGCCCCGTCGTCAACGACCTCGTCCACCTGCTGGCCGAGCTGATCGAGAACGCGACGGTCTTCTCGTCCGAGCACACGAAGGTGACCGTCTCCGGCCAGATGCTGAGCGGCGGCGGCTCCATGCTGCAGATCACCGACAACGGCGTCGGGATGTCGGCGGACGAGCTGGAGCAGGCCAACTGGCGGCTGGCGAACCCGCCCGTCATCGACTTCTCCGCGGCCCGCCGCATGGGCCTGTTCGTGGTCGGCCGCCTGGCCGTCCGGCACGGGGTCCGGGTCGAGCTGCGCGCCGCGCAGGGCGGCGGCCTCACCGCGTTCGTGGTGCTGCCCGACGCGGTGATCACACCCGGCGAGTCCGGCCCGATCGGCACCCGCGGCCTCGGCCCGCGCGAGACCGACGGCCAGCAGCTCGCCGCGCTCACCACCGCCGCGGAGCCGCCCGCCATCGGCTCCGGTGGCGCGTTCCGGCAGGACGACTACGGGCCCGCCGGCGTTCCCGGCGGCGGGACCGGCTCCCACCCGATGGTCGGCGGCACCGGTCCGCTGCGGTCCCTGCGCGGCGCCACCGGTCCCCAGCCGGCCATGAACGAGACCGGCCCGATCCCCGCAGCCGGCACCGGCGCCCACGCCGCGTTCCCGAACACCGGCCCGCTGCCCGCCGTCTCGCGCGGCGAGCAGGGGCCGCCCGGCGACGACCCGTACCAGCCCGGCGACCAGCAGCCGCCGCGCAGGCCCGGCGAGCTGCCCATCCGCCGGCCGGGCGCGCAGCTGCCGGGACGCCCGGCCGACGACGGCCAGTCCAACGGCCTCTTCCAGCCGCGCAGCGAGCGCTCGCAGGACGGCGGCGCCGGAAGCAACGGCGCCTACCGCCCGGGCGGCCCCCAGTCGGTCGTGCCCGAGGCCCAGCCGATGGTGCCCGAGCCCGGCGCGCCGCGGCACATCCCGTGGGAGACCGGACCGCTGGAGCAGGTCAGCGGAGACGCCGGGCAGGCACCGCCGGACCCGTACGGGGACGGCTCGCCCACCGGAGGCACGCACCGGCCGGGCGGAGCCCGGTGGGACACCGGCGAAATGCCGGCGCCGCGCCCGGGCGCGATGGCCACGCCGCACCCGCCGGAGGAACCGGTTCCGGGGCCGCGCGTCCCCGAACCGCCCATGCCGGCGGCGCAGGCCCCGCCGGTGCAGCCACCGCCCGAGCCGAAGATGCCGCCGCGGGTACCCGAGCGTTCGCCCATCTTCGACGCGATGCAATCGGAGTGGTTCATGCGGAGGTCGGGAGAGAACTCGGGGGAGGACCCCGTGCGGGGCTGGGAGTCCCCGGCGGACGCGGGCTTCCGCGCGGCCGAGGCCGCCCGCGAGCCCATCGCCACGTCGCGCACCAGCGTCGGCCTGCCCAAGCGGGTGCCGGGCAAGAACCGGGTGCCGGGGGCGGTCGGCCGCGCGGCTCCGGCCGGGAACGCGCAGGCCGGGGCGGCTCCCGCGCCGGGCCAGGCATTGCCTCAGGGGCCTGCTCAGGGGCAGGCTGTGCAGGGCCGGCCGGCGCCGGGCGCTCAGGGACCGGGCCAGCAGCAGGGACACGGCCAGACGGCCGACGTCGTACGCAACCGCTTCGCGAGCCTGCAGCGCGGCGTCCATCGGGGACGCCACGAGGCTCGTGGTGCAGGCACGTCAGGTGAGGCGCCGTCACAGGGTGACGGCGAGACAGGAGGCACCCGGTGAGCGGGCAGGATCTCAACTGGTTGGTGACGAACTTCGCGGACCGTGTCGCGAAGGTCGCGCACGCCGTCGTGGTCTCCTCGGACGGATTGCCGATGGCGTACTCGTCGGGCTTCCCGCCCGAGCGTGCGGACCAGCTTTCGGCGATCGCCTCGGGGTTGATGAGCCTGACCCAGGGCGCGGCGAAGATCTTCGACGCGGGCGGGGTGAACCAGACCGTCGTCGAGATGGACCGCGGCCTGCTGTTCGTGATGTCCATCACGAACGGGTCGGTGTTCGCGGTCCTCGCGGCGCCGGACTGTGACCTCGGGCTCGTCGCGTACGAGATGACGCTGCTGGTGGAGCGGGTGGGCCGGGTGCTGACGCCCGCGCTGCGCGCGCAGGAACAGCAGCCTCCGTACTCGGGGCCTCCGGTGACGGAGATGGGCGCCGGCCCCGCCCGCTATTGACCGTGACTGACTCTGACGGAGGTCGGCGACATGGATCGAGGCAGCTTCGGAGGCAGTCCCGGGGTCCCCGGGCGCTGGCCGGGTGATCAGGGGAGGGTTCCGGCCCAGGGACGCCCCCCCGAACGGCCCGAGGGCGACGGCAGCTCGCTGGTGCGCCCGTACGCCGTGACCGGCGGGCGGACCAAGCCGCGCTACGACCTGGCCATCGAGGCCCTGGTCACCGCGGCTCCCTACCCGCCGCGGGACGTGGCCGTGCTGACCCCGGAGTACCGGGCGATCATGGACCTGTGCCGTTCGGCCCGCTCGGTGGCCGAGGTCTCGGCCCTCCTGCGCCTGCCGCTGGGGGTGGCGCGGGTGCTCGTCGCCGACATGGCCGTCGAAGGGCTGCTGCGGCTGCACCAGTCCCAGCCCGCCACCACCGCCGGCGGACAGCCGGACCTCCGCTTGCTAGAAAGGGTGCTCAGTGGCCTTCGGAAGCTCTGACCAGGTTCCGGTCCCGGGGCCGCACGGCGGAGAGGCCGAGCTGACCTCGGTCAAGATCGTCGTCGGCGGCGGGTTCGGTGTCGGCAAGACCACCTTCGTCGGTTCGGTGTCGGAGATCATGCCGCTCACCACCGAGGCCGTGATGACCGCGGCCAGCGCCGACGTGGACGACCTGTCGGCCGTGCCCGACAAGACGACCACCACGGTCGCGATGGACTTCGGCCGCGTGTCGCTCGACAGCGAGCTGATCCTCTACCTGTTCGGCACGCCCGGGCAGCACCGCTTCTGGTTCATGTGGGACGACCTGGTCCGCGGCGCGATCGGCGCCGTCGTGCTGGTCGACACCCGCCGGCTTGAGGACTGCTTCGCCGCGGTGGACTACTTCGAGGAGCTCGGCCTGCCGTTCGTGGTGGGCGTCAACGGGTTCCACGGCGAGTTCCAGTACGCCGTCGACGACATCCGCGACGCCCTGTCGATCAGCGCGCACGTGCCGATCGTCCAGTGCGACGCGCGGAGCCGCGAGTCGACGAAGCAGGTGCTGATCATGCTGGTCCAGCACGCGATGTCGGTGCACGCCACGCCCTCCGCGGGGGCGTCCGCGCCGCCCGCCGCGCCCGGCGGCCAGTTGGGCAGCGCGTCGCCCAGCTGGACCTGACGCCCAGCTGGACCTGACATCTGCGTGAGGTTCAGCCGGCCGGGCCGGGTCCGGCCATCGCGTCCTCCACGGTCGCGACGACGGGGATCCGGCGGTGGAGGCCGGTTATCTCCAGGGTGCGGCGGATGAGAGGGCGGGGGGCGGCGAGGGTGAGGCTGCCGCCGGCCGCCGTGGTGGCCTTGTAGCAGGCGACGATGACCGAGAGGCCGCCGGAGTCCATGAACTCCAGGTCGGCGAGGTCGAGGACCAGATGCTCGCCGTGTTCGCGGCGGGCGTCGCTCAGCTGCCTGTGCAGGTCGTCCGAGCAGGCGATATCGAGTTCTCCGCGCAGCCGCACGACGGCGCGTCCGCCGTGTGGCCGCGTGGTCACTTCCAGGAGCGGCACGCGGGTTTCTCCTCGTGTCTGCACTCATTCGTCCGGCGAATGGTTTCCATACGACAACTATCGCCGAGGACGGCCCGCCTGCCAAACGCGGCGCGCGACGGGGGTGTGCGTGATCAAGCCGGGTCATAGGGTGCTGTCGGACGCCATGCCCGACCCCATGTAGGAGAAGGACCCCAGGTGAGTTCCCCCCGGCTGCCGGATCATCTCGAAGTGCTGCTCACCGAGGAGCCCGTGCTGGACGTGTACGCGTACGGGCCCTGGCGCGTCCCCGACGGCCTGGTCGAGGAGATGCGCGAACGCGCCGTGGAGTACAACCGGGACCCCCGCGCGGTGGTGCTGACGCGGCAGCTCAGCGACTTCTACGGGGGCGACACCAGTGCGGCGGGTGCCGAGCAGTGGTCGCTGCTGACGTTCCTGCTCGGCGCGTCGGCGGTCCGCGGCGGGTCGCGGGGGGACGTGGACTACGAGCTCCTGTCGGCGTTCCTCGCGACGCCCGAGTCCGCCGTCCAGGACCCGCTGGCGTGGTTCACGCAGGGCGGGCGGTGGCGTCCGCCGGGCCTGTGGCTGCCCGAACCGGCCGGGAACGACCGCGAACGGCGCACGGTGATGTTCGAGCTGGCCCGCGCGGGGCTGGACGTCTTCGAGGGGCTGGAGCCGGTGGAGCGGCGCAGGCGGGCCCTGATGGCGCTGTTCGACCGGCGCGCCGCCGATCCGGAGCTGCGCGAGGTGGACATGAGCGTCCCCAACGCGCGGCTGGAGGAGGCGTGGGCCGCCGGGCTGACCGACGGGGAACTGGCCGTCCTGCCCGAGCTGGCGGGGCCGGTCGGATATCTGGGATGGGCGTGCGCCGGGCTGGACACCGCGCATGAGCGCCTGGCCGGGGCCGTCGCGGACGGGGACGAGCCCGACGTCGCTCTCGCCCGGCTGCTGCTGGCGGCCGAGGCGACGGTCGTCCCGGCGGAGCTGGCGGTGGTGCTGGGGACGGCCCGCTACGAGAACCTGGAGGAGCGGTTCCGCGCGGCGCGTGAGGGCTTCTCCGTCGAGGCGTGGCAGCAGGACGTGCGTGCGTGGCTGGCCAGGGGACTGGTCGCGGGGGAGGCCGACGCGGCCCGCGCGTGGCTGGACATGGCCGTGCGCATCACGGGCGCGGTGCAGGGGTTGCCGGAGTCGCCGGTCAGCCCGCGGTGCCGTGTGCCCGTCCGGCCGTTCCAGGCCGATCTGCGGCGGCTGTTCACCGCGCGGCGGGTCGTCAACACGCTCGGCGCCACTCTGGGCGCCGCCCGCAACGGCGGGGAGACCGCGCAGACGCGTCCCCGGCGGGACGACGTCGAGGGGGACGCGCTGGTCGGGCAGCCGGAGCTGTCCGGGGTGCTCCGGGACGCGGTGACGGCGCGGCTGGCCGGTGAGCGGCCCGTCCGGCTGCTGATCGCCGGCCCGGAGGGCACCGGCAAGGGCACCGCCGCCGAGGTCGTGGAGCGCCGGCTCGCCGAGGGCGGCGCGGTCCGCGAGGCGATGTGGATCTCCGATCAGGTGTTCGCGTCGCTGGGGGTGAGCGACGCCGTCCTGTGGCTGCAGTCCCGCGTCCGGGACTGCCTGGAGGCCCGGATGCTCCTGGTGGTGGACGACCTGGAGAAACTCGCCGCGCACGAGCGGTGCGGTGCCGCCGCCGCGGAGGAGCTGCGGCGGCTCATGGCCCGCTCGCCGTCGCTCAGCGTCGTCGCGCTGTGCCGTCCCGGCGGCGACCGGCGGCTGTTCGACGCCAACCCGGCGCTCGTCCGGGCGTTCGACGTGGCCCGCACGCGGGACTTCGCCGAGGACGACTTCGCGGAACTGTTCACCCTGGCCGTCGTGCGGCGCGGCGCGCACGTCGAACCGGAGGTGGCCGCGACCGCCGCCGGCATGCTGCGCCGTACCCCGCCGCTGCTGAACCTGCGCGGTGCGCGGCTGGTGGAGCACATGGCGGGCGAGGCCGTCGAGGCGGCGGCCCGGCGCGCCGGCGAGGAGGCAGGGCGCGCCGGCGAGGAGGCCGGGCGGCCGGACGCCGCCGCACCGGCCGGCCCCCCGGAGGTCACGGCGGAGGACCTGCCGCAGCGGCTTGTCCCGGGCCGCTCCGCCGGCACCGACCCGCTCGCCGAACTGGCCGCGTGCGCCGGCATCGAGTCCGCCAAGCGGGAGGTGGACGCACTGGTCGCCGAGGCCAGGGCCGCGCGGCTGCGCCGCGAGGCGGGCATGACGGCGAGGGCCCGGCCCCGGCACCTGGTGTTCATCGGGAACCCCGGCACCGGCAAGAGCAAGGTCGCGGGAATCCTCGGCCGGCTCTACGCCGACCTCGGCGTGCTGTCGTCCGGGCACCTGGTCGAGGTGGAGCGCGCCGACCTGCTCGGCGAGTACGCGAGCGAGAGCGTCCTGCGGGTCCGCCGGGCGGTGGAGCAGGCCCACGGCGGTGTCCTGGTCGTCCGCGACGCGCACGCCCTGGTGTCGGCCGCCGCGGACGCGGCGCGGGGACGCGAGGTCCTGGACGTGCTGCTCACCGGCGTCCAGGCGCACCCCGAGGACCTCGTCGTGGTGCTGACCGGCCCGGAGGCGGAGCTGAACGGGCTGCTGAAGTCGCATCCCGACCTGGCCGCGCACTTCCCCCGCACCGTCCGGTTCCCCGACCTCACCGAGGACGAGCTGGTCGAGGTGTTCGCCGCCAAGGCCGCCGACTCGGGGTTCGAGCTGGCGCCGGGAGTGCTGGAGAAGGTCCGCGAGCTGGCCGAGGCGGCGCCGCGCGAACGCGGGTTCGGCAACGCCCGCGCGATGATCCACCTGCTCGACCGCGCGGTGGCGATGCAGGGCCGGCGCGTCCTGGCCGACGGCATCGTCGACGAGACCGAGTCGCTGGACGAGATCCTGCTGGAGGACGTCCCCGGCACGCTCACCCGCGGCCGCGACGACGTCCCCGGCGACCCGCTCGCCGAGATCGACCGGCTGATCGGCCTGGCCGACATCAAGCGGGAGGTGTCGTCGCTGGTCGCCGAGGTCCGCGCCGAGCAGCTGCGGCGCGACGCCAAGCTGTCCCCGGCGTCCCCGTCCCGGCACATGGTGTTCATGGGCAACCCGGGCACGGCCAAGACGACGATCGCCCGGCTGATCGCCGCCGTGTACGCGCGGCTCGGGCTGCTGTCGTCCGGCCACCTGGTGGAGGTGACCCGCGCCGACCTCGTCGCCGAGTTCATCGGGCAGACCGCGCCACGGGTGCGGGGCGCGGTCGAGCGCGCCCTCGGCGGCGTGCTGTTCGTGGACGAGGCGTACGCGCTGTCGTCCTCGGGCGGCGACCGGCGCGACTTCGGCCATGAGGCGATCGCCGAGCTGCTGCGGCTGATGGAGGAGCACCGCGGCGACCTGGTCGTCATCGTCGCCGGGTACGACGCCGAGATGGAGGGGTTCCTGAAGGCCAACCCGGGGCTCAAGTCCCGGTTCCCGAAGGTGCTGCGCTTCCCCGACTACTCGGGCGACGAGCTCGTCACGATCTTCGAGTTCATGGCGGCGGAGGCCGGGTTCGTGCTCGCGCCCGGCACCGTCGACGCGGTCCGCGGCCTGGTCGCCGCGCAGCCGCGGGGCTCCTCGTTCGGCAACGCGAGGCTCGTCCGCAACCTGCTGGAGGCGGCGATCTCCCGGCAGGCGCGGCGCATCACCGCGCAGGACGACGAGGAACCGGGAGGCGTCGAGGCCGCCGAGGTGGGGACGCTCCGCCCGGAGGACCTCCCCGACGCCCCCGCGCCCGAACGCGGAGGCATCGGCTTCGGCGCCTACCTCTGACCTGCCCGTGTTCAGTCGGCCCGTGTCCGGCCCGCCTGCGTGTGCGCGTCGCCGTTGCCGTAGGCGGCGGCCTGGAGGGAGTACAGGTCGGCGTACAGGCCGCCCCGGGCCATCAGGGAGGCGTGGTCGCCCTCCTCGATGACCGTGCCGTGCTCCAGGACGTAGATGCGGTCGGCGTAGCGGACGCTGGCGAGCCGGTGCGTGATGAGCAGGACGGTCCGGCCGTCGGCGTGCGTGCGGATCCGCTCGAACAGCTGGTGCTCGGCCCGCGCGTCGAGGGCGGCGGTCGGCTCGTCGCAGATCAGCAGCGGCGCGTCGCGGAAGAAGCCGCGGGCGACGGCGAGGCGCTGCCACTGGCCGCCCGACAGTTCCGCGCCGCCCTTGAACCGGCGGTCCAGCAGTGTGTCGTACCCGTGGGCGAGATCGCCCACGACCTCTTCGGCGCCGGAGGCGCGGGCGGCGGTGAGCAGTGCCGGGGCCTCGTCCTCGCCGGGGACGTGATCGCGGCCGCGGCCCATGGTGATGTTCTGCCTGGCGGTCATCGGCCAGTGCGTGTACTCCTGTGCGATGACGGCGATGCGTTCCCACACGTCATTGGGCGCCACCTTCGTCAGCGGGACGTCGTCCCAGAAGACCTCGCCCGCGTCCGGGTCGTACAGGCCGGCCATGACTTTCGCGAGCGTCGTCTTGCCCGAACCGTTCTCGCCGACGAGCGCGACCACCTCGCCCTTGCGCAGGTCCAGCGAGATGCCGTTGAGGGACGGTGCGTCCGAGCCCGGGTAGGTGAAGGCGACGTCCCGGACCCGGATGCAGTCGAAGTCGTCCGGGAGCCGTTCGCGCTTCTCCGTCTTCGCGGGCGGCAGCGCGCGATGCGGGATCTTCTTCTCGGCGGCGGCGCAGAAGTCCTGGTAGTCCCCGAAGTACAGGCCCTCCTCGTAGCACCGGTTGACGGCGAACACGAGGTTGGCCAGGGAGGACTGCCCCGTCCGGATCGCGAGCACCGCCGTGCCCGCGACCGCCAGGGGCACCGCGCCCTTCCACAGCATGATCCCCAGCGTGATGTAGACGGCCGCCGTCGCGACGCCCTTCAGCATGTCGCCTGTGATCTTCACGATGGTCTGGCGGCGGGCCACGTCCAGTTCGACGCGCCGCTGGTAGGAGGCGGCCCGGTCGTACTGGTTCAGCAGGAACGGCCGCATCGTGAACGAGCGCACCTCGGGGGCGTGCCGCCGGTCGACCATCAGGTCGGAGAGGATCCACTTGCGGCGTGCCACCCCGACGAGGGAGAGCATCATCAGGTACCGCATGCGTGCGCTGCGGACGGACGCCCAGCCCTCGGGCACGGCGGTGAGCAGGAGCAGCGGCAGCAGCAGCGGATGCAGCACGCCGAGCGTCCCGGCGGCCGCGATCATGCCGACCGCGCCGGTGAGGACGTCCACGGCGAACTGGACGACCATGGGCGCCGACATCATGCCTCGTCCCTGCGCGCGTTTCAGGTCGTCCAGGAAGTCCGAGTCGTCCAGCGCGGTCAGGTCCACCGCGGTCGTCGCCTCGTACAGCCGCAGCTCGACCAGCCGCTCGACCTGCGGGTCCAGCCGCGCCTGCGCCCAGCCCGCGCCCGCCTGCAGCGCGGCCCGCATCGCCACCGCACCCGCCACCAGCGCCAGCGAGGGCAGCGCGTCGCGGACGCGGGACGGCGTCGGCGCGGCGCTGAACAGGGCGGTGAGCACGCCGGTCGTGGCCAGCAGCCAGAATGCGGTGAAGAACCCGGCGGCGAGGTTGAGGGAGATCGTGGCGATCGTGTCGGCGCGGCTCGCGCGCCAGGCCAGCCGCGCGGCCTGGACGATCGTCGAGGGGAGCCGCCGCGCGATCGTGCCCATGCCCGTCTCGGTGAGCTCCCTGTCCCGGGCGTGCCACGAGAGGATCACCTCCGGCAGGCCGGGGTCGGGAGGCGGCTCTCTGCGGCGCCGGGCGCGCCGGCCCGGCCCACGCAGCGCGAATCGCCGGGAAGAACGCCGTCGTGTACCCATACGCCGCCCTCCGCGCGTCCTGCGTGCCAAGGGCAGTGTGCGTCCTGAGGACGACGGTTTCCGCTTCATATGTCACATAGCGCGGTGATTTGGCCGTATGGACAATCATGCAGGAGAAGGACGCGGCGGACGCCCGGGAAGTCTAAGGTCTACGGCATGAACGACGGCTGGCCGGAAGGCCGGACACGCAAGGAGGGCGACCGCGTGGCCCGCAGCAGGCACCACTCCGTCCGGGCGGAGCATCACCAGCCCGCCTACGGGCGGGAAGCGTACGGCGATTCCTACGACCCGTACGACGACCCGCATGCCGGTGACCAGCTGCGCGGCGGAGCCCGTCACGGCCAGGGCGACCCCTACGGCGGCCCTCCGCCCCGGCGGCGGCGGCGCCGCGGTCGCGGCGGGCGGGTGTTCGGCGCCATCGTGGTCGTCCTGCTGCTGGTCCTCGCCGGCAGCTACTTCTACCTGGACTCGCGGCTGAAGCGCGAGGCGGTGCTCGTGGACTACCCGGGGCGCGTCGCCGACACGCCCGGGACGAACTGGCTGATCGTCGGCTCCGACAGCCGCGAGGGCCTGTCGAAGGCCGAGCAGCGCGAGCTCAGGACCGGCTTCGCCTCGGGGCGGCGCACCGACACGATGATGCTGCTGCACTACGGCTCCGGCGGGACGTCCATGATCAGCCTCCCGCGCGACTCCTACGTCCCGATCCCGGGCAAGGGCCGCAACAAGCTGAACGCGGCGTTCGCGTTCGGAGGCCCCAAGCTGCTGGTCCGGACCGTGGAAGAGGCCACCGGCCTCCGCATCGACCACTACGCCGAGATCGGCCTCGGCGGCTTCGTCGGTGTGGTGGACGCCATCGGCGGCGTGGAGATGTGCATCAAGGAGGACCTCAAGGACCCCAAGGCGGGGCTCGACCTCAAGGCCGGCTGCCAGACCCTGAACGGCGGCCAGGCGCTCGGATACGTGCGGACCCGCGCGTTCGCCCGCGCCGACCTCGAACGCGTCGAGAACCAGCGGCAGTTCTTCGCCGCGCTGATGAAGAAGGCGGCGAGCCCGGGGACGCTCCTCAACCCGTTCAAGAGCGTCCCGCTCGCGATGAACTCCACCAGCAACTTCCTGGTGGACGAGGGCGACCATCTGCACCACCTGGTCCGCATGATGTGGGCGATGAAGGGCGTCAGCGGCGAGGACGGCGTCACGACCACCGTCCCGATCGGCGGCAACGGCAGCGCGGCGGGCGTCGGCTCGTACATCACCTGGGACAAGGCCAAGGCGTCCAAGCTCTTCGAGGCGCTCAAGCAGGACCAGCCGATCCCGCAGGACGTCATCCAGAAGAAGTGACGGGGACCGGTTCCCGTCCGCTTGGTTAGAGTCGGGGCATGGCCGATGTGACGCCGGACGGCGCCGAGCTGGAGGAGCTGCCGTCCAAGGAGCTGTATGAGCGTGCGATGAGCCTCGCGAAGGAGCGGCGCGACGTCGGTTTCCTGTGGGACCTGCTGCGCGCGATCCCCGCCGCGGCGGCGTCCATGGGGGAGGTCGGCCGCGCCGAGTTCGATCTGCTGCACGGCCTGTCGCTGCTGGAGGAGTTCACGCACGCGGGTGAGGGGGAGATGGCGGACGCGCTCCGGCCCTTCTACATCGACTACCTCACGGCGCACGCCAACGGGACCTGACCGGCTCTTTGCCCGTCGTTGCTCTCTGGTCGGCCATCACTGGGAAACACTCTCCGTAGTTAATTGACTGCAGAGGGTGGTTGAAGTGAACAAGAAGCACATGAAGATCGCCGCCATCGCCTTCGTGGTGTGGTACGTCATCAGCAGGCCCGAGGGAGCGGCGAGTCTCGTCAACAACGCCCTGAGCGGACTCGGCACCGCCGCCGAGTCGTTGTCGCAGTTCATGAGCGCCATCCCGGGCTGACGGGCGGCTCCCCGGCCCCGCATCCCCGGCGGTGCGGGGCTTTTCACGCGCGGCCAGCAAGCGGTTGCCTCCGCGTCACAGTAAAATCGCGCTTTGCGGGCAGACGCGCCTGGGCACAATTGGATCGGGTCAGTTGTGTCGCTGCGCTACAACCAGGGACGGCGTACGGATGAAGAAGAACCTCCGCTATGTGGCGATCGCGTTCGTCATCTTCTATTTGCTGAGCTCACCCACGGATGCTGCAGGGGTGGTCAACAACGCCTTCAGCCAGCTCGGCGAGGCGGGCAACCAGTTGGCCGCCTTCGTGAACGCCTTGGGCACGTGAGGATGCGCCGGCGGCGCGGGCCCGCGGGCCCGGCGGCGCCGGCGGGTGATCGAACGAGGACATGGCCGGCCACGGAGGGCGATCTCCTAGGATCGGCCCCATGTCTGTCTTCGACGTAGAAATCGACGGCCTGCGGGGCGGACCCGCAGACCTCGGCCAGTACCGGGGCAAAGCCGTGCTCATTGTCAACGTCGCCTCCAAGTGCGGCCTCACCCCGCAGTACTCCGGCCTGGAGCGGCTGCAGGAGAGGTACGCGGGACGCGGCTTCACCGTCCTCGGCGTCCCCTGCAACCAGTTCATGGGGCAGGAACCCGGCACCGCGGACGAGATCGCGGAGTTCTGCTCGGCGACCTACGGGGTCACGTTCCCGATGACCGAGAAGGTCGAGGTCAACGGCGACGGGCGGCACCCGCTGTACCAGGGGCTGGTCGGCGCGCCCGACGCCGAGGGCCACACCGGCGACATCCGCTGGAACTTCGAGAAGTTCCTGATCTCCCCCGACGGCACGGTCGCGGCCCGCTTCGCGCCGCAGGCCGAGCCCGAGGCGGACGAGGTCGTCGCCGCCATCGAAGAGAACCTGCCGGCCTGAGAGCGGACGCGCCCTCCGCGTCCGGAGGGCGCGCCCCGCGGCTGTGAATTGCGCCACACGGCGCATTCGCCGTCCGTTTTCGTGGACGCCCGGCTGCGCGGCGCGGCCGGGTCGTCTAGCTTGTGAAGTCGCGATATGACGTGGAGGTGCCCATGCGCGGATGGACGACCGGAGACATCCCCGATCTGCACGGCCGGCGGGCGATCGTCACCGGTGCCAACAGCGGCATCGGCTACCACACCGCTCTCCAGCTCGCCCGGCACGGCGCGTCCGTCGTGCTGGCCTGCCGCAGCGCCGAACGCGGCCAGGCCGCCTTCGACAGGGTGAAGGCCGCCGCGCCGGACGCCGACCTCGTCCTCGGCTCACTGGACCTCGCCGACCTGGCGTCGGTCCGGGAGTTCGCGGCCCGGTACGGCGACGCGCCCGTCGACATCCTGGTCAACAACGCCGGCGTCATGGCCATCCCGCGCCGCTCCACCGCCGACGGCTTCGAGATGCAGTTCGGCACCAACCATCTCGGCCACTTCGCCCTCACCGGCCTCCTGCTGCCCGCGCTGCGGTCGGCCCCGTCCCCCCGCGTGGTCACGCTCACCTCGGCGTTCGCCTGGTCCGGCCGGCTGAACTTCGACGACCTGCAGGGCGAGCGCCGCTACCGCAAGTGGTCCGCCTACGGCCAGGCCAAGCTCGCCAACCTGATCTTCGCCCGGGAGCTGGACCGCCGCGTCCCCGAGGTGACGAGCGTCGCCGCCCACCCCGGCTACGCCGCCACCAACCTCCAGCAGACCGGCCCCAGGATGCAGGGCAGCCCTCTGATGGAGAGGGCCGCCGGCCTGGGCAACGCGGTGATGGCCCAGTCCGCCGCCGCGGGCGCCCTGCCGTCCCTCTACGCCGCCACCGCCCCGGACGTCCACGGCGGCGCCTGCTACGGCCCGCGCCTGCTCCAGTACCGCGGCGCCCCGACCGAAGTGGTCACGCCTCCGCGGGCGAACCGTCCCGCCCAGGCCGAACGCCTCTGGGAGATCTCCGAAACGCTCACCGACGTCACCTACGAGAAGGCCTAGCGAAGCCCCGCGGTGGCCTGGGCCAGCGTCGCAGCGATGACGGTCCCGGCGTCCGACGGCGCACGCTGCGCGAGGCGCGCGGCCGTATCGACCAGCCCCTGGATCAGCTCCGCCCGCAGCGCCGGCTCGGCGACGCCGCCGTCCTCCAAGGCGGTGACGAGCGGACGCAGCAGCATCGCGTGCCCCACCCGGATGCGCTCAAGGGCCGGTTCGGCCAGCGCATGCTCGGCCAAGGCGACCGCGGCGGCATGCCGCCCGTCGGTCATGACGCCGAGCTGAACCCGGATGTAGGCCTCGACCTTGCCGTCCAGATCACCGGGACCGGTCAGCGCGTCCTCGACGAGGGACGCCCACCGGGGCAGTTCCTCCTCGACGATCGCGGCGACGAGATCGTCCTTCGACCGGAAGTACTCGTACAGGGCCGGCCGCGACAGCCCGACCCGCCTCGCCAGCGCCGCGAGCGACAGCGCCTCGATGCCCTCCTCCGCCACGAGCGCCCGCGCGGCGTCCAGCAGCGTCCGCAACTGCCGCGCCCGATGCGCCGCGACGGTCGCCTCACTGATCCTCGGCACGCCCCCCATCCTACGATTCCCGACTATCCGTAGGTAAGTTTCGACTCCCGGCGCATCTGGCTGACAGATCCTCTAGAGTCCGGGTCTCTCGACGTAACCGAGCGAACGCCCAGTGTGATCGCCTGTGGATCACACCCACATGACAGCGATTAGCCATCAGCTCTGTACGGGGCGTCTGGCGCGCATCCTGATCGCCGCCGCACCGGAAGACTTCGACATCACCGAGGGTGCCAACGTCCCGTGTGCGGGGGAGGGGGCGACCCCGGACGTGGTGCTCGGCAACGCCGAGGCCATGCAGGCCGCTACCGTGGCATTGGATCCCGGCGAGATACATCTCGTGGCCGAGGTGGTCAGCCCGGGAAAGCGGAATCGCATGCGGGACTTCACCGACAAGCCCCGCATGTATGCGGCCGCAGGGATTCCCACGTTTCTGCGGGTCGAGCTGATCGGTGAGGGGGCGCCCTGCGTCGAGGTGCTCGTGCTCAAGGGCGCCGAGTACGTGCAGGCCGACCGGGTGTGCGCGGGCCGGACTCTGCGGCTGTCGGAGCCGTTCGAGGTCTCGTTCGACCCGGCGATTCTCGTGGGACCGCGCCGGCCCGGCGTCTGAAGGCGCCGTGGGGCTCAGGGGGCGCGGGTGAGGTCCCAGTCGAGGGTGGCGGGGAGTGCGCCCTCCAGGGTGAGGAGCCAGCGTTTGACCTCGACGCCGGAGCCGCCGCTGTAGCCGCCCAGGCCGTTCGAGGCGACGACGCGGTGGCAGGGGACGATCAGCGGAATCGGGTTGCTCCCCATCACCTGGCCGATGACCTGCGCGTGGACGCCGGTGCCGCTGCGGTCGCCGAGGCCGCCGTAGGTGATGACCTGCCCGTACGGGACGGAGTCGTGCAGCGTCGACAGGACCTGCCGCTGGACGTCGGACGTGAGCCGCCAGTCGATCGGGACCTCGAACCGCTTCAGGTCGCCGGCGAAGTAGTCGCGGAGGGCCGACAGGGCCGGGGCCGGGCGGCCCGGAGCGTCCACGACGGGCAGGCCGGTCGCCTTGGCCGTGCGGGCACGGGCGGCGGGGGTGTCATGAAAGTGCAGGGAGACGACTCCCGTCTCGGTCTCGGCGATGAGCAGGCGGCCGAGCACGGTGTCGACCGTGCCGAACGCGAGGGTCTCGGTCATCGTGCGGCGCTCCTTCCGGAGTGTTCAGCGTCCCATGCGGATCCGTCATCTTCTTCAACACCGCTGCGGCTCCTCACGTTGCGTGGGTGCGGTGGAGCCGGGCGGACTCCTTGACCAGGCGGCTCGAGCCGCCCCGGGACGCCACGTCCGCGACGGCCGGGATCGTGCCCCTGGCACCGGTGGTCTCGGCGACGCGGGTGGCCGCGCTCGCCGCGACCGACCCGCTGCGTCACCACCTCGACCCTGAGACCGTCACCGCGCCCGGACGCGCCCTGATCGCCGGCCTGGGATCCCCGGGTTCGGGCACACCGTCTACAAGTCGGGCGATGGGCGGCGACCCTGGGTGCGGTCGCGGGCCTCGTGCCGGGTGCGGGGGAGGCGGTCTTCGCCGTCGCGCGCACCGCAGGGTGGCTCGCGCACGCGCTGGAGGAGTACGGCCGGGGCGGCCCGCTGCGTCCCCGCGCCGTCTTCACCGGGCCGCCGATTCCCGCCGGGTGACCGGCGCGCGGGCCGTCCATGCGCCCGGACGGGGTCGTGGCCGCACTCCACCGGGCCGAGGGTAGGCTCGGGGGTGTGCGACGGTTCCTCACCCCAGGCTGGCTCGGGCTGCACCTGATCGCGATCGTGTTGTGCGGCGCGTTCCTCGGCTTCGGCTGGTGGCAGTACGACCGCGCCCAGAGCGGCAACGACCGCAGTTGGGCCTACACCTTCGAGTGGCCGATCTTCGCGCTCTTCGTGGTCGTGATGTGGGTCAAGATGATCCGCGACGAGCGATCGGGCGCCGCCCCGGCGCCCGCGGTGATCGAGGAGCCCGCGGAGGCGGAGATCACGCGGCGGATCATCCGGCAGCAGGAGGACGAGGATCCCGCCCTCGCCGCCTACAACCGCTACCTCGCGCGGCTGAACTCCGAGAGCGGCGGACGCCGCTGACCCGTCCGCACGGGCCGCCCGTGCGGGCCGTCGACGAAAGGTGTGATCTGTGGAAGGCGCGGTGACCAGGTACCGGATCCTGGCGCTGGTGGTCGGCACGCTGCTGGTGCTGCTGACGATCGGCATGGTCCTGAAGTACGGGCCGACCGACATGCCGGAGATGGTGGCCGTCGTTTCGCCGATCCACGGCTTCTTCTACATGGTCTACCTCGCGGTCGCGTACGACCTGTGGCGGCGCACCGGCTGGCCGCTGAACAGGATGGCGGTGATCGTGCTCGGCGGCATCGTCCCGCTGATGACGTTCTTCGTCGAGCGCCGGATCGTGCAGGACGCGCGGGAGCTGGGCGGCGCGAAGGCCGAGGCCGAGGCGAGCGCCTGACGGCCGTTCCTCAAGGGACTGGATGACCGCCGCCGGGTCGACTAATGTTTGACTGAGTCAAACATTGGGAGGTGGGCATGGCGGTGACCGACGGGGACATCGGCACGGTCCGGTCGTTCAACCGGTTCTACACCGGGGTGATCGGCGTGCTCGGCGAAGGCCTCGTCCAGACGCCGTACTCCCTCACCGAGGCCCGGGTGATCTTCGAGCTGGCCCAGCGGGACGACACCGAGGTCCTCGCCCTGCGCCGCGCCCTCGACCTCGACGCCGGCTATCTCAGCCGGATGCTGGCCCGCTTCGAGGCCGACGGGCTGGTCGGGCGCGAACGTGCGCCCGGCGACGCGCGCCGGCAGATCGTCCGGCTCACGCCGCGGGGCCGCGAGGTGTTCGCCATGCTCGACGAGCGGTCCGTCGCCGAGATCCGCGCGCTGCTGGACGGGCTGCCCGCCGATGACCGGCGCCGCCTCCTGGCCGCGATGCGCTCCGTCCACGGCATCCTCGGCGACCGCCCGCGCGGGGACGGCTTCGTCCTGCGCCCGCTGCGCCCCGGCGACCTCGGCTGGATCGTGGAGCGCAACGGCGCCCTCTACGACCGGGAATGCGGCTGGGACCGCACCTACGAGGCCCTCGTCGCCGAGGTCGTCGCCGATTACGTGCAGAACCATGATCCGGAACGGGAGAACGCCTGGATCGCCGAATCCGGCGGCATGCGGGTGGGCGGCGTCTTCTGCGTCCGCAGCGCCGGCGACGTCGCGCAGCTCCGGCTGCTGCACGTCGAGCCGGATGCCCGCGCGATGGGCATCGGGGCGGCGCTGGTCGGCGAGTGCGTCCGCTTCGCGGCCGAAGCCGGATACTCCGAGATCATGCTGTGGACGACGGCGCTGCAGCGTCCGGCGCACCGCCTCTACGAACGGGCCGGATTCGTCCTGGACGAGGAGGAGCCCCCGGTCGAACGCTTCGGGGACGTCGTCCACGGGCAGGTCTGGCGCAGGAAACTGTGAACCGGGCCCGCGGGGGCGTGACGCCTCCACGGGCCCGGCTCCGCAGCGATCCCTGACTGCGTCGGCGGCCGGGACGGGGGTCGGACGGAGGTTCCGGCCGCCTGTGTTCACCGGCGTTGCGCCGGTTCGGCTCAGGACTGGTTCCCACCTCCCTTCCGCTCCGGCCGGCCGGGGGACCCGTCCGGCGCTCGGGGGAGGGCGCCGCCACGGCGCCCCGGTGACGGCGGCCGGGCCGGCGGCACGGCTCGGGTGATGCCGCCGGCCCGGCTCGTGGGGGACGCCGGTGCCGCGGGGGCGTGCGGCACCGGGGTCCGGGGATGGTCGAAGGGCCCGGCTGGTCCGGTACGGCCGAGGACCCGAGGTGTATCGCCGCCCGCCCCGCCCGCGGCACCCGTTGGGGGACGGTGCCGGCCGCGGTGGAGCGCGCCGCGATCGCCCTCGGCCGTACGGGCCGGGCCGCGCGGGGACGGGGGCGCGGGGACGACGCGGGTCTCACGCTCCGTGCGGTGCATCCCGGTCCCTCCCGTTTCCCGACCTGGGGCTTTGCCGCCCCGAGGCCTTCTCGCTCACTCTGTGTCACGAACCTGATGCGTTAGGTACCCGCGCGTCATGCGCACGTAAACCGGCCCGCCGCAAAGAATCATGATCGCGAAGCGGACTTTGCCTCCGCATTGCCCGGCACCCGCTCCGCCGCGGCGGGGCGGCGGCGCAGGACATGGCGGGCCAGGGCGAGGACGGCCAGGAACGCCACGAGCGCGCAGACGCCCGTCCAGCCGTACCGGGAGTAGCCCGCGGCCCCCAGCCAGGAACCGGTGCTCCCGCCCAGGAAGGAGCAGGTCATGTAGGCCGTGTTGAGCCTGCTCCGGGCCTCCGGCCGCAATGCGAAGATCCGGGACTGGTTCGCGACCATGCCGGACTGCATCGCGACGTCCAGCAGGAGTGTCCCCGCGGCGAGCGCCACCAGCCCGGACCGCCCGCCCGCGGCGCCGGCCGCGAGCACCCCGGCGGCCGCGATCGTCCCGAGGATGGCGACGAGGCCGACCGGATCGGAGCCCCGCCGGTCGACCTGCCGTCCGGCGATGGGCGTGGCGATCATGGTGCCCGCGCTGACCAGGGCCAGCACCCCCACGGCCTGCGCCCCGAACCCGTAGACGGGCCCGGTGAGCAGGAGCGCGACGCCCGTCCAGACGGCCTGGAACCCGCCGAAGATCGTCGCCTGGTAGAAGCACGTCCGCCGCAACTCCGGCTCACGCCGCAGCAGCCGCAGCGGCTCGGCCAGCAGCGCGGGATACGACTGCTTCGACGGCGGGACGGTCGCGGGCAGCGCGAACGCCAGCGCCGCCGCCAGGCACAGGGCGACCGCGGCGGAGACCAGGTACGGTGCCCGCCAGCCGAGCCACTCGCCGATCATCCCGCCGAACGTGCGGGCCAGCAGGATGCCGCCGATCGACCCCGACAGCAGCGTCCCCATGACCGCGCCGCGCCGGTCGTCGGCCACCAGCCCGGCCGCCATCGGCGCGATGACCTGCGCGACCACGGTCGTGATCCCGACGAGGGCACTGGCGCCGGCCAGCGCAGGCAGCCCGGGGGCGCCCGCCGCGCCCAGCAGCCCGATCCCGGTGACGACGAGCATCACCACGATCAGCGGCCGGTGCGGGAACCGGTCCCCGAGCGGCACCAGCAGGAAGTTCCCCGCGGCGTACCCGAACTGCGCCGCGGTCACCACCAGCGCGGCCGTTCCCGGCGACACGTCCAGGCCGGACGCGACCAGCGGGCTGACCGCCTGCGGAAAGTAGATGTTCCCCACGGCGACGCCGCAGGTCAGAGCAAGTAGGAAGATCACCCGACGGCTGAGGCCAACGGGTTGCGAGGCATGCGAGGACACGGATGCTCCATCGATTCGACGCGGCAGGATCGAGGCGGCGGGGGAGAACCCCCGCGCGGGACTCGCCTCGGCGTCGAGGAGCGCGGTGCCGGCTAGGCCGTGGTGCGCTCCGCCGCCGAGGCGCCGGTCGTGGACTTGCCGAGACCCGTGTACACGATCTGCCTCCAGAACCGGAGCCGGAACATCACGCCGAAGATCGCATACCCCCCGTTACCACCGCAACCCCCTTTCAATCTTGGCGTCGTACCGCGCCTGCGTCTCCTGCCGGCTGGCGCAAGGGTGTCACGGAAGCCGCGCGGTGAGTCTCAGGGTGATTCCTGGATCTTCCAGGAGCTGCCGTGGACCGTGACGGCCTGGTCGTCGTTGATCGAGATGAAGCGGGCCTGACGGCCGTGCCGGCGGTCGTGGCGGTCGGCGTTGCCGCGGTTGCGGTGCGGTAGCACCGTGAACGGGACGAGGCCCAGGCCGGTGGTCGAGGCGACCTGACCGGGGTCTTCGACGTCGCGGAAGAAGCGGAGGTCGGGTCCTGCGAGTGCGGCTCCGGCGGAGATGCCGACGTAGGCCGTTCGTCCGCTGGTGACGGCCCGGCGGACGGTCCGGTCCACGTGAGTGCGGTGCACGTGCTGCAGAAGGAAGATCGCATAGCCGCCGGTGACGAAGACCAGATCGGCTGAGCGGAGAGCGCGTTCGACGGCGGATGGATCAGCGTGCTCCACGTCGAGGCGATCGACCGTCATACCCTCGTTGTGCAGCAGTCGCGCCCCCGCTTCGACGAACGGTGCCGACCGCAGCGGGTTGGCGGCGGTGGGGATGAGCGTGGCCCGGGTGGGAGGTGTGGGGAGCGACCTGATCCAGCCCGGTAGGGCGCCGAGCCCGGCCGACCCCAGGAACAGGTGTTGGTGTTCATTCACTGTGATCTTGTTCAGGCTTGGTTTGTGGTTTTGGTGAGGTGTCCTGGTTCGAAGCGCAGACTCGTCCTCAGGAGCGCTGTGCGGTTGCGGATGTCGATGCCGCCTGCGGCGTCGAAGTCGAGGTAGGTGTGCAGTGCGGCGGTGATGTGGTCGGGGGTGGCTCGGCCGAACTCGATGCGGGTGACGTCGACTGGGCAGTGAGCGGCGATGAGATAGATCGAGCCATCGATGTGGCCCTCCTCGTGCCTGGCCGGGAAGGTGAAGACGCGCCGGCTCAGTGAGGCCGGGTTGGTGGCCGGCAACTGGATGTGGTCCAGCGAAATCTCGGTCGTGACGAGTTCCGGTCCGCTGGCACCCGGCCGGAAGGTGGCGGGTTCGTACTCGTCGTCGGCGGAGAAGGGCGTGAGCGGGATGGTGATGCTCCAGGTTCCGGCGACCGGATGGTCGAGTCCGGCTGGCCAGTAGGAGATGGTCCCGGGCGTGGGCGTGAGGAACTCGTCGGTCAGGTCGATCATCAGGGAAGTGTGTCAAGGGCGGCCGCGGACGCGCGATCCCGGCTCGTCGCACGTGGACGGCGGGACGCCCCGGTGGATGTGATCGCTGAGAGCGAACGTTGCTGAGGAAACAAAATGCTGCTCCGTTTTCTTGAGTGTGGATGACTCAACTTGCCGTTGGGTCGACGTACGGACTTGGAGCTGAGCATGAGCGAGACCCTGACGCTGCCGGTGCTGCCCCTGGACGACGGGGCCGTTCTGCCGGGCATGGTGGTGCCCCTGGACCTGTCCGAGAGCGGTGAGGTCCGGGCGGCCATCGAGGCCGCGCGGGCGGCGGCCCAGTCCAAGGGGCCGGGCATCCGGTCGGTGAGCAAGCCGCGGGTGCTGCTGGTGCCCAGGCTGAACGGGCAGTACGCCGGCATCGGGACGCTGGGCGTCGTCGAGCAGGAGGGGCGGCTGCCCGGCGGTGAGCCGGGCGCGGTCGTCCGGGGCGTGCAGCGGGTGCGGATCGGGACCGGGACGACCGGGCCGGGCGCGGCGCTGTGGGTCGAGGGCACCGCGATCGAGGCGCCGCCCGCGTCCGGGCGGGCGCAGGAGCTGGCGAAGGAGTACAAGAGCCTGGTCAGCGCGATCCTGCAGAAGCGGGGCGCGTGGCAGGTCGTGGACGTGGTGCAGCAGATCGACGACCCGTCCACCCTGGCCGACAACGCCGGCTACGCGCCGTACCTGTCGGACGAGCAGAAGATCGAGGTCCTGGAGACCCCGGACGTGGTGGAGCGGCTCACCCTGGTGATCGGGTGGGCGCGGGACCATCTGGCCGAGCTGGACGTGGCGGAGACGATCCGCAAGGACGTCCAGGAGGGCATGGAGAAGACGCAGCGGGAGTTCCTGCTGCGCCAGCAGCAGGAGGCCATCCGCAAGGAGCTGGCCGAGCTGAACGGCGACCCCGCCGACGAGGAGGACGACTACCGGGCCCGGATCGAGGCGGCGAACCTGCCTGAGAAGGTGCGCGAGGCGGCGCTGAAGGAGGTCGACAAGCTGGAGCGGTCGTCGGACGCCTCGCCCGAGGGCGGCTGGATCCGCACCTGGCTCGACACCGTTCTCGACATTCCGTGGAACGACCGGACCGAGGACGCCTACGACATCGCGGGCGCGCGGGAGATCCTGGACGCCGACCACGCCGGGCTCGATGACGTGAAGGAGCGCATCATCGAGTACCTGGCCGTGCGCAAGCGGCGTGAGGACCGGGGCCTCGGCGTCGTGGGCGGCCGCAGGAGCGGTGCGGTTCTGGCCCTGACCGGCCCTCCCGGCGTCGGTAAGACGTCCCTTGGCGAGTCGGTCGCGCGGGCCATGGGACGCGAGTTCGTCCGGGTCGCCCTGGGCGGAGTCAGGGACGAGGCCGAAATCCGCGGCCACCGCCGTACGTACGTGGGCGCGCTTCCGGGACGGATCGTCCGCGCCATCCGCGAGGCCGGTTCGATGAACCCGGTCGTCCTGCTGGACGAGGTCGACAAGGTCGGCGCCGACTACCGGGGCGACCCGACGGCGGCGCTGCTGGAGGTTCTGGATCCCGAGCAGAACCACACGTTCAGGGACCACTACCTGGAGGTGGAGCTCGACCTGAGCGACGTGCTCTTCCTCGCCACCGCGAACGTGGTGGAGGCGATCCCCGCGCCGCTGCTCGACCGGATGGAGCTCGTCGAGCTGGACGGCTACACCGAGCACGAGAAGGTCACGATCGCCCGCGACCACCTGCTGCCGCGCCAGCTCGACAAGGCGGGGCTGGAGGCGTCCGAGGTGGGCTTCGGCGACGACGCGCTGCGGCTGCTGGCGGCCGAGTACACCCGGGAGGCGGGCGTCCGGTCGCTGGACCGGTCGATCGCGCGGGTGCTCCGGAAGGTCGCCGCGAACGTGGCGATGGAGAAGGCGGACCTGCCGGTCTCGATCGGTGCGGACGACCTCAGGGACTATCTGGGTCGGCCCAGGTACACGCCGGAGGTCGAGCTGAGCCGGAACGAGCGGCGGACGGGCGTGCCGGGCGTCGCGACGGGCCTGGCGGTCACCGGCGCGGGCGGCGACGTCCTCTACATCGAGGCGTCGCTGGCCGACAAGGAGACCGGCGACACGGGCGTGACGCTCACCGGGCAGCTCGGCGACGTGATGAAGGAGTCGGCGCGGATCGCGCTCAGCTACCTGCGTTCGCGCGGCGCCGAGCTGGAACTGCCGGTCGGCGACCTGAAGGACCGCGGCGTGCACGTCCACGTGCCCGCCGGTGCGATCCCGAAGGACGGGCCGAGCGCGGGCATCACGATGACGACGGCGCTGGCGTCGCTGCTGTCGGGGCGGCCGGTCCGCTCGGACGTGGCGATGACCGGTGAGGTGTCGCTGACCGGGCGGGTGCTGCCGATCGGCGGCCTGAAGCAGAAGCTGCTGGCCGCGTCCCGGCTCGGCATCACCACCGCGATCGTCCCGAAGCGCAACGAGCCGGACCTTGAGGACGTTCCGGCCGAGGTGCTGGAGAACCTGACGGTCTTCGCCGTGAGCGACGTCCGCGAAGTGCTGGACCTGGCCCTGGAGCCGGCCACCACGCCGGTGGCGGTCTGACGCACGGAACGCCCGCGCCGGGCTCGTCCCGGCGCGGGCGTTCGACGTCAACCCGAGTTTCGGTCCTGCCGTATCACCGGTCGTGCATGGGCGGCGACGGGCGGGGGACCATGCGCCGGGTGTTGACGGAGATGTGGCAGCCCGCAGCGAAGGGCAAGAAGGTCCCCTGGTACGTGATCGCTCTGCGCGTGGTCGTTGTGGCCATCGCGTTGGGCGCGCTCGGCGTCTTTTTCCTCTTCGCTTTCAAGTTGACGTTGACGCCCGTCCAGGACAACGGCCAGGCGGGCGGGAACACCGATCCCGGCCGCTCGCTCCGCTTCTACCTGGACCGTCCCACCAAGGAGGCATTCCTCCAGATAGGCGGCAACCTCGCGCTTCTCGCGCCCTTGGGCGTGCTTCTTCCGATCGTCTGGACGACCCTCCGCGGCCCGATCCGCCTGGCACTCCTCGCCGGCATGTTCTCCTTCGCCATCGAGATGGTGCAGGGAGCCCTCGTCATGGGCCGCGCCTTCGACGTCGACGACGTCATCCTCAACGTCACCGGCGTCGTGATCGCCTATCTCCTCCTGGGCCGCCGCCTCTCCAAGGGCGTCCGCGGCGACTGAGACGACGGGGCGAACCGCCCGCCGGCGCTCGGCGAGGGGGACGCAGGGGTCAGCGGGGGGTCAGGCGGAAGACGCGCAGCTGGCGGGTGGTGCGTTCCACGTACTGGTCGTAGACGGGCCAGACGGCGGTCAGCCGGGGCCAGATCTCGGTGCGTTCGGCGTCGTCCAGAAGGCGGGCGGTGACGGGGACGGAACGGCCCTGGAAGCTGACCTCGGCCTCCGGGTTCTTAAGGAGGTTGCCGGTCCACGCGGGGTGCTTCTCGCGGCCGAAGTTGGAGCCGACGACGACGAAGCCGCCGTCGTCGCCGGGCAGGCACGCGAGCGGCGTGCGGCGGGGGAGGCCGCTGACCGCGCCGGTCGTGGTCAGCACGATGCTCGGGACGAGGAGCTGACCGAGGAGGAGGCGGCCGCCGGTCGCCTTGTGCAGAGCCCGGTCGACGGGCGGGACGACCTTGGGCCCCACCCTGGAGAACCATTCGGCGCCGGAGACCCGCTGGAAGACCGGTCCGAAGGTGCGCTGGATGAGTGTCGGCATCGGTTTCTCCTTGGGGGCGAGCCGTCCGGCCCGGTGGGGTTTCAGATGGCCGGTCTCGGCCAGCCATCGGAGGCCGTCGGCGACCGTTTCCTCGACCGGGCGCAGGGTGAGGTTCAGCGCGTCCAGGAGGGGACGGTCGTCGGTGGGGACGAGGGTGACCATGAACTCGGCGGCGTCGCGGGTGAGCGGGTAGTCGAAGCGGCGGACCCGCTTGGCCGCGTCCAGCGCCGAGCCGAGGCCCAGCATGATGCGGCTCGGGACGGGCACGCGGCGGCACTTCACGCCGGTGAGCCGGTCGCAGAGGTCCGCGTACTGCGGCCAGGTCAGGTAGTGGCCGCCGAGCACCCAGCGGCTCGGCGGCTGCGCGGCCTGCACGGAACGTGCCAGCGCCTCGCCGAGGTCGCGGACGTCGATCACGGAGACGCCGCCGCCCGGAAGCGGCCAGACCTTGCCGAGCGCGGCGGCGAGCCCTTCCATCAGCGCGTCCAGGGTGGGCTGGTTCGGGCCGAACACGCCGCCCGGGTAGACGATCGTGACCGGCGCGCCGTCCGACTGGAGTCCGCGCACGTACTCCTCGGCGGCCAGCTTCGACCTGCCGTAACCGGTGCGGGGGCTCGCGAGGGAGCCGTTCGCGGTGATGACCGGGGCGGACGGCGGGACGAACACGCCGATCGTCGACACGTGGATCACCGGGTCGAGTCCGCGGGCGACGGCTCCGCCGACCACGTTGCGGGTGCCCCGGACGTTGACGTCGACCAGGTCGCCGGCGGAGCCGGTCACGCCGATCGCGGCGGCGGCGTGGATCGCGGCGTCGGTGCCGTCGAGTGCCCCGGCCACGGCGTCCTCGTCCAGCATGTCGCCGGTGACGAGTTCCACGTCCCCGGCCGCGACGCCGATCGCCTGCAGGACCTCGGCCGCCTTCCCGGGGTCGCGGACCAGCGCGCGCGGGCGGTGCCCGGCGGCGAGCAGCGCGCGCACGGTGTGGGAACCGACGAACCCGGAGGCGCCGGTGACGAAGACCCGCATGGAGGACAAACTAGCGCTTGGTCACGTCCGGACGACAGTCCTTGCACTTCACCTCCCAAGAGTAACCGGTTCGATTTCGGACACCTCCAATACCGGGAACGCGCACAACCGATCGTTGACGCTCCTGGAACGCTCCATCACACTCGTGAGTCACCTGACCGCCGACCGGGAGGGATCAATGAAGATCGGACTGGCCGGCGCGGGGCGCATCGGTGCGCGCCACGCCGCCGCCCTGTGTGAACTGCCCGAGGTGGAGGCCCTCTGCGTCGCCGACGCGGATCCCGGCCGCGCCCGCGACCTCGCCGCCCGCCTGCCCCGCTCTTCCCGCGTCGCGGCGCTGGACGCGGTCGAGGAGTTGTTCTCCAGCGGCCTCGACGGCCTGATCGTCGCCGCGGCCACCGACGCGCATGCGGGCCTGGTGGAGCGGGCCGTGGCCGCGCGGGTCCCCGTGTTCTGCGAGAAGCCGCTTGCCTCGGATCTTGATGGAACGTTCCAAGCCGTGGCCGCGGCCGCCACCTCCGGAATTCCGGTGCAGGTCGGGTTCCAGCGCCGGTTCGACGCGGGGAACGCGGCGGCGCGCGAGGCGCTGGCGTCGGGACGGCTCGGCTGGCTGCACACCGTCCGCTCGTGCAGCTTCGACCCCGCGCCGCCGCCCGCCGAGTACGTCCCGACGTCCGGAGGGCTGTTCCGCGACTGCGTCATCCACGACCTCGACCTCATCCGGTTCGTGACCGGGCGCGAGATCGTCCGGGTCATGGCCTCCGGGGCCAACCGGGGAGACGACTTCTTCCGCGAGTGCGGCGACATCGACACCGGGTCCGCGCTGCTCGTCCTGGACGACGGGACGCTCGGGCTCGTGTCGGCGACCCGTTACAACGCCGCCGGGTACGACTCGCGGCTGGAGCTGTTCGGGTCCAAGGACAGCATCGTCGCGGGCATGGACGACCGGACGCCCGTCACCGTCCTGCCCGAGCACGAGGAACCGAAGGCCGCGGCCGGGCCGGGAGCCGGGCCGGGAGCCGGGCCGGGAGCGGGGCCGGGCGGTGAGCCCAGGCACGTCTACGGAGGCTTCATGGAGCGGTTCGCCGACGCCTACGACGCCGAGCTCCGCGCCTTCGTGGACGTGGTGGCCGGCCGCCGCGGCAACCCGTGCCCGCCCGAGGAGGCGCTGGAGGCCTTCTACCTCGCCGAGGCGTGCGAGCTGTCCCTGCGGGAGGGGCGGATCGTCGGGACCGAGGAGGTGCGGCGATGAGGATCGCGGCCGCGCCGATCTCCTGGGGCGTGTGCGAGGTCCCCGGGTGGGGCCATCAGATGGAGCCGGGACGGGTCCTCGCCGAGATGCGCGCTCTCGGCCTCGCGGCGACGGAGCTGGGGCCGGACGGTTTCCTGCCCGGCGGCACGCGGGCGAGGGACGAGCTGCTGGCCTCCCACGGGCTGGGGCTTGTCGGGGCGTTCGTCCCGGTCGTGCTGCACGATCCGGCGTACGACCCGATGCCGGAGATCGACCGTGCGCTGGACCGCGTCGACGGCGTCCTCATCCTGGCCGCCGCCACCGGTCTCGACGGCTACGACGGGCGGCCCGCCCTCGACACCAAGGCGTGGTCGACGCTGCTGGCCA
The DNA here is from genome assembly GCF_043198445.1 of Spirillospora sp. NPDC048823. Lineage (NCBI taxonomy): Bacteria > Bacillati > Actinomycetota > Actinomycetes > Streptosporangiales > Thermomonosporaceae > Spirillospora > Spirillospora sp. NPDC048823. The sequence goes on along the minus strand of NZ_JBICUT010000001.1, from coordinate 343,914 downwards.
ACCTCGACGCGATCGCCCTGCGCGCCGCCGCCCGTGGCCGCCCGGTCACCCTGCATCCGCATGTCGGGACGGTCGTGGAGTCGCGCGCGGAGGTCGAGCGGGTGCTGGGCGGCAGCAGTGTCCCGCTGTGCCTGGACACCGGGCACCTGCTCGTCGGCGGCACCGACCCGGTGTGGCTGGCGCGCTTCGCGGCGCAGCGGATCGCGCACGTCCATCTGAAGGACGTGGACGCAGGGCTCGCCGACCGGGTGCTCAACGGCGACGTCGCCTACACGGACGCGGTACGCGACGGTCTGTACCGGCCACTGGGGGAGGGCGACATCGACATCCCCGGCATCATCCGTGCTCTGGACGGCGCCGGTTACGAAGGCTGGTACGTGATGGAACAGGACACCGTCCTGACCGAAGAGCCCCCAGAAGGCGGCGGACCGTTCGACGACGTCCGCAGGAGCCTGGACTTCCTCGCCGGAGTGGCCCGATGACCTTCGACCTCATCACGATGGGACGGGTGAGCGTCGACGTCTACCCGGACCAGGTGGGCGTGCCACTGGAGGACGTCGAGACGTTCGGGAAGTACCTCGGCGGCAGCCCCGCCAACGTCGCGGTGGCCGCGGCGAGGCACGGCCGCCGCGCCGCCGTCATCACCCGCACCGGAGACGACCCGTTCGGACGGTTCGTGCACAAGGCGCTCAAGGGGTACGGCGTCGACGACCGGTTCGTCACCGCCGTCCCCGGGCTGCCCACGCCGCTCGCGTTCTGCGAGATCTTTCCCCCGGACGATTTCCCGCTGTACTTCTACCGCTATCCCAAGGCCCCGGACCTGGAGATCCACCCGGACGAACTGGACCTCGGGGCGATCCGCGAAGCCCGCATCATGTGGGCGACCGTCACCGGGCTGTCGCAGGAGCCCAGCCGCGAGGCGACGCTGACCGCGCTCGCCGAACATCCCGGGCAGACCGTCATCGACCTCGACTACCGGCCGATGCTCTGGGCCGACCCCGCTGAGGCCCCGCACTGGGCAGGGCTCGCCCTGGAACACGCCTCCGTCGCGGTCGGGAACCTGGACGAGTGCGCGGTCGCGGTGGGGGAGCGCGAGCCGCGCGCCGCCGCCCGCGCGATCCTCGACCGCGGCCCCGGACTCGCCATCGTGAAGATGGGGCCGGAGGGCGTCCTCGCCGCCACGGCCGGCGAGGTCGTGGAGGTGCCGCCGGTCAAGGTCGACGTCGTGAACGGGCTCGGCGCGGGCGACGCGTTCGGCGGCGCGGTCTGCCACGGCCTCCTTGCGGGCTGGGAGCTGCGGCGGGTGATCGAGTTCGCGGGCGCCGCGGGCGCGATCGTCGCGTCCCGCATCGCCTGCTCCGCCGCGATGCCCACGCCGGACGAAGTGGAAGACCTCCTTGAGGAGCGGCGATGAAGTACCACCTGCCCGCGGGGACGGCCGCCGAGGAGCCGTACGGGCTCGTCGTGACCCCCGAGTCGGCCGGATGGATCCACTCGGCGCTGCGCGTCCTCGAACTGCCGGACGGCGGCTCGCACGAGTTCGAGACCGGCGACTTCGAGACCATCGTGCTGCCGCTCGCCGGGTCGTGCGCCGTCGAGTGCGACGGCGAGCGCTTCGGGCTGGACGGCCGCGACGACGTCTTCAGCCGGGTCAGCGACTTCGCCTACGTACCGCGGGACGCGCGGGTCACGGTGCGCGGACGCGGCCGGTTCGCGCTGGCCGGCGCCCGGTGCGAGGCCCGGCTCACGCCGCGCTACGGCCCCGCCCGGGACGTCCCGGTCGAGCTGCGCGGCGCGGGGCCGGCGAGCCGGCAGGTCAACAACTTCGGCACGCCGGAGGGCTTCCCGTTCGCCGAGAAGCTCATCGCGTGCGAGGTGCTGACGCCGGGCGGCTGCTGGTCGTCGTTCCCGCCGCACAAGCACGACGAGGAGACGCCGGACGAGGCCGTCCTGGAGGAGATCTACTACTTCGAGGTCGCCCGGGGCGGCATGGCCTACCAGCGCGTCTACGGGTCGCCGGGACGCCCGATCGACGTGCTCGCGGAGGTGCGCAGCGGCGACGCGGTCCTGATCCCGCACGGCTGGCACGGGCCGTCGATGGCTCCGCCGGGCCATGACCTGTACTACCTGAACGTGATGGCCGGGCCGTCGCCGGAGCGGGCGTGGCGGATCTGCGACGACCCCGCGCACGCCTGGATCCGCGACACCTGGGCCGGACGGCCCGTCGATCCGCGGCTGCCGCTGACCTCACCGGAGGGACGGCCATGAGGCTGACGGCGGGGCAGGCGCTGGTGCGGTTCCTGGCGGCCCAGTACAGCGAGCGGGACGGGGACGAGCGGCGGTTCTTCGCGGGCTGCTTCGGCATCTTCGGCCACGGCAACGTCGCGGGCGTCGGCCAGGCGCTGCTGGAGCATGCCGACGACGTCCCCTACTACATGGCCCGCAACGAACAAGCGATGGTCCACACCGCGGCGGGATACGCCCGGATGAACGACCGGCTCGCCACCTTCGCCTGTACGACGTCCATCGGGCCTGGGGCGACCAACATGGTGACGGGTGCGGCCCTCGCCACCATTAACCGGCTGCCCGTTCTGCTTCTGCCGGGTGACGTCTTCGCCACGCGTCCAGCCAACCCGGTGTTGCAGGAGCTGGAAGACGCCCGGTCATACGACGTTTCCGTCAATGACTGCTTCAAGCCCGTCTCGAAGTATTGGGACCGCGTCAACCGTCCTGAGCAACTCCCCAGTGCGCTGATGGCGGCGATGCGCGTCCTCACCGACCCGGCGGAGACGGGCGCGGTCACGCTGGCACTGCCACAGGACGTCCAGGCGGAGGCGCACGACTGGCCGGACGACCTGTTCGCCCGCCGTGTGTGGCGTATCCCGCGCGCTGTGCCCGAACCCGCCGCGCTGGAGGAGGCGTCCGCCGTCCTGCACGGCGCCGAACGTCCCCTCATCGTCGCGGGCGGCGGCGTGATCTACTCCCGGGCCACCGACGACCTGCGCGCCTTCGCCGAACGTACCGGCATCCCCGTGGCCGAAACCCAGGCCGGCAAGGGCGCTCTGCCCTGGGACCATGCCTGTTCAGTCGGTGCCATAGGCGCGACGGGCACGACCGCGGCGAACGCTCTCGCGCGCGAGGCCGATGTCGTCCTCGGCGTCGGCACCCGCTACAGCGACTTCACCACCGCGTCCCACAGCCTGTTCGCCAACCCGGACGTGAAGTTCGTCAACCTCAACGTCGCGAGGTTCGACGCCGCCAAACTCGCCGGCATCACCGTCGTCGCCGATGCCCGGGAAGGCATCCGGGGCCTGAACGCCGCAGTGGACGGCTACGGAGTCGCCGGCGCCTACCGAGACGAAGCCCAGGCCCTCGCAGCCGACTGGAACGCGAAGGTCGACCGGGCGTACGCGTCCCGGAACGGGAGGCTGCCCGCCCAGTCCGAGGTGATCGGCGCCGTCAACGAGGCCGGCGGCCCGCAGGACGTCGTCGTGTGCGCCGCCGGATCCATGCCGGGCGACCTGCACAAGCTGTGGCGGGCGAGCGACCCCAAGGGCTACCACGTCGAGTACGGCTACTCCTGCATGGGCTACGAGATCGCGGGCGGCCTCGGCGTGAAGATGGCCGCCCCGGACCGCGAGGTGTTCGTCCTGGTCGGGGACGGGTCGTACCTGATGATGGCCCAGGAGCTGACCACGGCCGTCGCCGAGGGGATCAAGCTGATCGTCGTGCTGGTCCAGAACCACGGCTACGCCTCCATCGGGAACCTGTCGGAATCGGTCGGCGCGGAGCGGTTCGGCACCCGCTACCGCGCCCGGACCGGCACCGGCCTCGACGGCGGCCCGCTCCCGGTCGACCTGGCTGCCAACGCCGCCAGCCTCGGCGCCGACGTGATCCGCGCGTCCACCGCCGCCGGCCTTCGCGACGCGCTCGGCGAGGCGAGGAAGGCCGCACGGACGACGGTCATCCACATTGAGACGGACCCCTTGGCAGGCACCCCCGACAGTGCGGCATGGTGGGACGTCCCGGTCGCGGAGGTGGCGGCGCTCGACGCCACCAGGGAGGCTCGTGCCCGTTATGAGGGGGATCGGCGCGCACGCCGCCACCATCTGTGATCAACTCCCTCAGACCGACCATTCGGGGAGAAACGGAGAACACATCCGATGAGAGGCGTTTTCGCGCGTGGATCGTCCACGAGCCTGGCGGTCCTGGCCGCCGCGGGAATGCTGGCGCTGAGCGCCTGCAGCGGCTCGGGCGGCAAGGAGTCCGAGGAGGACACCCAGGGCGCCGGCCCCCGGCTGGAGATCGCCATGGTGACGCACTCCGCCCCGGGCGACACCTTCTGGGACATCGTCCAGAAGGGCGCCAAGGCGGCCGCCGCCAAGGACAACGTCGAGTTCCTGTACTCGGCCGACCCGGACGGCGGCAAGCAGGCCCAGCTCGTCCAGGCCGCGATCGACAAGAAGGTCGACGGCATCATCGTCACCCTCGCCAAGCCCGACGCGATGAAGGACGTCCTGGCCCGCGCCGCCGCCGCGAAGATCCCGGTGATGTCGATCAACTCCGGACAGGAGGAGTCGGCGCAGCTCGGCGTGGTCGCGCACTTCGGGCAGGACGAGTCGATCGCGGGTGAGGCGGCCGGCACCGAACTCGGGGAGATCGGCGCCTCCAAGGCGCTGTGCGTGATCCACGAGCAGGGCAACGTCGGCCTGGAGGCCCGCTGCGACGGGGCGAGGAAGACGTTCGGCGGCGACCTGGAGAACCTGTTCGTCCAGGGCTCGAACATGCCGGACGTCAAGTCGTCCATCACGGCCAAGCTCCAGGCCGACAAGGACATCGACGGGATCCTGACACTGGGTGCGCCCTTCGCCGCGACGGCCGTCGACTCCGTCGAGGAGACCGGCAGCAAGGCCGAGATCGGCACGTTCGACCTGAACAAGGACCTCATCGCCTCGCTCAAGTCGGGCGCGATCGAGTTCGCCGTCGACCAGCAGCCGTACCTGCAGGGCTACGAGGCCGTCGACGCCCTGTGGCTGCTGAAGAACAACGGCAACGTCCTCGGCGGGGGCCGTCCCGTGCTGACCGGCCCGGCGATCGTCACCAAGGACAACGCCGCCGGGCTGGAGGAGTTCGCCAACCGGGGGACCCGGTGACCCACGCGGTCACCGAGCCGCCGGTGGCCGACCCGGGCCCCGACGAGCGCCTGGCCCGGCAGTCGCCGCTGCGGCGGCTGCTGGGCCGCCCGGAGCTCGGCGCGCTGCTCGGCGCGGTGGCGCTGTTCGCGTTCTTCGCGGTCATCGCGGACGCGTTCCTGCGGGCCGGGTCGTTCTCGACCGTCCTGTACGCCAGCTCCACGTTCGGGATCATGGCGGTCGGCGTGTCGCTGCTCATGATCGGCGGCGAGTTCGACCTGTCCGCCGGGGTGATGGTGACGTCCGCGGCGCTGATCGCCGCGCTGACCGCCTACCAGTTCACGCTGAACGTGTGGGCGGGCGTGGTGATCTCGCTCGTCCTCACGCTGGCGCTCGGGATGATCAACGGGCTGCTCTACAACTGGACGAAGCTGCCGAGCTTCATCATCACGCTCGCCATGTTCTTCATGCTGGCGGGCCTGAACCTCGGCGTGACCAAGGCCCTCACCGGCAACGTCGCCAGCGACTCCGTCCGCGACATGGACGGCTTCGACACCGCCCGCGCGATCTTCGCCTCCGACATCGGCGTCCTCGACTTCCGGATCAAGATCACGGTGTTCTGGTGGCTGCTGTTCGTCGCGGTCGCGACCTGGATCCTGCTGCGCACCCGCATCGGCAACTGGATCTTCGCGGTGGGCGGTTCGGCCGACAGCGCCCGCGCGGTCGGCGTCCCGGTCGCCCGCGTCAAGATCGGCCTGTTCATGGGCGTGGCGTTCTGTGCCTGGTTCTCCGGGATGCACCTGGTGTTCGCGTTCGCGACCATCCAGTCGGGGGAGGGCGTCGGCAACGAGTTCCTCTACATCATCTGCGCGGTCATCGGCGGGTGCCTGCTGACCGGCGGCTACGGATCGGCGATCGGCGCGGCGATCGGCGCGTTCATCTTCGGCATGACGAACAAGGGCATCGTGTACGCCGAGTGGAACCCCGACTGGTTCCGGTTCTTCCTCGGCGCGATGCTGCTCATCGCCACCGTGGTGAACCTGATCGTCCGGCGCAGAGTGGAGCGCGCCTCGTGACCGCGAAGGACGCGCCGCTGATCAGGCTGAGCGGCGTCGGCAAGAACTACGGCAACGTCATCGCGCTGCGGGACGTGAGCCTGGAGACGTCCGCCGGGGAGGTCACCTGCGTCCTCGGCGACAACGGCGCGGGCAAGTCGACCCTGATCAAGATCGTCGCCGGTCTGCACCGCCACGACACGGGCACCTACGAGGTGCAGGGCGAGCAGGTCGCGTTCAGCTCGCCCCGCGACGCCCTCGACCACGGCATCGCGACCGTCTACCAGGACCTCGCGGTCGTCCCGCTGATGCCGGTCTGGCGCAACTTCTTCCTCGGGTCGGAGAAGCGCAAGGGCTTCGGCCGCATGGACGTCGAGTTCATGCGCTCCACCACCCACGGTGAGATGGCCGCGATGGGCATCGACCTCCGCGACGTCAACCAGCCCATCGGCACCCTCTCCGGCGGCGAACGGCAGTGCGTGGCCATCGCCCGCGCCGTCTACTTCGGCGCCAGGGCCCTCGTCCTGGACGAGCCCACGGCCGCCCTCGGCGTCAAACAGGCCGGGGTCGTGCTGCGCTACATCGTCCAGGCGCGCGAACGGGGGCTCGCGGTCATCTTCATCACCCACAACCCGCACCACGCCTACCCGGTCGGCGACCGCTTCCTGATCCTCAACCGGGGCCAGAGCATCGGCTACCACCCCAAGGACGAGCTCACCCGCGAGGAACTGACCGCCCTCATGGCCGGAGGCAGCGAACTCGAGGAACTCGCTCACGAACTGGACGCGGCGGGCTCATCGGCCGCCGCCGCCCGCCTGACGAAGGAGGCCGAAACCCTGGGCCTCACCGACGACTGAACACCCGGCGCCACAGCCCGCCCGCCCCGGCCCTCCTGGCCGCGCGATGGTGCGGGCCGTGGCGGTTCCGTCAGTGGGGTCACGCCCATTCGGCGTCCGCCAGGATTCGTTCGAGGTTCGGAGTGTCCCAGAGGTCGACGATCAGAATGCGCGACTGCGGCAGGTACCAGAGGCGTTCGGTGTAGGCGGAGCCCGTCCTGCGGGTGGGGCCGTAGCCGTGCGGGTCGTCAGGGGAGGGGGCGCGCGTGTAGCAGGGGACGCGCCACTGGTGGTATTCCGCCTTCTTCGAGCCGATGGCGGCGAGCCGGTTCGCCGTTCGCGTGGCGCCGTGTCCGACGCCCACGGCCCGCAGGTCCTCGTGCCGGGGGCAGTTCATCCCCTCGTCCTGGCCGAACAGCACGCCGTAGGTGTCGGTGGTCTTGTACGGGTTGGCGATGTACGCGGAGGGCCGGGCGAAGAAGCTGGGGCCCAGCACGAAGAACCCCCGGCACGAGGACGAGCTGGGACCGGCCCCGCCCCATCGCCGCATGTAGTCGCAGTTCTTCGCGGTCGCCACGTAGTAGCTGTCGGGCGGTGGCGAGTCGTCCGGGGAGGAGGTGTCCCGGTTGCGCATCGGGTGGGTCTTCCACGTGGCGGGGGCGCGGACGGTGATCTTCCCGATGCGCAGCGGATCACCGGACGGGGCCGGAGTCGCCCGCACCGCGGCCGTGTGCTGCGGCTCCGGCCTGGACGCCTGGTATGCGCCGACGCCGCCGGCCGCCGAGCCGACGACGGCGGTGCCCGCGATGGCGGCGGCCGTCTTGGTGCCGATGGCGGCGAGCACACCGGTCGATCCCGCGCCGGCGCCCGCGCCCGCCGCGCCCGCGCCCGCCGGGGCGAGGCCGGCGGCGGCGAGCGGGAACAGCGCGGTGAGCGCGACGGCGCTCCCGGCGAGGACGCGCACCCCCTTGGACTCCCAGCCGGTCCCGTACGCCGCCCGCGCCAGCTCGTCCAGCCATTGGACGAACGCCGCCGCGCCCGGTGGCCGCGACGCCGGCTCCTTGGCCATGCCTGCGGTGATGAGCGGGCGCAGCGCCTCGGGGACCTGGTCGGCCGGGATGTCCCCGGACAGGTGGCCCGCCATGATCGACGCCCGGTCGCCGGCGCCGTACGGGCGGCGCCCCGTCAGGCATTCGAAGAACACGCAGGTCGCGGCGTAGACGTCGGTGGCGGGCCCGGCGGGCTCGCCGCGCCACTGCTCGGGCGCCATGTAGAGGGGCGTGCCCGCCCCCGACGCGGTGCCCTCGGCCGTGGCGACGCCGAAGTCGATGAGCTTGCTGCGTCCGTCGGCGGGGACGATCACGTTGGCGGGCTTGTAGTCCCGGTGCACGACCCCCGCGGCGTGGGCGGCGGCGAGGCCGAGAAGCGAGCCCTTCAAAACGGTGAGCGCCGCCTCGGGCTCCAGGGTTCCGTACCGGCCGAGGATCTCCTTGAACGAGACGCCGTTCACCGCCTCCATGATGATGGCCAGTTCCCCGTCGTGCTCGACGAGCCGGTACAGCCGCGCCACGTGCGGGTCGTCGACGCGGCCCAGCATCCGCGCCTCGTGCCGGAACCGCTCCCGCGCGTCCGGGTCGGCTCCTTCGGGCAGGTACTTGATCGCGACGTGGACACCGCGTTCGGCGTGCCGCGCGAGGACGACACGTCCCTGCCCGCCGCGCCCGAGTTCCCTGACCTCCTCGAATCCCGACACCCTCCACTGCGTCACAGGCCGCTCCTCAAGGCTCGTTCCGGAGTCTGCACCCGTGTGACGCGGCGGGCGGCCGGCAAGTTGATCACTCTTCGGACACAGCGGGCTTCCGCGGGCGGGCGGCCGGCGGCCGTCCGGGGCGTCGGGTGGCCCCCACCGCGGCGGCGGCCCCGGGGCTCGGCCGTCCGCGGTTCGCGGCGGGAGGCGCCGGTCAGCCGGGGGCGAGCCAGGTTCGGCACAGCCACCAGGCGTTGACGGCGCCGAACGTGTCGGACGGGTCGATCCCGGTGACGTCGGTGAAGCGCTGCACCCGGTTGCGCACCGTGTTGGGGTGCACGAACAGGTGCCCGGCGGCCGAGGTGACGTCACGCCGCGCCTCCAGCCAGGCGCACACCGCGCGCGCGACCGGCTCGGCGTTCGCGCCGAGCTCCCGCCAGGCCGCCCGGTGCCGTTCGAGCAGGACGGAGGCCAGGTCGGAGCGGCCGGCGACCGCGGCGAGGACGGCGACATCCGCGACATGCGCGATGCCCGTCCGCCCGGTCGCCTCGGCGGCGGTGAGCGCGGACACGGCGAGCCTGCGCGCGGCGGCCAGGTTCTCCGCCTCCACCGGCCCCGCGACCCCGGCGGGGACCCCGGCGTCGTGGGACGCCGGCGCCCGCACGACCACCGCGATCACCAGCCCGTCCACCAGCGCCGACACCCCCGGACCCCGGGTGGCGGTGGTGACGGTGGAGGTGGGGCGGGTGGCCATGACCCAGAGCGGGGTGTTGGTGGGGAGGCCCGCTTCGGCGGCGGCCAGGGCGGCGGCGGAGCCGCCGTCGAGGAGGCGGCGCAGGATCGCCGCGTCCCGCTCGTCCGGGCCCGGCTCGCCGGTCGCCTGTGCCTCGCGGTGCGCCCTGATCAGCCGGGACCGGACGGCCTCGACCCAGTCGTCGTACAGCTCACGCGCGTCGAGGAGGAGCCCGGCGCCGATGCCCTCGGCGGCGGCCACCTCCCGGGCGCGGGACCAGATCGCGCGTTCGGCGACGTGGATGGCGCTCAGCACCGCCTCGATGGGCACGCCCTGGCGGGCGCGGGTGACGGCGAGTTCGGCCACGAACGACAGTTCCGCCTCGGTCGGGCCGCGCCGGGCCGCGATCGCGCGGGTCGCGGCGGCGAGCAGGGCCCGGGTGTGCCCGGCGATGTCGGCGGGCGGCAGCACCGACACCTCCCGCACCATCGAGGAGACGCCGGCGACCACGGACGGCAGCAGGTCCTTCTCGACGGTGACGCGCTCGATGAGATCGATCACCGGGGCCCAGTCGGTGTCACCCTGGTTCATGGTGACGATTGTGGTGCACTACAGCTTGAGGCGCCAAATGCGTGGCTACGTCCATGTCAAGCACGTCAGCGGGCCCCTAGGGTTGGACTTCGCCACAATGGACGTTCGTTGAGGGGAAGTGCCCGCATGACCTCTGCCTGTCGTGTCGCCGTGATCGGCGCCGGGGCGGCCGGTTTGGCCACCGGCAAGGCGATGCGCGACGCGGGTCTGGAGGTCGTGCTCTACGAGAAGGGCGACCGGCCCGGCGGGCTGTGGGCGCGCGGCAACAGCAGCGGCCTGTCGCCCGCCTACGCGTCCCTGCACCTCAACACGAGCAAGGGGCGGACCGAGTTCGCCGACTTCCCGATGCCGCGGCGGTGGCCGGACTACCCGTCCGCCGACATGATCGCGGGGTATCTCGCCGACTACGCGGAGCGGTTCGGCGTCGTCCCGCACATCCGTTTCCACACGGCGGTCGCGTCCGTCGAACGCGGCGAGGGACGCTCCTGGGCCGTGACGACGGAAGCGGGGGACGTCGAGCGGTTCGACGCGGTCGTGGTCGCGAACGGCCACAACTGGGATCCGCGGTGGCCCGAACCGGCGTACCCGGGCGAGTTCACGGGGACGCAGATGCACGCGCACGACTACCGGGCGCCCGACGTCTTCCGCGACCGGCGGGTACTGGTCGTCGGCATGGGGAACTCGGCCATGGACATCGCCGTGGACGCCTCGCACGTCGCGCACGGACCGGTCCTGCTGTCGGCGCGGCGCGGCGTTCACATCGTCCCGAAGTACCTGTTCGGGCGGCCGTCGGACGCGACCGGCGGCGCCCTGGCCGTGCTGCCGTGGCGGATGCGCCAGCGCATCGCCGAGACGATGCTGCGGCTTGCAGTCGGGAACCCGCGGGACTACGGGCTGCCCGCGCCATCGGGCGGCCTCTTCCAGAACCACCCCACGATCAGCGACACGATCCTGCACCGCCTGACCCACGGCGAGGTCGAGGCGCGGCCCGGCATCGAGCGCCTGGACGGCGAGAAGGTCGTGTTCGACGGCGGCGCCGCCGACGCCGTCGACGTGATCGTCTGGGCGACCGGCTACCGGGTGAGCGTTCCGTTCCTGCCGTCCGGGCTGACCGGCGGCGATCCCGAGCGGCTGCCGCTGTTCAAGCGGGTGTTCCACCTCGACGACCCGAGCCTGGCCTTCGTCGGCCTGATGCAGTCGACGGGCGCGGCGCTGCCCATCGTGGAGGCGCAGGCCAAGCTGGCCGCCGCCTACTTCTCCGGCACGTACGCGCTGCCGCCCCCGCCGGAGCGGCGGCGCGCCGTCGCGCGGGCCCTGCGCGCCGCCACCCGGCGGTGGGGCGACCGCCGGCCCATGATGCGCGTGGACTTCGACCAGTACGTGGCCGACCTGCCCCGCGAGATGAAGGCCGGCCGGGCCCGCCTCGCGCGCGGCGGCGCCCGCCCGTTCACCCCGACGCACCGCGAGGAGACCTCCACATGAGCGAAGCGAACCGGGGGCCGGCCCCACAGGGAAGAGACATGGGCGACGACCGTCCGCACCCGGCCGGCCCGCGCTGGGGCCGCCGTGACGCGAGCGGCCTGCGGGTGATCGTCACCGGCGCGTCGGGAACGTTCGGCAGGTCGATCGGCGCTCGGCTGACCGGGCTCGGCGCGCGGGTCGTCGGCCTGGACGTGGCGCCGGGCCCGGACGACCCCGTCGACGTCCTCGCCTGCGACGTCACCGACGACGACGCCGTCCCGGCGGCGGTCGCCGCCGCGATCGAGCGGCTGGGCGGCCTCGACCTGCTCATCAACAACGCCGGGATCGGGGGCCCGGCCCCGGCGGAGCTGCCGCCGGGCGACGAGGTGCGCCGCCAGCTCGACATCAACCTGCTCGGAACCTGGCGGGTGACCGCCGCGTGCGTCGACGCCCTGGTGGAGTCGCGCGGACGCGTCGTGATGCTGTCCTCGCGGATGGCCGTCATGCAGCTTCCCCTGGCCGCGGCCTACGGCGCGTCCAAACGTGCGCTCGTGGCGTACGCGGACGCGCTCCGCATGGAGATCGGCACCCATGTCGGCGTGACGTGCGTGTACCCTTCGGCCGTGCGGAGCCCGATTCATGACTCGACCGCCGCGGCCGGCCTCTCGCTTGAGGGCGTGAGCCGCTACGAGCCGCTCGACGGCGTGGTGGACGCGGTGCTGTACGCCGCACTGTCCCGCCGCCCGCGCCGCGACGTGACGACGACCCGCCGGGGCGCCGTCGAGTTCTTCCTGGCCAGGCACCTGCCCGCGCTGACCGACCGGATCGTCGCCCGGACGTTCGCCGGCCGCGTGCGGGACGGTGCGTTCCAGGGCGCGGAGATGGCCGCCGGGGTCGTGCGCCGGCACGCGGGCCGCTCATGAGCACCGCCGAGACGGCGCGGGCGGACACCCCGACCCGGCCCCGCGCCGGCGACCTCATCGGCTACGCCGCCGGCTCGCTCGGCATGGGCGTCTGGGTCACCATCCCCGGGCTGCTGCTGCTCTACTTCATGACGCACACGCTCGGCGTGTCCCCGTTCCTGGCCGGCCTCACCCTGCTGCTCCCGAAGATCATCGACGCGGTGGTGCACCCGTGGTTCGGGTCGGTGTCGGACCGGCAGGCGCGCCGCGCCGGGCACCGGCGCGGGATGCTGCGCTGGGGGCTGCTGCTGGCCATCGCCTGGATCGGGCTGTTCTCGGTGCCGGGCGGCCTGTCCGGCTGGTCGGCGGCGCTGTGGGTCGGTGCCTTCTACATCGCCGGGAACATCCTGTACGCGTGTTTCCAGGTGCCCTACCTGACGACGCCGTCCGACCTGCAGATCGGGTACCACGAGCGCACCCGCGTGTTCATGTACCGGATGCTGCTGCTGACCATCGGCCTGCTCGGCGCGGGCGTCGCGGCCCCCGCGCTGGTGTCGGGCGGCGGCCGCGGCGACTACACCCGGATGGCGGTCATGCTCGCCGGCGTCCTCGTCGTCACCGGCCTCCTCGCGATCGTGTTCATCCGGCGGCTGACGGACCGCTCCGGTTTCCGGATCCCGGACGGCGGGAACGCGCACTCCGTCATCGACGACCTCCGGATCACCCTGCGGGACCGCGACTTCCGTGCCCTGGCGCTGTCGTACCTGTTCACCGGCATCACCACCCACCTGTTCCTGGCGGCGGTGCCGTTCTACACCCTGTACGTCCTCGACGACGAGGGTCTGACCGCCGTGTTCATGGGCGCGTTCCTCGTCCCCGCCGTGGTCGCCGGGCCCGTCTGGAAGAAGGTGTCGGAGCGGACCGGCAAGCAGCGCTCGCTCCTGTTCTGCCAGGCCGTCTTCGTCGTCGGCTCCCTCGCCCTGTGGGTCGGCGACGCGATGGGCGTCGGGCCGACCGTCGCCGTGATCGCCGTGCTGGGCACCGCGTTCGCCGGCCTTCAGCTCTTCGCGTTCTCCCTGATCCCCGACATCGTGGCCGCCGCCGAATCGCGGGGGACGGCCCGCGCCGGCGCCTACACCGGCGTGTGGACGGCGACCGAGGCGACCGGCACGGCGATCGGCCCCTACGTGTACTCGGCGACCCTCGCCGTGGGCGGTTTCGTCTCCACGACCGAGGGTCACGCCATCGCGCAGTCCGACTCCGCGCTGCTGGCGCTCCGCATCGGCGTCACGGTGGTGCCCGCCGCGCTGATGGTGGTCGCCGTCGCCTTCCAGCGCCGCTTCGCCCTCGACCGCATGTCCGCCCGCACCTCCGCCTCCTGACGGTCGTCCGCCCGCCGGCGGTCATTCGTCCGCGGTGTGGATTCTGCGGGCCGTGAACGCGACATCGGGTTCGGTGTGGGCGCGCAGGCCGCGCAGCAGGTCACGCCAGTCCGCGGACCACCCGGCGCGGGGGCCGTGCGCCTCCGTGAGCGCGCAGGCGAACAGCCCGCCGGCGAGGTCGCCGCGCGCCGCGAGCCGGGCCGTGTGCGGGTGCGCGTCCTCCGGGTCGGGCAGGCCCTGCCCGTTGAGCGCGGTGAACTCCGAGGGGCCGGCGGCGAGGGCGTCCGCGACGTCCGCGACGGCCAGGACGCCGTGACCGGCGCACCGGTCGGCCAGCGCGTCGAGGGCGGAGGCGGCGCCGGGGTCGTCCCACCGGAGGGTCGCGGCGGCCAGTTCGCTCGCGATCGGCTCGGGCAGGTGGCCGTCGACCGCGCGGACGGCGCGTTCCCCGAGCGTCCGGTGGCGGGCGGCCTGGTCCCGGACGGCGCCGGCCAGCGCGGTGAGCCGCTGGAACGCGGGCAGGTCGCGTTCGGCTTCGGCGTCGGGTTCGGCGGGGGCGGCGGCCAGTCCGGCGGCGGCCGCGCCGAGTTCGGCCGCGCCGATGCCGGTCGCGGCGCAGCGGACGAGGGCGTGCAGCGCGGCCTGCCAGGCGCGGGTCTCGCCGAGGTCGGTGACGAGACCGGCCAGCAGGGCGGGGGCGTCCGGTGCCCAGGGCGCCCAGGTGGCGACGGCGGGCAGCGCCGCCGCGCGGGCCTCCGGGTCGGCGGAGCGCGCCACGCGTAGCACCAGCGCGGCGTAGCGGCCCCGGAACCGTTCCTCCACGTACATGGGCGGCGTGCCGAGCACCTGCCGGGCGAGGTCGCGGGGGCCCTCGGCGGCTTCGGCCAGGATGCGCCGCGCGACGGGCTCGTCGAGGTGGTCGCGGGCGGCCGAGGCGATCGCGGCCCGCACGTCCCGGTGCCGGTCCGGGTCGTCCCAGGCCGCGGCGACGATGTCCAGGGCGTCCGGTGCGCGGTTGCGGAGCAGGATCCGGACGGCCTCCTTCTGCGCCGTGATCTTGCCGTCGGCCAGGACCGGCCGGAGCATCGCCGACAGCGCCGACGGCCGGATGAACCGGGCCGCGCGGGCCGCCGCGTAGACGGCGACGTGGGCGTCGTCGGAGTTCGCGTGGGCGAGCAGGCCGGGCAGGACGTCCTGCGGGGCGGCGGTCCAGGGGAGCGCGGTCAGCGCGGAACGCCTGATGTAGGCGTCGTCGAAGCCGAAGTAGGGACGGAGCAGTGCCGCTTCCGTGCCGGGGATCCGCGCCATGGCCGCGACGGCGCCCGCCCGGCCGGTGCCGGGTGCCGTCTCGTCCGCCGCGACCCGTTCGAGGAGGGCGCGGTAGGCGTCGCGCTGCCGGGCCGTCCAGCGGCGCATCCAGACCGGGGCGATGTGGCGCACGTAGGTCACGCCGGGGCGGTGGAACCGTCCCGCCGGGGTGTCCTCGGCGAGGACGAGGTGCAGCAGGTCGGTGCGCTCGCGGGCGATGGCGGCGAGCACCGCCGGGACGGCGACCGCCGACGGGTCCCGCGCCACGGCCCGCCCGGCCCGTTCGGCGCGGGTGCCGGGCGCGGCGAGCCACAGCGTGATCGCCTGGGTGAGCACGGCGTCGTCGCGGGCGTCGAGCGCCGCCTCCAGCGCGTCCTGCAGGATCGGGACGTGGTGGGCGCGGCGGCGCAGCGCCCGGACGAGCAGCAGCGCCAGCCGGTGGTCGTCGCGGCGTGCGCCCGCCTCCAGATGGGGCGCCAGAGTCTGCGCCAGCCGGTGCTCCTGGCCGCGCCGCAGCGCGTGGTCGAGCCGGCCGAAGGCGAACGATCCCGTGCCGCCGACGAGACGTTCGACCAGCTCCAGGCCGGACACCATCAGCGCGGCGTCGTCGCGCACGGCGCCCTGGCGGCACAGCGCGGCGGCGACCCTGCCGAGCTCGTGGCGGGTCGCGTAGGACGGGTCGCGGGCGTTCAGCGCGTCGTCGGCGAGCCGCCCGATCGCCGTCGCGTGCTCGTCGCGCAGCATCCCCTCCGGGACGGACGCCAGCGCTTTCAGCGCACGGTACCGGACGGGGTCCTGCTCGTTGCGCAGCCGCCCGAGCGACTCCAGCGCCGCCGTCAGCGTCGCCGGGTCGCGGGAGCGTCCCGCGCATCCGATGAGCAGGGCGTACCCGGTGCCGCGCTCGTCGGCGTCCGCCCTGCGGGTCAGCTCGGCGAGGACCGGCGACCCCTCCTCGTAGGGCAGGAACGCCGCCACGGCCCACATCCGCGCCGGCGTCCCGGTGACGCTGCGCAGGCCCATCATCCGGCGCGCCTCCCGGTGCCGGACCGCGCGGGGGAGGACCTCCAGCAGTCCTTCGCCGGGCTCGGCGACGCCGCGGTCGACGCCGTCCGTCGCCGCCTCGAACACCGCCTCGCGGCGGCTCGGCGGGAAGGCCCCCAGCAGCAGCCGCAGCATGCTCTCGTCCTCGCGGACGGCACGCGCGACGGCGGTCAGGTCGTCGTCGCCGAGCCGGGCCATCCGGTCCCTGACGGACCTGCGGTACAGCAGGATCCGCAGGTCCCCGCGGTGCGCCTCGGACAGCAGCAGGCGGAGCATGCGGCGCGGCTCGGCGTCCAGCAGCGCCCCGGCGGCGGGGTGCAGCGGATGCGGCAGCGCCCGGGTCGCGCAGTGGCGCTCCAGCAGGCCGACGACCCGTCCGGGGTCGTGGCGCAGGGCCGCCGCGACACCGGGCGCGTGCCGGAACCACCAGGAGTCCCGCATCGCCTCGGGCAGTCCGGCGAGGCTCCGCTCCGCGTACCCGAGCACGGCGTCCGGGAGGGAGCGGCCCAGCGACGCCCAGTTCACGACGGCGTGCCCGAGCGCGTCGATCCGCTCCGCGACGACGTCCGGGCCGCAGGCGGGCAGCAGCCTCGCCGCCTCCTCCTCGCCCCACCGCTCCGCGACCCGTCCGATGAGCGCTTCGGCGAGGTCGCCGCGCCGCCGGGCCCGGACGGCGTCGTACAACGCCGTGCGCACCGCCGCGGGGGCGTCCTCCAGCCCGGCGAGGAACGGCTCCGGGCCGGCGCCGTACCGGACCGCGAGCCGGATCGCCTGGCATGCCAGCTCCGCGTCGGGATCGCGCATGGTGGTCACGATGTGCGCGAGCGACGCCTCGTCCCGGACCGCCGCCGCGACGAACAGCGCCAGCGACCGCTCGTAGTGGCCGCGGCGGGCCAGGCCGTCCAGCAGGGCGGCGAGGGCGGGATCGCCGGCGAGGCGGCGCAGGTCCGCCAGCCGGCGGCAGCGGGCCTTGAACGGCAGCGGTTCGATCTCGGTCAGCAGTTCCTCGACGCGCATAACGCGCAATCCTGCCGGATCCGCCGTCCCGCTTCACCCGCATTGACCGTCCGGGCCCCGAGGGGATCGACGCCCGCGCATCCACCGGGCGGGGATGCGCGGGCCGGTGTCACGCGGGGTGCGGGATGGACTTGTGCTCCAGGTAGGCGTTCAGTCCCTCGGGGCCGAGTTCGCGGCCCAGGCCGCTGTTCTTGTAGCCGCCGAAGGGGGTGTTCGGGTCGAGGGTGTACATGTTGACGCCGCAGCTGCCGGTGCGGATGCGGCGGGCGACCTCGACGCCGTGGGCGGCGTCGGCCGTCCAGACCGAGCCGCCGAGGCCGTAGTCGCTGTCGTTGGCGATCTTGATGGCGTCGGCCTCGTCCTCGTAGGGGATGAGGACGAGCACGGGGCCGAAGATCTCCTCGCGGGCGATGCGCATGTCGTTGCCGACGTCGCCGAACACGGTGGGGGCGACGTACCAGCCGCGGTCGTGCGGGCGGTTCAGCCCGCCGGTGATGACCTTGGCGCCCTCGTCCTGGCCGATCCGGATGTAGTTCTCCACCCGTTCCTGCTGCCGCTTGGCGACGAGGGGGCCGACCTCGGTGCCGTAGTCGGCGGGGTCGCCGACGGCGAGGCCGCCGACCATGGCGGCGAGGGCGTCGGCGACCTCGTCGTAGCGGCGGCGGGACGCGAGGATGCGGGTCTGCGCGGCGCAGGCCTCGCCGTTGTTCATCAGCGAGGCCAGCTTGAAGCCCTCGATGGTGGACGCGAGGTCGGCGTCGTCCAGGATGATCGCGGCGGACTTGCCGCCGAGTTCCAGCGTGACGCGCTTGAGCTGCTCGCCGCAGACCGCGCCGATCTTGCGTCCGGCGGCGGTGGAGCCGGTGAAGGACACCTTGTCGACGTCCGGGTGCGCGACGAGGTGCGCGCCGACCTCGCGTCCGGCCGGGACGATGTTGACGACGCCGTCCGGGATCCCGGCCTCCTTGATCCATTCGGCGAGGAGGTAGGTGTCCAGGGGCGTCTCGGGGGACGGCTTGGCCACCACGGTGCAGCCGGCGATCAGGGCGGGGGCGAGCTTGAGCATGAGCGTGAACTGGGGGACGTTCCACGGGACGATCGCGGCGACGACGCCCGCCGGCTCCTGGGTCACGGTGACCGGGCCCAGCATGCCCTGCCGCTCCTCCTCCCAGGCGTAGGTGGCGGCGAGGTCCACGTAGTACTGCAGCACCATCTGCGGGATGGCGGCCTGCCCGAAGATCGAGAACATGATCGGGGAGCCCATCTCGGCGGTGACGAGGTCGGCCATCGCCTGCTGCCGCTCGGCGTAGATCGCCGACAGCCGCCCGACGATCTCGGCGCGTTCGGCGGGCGTCATCCGGGGCCAGGGGCCGTCGTCGAACGCGCGGCGCGCCGCCGCGACCGCCGCGTCGATGTCGGCCTCGGTGCCCTCCGGCACCCGCCCGATGACCTCCTCGGTGTGCGGGGAGATGACGTCGATGGTGCCGGTGCCGGCCGGTGCGGTCCACTCGCCGCCGATGAACAGCCGATCGTGCTCACGCATGCTGCCGCCTCCTGCCCGACGGGCCGAATAGATAACCGAATGCTTGCTTGGGCACAGCATCGCATGACGTCCCGGCGCGGTGGAAGACCAATGAGACTCGCGTCTCATCCGGCGTCCGGCGCACGACGCGAACGGCCAGTGGCTAGAGCAGGTGGGCGTTGGGTTCCCGGGCGCGGGCGGCGAGGGACGGCAGTTCGGTCAGTTCGATGCCGGCCGCCGCGAGGATCTCCGCGCCCGTTCCCTCGGTGAACAGGGCCGGTTCCCGCCAGGCGAACACGACGCGGCGGGCGCCCGACGCGACGATGAGCTCGGCGCACGTGCGGGGGCGGGACGCGCGGTGCCCGCACGGTTCGAGTGAGCTGTAGACGGTCGCGCCGGCGAGGTCGCCCCGGGTCTTGGCGAGAGCGGCCTCTTCGGCGTGGTCGTGCGGGTCGCCCTCGCGGGAGAAGCCGCGCGCGACCTCGCGCCCGTCCGCGCCGACGACGACCGCGCCGACGGAGAACGCGGTGCGCGACGGCGGGCACAGTTTCGCCAGGTCGCAGGCCAGCTCCAGCCAGGCCCGGTCGCCGGCGGCCAGGTCATCCACGCGCGTGCCCCGTCAGGTAGCGGAGAAGCACCAGGTCGCCGATGCGGGTGACCTCCGCCAGCCGCATCGGGCGGTCCGGCGACTGCGGGAACACCCCGGACCGGACGAAGCGCGGTGCCGAAGGGTCGCCGATGAAGAACGGGGCGACCACGAGCTGGATCTCGTCCACGACGTCGCCGGTCAGGAAGAGGGTGTGGATGCCGCCACCGCCCTCGACCATGAGCCGCCGGACGCCCCGTGCGGCGAGGTCGCCGAGCACCGCCGGCAGGGAGAGGGGGTCGCCGGCGTCGACGACCTCGGCGAGGCCGTCCAGCCGCGGCGCCAGGTCACCGGCCGCGGGGGACGGCGCGTACACCAGCTTCGGGGACTCGCCCGTGGTGAAGAACCGCGCGGCGGGATCGAGGTCGCCGCTCCAGGTCAGCGTCACCTTGGTGAGGTCGGGCGGCACACCGCGCGCGATCCGCTTCTCCCGCCGCGCCTCGGAGCGGATCAGCAGTTTGGGGTCGTCGGCCCGGACGGTCCCGGCGCCGACGAGGATGGCGTCGCAGCCGGCGCGCACGGCGTCGACGCGGTCGAAGTCCGCCGCGCTGGACAGCCGCAGCCGCTCCGGGGTCGCGTCGTCGATATAGCCGTCCGCGGACATCGCGCAGCTCAGCAGCACATAGGGACGATCACTCACGCCGCAACCCTACGGGAGCGCCGATGGCGGTGGCCGCGCGGCCGTTGAAGATCGTTTGGGGTGACCCGGCGTTTCTGCGCGGGATGTGTCGGAGGGGGTGCCTATGGTTGCTGCGACATGCGAATCCTGCACACCTCCGACTGGCATCTCGGCAGATCGTTCCACCGCGAGGACCTGCTGGCCGCGCAGGCGGCGTTCGTCGACCATCTGGTCGAGACCGTCGCGGCGGAGCGGGTCGACTGTGTGCTGATCTCCGGGGACGTCTACGACCGGGCGCTGC
This sequence comes from Spirillospora sp. NPDC048823, assembly GCF_043198445.1. Classification (NCBI taxonomy): domain Bacteria; kingdom Bacillati; phylum Actinomycetota; class Actinomycetes; order Streptosporangiales; family Thermomonosporaceae; genus Spirillospora; species Spirillospora sp. NPDC048823. The sequence goes on along the minus strand of NZ_JBICUT010000001.1, from coordinate 323,621 downwards.
CCGCCGTCGACGCCGTCCGGCTGTGCGACGAGGCGCTCCGGCGGCTCTCCGAACGGGCCAGGGTCGTGCTCATCGCGGGCAACCACGACTCGGCGCGGCGCCTCGGGTTCGGGTCGGCGCTGATGGACGCCGCCGGCGTGCACGTCCGCACCGACTTCGCGTCCGTGGGGGAACCCGTCATCGTCGGGGACGCCGCGATCTACGGGATCCCGTATCTGGAGCCCGAACTCGTCCGGCACCCCTGGGATCTGGACGAACGCAGCCACGCCGCCGCGCTGACCGAGGCCATGCGCCGGGTGAGGGAGGACGCCGCGGGCCGTGAACAGCGGTCGGTGGTGCTCGCGCACGCGTTCGTGACCGGCGGGGCGGCCAGTGAGAGCGAACGCGACATCTCGGTCGGCGGGTCGTCGCAGGTGTCGGCGTCGGTGTTCGAGGGCGTCGACTACGCGGCGCTCGGCCACCTGCACGGCGCCTGGCGCATCACCGACCGCGTCCGCTACTCGGGCTCGCCGCTCGCGTACTCGTTCTCCGAGGACGGGCACGTCAAGGGCTCGTGGCTGATCGACCTGCGCGAGGACGGCATCGACTCGCGGTTCGTGGAGGCGCCCGTCCCGCGCCGACTCGCCCGTCTGCGGGGACGCATCGACGACCTGCTCTCCGACGCGTCCCACGACGAGGTCGAGGACCGCTGGCTCCAGATCACGCTCACCGACCCGCGCCGCCCGTCGGAGGCGATGGAACGGCTGCGCCGCCGGTTCCCGCACGCGCTCGTCCTCGGCTTCGAACCCGAGGGCGGCGGGACGGACGGCGCCCGCACCTGGTCCGAACGCGTCCGCGAACGCTCCCCCCTCGACATCGCGGGCGACTTCGTCGCCGAGGTCACCGACGGCCCGGCGACCGGCGCCGAGCGCGCCCTCCTGCACGAGGCGTTCGAAGCCTGCCGCCGGAAGGAGGCGCTGGTGTGAGGCTCCACCGGCTGGAGGTCACCGCGTTCGGGCCGTTCTCGAAGACCGAGGACATCGACTTCGACGCGCTGTCCGACGCCGGGCTGTTCCTCATCCAGGGCCGGACGGGCGCGGGCAAGACGAGCATCCTGGACGCGGTGTGCTTCGCCCTGTACGGCCAGGTGCCCGGTGCCCGCAACGCCGTGAAGGGCCTGCGCAGCGACCACGCCGCCCCCGGCACCGGCCCGCGCGTCGTCCTGGAGACGACGATCCGGGGCCGGCGGATGCGCATCACGCGGTCGCCCGCATGGGAGCGGCCGAAGCTGCGCGGCTCCGGGACGACGGCCGAGCACGCCAAGGTCATCCTGGAGGAGTTCGAGCACGGCGCCTGGGTGGGGCTGACCACGCGGCTGGACGAGGCGGGCGACCTGGTGCCGCGGCTGCTCGGGATGAACGCCGTCCAGTTCTGCCAGGTCGCGCTGCTGCCGCAGGGCGAGTTCGCCGGGTTCCTGCGCGCCGGCGCCGACGATCGCCGCAAGGTCCTGGAGCGGCTCTTCGCGACGGAGGTGTTCACGCAGGTCGAGAAATGGCTGGCCGACCGCCGGGCCGCCACCGGGCGCGAGGCGGCCGAACTGGGCGCGGCGGCGGCCTCGATCGCCGACCGCATCGCCGAGACGTCGGGTGCCGCGCCGCCGCGCGGGGGGCACCCGTCCGTCCCGGCGCCGCGCCGCGCGGAACCGGCGGCGGAGCCGTTCGCCGAGGTGGAGACCCTGCCCGCGTGGGCCGCCGAACTGGCGGCCGGGCACGAGGACGTCCGCGCGGTCGTCGACGAGCTGCGCCGGGAGGTCACGGCGGCGCTGGAGACGTCCCGCGCGGCGATGGAGGACGCCAGGACGCTCGCCGACCGGCAGCGGCGCCACGCCGAGGCGCTCGCCCGCCGCGAGGCCCTGGGGGAGCGCGCCGAGGAGAGGTCCCGGATGGGGTCGCGGCTCTACGCCGCGGAACGCGCCGACCGGGTCGTCCCGCTGGTGCGCGCCGTCCAGGCCCGGCACGACGAGGCGCGGCGGGCGCGCCGCTGGGCCGACGAGACGCGCGCCGGGGCCGCGGCGGTCCTGCCCCCGAACGCCTCGGAGGACGTGCTGGTCAAGGCCGAGCGGGCCCGCCGCGACGAGATCGCGACGCTGGAGGGCAGGCGCGCCACCGCCGCCCGGATCCGGCAGATCGAGGACGAGCGCGCGGCGCTGGCCCGCGACCTGGCCCGGCTGGAACCCGAGGAGGCGCGGATCGCCGCGGCCCTCGCCGACCTGCCGGGCATCGTCGAGGCGGGCCGCGCCGAGCTGGACGAGGCCCGCACCGCGGCGGCCGGACGCCCCGGAGCCGAAGCGGCGGTCACCGGCGCCCGCCGCCGTCTCGACGCCGCGCAGCGCCGCGACCAGGTGGAGCATCTCCTCGCCGAGGCCGAGTCCGCGCACCGCGACGCGGTCGACGCCGCGCAGGACGCCCGCCAGCGGGTGCTGGACCTCCGCCAGGCCCGGCTGGACGGCATGGCGGCCGTCCTCGCCGGGGACCTCGTGGACGGCGAGCCCTGCCGGGTCTGCGGTTCCCCCGAGCATCCGGCGCCCGTGGCGTCCCTCGCGCCGATCCCGACCGAGGAGCGGATCGACCGGGCGCAGGCCGAGTCCGACCAGGTCCAGGCGGTCCGGGAGCAGACCGGCAGGGACGTCGAGGCGCTGCGCACCGAACGCGACCATCTCCTGGAGACCGCCGGTGAGATGACCGCCGGGGTCCTCGCCGAAGAGTTCGCCGATGCCGAGCGGATGCTCCAGGAGGCGGTGGCCCGCGCCGCCGACGCCGAACGCCTGGAGGCCGCCCTCCACGGCAACGAGCAGGAACTCGACCGCGTCCGCGACGCGCGGAGCGAGGTCGCCCAGGCCCTCACGGGAAACCGCGCCCGGGACCGGGAGCTGGCCGCCGAGCAGGCCAGGCTGGCCGCCGAACTGGACGAGGCGCGTGGCGGGGACGCGTCGCTCGAAGCGCGCATCGCCCGGCTCGGACGCGAGGCGGACGCGCTCGCCGAGGCGGTCGAGGCGCTGCGACGATCCGATCGCGCCGCCGAGGAGTTGGCCGCCGCCCGCGCGAACGCGATGGCGACCGCCGAGGCCGAGGGGTTCCGCAGCCCCGACGAGGTCCTGGAGGCCGCGCTGCCCGACGAGGAGCAGGGCGTCCTGCGCGACAGGATCCGCCGGCTGGACGACGAGGAGGCCGCCGTCCGCGACCTCCTCAAGGACCCGGCGCTGGTGAAGGCCGCCGCCGAGCCCGCCCCCGACCTGCCGGCCCTCGACGTGGCGCTGCGGGCGGCGGACGCGGCGCGCACCCGGGCGGCCAGCGCCGCCGACCGCGCCCGGCACCGCTGCGACCGGCTCGCCGAGTTGCGCGCACGGCTCGACGACGCCGTCCGCGCGTGGCGTCCCGCCGCGGAACGCCGCGACGTCGCCGAACGCCTCGCCGGCCTGGCCTCCGGCAAGCACGCCGCGAACCGGCACGCCATGTCGCTGTCGGCGTACGTGCTGGCCGCGCGGCTCGAACAGGTCGTCGCCGCCGCGAACGAGCGGCTCTCACGCATGTCCGGGGCCCGCTACGCCCTCGTCCACACCACCGACAAGGCGGCGGGCGACCGCACGAAGGGCGCCGGCGGTCTCGGCCTGCGCGTCGCCGACGCCTGGACCGGCCTCGAACGCGACCCGGTGACGCTGTCGGGCGGCGAGTCGTTCATCGCCTCGCTGTCCCTGGCCCTCGGCCTCGCCGACGTCGTCACCGCCGAGGCGGGCGGCACCGAGATCGGCACGCTGTTCGTCGACGAGGGCTTCGGCACCCTCGACGAGGAGACGCTCGACGAGGTCATGGACGTCCTGGACGGCCTGCGCGACGGCGGCCGCGCGGTCGGCGTCGTCAGCCACGTCGCGGAACTGCGCGCCCGCATCCCCGCCCAGCTCCGCGTCACCAAGGACCGCGCCGGCTCCACCACCGCGATCAACGTCTGACGGGCGATTCCTTCGGCGGCCCCGGCGGCCCGGCGGGTCAGCCGCCGCGGGTGGGGCGGGCGGTTTCGAGGAAGCCGGTGCAGCGGCCCAGCAGCTCGATCAGCGTCGCCCGCTCGTCCTCGGTGAACTCGGCGGCGAGGCCCCGCTCGACCCGCACGGCGCGGGCGTCGGCGTTCTCGAGCACCGCCGCGCCCTCGGGGGTGAGCCGGGTCTCCAGGATGTTGCGATGCCATTCGTGCGGGGTCCGCTCGATGAGCCCGCGCTCCTGAAGGTTCTTCAGGACGGTGTTCATCGTCGGCGGGGTGACGGTGCACGCCCGCGCCAGCGCGGCGGCCGACATGCCGGGGTTGTCGGCGAGGTGGAGCAGCGCCGCGTACTGCGGCACGGTGAGCCCGCTCGGCTTCAGCGCCGCGTGCTTGGCCCCGTTGAGCGCCTGCTCGGCGCGCTTGAGGTGCGAGCCGATCCGCTCCGGGCCGGGCATCGAGGTCATACCCGCATGGTATCCAGCCAACGAACGGAAGCCTGTTGACGAGTATTAGAGCTCTAACTAACGTATGGACACGTATTAATCATTGTCCTCGAACGGAGAATCATGTCCCGCCTTCACCGCTCCACCACCGCCGCGGCCCTCGCCGCCGCCGTGGCCGTGCTGCCCGCGTCCGTGTCCCTGGCCCCGCCCGCCGCCGCCACGGCGCAGCAGGCGCCGTCCCGGGCCCAGATCTCCGCGGCGTTCGTGCTGCCGGGCGACCGCGTCTACCCGGAGGGCATCGCCGCCGATCCCCGCACCGGCGCCATGTACGCCGGGTCGTTCCAGGACGGCACCGTCTACACGATGCGGCCCGGACGGCGTGTCGCCGAGGTGTTCCTCCCGGCGGGCGCCGACGGGCGCCGCACCGCCAACGGGCTGAAGGTCGACAGGGCCGGACGGCTGTGGGTGACCGACTCCTCGGCCGGCGTCTCGGTGTACGACACGCGCAACCGCCGTCTGCTGGCCCGGTTCGACGTCCCCGGGGACGAGGCACGGTTCGTCAACGATCTAGCCATCGCACCGGACGGCACCGCCTACCTGACCGACAGCCTCCGTTCCGTCGTCTACCGGGTCACACCCCGCGACCTGGCGCGGGCATGGGGAGGACGCGCCGAACTCGTCCCGTACTTCGACCTGAACGACGCCCTCGAACCGCACGGCCCCGGCGACTTCACCCTGAACGGCATCGTCGCCGACCCGCGGGGGCGCTTCCTGCTGGCCGCCGACCTGCTCGGCGCCGACCTGTACCGGCTGGACATCGCGTCCGGCGCCGTCCGCAAGGTCGCCCTGCACGGAGGCGACATGCACTACGCCGACGGGCTGGAACTCCAGCACGGACGGCTGTGGAGCGCCCACAACCTCGACAACGTCATCAACCGCTGGCGGGTCGCGCGCGACGGCACCCGGGCCCGCCTGGAGCGCACCCTGGCGGACGCGTCACTGCAGGTGCCGACGACGCTGGTCCGCCGGCACGGGACGCTGTACGTGGTCCGCTCGCAGTTCGACAAGGGCGGACCGCTCGGCGAGGGGACACCGGAGATCCCCTTCACCATCGCCGCCGTCCGCGGCATCTGACGGTGATCTCGACCTCGTACGAGTTTCTCTTAAAAAAACTAGTGTAATTGGTTCAATCTCGCGGGCCGCAGCGGGGTGCGGGTTGCGGAGGGCGTGGGACGAGTGTCGCCGCAGGGCACAGCGCTGACCAGCGCATTCCTGGTGCGTCGCGGCTGTGTGTTGCTTCACACGCGCGATCGCTGGACTTATTGGGGATTTACCAATAAAAACTAGCCTCGCTAGTAAAAATCATGACCCGGAAGGGGTCACCAGGATGGATGGTGCAAGAACGAGGATGCTGGTCGCGGCGGTCGCGTTCGCGGTCGCGCTGACCGTGGCGCTGTGGACGATTCCACGCGGCAGCGGCGCGGCCGAGTCCTCGCATGCGGCGGAATCGTCCCAGGTCGCCGAGTCGCCCTCCACGGAGGACGGCGGGGCGACGCACGACGGCGGGACCGACTGGAAGACCATGGACGAGAACATGGCCAAGCGGGACAAGAGCTTCCCCGCGGCCACCAAGGGCCAGGGCGGCCAGGACCTCGTCCCCAAGGTGCTGGCGGACGGAACCAAGGAGTTCCACATGACCGCCAAGCCCACCAAGTGGGAGGTCGAGCCCGGGAAGGTCGTGGACGCCTGGGCCTTCAACGGCATGGTGCCGGGCCCGACGATCCGCGCGGACGTCGGGGACAAGGTCCGCATCGTGGTGAAGAACGAGCTTCCCGAGGCGACCAGCGTCCACTGGCACGGCATTCAGCTGCCCAACAAGATGGACGGCGTCCCCAACGTCACTCAGGATTCGATCAAGCCGGGTGACTCGTTCACCTACGCGTTCCCGGTGACGCGAATCCAGGACACCTGGTACCACTCGCACTACAACGGCGTCAAGCAGGTGAGCAGCGGGCTGTGGGGCGCGATCCAGTTCGGTGACATCCCCAACCCGAACAACGAGAAGGTCGCGCAGAAGCACATCATCCAGATCCAGGACTCCGGTGCCGTCGGAATGACGCTCAACGGCAAGGCGTTCCCCGCCACCAGCCCGCTGAAGGCCAAGCTGGGCGACTGGGTGCAGGTCACCTACGTCAACGCGGGCACCATGGCCCACCCGATGCACCTGCACGGTGTCGACCAGGTGATCATCGCCAAGGACGGATTCCCGCTGGAGTCGACGTACAAGGCGGACACCGTCAACGTGGCGCCCGGGGAACGCTACACCGTGCTGATCCACGCCGATCAGCCCGGCAAGTGGATCTGGCACTGCCACATCTTCACGCACGCCGAAGGCCCGCAGGGCATGTTCGGCCTGGTCATGGAGATGGACATCACCTGAGCCGGGCGCGGGCGCCGGTAGCGGCCCGCACGACCCGACCATCCCCCCCGCTTCACACTTTTGGAGTGAGTCAATGTCAACGACCCCTGCGCCGGATCATCCGGCTCCGGGCAGACGGCCGGGCTTCCGGCTCGGCCGCTGGACCGCGGCCCTGAACGGATTCCTGCCCGCCATCAGCGCGGCGCTCGCGCTGGGCCTGATCGTCGGGCTGCTCATGGTCAGCGTCTCGCCCGGCGGTCACAGCGGCACGCTGGCGTCCGCCGAAGGCGCCTCGTCCTCCGCCGGAGGCGCGGCCCTGCCCGGTAAGGGCAAGAAGATCACCCTCGACTTCGAAGAGGGCGACATGTACATCAAGCCGAACAAGGTCACCGTCCCGGCCGGCGCCGACGTCACGGTGAACGTCGTCAACAAGGGCAGCATGGCGCACACCTTGAGCCTCCTGGGCAAGACGAACAAGCAGCTCCAGCCCGGCGAGTCCGAGACCCAGCATTGGGGGGTTCTCACCGAGTCCACCCAGGCGTGGTGCGTCGTCGCCGGTCACAAGGACGCCGGCATGCTGGTCGAGATCACCGTGACCGGTGGTGAGAGCGGCACGACGGCCGCGGCCGGCGCCGACGCTCCGGCGGCCGCGGCGGCCGACGGCGGGAACGCCAAGATCGACCCGGCGGCCAAGCCCGGGGACGGCTGGAAGGCCTTCGACCCGACGGCACCGGTCAACGACGGCAAGGACGTCCACGAGGTCACCTTCACCGTCACCGAGAAGGAGATCGAAGTCGCCCCCGGGGTCAAGCAGACCCGGTGGACGTACAACGGCACCGCCCCAGGTCCCACACTGCGCGGCGACGTCGGCGACACCTTCAGGATCAAGCTGGTCAACAAGGGGTCGATGGGACACTCCATCGACTTCCACGCCTCGAAGGTCGCGCCGAACGTCGAGATGAGGACGATCAAGCCCGGCGAGACGCTCGTCTACGAGTTCAAGGCGCGGTTCTCCGGCATCTTCACCTACCACTGCGGCTCCGACCCGATGATCTACCACATGGGCAACGGCATGCACGGCGCCGTGATCGTCGACCCGCCGAAGCTGGACAAGGTCGACAAGGAGCTGGTGCTCGTGCAGTCCGAGCTGTACCTCGGGCCGCAGGGCGGGCCCGGAGACCTGAAGAAGATGATGTCCGGCCAGTACGACGCGGTCGTCTTCAACGGCTACCACAACCAGTACGTGCACGCCCCCATCAAGGTGAAGCCCGGGGACCGCGTCCGGGTGTGGCTCGATGACGGCGGACCCAACGAGAACATCGCCTTCCACGTCGTCGGAACGATCTTCGACACGGTCTGGAAGGACGGTGCCTACCGGGTGCGCAAGGACAACGCCGATAAGGGCGGGGCGCAGGTCCTCGACCTGCAGCCCACGCAGGGCGGCTTCGTCGAGTTCACCCTCCCCGACGCCGGCACCTATGCGTTCCTCGGCCACAAGATGCGGAACATGGCCGCCGGCGGCGTCGGCGTCTTTCAGGTCGGCTGACCCGCACCATGGAGGTGACCATGACAACCATTGAGACCGGCGCCGGGACGGCCGCCCGAGCGACCTCGTCCGTGCCCTCGGCCAGGCGCGTGGCCGCGATCGGCTCCGTCCTCGCCGCGCTCGTCCACTACGCCGTCGTGCCGGAGCACCTGAGCGAATGGTGGGCGTACGCCGTCTTCTTCAGCGCCGTCGGCATGTTCCAGCTCATCTGGGCCGTGCTGGTGCACACCGGGAACGAGCGGCCGGTGCTGCTGCTCGGGCTCGCGGTCAACGTCGGAGTCCTCGCGCTGTGGGTGGTGAGCCGCACGGCCGGCCTGCCCTTCGGCCCCGATTCGGGGGAGGCCGAGGCGTTCGGAGTCCTCGACGTGCTCAGCGCCGCCGCCGAACTGGCGGTGACCGGCGCGATCCTGCTCGCCCTGCGCCCGAGGCGCAAGGCCGGCACTCCCGCGGAATCCGCCGAACAGAGCGACTGACGCGGCTCGGCCCGACCCGCAGGCCCGCGGACCCCGACAGGGGGCCGCGGTCCTGCGCACGTCCCCCCGCGGCACCGTTCAGAGGTACAGGCCGGTCCCGTGCTCGGGGCGTTCGCTGGCGATGGCGTGCAGGTCCCGCTCGCGCATGACGAGGTAGTTCTCGCCCTGGATCTCGACCTCGTACTGGTCGCCGGGGTGGAACAGCACACGGTCGCCGGGCTTGACGATGCGCACGTGGTGGCCGACCCCGCAGACCTCGCCCCACACCAGGCGGTTGCTCTGCTCCACCGTCGCCGGGATGACGATCCCGCCGGTGCTGCGGCGCTCGCCGCTGTCCTTCTCGACCTTGATCATGACGCGGTCGTGGAGCATCTGGACTTCGAACTTCGGCTCGGACACGCTGGGAGTTTATCCGTCCGCACGGGGCGGTCCGCACGGTCGGCGGGCACGGTCGGCCATGTCAGCGGATGGTGCGCATGCTCTCCAGGGGGAAGGCCGCGGGCGCCGTGCCCGACGCGCCCCGCTCCTCGTACCGGGGGAACGTGACCAGCGCGACCAGCGCGAGCAGGAAACCGCCCGTCCGCAGCATGAGCGGCAGCGTCTCGCGCGGCCACTCCTCGTCGAACAGGACGGTGCTGCTGAGGATCAGGTACGTCCTGCCGATGACGGTCAGGACGACCGCGATGATCGCGACCCGGCAGCGCTGCAGCGCGACCTGCAGCTGCCCGAGCGCGATCGCGGCGAGCCCGATCGTCAGGTACGGGTACGGGGACTCCAGCACCGCTCGGTAACTGCCCGTGTCCTGGTAGACGAGCGAGATGCCCCGGATGCCCGCCTCTGCCAGCCCGGCGCACGCCCCGGCGCCGATGCCGTAGGCGACGCCGGCCAGCTTGCGGGCGTGCCGGCCGCCCGCGCGGCGGTCCCCGACCAGCCACACCAGCGCCGCGATGATCACCGCCGGGGCGCAGATGGCGATCATCATCCAGGGCCGGGCGAGCGTGCCGACGAGGGTGGCGTCCGCGCGCGGCTCGCCGCCGGACGTCGCGGACAGCCCGATCAGCATCGTGGCGATGACGAACAGCGCGACGCTCGTCCACTCCCGCACGCTCATCCGCTCGCCGAGGAACAGCACGGCGAACGTGACGAGGAAGACCAGGCCTGCGGCGAAGACGGGCTGCACGAGCGCGAGCGGCAACGCGGAGAACGCGACGACCTCGTAGCCGAGGCCGAGGAACAGCAGCAGCCCGCCGGCCAGCCAGATGGGGTCGGTGAGCATCAGCCGGGCGACGCGGATCGGGCGGCTGCCTCGCAGCGGCTCCATGCGGCGCGCGGAGATCCGGAAGATCAGGAACGCGATGTAGTAGACGGTCGTCGCGATCAAGGCGAGGGCGGCATGACCCAGTTCGTGACCCATCGGGATGTACCTCTCGACGGACTGGCCCGAGCGGAGCTCGTCGATTGAATGGGGCGGGTGGGGGACGGTGGGCGATGTCGTTCGGCGCGCCTCGAATCGACCTACCGCCAGCCTGCCTTGTCGCACCGCCAACAACAAGACCGAGAACCCTGACTACAAGATCACTTGTATTTACGGCCGGTAGTGGACGACAGCCGGGCGACCAGCCCGTGCGGGATCAGGCGGCTGACGCCGACGATCGCCTTGTACTGCGGGCTCGGGACGCTGACCTGCACTCCGCGCCGCAGATCGCGCAGAGAGGCGTCCACGACGTCGTCCTTGTCCAGCCACATGAAGCCGGGAACGTCCGACATGTCCATCTGGGCGCGCTCGTGGAATTCGGTATGCACAAAACCCGGGCACAGCGCCATCACGCGCACCCTGCCCTGCGAGCGCTTCCGGATGTCGGCGGCGACGCCCTGGCTGAAGGCCACCGCCCACGCCTTGGACGCCCCGTACGTGCCGCGCGTCGCGAACGCCGACACCGACGAGACGTTGATGACGCCGCCCCGGCCGCGCTCCAGCATCCCCGGCAGCACCGCGTGCGTGAGCCGCAGGACGGCCTCGCAGTGCACCTTCAGCATCGTCAGCTCGTCCGACACAGGGACGTCCAGGAACACGCCCCTGTTGGCGAATCCGGCGTTGTTGACGAGCAGGTCGACGTCCGTGCGGACGCGTTCCTCGGCCGCGGCCAGGCCCTCCTCGGTCGACAGGTCGGCGGTCAGCGTCTCGGCGCGCACGGCGTACCCGCCGGCCAGCTCGGCGGCGGTGCGCTCCAGCCGCTCGGTGTCGCGGGCCAGCAGGACGAGGTCGAAACCGTCGGAGGCGAGGCGGCGGGCGAAGGCGGCACCGATCCCCGCGGTCGCACCGGTGATGAAGGCGGTCGGCATGGGACCGAGCCTATGCCGTGGGACGGGAGCCGACGCCGTGGGTGACCGGGCCGATGCGTCATGCGCGCAGACGGGTCACCCGGTGACGGCCTTCCGCGCGTGGAAGTGCCGCGGATCGGGCCGGCGGGTCGCGCGGCGGTAGGCGAAGGTGAACCCGGGCCAGTTGTTGACGACCTTGCCGTCGGCCCGCATGTACCAGCTTTGGCAGCCCGCCTGCCACACCGTGGAGCGAAGCCGTTCCTGCATCTCGCGGGTGAACGCGTCCTGCACGTCCGTCCGGACGTCGATCCAGCCGAAACCGTGCTTGCGCAGCGCCTCCACGCAGCCGAGCACGTACCGGAACTGCGACTCCAGCATGTAGATGATCGAGTTGTGCCCGAGGTTGGTGTACGGCCCGTACAGCAGGAACAGGTTCGGGAAGCCGCTGACGGTGATGCCGAGATGCGCCTGCGCGCCGTCGCGCCACGCCTCGTTCAGCTCCCGCCCGTCCCGCCCGGCGATCTTCATGGGGGACAGGAACTCGGTCGTCTGGAACCCGGTCGCGTACACGATGACGTCCACGTCGTACTCCCGTTCCGCGGTTCTGACACCGGACGGCGTGATCTCCTCGATCGGGTCGGTGATCAGGTCGACGTCCGGCCGGGCGAGCGTCGGGTAGTAGTCGCTGGAGATGAGGATCCGCTTGCAGCCCATGGGGTAACCGGGGATGAGCGCCTCCCGCAGGGCGGGGTCCTCGATGCCGTCCTTCAGCGCGTTCCGGAACCGGTTCTCCAGCAGCGACATCAGCTTCGGGTACTTGATGAACCCCAGCGCCCGCGCCTCGTACAGCGCGTAGATGCGGGCGCGGCTCAGCTCGTACAGCCCCGGCACGTTCTTCAGGGCGGCCTTCTGCCAGCCCCGGTACAGCCGATCCGGCTTGTCGATCACGTACGGCGCGGAGCGCTGGAACAGCCGCAGCTCCGCCGCCTCCTCGGCGATCTCCGGGACGATCTGGATCGCGCTCGCGCCCGTCCCGATCACCGCGATCCGCTTGCCCCGCAGGTCGGCGCCGTGATCCCAGCGGGCGGAGTGGAAGCTCGTGCCGGTGAACGACTCGCGCCCCGCGATCTCGGGCAGGACGGGCCGGTTGAGCTGCCCGCACGCCGACACCAGCACCCGCGACTCCAGCTCGCCGGCCGTGGTCGAGATCCGCCAGACGGCCCCGTCCTCGTCGAACCGCGCCTCGGTCACCTCGGTGCCGAACCGCACCTTCTCCAGGACGCCGTACTTGCGGGCGCAGTGCCGCAGGTAGTCGAGGATCTCGGCCTGCGGCGGGAAGCGCCGCGACCAGTCCGTCTTGGGTTCGAACGAGAACGAGTACAGGTGCGACGGGACGTCGCACGCCGCGCCCGGGTAGGTGTTGTCCCGCCAGGTGCCGCCGAGGCCCTCGGCCTTCTCCAGAATCACCACGTCGTGGATCCCGGCCTCCCGGAGCCGGATCGCCATCCCGATCCCGCCGAACCCGCTTCCGATGATCACCACGCTGTGCGTCATGGCCGTCCCGAATCTCATTCTGCTGCGGTATCCACCGAGCGTAGGTGACCACGAGGTCACTGAACAGATGTCGGACCGTTCTGGAAAGATCACTCCAGAAGATCACTGACGAGGCCGTGCTGCGGCGGATCGGGAGGGCGCCTGATGAACCTCACGGCGCGGTTGCTGCGCACGATGACGGACCCGTCCCCCGAGGACGAGGAGGAGTTCCGCGGATACCGCCCCGACATGTCGCAGATCTCCGACGAGGATCTCGGCACCCTCATGCCGGCGGCCTACGCGGCGGTGGGCGCACCGTACGTGTCGACCTCCATCCGTTTCATGGTCGAGGACGAGTGCCGGGAACGGCAGCCGCGCTGCACCCCCGAAGCGTGCGAGCGGATGTTCGCGGCCCTCGTCGGCGGGCTGGACAGGCGGAAATGGGCGGACCTCACCCTCGGCGTGGGCGCGCTGCTCCGCTGCACGGGCCCGTGGCCGGACGTCTCCGAGCCCGCACGCACGCTGGTCGGGTACCTGCTGAAGAAGGGTGACCTCAGACAGCCCTACGCCCTGCTCACCGTGGGCGCGCTCGCGGGGGACAGGACACGGCGCGCCGTCGTCAAGCGGCTCCGCACCGAACCCGGCCCGATCGTGCCGGACGAGTACGACGTCATCACGCGGCTCCCCCCGGAGGAACAGGCACTCCTCAGCGAGGTGGACACCGCGCGTTCCTACACCTCCCCGCCCCCGCTCCCAGACGTATGGCGCCGCATCGCCGGCATCCCCGGCTACCGCGCGTTCGCCCGGCGCGCCCTGGAGACCGCCGCCGGGCGCGCCCGAGCGATCCAGGCCGGGGACGTCGCCTACCGCCCGGACAAGGCGTTCACCCCGAGCGAGGTCGACGTGCTGGGGCACGCCGTGCGCGTCGCGCTGGCGTCCGACGAGCCGTGGCTGCCGGAGCTGCTCGACGGGCTGCTGCCCGGCATTTCGATCGCGCCGACGTCCGCCAGGACGCTGCCGTCGCAGGCGCTGCTGTACGAGATCGTCCGAGCGGCGCAGGACCTCCCGACCCCCGAGCTGGTCACCGCGATCCGGACCGTCCGCCGCGACATCCGGCACGCGGGCGTGCCCAAGCGGCTCGACAAGATGCTCAAGAAGGTCGACGCCGCCCTCGCCGAACGCACCGAGGTCGCCCTCCGCCTCCCCGGCCTCGGCTTCGGCCCGGACGGCGTGCTCCGCCGGGAACTCGGCGGCTACACGGCCGTCGTCACCGTCACCGGCAAGGCCGAGCTGACCTTCGAGCGAGACGGCAAGGCCCTGAAGGGCGTCCCCGCGCCCGTCCGCCGCGACCACAAGGACGAGGTCAAGGAGCTGCGCGAGCTCACCCAGCGGGCCGCCGCGCACCTCGTCACGCTCGCGCGGGCGCTGGAGGGCGGCTACACCGCCGGCGCCGCGCACCCGTTCGGATGGTGGCGGGACGCGCTGCTGCGCCACCCGATCGCCGGGCCGACGGTCCGCGCGCTGATCTGGGAGGTCGAGACGGCGCCCGGCGACCGGCGGGCCGTCCTGCCCGAGGTGGACGACCTCCCTGACGCCGCCGACGACGCGAACGTCAGGCTCTGGCACCCGATCGGGTCGGAACCGGACGAGGTGCGGGCGTGGCGCGACGTGCTCATCGACCGGCGGATCCGGCAGCCGTTCAAGCAGGCGTTCCGCGAGATCTACCTCCTCACCCCGGCCGAGGAGGAGACCCGCGTCTACTCCAACCGGTTCGCCGCGCACCTCGTCCACTACCGGCGCATGTTCGCGCTGTTCCGCGCGCGCGGCTGGACGAGCCGGCTGCTCGGTCCGTGGGACGGCGGCGGCGAGGACGAGGCGGTCCGCGTCCTCGCGGCGGGGGAGTGGCGGGTCCGCTTCTCCCACGTCCTGGCCGATTGGGAGGACGGGCGGGAGATCGCCGGAACCGATCAGGTACGCTTCGCCCGCCGCCGGGACGGCGCCTGGCGCGACGCGCCGCTCGCCGACGTGCCGCCGCTCGTGTTCAGCGAGGCCATGCGGGACGTGGACCTGTTCGTCGGCGTCACCTCGATCGCCGCCGACCCCGTATGGGAGGACGGCGGGGCGCATGACTACCGGGTCCGCGAGTGGAACGCGGACCTGGGCGAATCCGCGCGGACCCGCAAGGACGCCCTGGAGCGCGTCCTGCCGCGCACGAAGATCGCCGACCGCTGCCGGATCGACGGCCGGTACCTGGTCGTGAAGGGCGAGCTGCGGACCTACAAGATCCATCTGGGGTCGGCCAACATCGTGATGGAGCCGGACGACACGTTCCTGTGCATCGTCCCCGACCGCCGGGGCGCCGGCGCCAAGGTGTTCCTGCCGTTCGAGGAGGAGCGGCTCTCGCTGATCCTCAGCAAGGCGTTCCTGCTCGCCGCCGACGACAAGATCACCGACGAGTCGATCCTCATGCAGATCAAGCGAGGTGCCTGATGGCCGCCGTGACGTTCCGGGACGAGACCGCGGCCGGCAGGCCCGTCGCCGAGTTCCAGGTGGAGGGGCTCCCCGGGCGGATGACCGTCCGGGAGCTGATCAGGCTCCGGGTCCGCGAGGAGGTCGCCCGGCACAACGCCGGCCCGGCGGACCGCTTCAACGGCCTCGTCCGCCCGGACGGCGCCGAAACCGGATCGAACGGCCACCGCCTCCGCGAACCCCGCCGCATCGACTGGGAGCGGCAGGCCGGCATCGCCGAACGCGCGTTCACCGGCAACGGGTTCTTCGTCCTCGCCGGCGACCGCCAGGTCGAGGACCTGGACGAGGAGTTGGACTTGACCACCGGCTTGGACCTGGTGTTCGTCAAGCTCGTCCCGCTCGCAGGCGGTTGACGGCCCTATCCGATCAGGCCGAACTCGTGGGCGCGCAGGCCCGCCTGGAACCGCGAGTCGGCGTCCAGCAGCGTGAGGATCTCCGCGACCCGGCGCCGGTAGGTGCGCAGCGGCATGCCGAGCTGCCGGGCCGCCGCCTCGTCCTTCAGCCCGCCGCCGAGCAGCCGCAGGATGCGCCGGCTCTCCCCGGTCAGCGCGGGCGGCCGGTCACGGCGGAAGTCGGCCAGGTCGGCCGCCGTCTCCCAGGTCGCCCGGAACAGCGAGACGACGCCCTTCACCACGCCGGGCGACCGGACGACCGTGTACTCGCGGACGCCGCCCTCCGGCGGGCCCGCCAGAATGGCGATCTTCCAGTCCACGATGATCGTCTCGTGCGGGAGCGGCGTCGGGCAGATCCGCACCCGCGCGCCCGCCTTCGCGATCTCCACGAGCCGCCGCTCGGACTCCTCGTCGGCGAGCGCCTCCGGGCTGTACAGCTTGTGGGCCAGCGGCGCCGGCCGGGTCCGGCGCCGCTCGGCGACGATCCGCTCCCGGAAGCCCGGCAGCGCCCACGTGTTCATGTTCGTGGCGGCGCAGGCGAAGTCCCCGCGCGCGAGGAACAGCCGCCCGGCGCGCTCGATCAGCTCCGCCTCACCGCGCAGCACGACATTCCGGTCCAGATCGACGCTCATCGCCTGTCAGTCTGCCACGCAGGAGACGCCGGGTGGCAGCAAGCTGCCAGCCGCTCGTCCCGGACGCGGCCGCGCAGCACAGTGGAGCACATGACACGACATTTCGATCTGGGCGGCGACCTGCGGATCAACCGGATGGGCTTCGGTGCGATGCGGCTGCCCGTGAGCACCCTGCACGGCCCGGCGAACGACCGCGACACCGGGCTGAAGATCCTTCAGCGGGCCGTCGAGCTGGGCGTGGACCACATCGACACCGCCGCGTTCTACTTCCACCAGGACGGCCTCGCGGCGAACGAGATGATCCGCGCCGCGCTCAGCCCGTATCCGTCCGGCCTGGTCATCGCGACGAAGGTGGGCCCGTACCGGGGGCCGGGCGACCCGCTCCCGACCGGGGAGCTCCAGGCGTCCCGGCTGCGCGCCGAGGTGGAGAGGAACCTGACCGAGCTGGGACGCGACCACCTCGACCTCGTCTACCTGCGGCCGGGCGGCCTGGAAGCCCCGGGCGACGAGCCCGTCGGGGAGCGGTTCGCCGTCCTGGCCGGGCTCCGCGAGGAAGGCCTCATCCGCCACCTCGGTGTGAGCCACGTGGGCGTGGCGCAACTGGAGGAGGCCCGGCGGATCGCGCCGGTCGCCGCCGTCCAGAACCGGTTCGACGTGACGCAGCCGCAGGACACCGGACTCCTGGCCGTCTGCGAGCGGGAGGACATCGCGTACGTCCCGTACTTCCCCCTCGGCGGCTTCGGCATCCCCGACGACGCGCGCGTCAACGCGGTCGCCGCACGCCACGGCGCCACCGTCCCGCAGGTGCTCCTCGCGGGCCTGCTCGCGCTGTCACCGGTGATGCTGGCGATCCCCGGCACCGGCTCCCCGGACCACCTGGAGGAGAACATGGCCGCCGCCGACCTGGTCCTCACCCCGCAGGACCTGGCCGAGCTGAGAACCTGACGCACAGCCCCGGCGCCGGTGTGAGGGCCTAGCCTGAACACAGACGATCAGGAGGTGGGATGTCGGCGACGCGGCTGCTGGTGCTCGGCGGCGTGCGGCGGTCCGGGCGGGCGCACGGGTACGAGGTCCGCCGCGAGCTGCTCTCGTGGGGCTTGGACGAGTGGGCGCACGTCAACCCCGGCTCGATCTACCACGCGCTCAGGCAGCTCGCCAAGGAGGGCCTTCTCCTCGCGCACGACGTGGAGGAGAGCGACGCCGGCCCGCCGCACACCGACTACGAGATCACCGGGGCGGGCCGCGCCGAGTTCCTGCGGCTGCTGCGCGGCGCTCTCGCCACCGTGGACATCCGGCATCCGGAGATGCTGACCGCCGGGCTCGGGTTCCTCACCGAACTGCCGCGCGCCGAGGCGATCGGGCTGCTGCGCGAGCGGCTGGACGGCCTGGCCGCCTGGCGCGCGTCCGTCGCCCCGCACCTGGCGGAGCAGGACCCGTCCGACCATCGGCGCGAGCTGCTCGGGTGGTGGGTGCACTCGGCCGACGCCGCCACGCGGTGGACGCTCGGCGTCATCGAGCGGCTGGAGTCGGGCGCCTACGTCATGGCGGGCGAAACGGCGGGCGGACCGTCGGACGGACCGGCGGGCGAGGACGCCCGCGCCCGCGGCGCCGTGTGATCAGGTGTCGACGAACGTCTGCGGGACGATGACGCGCAGGGCGTTGCCGTGCAGCCGGATCGACACCGGGGTACGGCCGCGGATCTCTCCGTCCACGTCCACCCGCAGCGGCGGATCGGTCTCGATCTCCACGTGGCCGGTGGTCAGGAACGCGTCGTCGTTCAGGCTGCGCCACTGGCCGGTGAGGACGTGCCGGGCGGTCGCCGACGCCAGCCGCAGCCGCCGCTCGTCGCCCAGCCGGTAGACGGCCAGCAGCCGGTCGTCGGGGCTGGCGTCGCGGGCGATGCGCTGCCCGCTCTGGTGCGCGCCGTTGGCGATGTTGAGCTGGTGCGTGGCCAGCTCGACGGTCTCGCCGTCGATCGTGATCCGGGCGGTGAACGCCTCGTGCGACGGCAGCAGCCTCGCCGCCGTCAGCGCGTAGGCGGGACGTCCCACGAACCGCTTGAGCGTGTGCGGGACCTTCTCGGCCACATGGACCGACAGGCCGAGGCTCACCATGTTCGCGAAGATGTGCTCGCGGTCGCCGCCGGGCCCCTCGCCCTGCGGGTCGCCGGTGCTCTCGAACCAGCCGACGTCGACGTCCGCGACCTTCCCGCCGCCCGGCCGGCCGACGGCCAGCGTCTGGACCGCGCGGTCCAGATTCAGCGGCAGCTCCAGGCTGCGGGCGAAGTTGTTGGTGGTGCCGAGGGGGATCACGCCGAGTGCGATGTCGCGGTGCGCCAGATGCCCGACCGCCTCGGCGACCGTGCCGTCCCCGCCGCCGACGATGACGAGGTCGGGCTCCATGGCGAGGACGTCGGCGAACAGCTCGCGCAACCGGGTCGGGTCGGTCACGGGGAAGACGTGCACGAACTCCACGCCCGCCTCGCGCAGCATCCGGCGGGCCCTGCCGAAGAGCCGGCGGCCCCGCCGCGAGCGGGAGTTGATCACCAGTGCGGCTCGTCCGCCGCCCGCGATCGCCGACTCCAGCTCCGTCTTGCTCCGCATCTCGGCGCTCCGCATCTCGGCCGGTCGCCCCCTTCGTCCGCGTCACCCTACAAGAAACGTGGACCGGAACTCCCGGCCCGATATTTTATAAACCGATAACCCGCCGTTGAAACATGGCCGTGAGTGGGGACCCTTAAGGAGAAGGACCACATCTGAATGAGCGGGGCGGAAACATGCGGCTGCGCGGCTTGGCGGGAGCGGGTTTCATCGTCGGAATCGCGGGCCTCACGGCGTCCATCGCCGCCGGCGGCGCCGCACGCCCCGCCGCCCTCGCCGACGACGGCGCGACCGTCGTCGGCGAACGCCGGTCCCGCCGCCGGGTGCTCGACCTGGCGATCCGGTCCCCCGTCCTCGCGGGCGTCGGCCACGTCCGCCTGCTGCTGCCCCGCGGCTGGTCGCGCGACGCGTCCCGCACCTGGCCGGTGCTGTGGCTGCTGCACGGCGCCATGGCCGGGCCGGGCGGCCACACCTCCTGGAGCGACCACTCCGACATCGAGGAACTGACCGAGGACGCCGATGTGATCGTGGTCATGCCCGACGGCGGCCCGTGCGGCAATTACACCGACTGGTGGAATCGCGGGGACGGCGGAGCGCCGCAGTGGGAGACGTTTCATCTCGCGGAACTGCGGCAGATCCTGGAGCGCGGATACCGCGCCGGGCCGGACCGCGCCGTCGCCGGCAACGCGATGGGCGGACTCGGCGCGCTGGCGTATGCGGCCAGGCACCGCGGCCTGTTCCGGGCGGCGGCGTCGTTCAGCGGGCCCCTCCACACGCTGCACCGCGACCCGTCCGGGCTGGACGTCGCCGACCTCGTGGAACTGGGCGTCGCGATCGGCGCGCCGTCGCTCGACTGGACGGACGTGTGGGGCGACCCGGAGGAGCAGCGGGTCGTGTGGCGGCAGCACAACCCGTACGACCTGGCGGACCGGCTCGCCGGGGTGCGCGTCCACGTGAGCGCCGGCGACGGCGGCCCCGGACCGTACGACCCGCGCCCCGGCACGGGCCCGGACGCGGTCGAGGCGCTGGCGCACACCGTGTCGCGGCGGTTCGCGGGCAAGCTGGGGAAACTCGGCATCCCCGTCTCGACGCACTTCTACCGCGGCACCCACACCTGGCCCTACTGGCGCCGCGAACTCCGTGCCGCCCTGCCCGCCCTCATGGCGGAGATCACATGACCTCCGGCTAGGGTCGGGACGTGACCGAACCTCGTTCTGATTCAGATGTCCCGGCGTTCTGGCGGGCGCTCGGGCTGGCCGGCATCATCGACGTCCACGTCCATTTCATGCCGCAGCGGCTGATGAGCGCGGTCTGGGAGTACTTCGACGAGGCGGGGCCGCTGATCGGCACCGAATGGCCCATCCGGTACCGGGACTCGGAGGAGGAGCGGCTGGCGTTCCTGCGCGGCCTCGGCGTCCGCGCGTTCACCTCCCTGGTGTACCCGCACCGTCCCGGCATGGCCGAGTCGCTGAACGAGTGGGCGGCCCGGTTCGCCGCCCGGGTCCCCGAGTGCATCCAGACCGGGGCGTTCTTCCCCGAGCCCGGCGTCGAGGAGTACGTGGCCCGCGCCCTGGACGGCGGAGCCCGGATCTTCAAGGTCCACCTCCAGGTCGGCGGGTTCGACCCCCGCGCCAAGGAACTGGACCCGGTGTGGGGGATGCTCGCCGAGGCGGGGGTTCCCGCCCTCGTCCACGCCGGGTCGGGTCCGGTCGCCAACGGGTACACGGGCCCGGGGCCGTTCGGGGAGGTCCTCGCCCGCCATCCGCGCCTGACCTCGATCGTCGCGCACCTGGGCGCGCCGGAGTTCGACGGCTTCTTCGCCCTCGCCGACCGGTACGAGCGCGTCCACCTGGACACGACGATGACCTTCACCAGCTTCGGTGAACTGGGCGCCTTCCCCGCGGCGCTGATGCCGCGCCTCCGCGACCTCGGCCTGGCCGGGCGCATCCTGCTCGGTACCGACTTCCCCAACATCCCCTACCAGTACGCGCACCAGCTGGAGGCGCTGGCCGCGCTCGACCTCGGCGACGATTGGCTCCGCGCCGTCTGCTGGCACGGCCCCGCCGCGCTTTTCGGCCTGCAGTGACCGGAAAAGCCGCCGTTTCATGAGTTTTCATGCCGGACGGCTGGTCATCGGACATTCCACGGCGGACCGCGATACGCATTCTTGACAGTTCCGGCGGCGGCCGAGACTTTGGGAGCGCTCCCACTTGCGCGTTCACCGAATGAGGTCCCCGCATGAAAGCGCGTCTGAAAGGCCGAGCCGCACTCAGAAGCAGTACCGCACTCAGAAGCAGTACCGCCCTCGCCGCCGCCCTGCTCGCGGTTCCGCTGTCGCTGGTCTCCCTCGGCGCGCCCGCCGGCGCCGCGACGCAGCTGTGCGGAGCGACCGACTCGGTCTCCGTCGGCGGCGGCGAGTACATCGCCCAGAACAACATCTGGGGTGCGGAGACCCCGCAGTGCATCACGGTGGACGGCACGTCCTTCACGGTCGACTCGTCCGGCCACGCCAACGACACCAGCGGCGCCCCGGCCGCGTACCCGTCCCTCTTCAAGGGCTGCCACTGGGGTCAGTGCACCTCCGGCAGCGGCCTGCCGGTCCAGGTCGACGGCGACATGCCCTCCGTCACGAGCGACTGGAGCACGACCGTCACCGGCTCGGGCGCGTACAACGTGGCGTACGACCTCTGGTACAACACCACCCCCGCGACGACCGAGGCCCCGGACGGCGCCGAGATGATGATCTGGCTGGACCACCAGGGCCCCGTCCAGCCCGCCGGGTCCCGGATCGCGAGCGGCGTGCAGATCTCCGGCGCCACCTGGGACGTGTGGACCACCCAGATGGACTGGCGCTACATCGCCTACGTGCGCACCGGCGGCACCACGTCCGTCGACGACATCGATCTGCGGGCCTTCACCAGAGACGCCGTGTCGCGCGGCTCCGTCGAAGAGGACTGGCACCTCATCGACGTCGAGGCCGGATTCGAGATCTGGCAGGGCGGGGCCGGCCTGACGACGAACTCGTTCTCCGTCGAGGTCGGCGGCACCACCGACCCGCCGACCGACCCGCCCGGGGACGGGCGGGCGTGCTCGGCGAGCCTGCGCACGGACAACGCCTGGAACAGCGGATTCACCGCGACCGTGACCGTCACCAACACCGGGGACGAGCCGCTGTCCGGCTGGTCCGCCGACTGGACGTTCACCGGCGGCCAGCAGGTCGTGAACGGCTGGAACGCCACCGTCACCCAGAACGGCGCCGGCGTCCACGCCGAGAACGCGGGCTACAACGGCGCCGTCCCCGAAGGCGGCTCGGCGAGCTTCGGCTTCCAGGGCAGCGGACCCGCGCCCGGCACGCCCGCCGTCACCTGCACGGCCGGCTGACGGCCGGGCGGAGGAGAGCGACCCATGATCCTGCCTCAGAGACTGCACCGACTCGTCCCGCTCATCCTGGCCGCGCTGCTGGCGCTGGTGTTCGTCCCCGCCCTGCCGGGGACGGCCCGCGCCGCCGGCACCGGGTACTGGCACACCGACGGCCGCCGGCTGCTCGACGCGAACGGGCAGCAGGTGCGCATGACGGGCATCAACTGGTTCGGCGCCGAGACGTCCAACTACACGCCGCACGGGCTCTGGACCCGCAACTACAAGGACATGATCGACCAGATCAAGGACCTCGGGTACAACACGCTGCGGCTGCCGTACTCCAACGAGCTCCTCGACTCCGGGAGCACGCCGAACGGCATCGACTACACCGAGAACCCCGGCCTCAGCGGGCTGAACGGTCTCCAGATCCTCGACGAGATCATCGAGTACGCGGGCGAGGCGGGGCTCAAGGTCGTCCTCGACCGGCACCGCCCCGGCGCCGCAGGCCAGTCCGCGCTCTGGTACACCGACGCCTACCCCGAGTCGCGCTGGATCTCCGACTGGACGATGCTCGCCGAGCACTACGCGGGCAACACCACGGTCATCGGCGCCGACCTGCACAACGAGCCCCACGAACCGGCCTGCTGGGGCTGCGGTGACCAGGCGCGGGACTGGCGGCTCGCCGCCGAACGGGCAGGGAACGCCGTCCTCGACGCCAACCCCGACTGGCTGATCATCGTCGAGGGCGTCGACAGCTACGAGAACGACCCGTACTGGTGGGGCGGCAACCTGCAGGGCGCGGCGCGGTACCCGGTGCGGCTGGACGTCCCCGGCCGGCTCGTCTACTCCGCGCACGACTACGCCACGTCCGTGCACCGGCAGCCGTGGTTCGACGACCCGGCCTTCCCGTCCAACCTCGCCGCGATCTGGGACAGGAACTGGGGCTACCTCCACAAGAACGACGTGGCTCCCGTCCTGCTCGGCGAATTCGGGACGACGCTCACCGACCCCCGCGACCAGACCTGGCTGCGCACGCTGATGGCCTACCTCGGCGAGGGCGCCGGCGGGATCTCCTTCACCTTCTGGTCGTGGAACCCCAACTCCGGTGACACCGGCGGCATCCTCAACGGCGACTGGACGACGGTCGACACCGGCAAGCAGTCCTACCTCGACCCGTACCTCCTCGGTGCCGGCGATCCCGGCGGTGGCGATCCCGGCGGCGGCGACCCGGGCACGCCGGGAGTCTTCTGCGAGGTCGACTACGCCGTCCAGAGCAGCTGGGACGGCGGTTTCAACGCCCAGGTCACCATCACCAACAGCGGTTCGGCGGCCGTGGACGGCTGGACGCTGGCGTTCGCGTTTCCCGGCGACCAGCGGATCAGCCAGGGCTGGAGCGCGACGTGGTCGCAGGACGGCGACGACGTGGCCGCCACGAGCCTGGACTGGAACGACGCGCTCGCGCCCGGCGCCTCCCTCACGATCGGCTTCAGCGCCACCGGCCCCTCGGCCGCCGCGCCCGCTGCGTTCGACCTCAACGACCAGCCGTGCGAGGTGTGACATGCGCGTGAAATCCCATGGGGCCCGACGAGCATGGCTCGCCGCCGTCCTGTCCGCGGCGCTGCTGCCGCTGGGGGCACCCCCGGCGCAGGCCGCGGACGGCCCCGCCCTGACCGTCGACCCCGCCGCCGGGCGGCACGCCATCAGCCCCTACATCTACGGGATGAACTTCGCCGACGAGGAACTCGCCGCGGACCTGCGGCTCCCCGTCCGGCGGTGGGGCGGCAACGCCACCACGCGCTACAACTACCTGTACGACACGACGAACCGGGGCTCGGACTGGTACTTCGAGAACGTGCCGGGCCCCGCGCCGGACCCCGCGCAGCTCCCCGACGGCTCCGAGACCGACCAGTTCACCGAGCAGGACCGCCGCACCGGCACCGGCACGATCCTGACCGTCCCGCTGATCGGCTGGACGCCCAAGGCCCGCGACTACACCTGCGGGTTCGGCATCGAGAAGTACGGCCCGCAGGAGGCCGCCGACACCGAGTGGCGCCCCGACTGCGGCAACGGCGTCAAGCCGGACGGCACGAACGTCACCGGCAACGAC
This sequence comes from Spirillospora sp. NPDC048823, assembly GCF_043198445.1. NCBI lineage: Bacteria > Bacillati > Actinomycetota > Actinomycetes > Streptosporangiales > Thermomonosporaceae > Spirillospora > Spirillospora sp. NPDC048823. The sequence continues at coordinate 299,254 of NZ_JBICUT010000001.1, read as the reverse complement.
CCGCACGACACCAGCGTCCCGGCCGGCCCCGAGTACGTCACCGACTGGCTGGCCCACCTGACCGGCAAGTACGGCAAGGCCGCCGACGGCGGCGTCCGCTTCTACAACCTCGACAATGAAGCCGATCTCTGGCACCACACGCACCGCGACGTCCACCCCGGCGGCGCGGGCTACGACGAGATGCGCGCGCAGACGTACGCGATCGCCTCCGCCGTGAAGGCCGCCGACCCCGGCGCGGAGACGCTCGGGCCGGTCGGCTGGGGCTACCAGTCGCTGACGCTGTCCGGGCTGGACAAGCAGACCTGCGACCGGGAGGGCGGCGACTGCTGGTCCGACCCGCCCGACCGCGCCGCGCACGGCGGCGTGCCGTTCGCGGCCTGGTACCTCCAGCAGATGAAGGCCTACGAGGACGAACACGGCGTCCGCATCCTCGACTACTTCGACGAGCACCTGTATCCGCAGCAGAGCGGGGTGGCGCTCAGCGCACCCGGCGACGCCGCGACCCAGGAGCTCCGGCTCCGCTCGACCCGCCAGCTCTGGGACCCGACGTACGTGGACGAAAGCTGGATCAACGAGCCGATCCAATACATCCCCCGCATGCAGAAGCTGGTGGACGAGAACTATCCGGGCACGAAACTCGCGATCACCGAGTACAACTGGGGCGCCCTCGGCCACATCAACGGCGCACTGGCTCAGGCCGACATCCTCGGCATCTTCGGACGCGAGGGCCTGGACCTGGCGACGCTGTGGAGCCCGCCGAGCGCGACCGACCCCGGCGCCTTCGCCTTCCGCATGTACCTGGACTACGACGGCGCCGGCTCCGCGTTCGGCGACACCTCCGTCCAGGCGGCCAGCGCCGACCAGGGCGAACTGGCCGTCTACGCGGCGAAGCGCACGTCCGACGAGGCGCTCACCCTGATGGTCGTCAACAAGTCCCCGACCGACGACCTCACCAGCACGGTGTCGATCGCCGGACGGTCGGGGACCGCGAACGCCGAGGTCTACCGCTACGGCGCGGACGACCTGTCGGCGATCGAGCGGGACGACGACGTCACCGTGGGCTCCGGCGGGTTCACCGAAACGTTCCCGGCGTCCTCGGTCACGCTGGTCGAGGTCCCGGCGGACGACGGCCCGGCCGCCTCGGCGTGCACGGTGGGCTACTCCGTGCAGAGCGAGTGGGGCACGGGCTTCACAGCGCAGGTCACCGTCACGAACACGGGCACCTCACCCGTCTCCGGATGGGCACTGGAGTTCGCCTTCCCCGCCGGCCAGCGCGTCACCCACGGCTGGAACGCCTCCTGGGCTCAGGACGGTGAGAACGTCACCGCCCGGAACCTGGACTGGAACCGCACGATCCAGCCGGGAGGCTCGGTGACGATCGGCTTCAACGGTTCGAGCGCGGAAGCGAACCCGCCCCCGTCCGCCTTCAGGGTCAACGGCGCCGCCTGCACCTGACGCCGTCCGACGACCCGCGGCGGGCCGCCGTCCCCGTGGCCCTCACGACGCCGGCCCGCCGCGGCCCCGCCGACCTGCGGCGTGCCGCCCGTCCAGGCCCCCCGGGCGGCCCGCCGCAGGCGAACATTGCTCGGGCCGCGCGGATACGTTCGAGAAGCCGCGCCCATACGGGAGGAGGACTCGAGGACGGGGCTGTGGTGAAGCTTGGTGTCACGCACGCCGACCGTGCAGTCCACCGCCCGACCCGCCTCGACGCATCCGCTGTTCGGTTCGCTGTGACGCGACTTGCGCCAGCCGTGGGAGCTGACTCTGGATTTGCGGTGCTCTCGATCCCGCAAGGCGCAACCACGGGGTCGGTCGAGCGGCATGCTGCAAGCTCGCTCCAGCAGGCTCTTGGTGCGCCCGGCGGCTGTCATTCGATCCTGGCGAACACGGCGGTCGATCCGTCCCCACCGGGGTCGATGACGCGGTCGAGCCGCCAGGTTTGATCGCCGACAGGGAAGGTGTCTCCAGGACGCAGAGTGAACTTGTGCTCGTTGTCGTCTTTGACCGCGACAACAACTTCGAGAGGACCTCCTTCGCCTCCCGCGTGGATGTTGAACACTCCGATTTTCATATCTGCATCGAGGTGGGCCTGACGGCCATCTCGAAGGCCGATCTCTTCGATCGCCATAATCACTCCGCTGTGCTGTAGCGCGGCCGGATATTGGCCTTGAATTCTTGGATCGTCATGGGTTCAGGATGCTGGTTATTCCAAGGATTGCGCAAGTGGAGATTACCCTTGGCATCTATCTCTGTGACCTCGTAGACGTGGCTTTTTCGGAGGTTCTTGGGAAGGGCGGATTCGCCCTTGCGTAGTGGACGGGAGCCGACAACACAGGCTTGCCGCCGGAGAGTTGACCGGCGATCTCGTCACGGAGCCGGTGGTCAGCGCTGCGGCCCCGGCTATCGTAACCGGCGGGAAACTCCACCGTCTTGGCGGGACGGCCGGTGAGTTGAGTGAGCAACTCGGCGCGTTCCCCCGCGTTGCTCCCCTGGTTTAACCGGACGTAGCCGGTCGGTGCGTCGCCGGGCTTGCCCCGGGCATTCCAGATCCTGGTCTCCTTGTCCCGCCGTTCATCGTTCCAGATCTGGTCCGTCCCGGCGATCGCCTTCTCCAGAACCGGGGCCCAAGCCGCTCCCGTCGATGTCGAGTCGGCGAATGCGGGCTTATCGGGTCGTTGACCGTAGACCGGCAGATCGGGTGTGACGGTCAGCGTGATACGCCGTCCCGTCGGCTCGTAGCGCCGGTTCGATGTTGAGAACTTCGCCTCGTGCAGACGGACCTGATAGTTGCCGTCGTCGCCTTCCCGTACGCAGTCGCGGATGGCCTCGGGGTGGTGTTCGGCGACTGCGCCCAGGGTGGCGATGATGCCGCAGTCGCCGAGGGCCCCTTGTTCCGACTGTTCCCGCTTGGGCTCACCATCGAAGAGTGGTGTACGGGTGCCGTCGCGACGCTCAAGTGGAGTGCCGTAACGGTCGGGAACGTACTTTGGATCCTCCGTGGGGTCCTGGAAGTCCGGGCGGTCGACAGTCTCCGCGAGTTCCTTGGGCTCATCGCCCCGCTCCAGCCTGGCGGCGACCCGTTTGAGGCGATCTGCCACGCCGCGTTGGAGGGCTTCCTCGTCCAGGTCGGCCATGCGGGCCTCGTCATCGGGCAGTCCCTCGCCCGAGATCCTTCTCTCCCAGTCGTCTGACGCGTCGCCCGGGGTGTCGGTGCCGGTGCCGGTGGCCGGTTGCGGGCCGTCCGTCTGGTCGTCTGAGATGTCGGGCGGTTCGCCGCCGGTGTCCCCGGCCTCGATCCGTTGCGCGGCACGGGCCTGCTGGGCTTCGCGGGCGCGGGCGAGGCTTTCCCGGCGGGACGGTTGGCCGGGCGACCCGGGATTGTCCGGCGGCGGTGTGTACGGGCGCTCGTGGGAGGCGGGCTCGCCGGTGGTCTCCGCGCGAGCGTCGGTCTTGGTGTTGTCTTCCACGCCCACGCTCGCAGCCCTTTCCCCCGGGAGGAGGCGAACCACTCCATCAGGGCATCGGTCGGGCGATTCGCCGGGGTGTCCCTTGACGCGCGGGGCTGACGTGGGGCCACACCGGCCACCATGTAACCGCGTACGTGCGGACTTTGCACATACGGAAATCGGGCACCTGCTGCCGGGCACGCGTCTCACACGACGTTGCGGCCCTCACATCGTGGTTTCGTCTCCCAAGAGCGCTGAATGGAGGACGAGCAACGGTTCGAGGCCCCGATGTTCAAGGGACGCGAGTGTCAGTGGTCGCAGGGGGTGGGGCCGGCGTGTTCGTGGGGCCTCGCAGGGTCGCCTACGTGGCGGGGGCCGTGCGGGTCGTCGCAGTGGCCGTCGCCGGGGCCGGAGGGGTCGTCCACATGGTCGACCTCCAGGGTCGTGTGGGTGATCCCGTACGAGGTGCGCAGCAGCTCCTGCAGGTCGCGGCGGACGGCGTGGCAGTCGCCTCCGGTGTCGACGAGCACGTGCGCCGACAGCGCCGGGTAGCCGGAGCTGACCTCCCACACGTGCAGGTCGTGGACCTCCTCCACGCAGGGGCGTCCGGCGAGCCTGGTGCCGAGTTCGGACGGGTCGATGCCCGCCGGCGCGGCCTCCATGAGGACCCGGCCGGCGTCCCGCAGCAGCCCGTACCCGGCCTTGAGCATCAGCGCGGCCACCACGAGCGAGGCGATCGCGTCGGCGCGGGCGAAGCCGGTCGTCCACACGACCAGGCCCGCGATGGCGGTGGCGATGAACGCGAACAGGTCGTTGAGGATGTGCTGGAACGCGCCCTCGACGTTCAGGCTGCGCCGGTCGGCCCTGCTGATCAGCATGGTCGCCGCGACGTTGACCGCGATGCCGGCCAGGGCCGTCCAGAACACGAACTGGCCTTCGACGGCGTGCGGCTCGATCAGCCGCCGGACGCCCTCGTAGACGAAATAGACGGTGAGCAGGATCAGGGTCAGCCCGTTGAGCTGGGCCGACAGGATCTCGCTGCGGCGCAGGCCGTAGGTGAAGCCGCCTTTCGGCGGACGCGCCGCGATGCGCATCGCGACCAGGGCCAGGGCGATCGCGAACGCGTCGGTCATCATGTGCGCCGCGTCGGTGATCAGCGCCAGCGACCCGGCGATGAAGCCGACGACCACCTCGCCGGCCATGAAGACCAGGATCAGCGCCAGCGCGGCGCCCAGCAGCCGCCGGTCGGCGCCCGCCGACACGCCGTGCCCATGCCCGTGCCCATGTCCGTGCCCATGTCCGTGGCGGCCCTGCTCGCCCTCCCGGTCCCCGATCATGTGCCTTCCTCCCCGTGGCCGACGTGGGTAAGGGCGAGATCGAGCAGCATCCGGACGTGCGCGTCGTCCAGCCGGTAGTAGGCCATCCGGCCGTCCCTGCGGACGCGGACGACGCGGTTGGCGCGCAGGAGGCGCAGCGCGTGCGAGACCGCCGACTCCGAGTGCCCGCAGGACGCGGCGATGTCGCACACGCACATCTCTCCCCCTTCGAGCAGCGCGGTGATCACGCGTAGCCGTCCGGGGTCGGACAGCAGCCCGAACACCTGCGCCACCTCGGCGACCGTCTCCGCGTCCGGCAGGGCGGCGGTGACGACGGCGACCTTCTCGGGATCGACCACCCGGACCGCGCACGCCTCGGCGGACGCGGCGGCAGGCGTTGCGGGAGATGCGACGTCTGAAGCACTGCTCATATGAGCAAATATACCGCAGGCGGTCTCAGGAGATCGGCGGGGCGGGCTCCTCCGACGGCGGCAGCGAGATCGGGCCGTCCGGTGTGCCGCCGGGCCACTCCGAGCCCCCGGTGCGCTCGCCCGACGGATCTCCGTCGGTGCCCGTACCCGGATCGTTCGAGGTCATACCCGGTGAGGCGGGGGAGTCGTCCCCCGTGCCGGGCGATGGCGTACCGGTGCCCGTCGGGCCGGTGCCGGGCGTCTCCATGCCCGGCGAGCCCGTCCCGGGGGACTCCACACCCGAGTCTTCCGGCGACGGTGAGTCGCTCGTCGGAACCTCGGTCTCCGTCGCCGGCAGCTCGGTCGGCGGGCCGTCGGCCTCGCCCTCGGTGGCGCGGGGCCGCTCGAACCCCATCGTGCCCTCCGGATCGACGAGGACGAACGTGACGATCGTGCCCTTCTTGGAATCGCTGGGGCGGATCCTGGTCACATTCCGCTCCTCGAATCCCGGCCAGGACCGGCCAGTGTAGGACGCGTCGTCCGGGGAGATCTTCTTCTCCGGACGGGTCAAGGGATTCCCGCAATTGCACTTCACCGCGGGCACGCCGTAGCCATTGACCATAACGCCCATTCCGGCTTGGAGGACGGCGGGTTCGCTCGTCGCCCTCCCGTCGCGGTAGCCGTGGTTGGTGACCAGCGTGTCGGTGCGCAGCAGCACCGGCGTCAGCCGCGACACGTACCGCGGGATGTCGCTCACCGGGATGCCCTGCACACCCGCCCAGGCCTTCGCCTTGCCGGGATTGGCCTGCAGGAACGCGATCAGCCTCTGCGGGTCGCACGACGCCTCCTGCCGCGTCCCGCCGTACAGCCCGGGCGAGTCGCCCGTCGTGGTCCCGCCCGCCTGCGGCCGCTCCTTGACGTCGATCTTGTCGGTGTCGGACACCATCGTGTACGGGTCCGGGCCCGGCGTCCCCACCGTCAGCCGGGTGATGGTCGCCCCCGCGTCCCCGCACCCGGAAAGCGTGCCCGCCGCCAGCACCAGGGCCGCGACCGACCCCGCCAGCGGCCCGGCCGTCCCCCTGCGCCGGGCAATTATCGAATGGATCTCAGCCATGCTTCGTCTCTCCCGATCCCGGCTCCCCGTACCTATACTCTTTGATGCCGGGCGGAGTGGATTTGTGCCCGGTGAATACCGGAATTTTTTCGCCGGCCGCACGGCCGGTATCGGGGGACCCGACGGGGGTACGAATGGCGAGCCCGATTCCCCTCACCGCGGCCGACCCGGCGCGCCTCGGCGGCTGGGAGCTGCTCGGCCGGATCGGCACCGGAGGCCAGGGCGTGGTGTACCTCGGCCGCCCGGTGGAGCCCGGCGCGCAGCCGTCCCGCGTCGCCGTCAAGCTCCTGCACACCCAGCTGCTCGGTGACGCCGGCGCGCGGGAGCGGTTCGTCCGCGAGCTGGCGCTGCTGCAGCGCGTCGCGGGGTTCTGCACCGCGCAGATGCTCGCCGCCGACATGGCCGGCGACCGCCCCTACATCGTCAGCGAGTACATTCCGGGGCGGTCGCTGCGCGCGCTCGTCCAGGAGGAGGGGCCGCGCGCCGGCGCCGACCTCGACCGCCTCGCGATCAGCTCGGTGACGGCGCTGTCGGCCATCCACCGCGCGAACGTCGTGCACCGCGACTTCAAGCCGCAGAACGTCCTGATGGGGCCGGACGGGCCGCGCGTGATCGACTTCGGCATCGCCCGCGCGTTCGACGCCGGCTCCACCCTGACCAGCCAGGTCGTCGGCACCCCCGCCTACATGGCGCCCGAGCAGTTCTCCGGCCGGGTCGGGCCCGCCACCGACCTGTTCGCCTGGGCGGGGACGCTGCTGTACGCCGCCACCGGCCGCGACCCCTTCGCGGGCGGCCCGCTGCCCGCCGTCATGTACAAGATCATGCACGAGACGCCCGATCTGCGCGTCCTGCCGGGCCCGCTCGCCGAGGTCGCCGCCGCCTGCCTCGCCAAGGACCCGAAGGCCCGCCCGGCCTCCGAGGACGTCCTGCTGTGGCTCCTCGGCGACCGCGACGGAAGCGCCCGGCTGGAGACCCCGACCGCGCGACTCCCCGGCCCCACCGTCCAGGAGCCCGGCCCAACCCTCCGGGCGCCGGGTTCCACGGCGCCCGCACCCGGCCCCACCGCCGGATACGGCCAGGACGCGGACCCGGTGACGATCCGGCAGCCGGCTCCGGACGGCGGCTCGCCGTTCGTCCACGGCCCCGGAGCACCGGAGACGGCGCAGGCACCATGGCCGCAGGGCGGCGGCGCGTCCGGCCCGGCGGCGCCACCGCACCCGCCGCCCCGGACCCACCGGTCCCTCCCGCGCGGACCGGCGCTTCTGACCGGGCTCCTCCTCGCGGGTTTCCTCGCCTCGCTGGACGTGGCCGCACTCGCCATCCTGATCGCCAGGCCGTCGCTCAGCGAGGGTGCCCGCGGCGGGCTGCTGCCCGTGGTCGCGTCCTCGTTCGCGGTGGTGGCGGTGGTCACGCTGGTGGCGGTGATCCTCGCGTGGCGCGGCAGCCGCCCCGCCGCGTGGACGGTGATGGCCGCCCGCGTCGTGCGCGTCGCGATGTGGGGCGCGTGGGGGGCGCTCGTCGAGATCCAGCCGACCGCGCTCGCCGGGCACGCCGCCGTGACCACCGTCGTCGTGGTCCTCCTCGCCCGCGGCCTGACGAGATCACCCCGCTGACGCGGCTCCCGGGTCGCGGCGCTCCGACCATTCCCGCAGGTCGCGGCGCTCGATCGCGGCGGCCATCAGGTCGGGGAACGCGTCCGGGGTGCACGCGAACGCGGGCACGCCCATCGCCGCGAGCGCCGCCGCGTTCTCGTGGTCGTAGGCGGGCGCGCCCTCGTCCGACAGGGCGAGCAGCACCACGACCTGCACGCCCGCCGACGTCAGCGCCGCGACGCGGCGCAGCAGCTCCTCCCGCGCCCCGCCCTCGTACAGGTCGCTGATCAGCACGAGGATCGTGTCCTCCGGCCGCGCCACGAGGCCCTGGCAGTACGCGACGGCCCGGTTGATGTCGGTCCCGCCGCCAAGCTGCGTCCCGAACAGCACCTCCACCGGGTCGTGCAGCTGCCCGGTCAGGTCGGCGACGTTCGTGTCGAACACCACCAGCGACGTCCGCAGCGACCGCATCGACGCCAGCACCGCGCCGAACACGCTCGCGTACACCACCGACGCCGCCATCGACCCGCTCTGGTCGATCGCGAGGACCACGTCCCGTTTCACGGCCTGCTGCCGCCGCCCGTACCCGATGAGCCGCTCCGGGACGAGCGTCCCGTGCTCGGGCAGGTAGTGCCGCAGGTTCGCGCGGATCGTCCGCTCCCAGTCGACGTCGGCGAGCCGCCTCGGCCGCAGCACCCGCGCCGACCGGTCCAGCGCCCCGCCGACCGCCGACCGCGTCTTCTGCGCGAGCCGCCCCTCCAGATCGTGGACGACCTTGCGCACCACCGCCCGCGCGGACTCCCTGGCCCGGTCCGGCATCACCCGGTTCAGCGACAGCAGCGTCCCGACGAGGTGGACGTCCGGTTCGACGGCGTCCAGCATCTCCGGCTCCAGCAGCAGCCGGGTGAGGTCGAGGCGCTCGATCGCGTCCTTCTGCATGACCTGCACGACGCTCGACGGGAAGTACGCGCGGATGTCCCCGAGCCACCGCGCCACCGACGGCGCCGAATCCCCGAGCCCGGCGCTGCGCCGCCCCGGACGCGGCCGGCCCCCGCCGGCCCCGTAGAGCTTCTCCAGGGCCCCGTCCATCCGCGCGTCGTCGCCGGTGAGCGACACCCCGGTCCCGTCGGCCTGCTCGCCGCCGAGGACGAGCCGCCACCGCCGCAGCCGGTCGTCCCGGTCTTCCGTACTCTCACCGCTCACGCCGATCCCTCCTCGTCATCCGTGCGCCCCGCCCGCCGGTGGGCGGCGTCGGCGGGGCGGGAACACGCCGGTGCCCGCCATGAACACGGACCGACGGTGGTGTGGTCATGGGCCCGGCCAGCCGAGGATCCGCAGGGCCGTGTCGACGGCCGGGGCCGCGCGGGACTCGTCGAAGGCCTCCTCGGCGCCGGGTGAATGGGCGGGGGACTCGCCCCGGCGGCGGAGCCGCTCGCCGATGGACCGGCGTTCGGCGTCGGCGTAGGCGCCGAAGGTGCGGCGCAGCAGGGGGAGCACGTCGGTGAACGAGTCGCCCGGCAGCCCCGAGATCCAGTCGTCGACGAGGCGCAGGAGGGCGTCGTCGTGCATGAGGATCAGCGCGCCGCCGGACAGGAAGCCCTCCACCCAGGCGGCGGCGCGGTCCGGCGCGGCGCCGGCGGACACCGCCCGCGCCATCCGGTCGGGGACGTCGTGCAGGCGGCCCGCGTCGAGCAGGAGGCGCGTGAGGCGCCCCTCGATCAGGCCGTGCAGGACGTCCGGCCGGGCGAGGAGGCTCTCCAGGGTGCGGCGCCACCGCTCGATGTGGCCTTCCTCGGCCAGGAGCGCCAGGGCGCCGTGCACGGCGTCGACGTGGGTGAGGAACTCGTGGGCGGCGTCGTCGTCCAGCCCGGAGACCGCCGGCGGGAGCCCGACGCAGATCCGGACGACGAGGCCGTCCACGACCGTGCGGAGCGGACCCGTGGACGTGCCGCGGACGTCGCCGTAGCGCAGCGCGCGGACCAGGGCGGGCATCGCGGACATCAGCTGTGCCACGTCGGTGTCGACCGCGGCGCGGTCGGCGAGGGCGTCCATGACCGTCGGCAGCGCGTCGCCGAGGTCGGCGAGCAGGCAGCGTTCGGCCACCGACGTCAGGTCGGCGAGCGCGGTGGCGTGCGCGGCCATCGCCTCCGCGCGGGCCGTGGCCGCGCCGCGCACGGTGGTGCCCCACACGCTGGCCTCGATCAGCTCGACGTCGAACTCGGGGCGCCACGCCAGCGTCCACGTCTCCCGGAACGTGCCCTTGGAGCGGCCCGTGTCGGACGGGACGCCCCAGTCGACGTCCAGGAGGCGGAGGCGGTGCAGCAGGCGGCTGCGGTCCAGGTCCGTGGGCTTGCGCAGGTCGAGATCCTGCTCCTTGTCGAGCGCGGACGGCTTGAGGCGCAGCCGCCGCTGCTCCGCCTGCAGGTCGCGCTGCAGCGGGACCATGGGGGTCCGTTCCGGGACGGCGCCGAGCCGCTCGCCGACCACCATGCGCCGCTGGATCAGCTCGACCGGCAGGTCGGCGCCCTCGCACAGCACGGCCCGCGTCGCCTCGGTGACCTCGTCCAGCCCGGCCAGCGGACGCCCCCGCAGCGCGGCCAGGGCCTCGGCGAGCCGGACCGCCTCGATCACGTGCGCCGACGAGACGTGCAGGTCCTCGTCGCGCAGGACGCGGGCGGCGGCGGTGAGCCACCGCTCGATGGGACGATCCGCGGCCGTGAACAGGTGGTGGTACCAGCCGGGCGACCGGACGCCCGCGCCGTAGCCGGAGCGCCCGGCGAGCCGCCCGTGCGTCCACGGCACCCACGTCATCGCGACCTTGGCCTTCGGCAGCCCGCGCAGCGTCCGGTCGTCGTGGGCCGCCGGGACCCTCGCCCGGAGGGCGGGCACGTGCCACGCCCCGCACACCACGGCGACCCGCTCGTGCCCCTCCTTGAGCGTGCGGCGCAGCGTCCGCCGCATGTGCGCCTCGCGCTGCTCCTCCCGCAGCAGATGGCCGGCGGGCAGCCCGCCGGACGCGGACCCCTCCGGCAGCGCGGCCAGCTGCTCGCGCAGCTCCGCCATGGCCTCGGCGATGGCCGGGAACGGCGACGGCCCGCCGCCGCGATGCTCGACGACGTCGTCCCACCACCGCTCGGCGTCGTCGTACCCGGCCGCCTTCGCCAGCCACCCCAGCGGATCGAGCCGGATCCCCTCCGCGGCCTCCGAGGCGGAAGGCCCGCCCTCCTCCGGTTCGTCCGCCTCCTCCTCGCCGGGAGACGGGACGAGCTGGTTCGCGGCCGGCAGGTCGCAGAAACGGACGGGAACACCGGCCCCCAGCGCGTACCGGACCGCCTGCCATTCGGGGCTGAACCCGGCGAACGGCCAGAACGCCGCCTTGCGCCCGCCGTCGCCGTCGCCCGGGGCCGGGGCCGGGGAGTAGGCCAGCAGCGCGACCGGCGGCACCATCCCCGGGTCGCCGGCCAGCTCCACGATCGGGTCCGCCTCGGGCGGACCCTCGATCAGCACCGCGTCCGGCTTGAACTCCTCCAGGGCGCCGCGCAGCGCCCGCGCCGAGCCGGGCCCGTGGTGACGGATCCCGTAGACCTCGACGTCGCTCAAGACACCTCCCGGCACGCGCGGTAGAAGTCACGCCACTCCGGCCGGTCGCGGACGACCGCCTCCAGGTACTCCTGCCACACCACCCGGTCGGACACCGGGTCCTGGACGACGGCGCCGACGATCCCGCCGGCCACGTCCGCGGCCCTCAGCACACCGTCCCCGAAATGCGCGGCCAGCGCCAGCCCGCTCGTGATCACCGAGATGGCCTCGGCGGTGCTGAGCGTCGCGCTCGGCGACTTGAGCTTGGTGCGCCCGTCGCTCGTCACCCCGGAGCGCAGCTCACGGAACACGGTCACCACACGGCGGATCTCCTCCAGGCCCGCCGGGGACTCCGGCAGCTCCAGCCCCGCGCCGATCTGGTCGACGCGCCGCGCCACGATGCCGACCTCCTCCTCGGCGGACTCCGGCAGCGGCAGCACGACGGTGTTGAACCGGCGGCGCAGCGCGCTGGACAGCTCGTTCACGCCCCGGTCGCGGTCGTTGGCCGTCCCGATGACCGTGAAGCCCTTGCGCGCCTGCACCTCGGTGTTCAGTTCGGGGACGGGCAGCGTCTTCTCCGACAGGACGGTGATCAGCGAGTCCTGGACGTCGGACGGCATCCGGGTCAGCTCCTCGATGCGGGCGACCGCGCCCCGCCGCATCGCGCGCATGAGCGGGCTCTCCACCAGCGCCCGCTCGGACGGGCCCTCGGCGAGCAGCCGCGCGTAGTTCCACCCGTAGCGGATCGCCTCCTCCGCCGTGCCCGCCGTCCCCTGCACCAGCAGGGTGGAGTCGCCGCTGATGGCGGCCGCGAGATGCTCCGACACCCACGTCTTCGCCGTCCCCGGCACCCCGAGCAGCAGCAGCGCCCGGTCGGTGGCCAGCGTCGCGACCGCGACCTCCATCAGCCGGCGCGGCCCCACGTACTTCGGGCTGATCGCCGTGCCGTCGGGCAGCTCGCCGCCGAGCAGGTACGTGGTGACGGCCCACGGGGACAGCCGCCAGCCGGGCGGCCGGGGCCGGTCGTCGTGCTCGGCCAGCCGCGCCAGCTCACCGGCGTGCTCCTGCTCGGCATGCGGACGCAGAACCGCGTTCTCGGTCACAGAGCAAGCTCCTTCAGCATCTCGTCGCGGAATCGCAGTGTGGCGATCAGTTCGGTCACGGCGCGCGGGACGGCCGCACCCTGCTCGGCCACGAGCACGTCGAGGCGGGGCGCGGCGGCGGGGTCGAGCCGCTGGTCGGCGAGCCGGCACAGCTGCGTGATCAGGTGCTCGTCGCGGCGGGTGGGACGTTCGGCGGACGCGGTCAGGGTCGCGACCACCGACGACGCGAGCGCGCCCGTCCACGGCCCCGGCACCCGTTCGAGGACCCGCAGCAGATCGGGCCGCCCCTCCACCCAGCGGATCAGGTCGGCCGCCGCCGCGTCGCGTTCCCCCTCGGGCACGACGGACAGCAGGTCGGCGAGCGCCTCCGGCTCGTCCACCATGACGCCGCCCTTGAGCAGCGCCCGCGCCCATTCGGGGTCGCGCCCGGCGAGGGCGGCGCGGGCCCACCCGATGTGGACGTCACGCCCGTCGGCCTCGGAGTCGTTCTGAGGAGGCGCCCCTCCGGCACCTGCGCTGAACGGAAGGCACACGATCTCCATCGGCGGCAGCCCGAACAGGTCCGTCCAGGTGGACAGGGGAGTGCGGGCGAGGATCTCGCGCAGCCACGCGGCCCTCGTCCCGACCGGCCCGCCGCCGCTTCTCGGCGCGAACGACCCGCTCGGATGGAACGGGACGCCGTCACGCGCCATCTCCTCGTCGTGGGCCTGCGGCGGATCGACCTGGATCCACGTCTGCTCGCGCCCCCGCACCGTCCGGACCCTCGGGGTCAGGCAGCCGCGGGCCCGTGCCGCCATCCGCTCCCCGTAGGCGGACCCGGGCAGGCGGGCGAGCAGGTCGGACGCGAGCTGCCGGACGTCCTTGCCCCGGTCCTCCAGGGCGGCCTCCAGGAACTCCTCGTCGTCCGCCGACAGCCCGTCCCCGAACGTGGCGAGGAACGCCGCGCGGTCGGGCGCGGGCTCCTTGGCCCACGTCCCGAGCAGCAGTTCCCTCGCGCGCCCCGGCTCGGTGCGGCGGAGCCCGGTCAGGTAGGCCACCCGCCGGTTGCGCGTGCCGGTCTCCCACACCTCCGGGCCGCCGCCGGGATCGTCGCCGGAGCCGACCAGGTACGCCCAGTCGGTGTTCTGCAACGCCAGCCACACGCCGCGCCGGCCGGACGCACGCGCGATCGACGGCCGCAGCATCCGGTCGCCGCGCCCGCGTTCCAGCAGGTCGGGAAGCAGCTGGGCGGGCACCCGCAGACCCCGTGCCGCCGCCGCCTCCAGCCACTCGGGCAGCACCCGGATCTGTTCCCCGCGCAGAATCCGCCGCAGCCGCGCCGCCGCGGGCGCCGCCACGACCGGGGCGTCCTCCACCGGCGCGAGCGCCACGGGCACGGGCGCCGCACCGGACGGGACGCGCCCGGCCCGGCGCCGGACGGCCAGCACCGCCGCCTGGTCGAGCAGCCGCCCCGCCCTGTCGCCCGGCTCCTCGGAGGCACCGGGCAGGACGGGCGGGTCACGGCGTTCGGTGCCGAGCAGGGCCGCCGTGACGTGCTCGTTCCACGCGGTCACAGGATCACCGTCCCCTCGTCCTCGTGCCATGCGGCCAGCGGGTACAGGCCGCGCGGGCTCCACTCGCCGGCCATCGTGACCGGCCCGCCGCCCGACAGCGCGAGCAGCCGCCACGGATCCGCCAGCCGGAGCCGCAGCGCGTCCCCGGCCGCGTCGACCACGTACAGGTCGCCTCCTCCGTCACGGGCCAGGCGGACGTTCCCCAGCGTCACGGGCCAGCGGTCCAGCCACGGATCGAGCGCGAGCGCCGCCGCGTGCTCGTCCAGGAACCCCTGGACGGACGTCCCGGCGGGCGCCCCCGGGGCGGCGGTCCCGAACCGCTCGGCGACCAGTGCCCGCAACGGCTGCGACCCCGGGAAGAACACCAGCTCCGCATCGACCTCCGTACCCACGATGAGCGATGCGTCCAGCGACGTGCCCGGCGCGGCGAACGACAACACGAGCGCGGGACGGCCCGTCCGGCGCCCTCGCAGCCATACCCGCCGTGTCGTCAGCAGGTCTTGCGCGGTGTCACGCGACCCGGTGACGCACCAGTGATCCCTGACGCGCTCCCCGCCGCCGACGACCTCGTCCTGCGGGACGGTGAACCCGACACGGGAACGGACGGTGTCGCGCAGGCCCTCCGGCAGCTCGTCCCGCCGCCGGTAGGCCCGGACGAGCAGCCGCAGCAGCGCGTACTCCTCCAGCAGGCGGTCGGGCCAGCCGGGTGTCCGCGGGATGGCGGCGAGCCCCCGGACCTGGCCCGCCAGGCCGCCCGCCTGCGCGTCGACGAGCCGCCGCGCGGCGTCGTCCCACAGCCGGTAGGGGGCCTTGTCCGCCTGGGCGAGCCCGTGCGCGACCTGGTCGCGGAGCCACTGGTCGAGTTCGGCGAGGCCGTCGTCGACGCGCCGTTCCCGCCGCTCCACGGTCTTCGGGTCCCGGGTCTTGGCCGCCGCCGAGGCCCGCTGCCGTCCCGCGCGGTCGGCGCGCTCCCGCCGCTCCTCGATCCACTCGGCCGCCCACCCCGGGCGCGGCCCGCTCTCCACCGTGCTCGTCGAGGGTGGCCCGCCCCCCGCGCCCCCCGGTCCGCCTTCGGCGCCGACGGTGCCGTCGGCCCACAGGAGCAGCAGCGCGAGAGCGTGCTTGCACGGGAACTTCCGGCTCGGGCACGAACACCGGAACGCGGGCTCGGTCAGATCGGCGCACGCCCGGTAGACGGACTTGCCGCTGCCCTGGCACTCGCCCCAGACCGCCTCGTCGTCACACCCAGTCCGGGCCCACCTGCCCGGCGCGGCGATGCCGCCGGCCGCCTTCGCGGACGCGGCGTCGGGTGCGAGGCCGAGCACCTGGTCCCGATCCCATCGTTCGCTCACACAGCCGAAACTATCGCTGCCCTCGGACATCCCATGCCCGCTGACTTCGCGTCAGCCCGCGGGTCAGTAGCCGGGGAGGGTGGACAGGTCGGGGAGGTCGACGTCCGGGACGAGGAGGGCGCCGCCCGCCAGGAGCGCCAGCAGGGCGGTGGCGCCGAACAGGCTGACCCAGGCCAGGCCGGGGACGCCGGTGAGGTGGGCGAGCTGGTCGGCGTCGGAGCTCGGCGCCATGCGCCGGGAGCGCATCCGCTGCAGCTCGATCACCGGGCGGGTCGCGGCGAGCAGAAGGAACCACGCGGCCAGGTAGGCGAAGCCGGCCTGGACCTCGGCGCTGCCCAGCCACGACACCCCGAGGATGATCGCGCCGGTGGCCACCACGGAGAGCACGCCGTAGGCGTTGCGGATCATGATGAGCATCGCGCCGAGCAGCGCGAGCGAGAACCACAGCATCAGCGTGATCCGGCCGGCGGCGAGCAGCAGCGCGAAGAACAGGCCGAGCAGCGGGGGAGTGATGTAGCCCGCCAGCGCCGTGAAGATCATTCCGGGGCCGTGCGGCTTGCCGCGCGAGACCGTCACCCCGGAGGTGTCGGAGTGCAGCTTGATGCCGTCCAGCTTGCGGCCGGTGACGAGGGCGATGAGCGCGTGCCCGCCCTCGTGCGCGATCGTCACGGTGTTGCGCGCGACCCGCCAGGTGGGGCCGTGGAGCACCGCGGCGAGCGCCACGAGGCCGACGAAGGCCACCAGCCACCACGGGGGATCGGGCTGCGTTCCCGTGACGCGGTCCCACAGGTCGGTGATGCTGATGTCGTCCACGTCCACCTCGAAGTCGTCGTCGCGAAGCCCAACATTAGGACGTCACGGATAACGTTCGCGTTCGGTTCGCGGCGGTCATTCGGTGAATACCGGCACGGGACGGCGCTGAAAACCGTTATTGTGCCCTTCGCGCCGGGGGTCGCGGCTCCCGACTCCGGAACCTGGCGCGACGAGAGGTGACGGGGATTGACCGGGGACCGATCCCCCGCGCGGGACACGGCCCCGCGCGGCTGGGGGGCAGCTGAATGAACGATAACGCGGGGGTGGACGCGGACGCCCTGGCCGGGCGGTTCGCGCAGATGTTCGCGGCGCTGGCGGGCAATATCGAGCGGGTGGTGCGCGGCAAGCGGGAGAAGGTCGAGCTGGCGCTCATCTGCCTGCTGTCCGAGGGCCACCTGCTCGTCGAGGACGTCCCGGGCGTGGGCAAGACGACCCTGGCGCGGGCGATGTCGGCGTCGGTGGAGGCGGAGTGGACGCGCATCCAGTTCACGCCCGACCTGCTGCCCAGCGACATCACCGGCGTTTCGATCTTCAACCAGGGGACGAGTGCGTTCGAGTTCCACCCCGGGCCGATCTTCGCGAACCTCGCCGTCGCCGACGAGATCAACCGCGGCTCCCCGAAGACGCAGTCGGCGCTGCTGGAGGTCATGGAGGAGCGCCGGGTCACCGTGGAGGGCACCCCGCATCCGGTGCCGCGCCCGTTCATGGTGATCGCGACGCAGAACCCCGTCGACATGGACGGCACGTATCCGCTGCCGGAGGCGCAGCTCGACCGGTTCCTGATGCGGATCTCGATGGGCTACCCCGACCACCAGGCCGAGGTGGCGCTGCTCGCGGGCGCGCCGACCGGCGCGATGCTCGACCAGATGCCGCCCGTCATGGGCCGCGAGGACCTCGCCCGGATGATCGACTTCGCGCAGCGGCTGCATGTCGCGCCGCCCCTGTACGACT
The DNA here is from genome assembly GCF_043198445.1 of Spirillospora sp. NPDC048823. Classification (NCBI taxonomy): domain Bacteria; kingdom Bacillati; phylum Actinomycetota; class Actinomycetes; order Streptosporangiales; family Thermomonosporaceae; genus Spirillospora; species Spirillospora sp. NPDC048823. The sequence goes on along the minus strand of NZ_JBICUT010000001.1, from coordinate 282,025 downwards.
ACCTCGTGCGGGTCGTCGCGGCCAGCCGCACGCATCCCGACCTGCGGCTCGGCGCGAGCCCGCGGGCCAGCATCGCGCTGCTGCGGGCGTCGCGGGTGCGCGCGGCGGCGGCCGGCCGGTCCTACATCGTCCCCGAGGACGTGAAGGCGCTCGCGGTCCCGGTCATCGCACACCGGCTGATCGTGACGCCGGAGGCGGAGCTGCGCGGGCGTTCCGGCGCGGACGTGGTGGGCGAAGCCCTGCAGAACGTGCCGACTCCGCAGGCCGCCGGGGTGTGACGTGCTGACGCCGCTGGGATGGGGGACGGCGGCCGTGTGCGCGCCGCTGTACGCGGCGGGCTGGTGGCTCGGCTATCCGGAGCCCGCGATGTTCGGGCTCGCCGGGCTCGCCGCGGTGGCGGGCGCGGCGCTGTGGACGCTGCCGCAGGCGAAGCTGGACGTCAGCCGCGAGATCGCGCCGAAGAAGGTCGAGCGCGGCGAACCGGCCGTGGGCGTCCTGCACGTCACCAACCGGGGACGCGGAGCGCGGGGGGTGAGCGCGCAGGACGCGGCCGGCCCCGACTCCGTCGCGGTGGACGTGCCCCGGCTGCGGGCCGGCGGCACGCGGTCCGTGACCTACCGGCTGCCGACCGGCCGGCGCGGCGAGATCCCGGTGGGGCCGCTGCGGCTGGTGCGCGCCGATCCGCTCAGGCTGGCCCGCCGGACCCGGGAGTACGGCAGGCCGGAGGTCCTGCTCGTCCGGCCGAAGACGGTGCCGCTGTCGCTGCTGCCGTCCGGCCGCGCCCACCACCTGGACGGGCCGACCAGCGACCGGTCCCCGGCCGGGACGGCGACGTTCCACGCGCTGCGCGAATACGTGATCGGCGACGAGCTGCGCCACATCCACTGGAAGTCCTCGGCGCGGACGGGCACCCTCATGGTCCGCCAGCTCGTCGACGCCAGCCTGCCGACCACGACGATCGTCCTGGAGGCGCGGCCCGCGTCGTGGCCGGAGCCCGACGACTTCGAGCTGGCGGTGGACGCGGCGGCGTCGGTCGCGATGACGGCGGCGTCGGCGAGCTTCCCCGTCCGGCTCCTGACCGGCGACGGGCAGCTCGCCGAGACGCGCGGCGGACGCGACGACGCGGAGGTCCTGCTCGACCGGCTCACCTCGGCCGCGACGCAGGAGGGCCCGCAGTCCACCATGGACGCCGTGCGCCGTGTGCGCGCGGGCGGGTCGCTCGTGGTCGTCACGTCCGGTGCCGTGGAGCTGGGAGAGGTTGCGGCCGTCCGGAACCGTTTCGACCGCGTCGTCGTGCTGCGGGTCCGGCCGCCCGAGGCGGCGCCGGCGCCGCCCGGCGTCCAGGTGATCGACTTCGCCGATCTGGACGGGCTGGCGGAGTCGTGGCGGCGGCTGGGGCGCGTCCGGTGACCCGGTACGTGTCGCTCGCCGTGACGGCCTGCCTTGCGGCCGTCGCCGGCCTGTCGTTCCAGCGGGTCTTCGGCTTCGGCCCGGTGGTCCCGGTCGCCGTCGTCGCCGCGGTCGTGCCGGCGGCGCTGTGCGGGCTGCTGTCCGGACCGCGCAAGGGCGGGCCGGGCAGGAGCGGTGACCCGTGGCCGCTGTGGATCTCGCTGGTGCTGACGGTGGTCGCGTGGGCGGGCACGGTGTCGGTCACCGTCCTGCGCCCGGCCCTCAGCGCGGGGACGCTGCCGCAGACGCTCCGCGAGGGCGTGCTCGGCTCGTGGAAGGCGATCCTGACCACGCTGCTGCCCGCCCCGGCCACGCCGGAGTTCCTCGTCCTGGTCAACGTGGTGGTGTGGCTGGCGGCGTTCGCGTCCGCCGAGCTGGCGCTGCGGACCTCGCTGCGCGCCGCGCCGTGCCTGCCCGCGCTCGGCGTGTGGGCGGTCGCGCTCCTGCTGGGCGTGGACGGCCCCGGCTCCAACGCGCCCCTCGCCGCCGCGACCGTCGTGCTGGTCGCGGTCCTCGTCCTCGTCCGCGCCGACGGCCCCGGTTCCGGGGTCGCGTGGCGGCCGCTCGCCATCGGGACGCCCGCCGCCGTCGTGCTGGGGGCGGTGGCGTTCGCGGCGGCGCCGGTCGTCCCGGTCAGCGCGGAGCCGTACAACCCGCGGGAGCAGGTGCGGGCCCCGCCGCCGCAGCAGCGCGACGGCGTCAGCCCCCTCGACCGCGTGGGCGGCTGGCTGCTGAACCCCGGCCAGGTCATGTTCACCGTCCAGTCCGGCCGCCGGAACGAGATCGAGCGGCTCGCGGTCCTCGACCGGTTCAACGGCGTGACCTGGTCGTCCACGGCCCGGTTCGTCCCCACCGGGAGCCGCGTGCCGGAAGGCCCGCGGCCGGAACGCGAGCACGAGGTCGAGCAGCGCATCACGATCCGCGACCTGCCCGGCGTGTGGGTGCCCGCCCCCGACCGCCCCCGGCAGGTCGACGGGCTGCCCGTCGTCGTCGACCCGGAGAGCGGCGCGCTGGCCGCCGCGCAGCCGCTCCGCCCCGGCCAGACGTACCGGGTGGCCTCCGTCGTCCCCGAATGGACGGCCGAGGACCTCGCCGCCGCGGCCGTCGCGACCGACGCCGAGGCCGGGGCGGCGCTCGAACTGCCCTGGGGGCCGGGCGCGAAGGAGCCGCCCGTCCAGCTCGCCGAGTTCCGCAGGTTCGCGGAGGCGGCGACGCAGGGCGCGGTGTCGCCCATCGACAAGGCCGCACTGCTCGCCCAGTACCTCAAGCGCTACGCCAAGTACGACGTGACCGCGCCGCCGGGGCACGGCTACCGGCAGCTCGACTACTTCCTCGCCGAGGGCCGGCGCGGCACCCCGGAGCACTTCGCGACCGCCTACGCCCTGCTCGCCCGCACGCTCGGCCTGCCGTCGCGGGTCGTGGTGGGCTTCGACGGCGGGAACCGCGTGGGCGACACCGTCCAGGTCCGTTCCGGGGACGTGATGGCGTGGCCCGAGATCAAGTTCGAGCGTCTCGGCTGGATCCGCTTCAACCCGCTCCCGGACACCGGACGCCCCTCCAAGGGGAACGACTCGGTCGCCGCGGGCGAGACGGAACAGAAACTCGAACAGGCGCAGAAAAACGCCGTGTCCCAGGAGCGCGGGGAAGGGCCTGGCAACACCACGCAGAAGGGGCCGCAGAAGCCCGTCGCCGAAGACTCGCCCACACCGTGGTGGGTGTTCGCGTCGATCACGGGGGCCGTGCTGGTCATCGGATACGTGCTCGCCGTCCTGCTCGCCCCCGCCTTGCGCAAGCGGCGCCGCCGGGCCGGATCGCCCGCCGCCCGCATCACCGGTGCCTGGCACCAGGCCCTCGACCACCTGTCGGACGTCGGCCTGTCCACGGCCCGCACGCTGACCGCGCACGAGGTGGCGCGGTTCGGCGCGTCCAGCGTCGGCGAGGACGCCCACGGGCATCTGCGCCCGCTCGCCGACCTCGTCAACCGGAGCCGCTTCGCCGCGTCCCGCCCGGACCCGCGCGCCGCCGACCAGGCCTGGCAGCACACCGACGCACTGGGACGCCTGGTCACCACCAAGGCCGGCCGCCTGCGCCGCCTCCGGCGCCGCCTGCACCCCCGCTCGCTGAAGGACCGCCGCGCACCCGCCGAGAAGACCCCGGCCGAGGCGCCCGTCAGGAGACGGGCAGGCTGACCGCGATCTCGCCGCCCAGCACGGCGCCGGTCTCCAGCTCCAGGTCGTCGCCGCTCCAGAACCGCCCCGGGTCGAACCAGTTCGGGCGGCGCCCCTTCGGCAGCAGCCCCATCGCCTGGTAGGTCACCGCGACGATCTCGGCGCAGAACGCCGTCTCCATGACGTCGGCGCCGCGGCGCGCGTCGTGCCCGGCGGGGCGCCGGATCGGCACCCGCCCCCGCACCCACCGCGTCGCCAGCTTCGACGTCGACGGGAACGGGGTGCCGTTCAGCCGCGCCACCGCGCGCAGCGCCGCGTCCTCCATCCCCGCGGTCGGCGGTGGTTCGAGCTGCCGCAGCCACGCTCGCTGCCCGTACCCGTGCCTTGTGGGGGGCCGACCCCCCGCACCCCCCGGACTGCGTGGGGACCCCCACGCCAATACGGCGTCGCGCAGGTCGTGCAGCTGCGCGCCGCGATGGTGGCCGCCCGACCACATGTCCCGCAGCGACCGCCCCAGCTCGGCGTGCCACATCAGCGGCGGCAGGTCGTCGATGACCAGCGACATGCCGACATGGTTGACGGGGCTGTTCGTCGTCATCTGGATGGCGCGGTCCGCGACCGTCCGGCCGCGGAACAGCCACACGTCCCCCGTGCGGGTCAGGTCGGCGGCCTCGTCGAGGGAGATGCTCGTACCAGGCATGATCGATACGGTAGCCGCATGCGATGGACGAAGCCGCTGGGCGTCTGGAAAGCACTGGGCGTCTGGAAAGCACTGGGCATCTGGAAGGCGCTGGGCATCGCCGGGTTCCTCGGCGTCGCCGCGACCGGGGCGGTGATCGTCCGGGCGGAGCGGCGCCGCCGGGCCTACACGCCCGAGGAGATCAGGCAGCGCCTCCACGAACGGCTGGACGACGCGCCCGGGGAACGCCCGTGACGGTCCGCGCCGTCCGCCCGCCCGGCCCCGGCGACCTGGACCGCGCCTGGCGGGCCGTCTCCGCCGAGCTCGAGCCGACGCCGCTGGTGCCGTCCGGCCTGGCCCCCGGCGCCCTGCTGAAACTGGAGACCTTCCAGCCGACCGGCGCGTTCAAGGTGCGCGGCGCGCTCGCGGCCGTCGCGGCGCTTCCCGCGGGGGAGCCCGCCGTCACGGCGAGCGCGGGCAACCACGGGCTCGGCATGGGCTACGCGGCGGCCCGGTCCGGCGCGGACGTCACCGTGGTCGTGTCGACCCGGGCGTCCCCGGTGAAGGTCGACAAGATCGGGGCGTATCCGGTGCGGCTCGTCCAGCACGGGACGACCTACGACGAGGCCGAGGCGCACGCGATGACCCTGCCCGGTCACTACGTCTCGCCGTACAACGACCCGGCGGTCATCGCGGGGCAGGGCACCATCGGGCGGGAACTCGACCGGCAGGCGGACGGCCCGCTCACGGTCGTCGCGCCGGTCGGCGGCGGCGGTCTCCTCGCCGGGCTGTGCCTGTGGGCGCGCGAACGCGGGGACGTGCGGATCGTCGGCGTGGAGTCGGCGGTGTCGCGCGGCGTGTCCGCGTCGGTGGCGGCCGGGCGGGTCGTCGGGGTCGAGGTCGGTGAGACGTTCGCCGACGGCCTTCCCGGCAACCTGGAGGCCGGCAGCGTCACACCGGAGGTGATCGGCCGGACCGCCGAGCTGACCACCGTGACCGATGACCGGATCCGGACGGCGATGCGGTGGCTGTTCGGCGAGCACGGGCTGGTCGCCGAGGGGGCGGGCGCGGCCGGCGTCGCCGCCGTCCTCGCCGGGAAGATCGAGGTCACCGGCCGCCTTATAGTGATCATTACCGGACGTAATATTACAGTCCCGACATTCACTGACGCCATTGGCGACAGCTGACCACCATTCTTTATCCGGGAAAACACCGGCAACTCGGGTCGGAACCCACTACGGTGCTCCTCGAACCGGGGGAAGGTGATCGTAGTCGTGCGGGTTGCTGGCCTGAGCTGGATCCGACGTGACCGACTGACGGGGCAGGTCGCGGTCGGCCTCGTCGGCGTGCTCGTCATCGCCGCCGCCGTGTACGGGGTGGGAGTCGCGAGCGCCCAGTACCGCCTCGCCGACGTCGGCGCCTGGCTGTCCGCGAAGAGCAAGGGCGCCGTCGTGCACGTCAACGGCCCCGCCGCCAAGGTGGACGGCAAGGCCGGCGTGATCCCGCAGATGCGCGGCCACAACATCAAGATCGTCCAGGACGGCGCCACGATCCTGATCATCGACCTGGACACGGGCGTCGTCAGCCGGCTCGACCCGTCCCAGCTGAGCATCGGCCAGAGCCGCTCGCTCGGCAAGGGCATCCAGGTCCTCGCCGGCGCCGGGAAGGCGTACACGGTCGACTCGGTCAAGGGCGTCGTGCAGCAGATCGACCCCGTCGGCCTGACCCCCGTCGGCGCGGCCGCCGACCTGCCGCCGGTCCTCGGCCAGGCCGGGATCGACGGCAAGGGCGCCCTCTGGGTCCCGGTGTCGCAGAAGGGCGAGGTCGCGGCGTTCAAGGACGGCGAGGTCCAGCCGCCCGTCCGCGTCGGTGAGCCGGGCGACGACCTGGCGCTGACCATCGCGGCCGGCGCCCCGGTCGTCACCGACTCCACCTCCTCCACCGCCACGGTCGTCACCTCGTCCGGGTCCCCGCTCAAGATCAGCCTGCCGACGACCGTGCGGCAGGCCGGCCGCGGCGGCGTGCTGGCCCCCGCGCACACCGACGGCAAGACCGTTCCGCTGCTGGTGCCCGGCACCGGATCCCTGGTGACCGTCGACACCGACACCGGGCGGTACTCCAGCACCCGGCTGCCGATGCCGAAGCACCGGTACCGGCCGCCGCAGATGCTCGGCGCGAACGTCTACATCCCGGACGAGACCGCCGGCGCCCTGATCGTGTACAACTCGGCGGCCAACCGGTTCGAGAAGCCGATCCCGGTGACGAACCCGCGGTCCACGCTCGACGTCTTCGTCAAGGACGGGATGATCTGGGCGAACGACCCGGCCGGTCCCCGCGCCGTCGTGATCGACCGGCAGGGCGTGCAGAAGGGCATCAACAAGTACAAGGACAGGGTCGCGGGCGGCCCGAAGCGCCGGACGATCCCGCTGCCCGGCGACGGGGACGCCCCGCCGCCGGCCCGCAGGAACCCGTCGTCCCCGCCGCTGACGCCCCCGACGAACCGGCCGGCCTCACCGCCGCGCCCCGGTGACCCGCCGACCGCGCCGGCCAACGTGTCGGTCACGCCCGGCGCCGGCACCATGCGGATCGGCTTCCAGCCGTCGCAGGGTGAGGGGATCGTCGGATACGCGCTGAAGGACGTCCCGGCCGGACTGTCGGCCGCCCCGTCCGCGATCGGCCCCGGCGCGGGTCCCTTCACGTTCACCGTGACGGGCGGCGACTGCGGGCAGGAGTACCGCTTCCGCGTCGCGGTGCGGTACAAGGACGCCAACGGCAGGACGCGTGAAGTGCTGTCGACCGCCAGCGACCCCGTCCGCCCCTGCGTGACGCCGGGCGCGCCGACGGGCCTCAAGGCGCAGGCGACGAAGTCCGGGGCGAAGGTCTCCTGGACGGCCCCGCCCGGCGGCGGCTCCGCCTCCTACAAGCTCACGTGGAGCGGCCCGGTCTCGGGGAGCAAGACGGTCTCGGCCACGTCCGCGACGCTCGGCGACGTGTGGTCGAACGGGAACTACACCTTCACCGTCGCGGCCGCCAACGGCGCGGGAACCGGCTCGGGCACGACGATCAACGCCAAACTGACCGGCCCCACCAGCACCTACGCCGTGCGCATGAACGGCAACTCCAACGCCTACATCAGGGCCACTGCCAGCACCAGCAGCACCGTCGTCGCCACCATGAACGACAACAACGGCGAGCAGGTCACCGTCAACTGCCAGGAGCAGGGCCTCCGGTTCGAGCACTCCAGCGACCCCAACCTCAGCGGCGACATGTACACCAACATCACGTGGAAGGGGAAGCGCGGCTACGTGCCCGCCTACCTGATCTCCACGCCCGGCAGCTGGAAGAGCTTCGTCGGGCCGTCGATCTGGAAGTGCGAGCCGTCCAACAGCTTCTAGCCCGAGCTTCTAGCCCGCCGGTGGGCCTCCGCTAGCCCCGCTTCTTCTTGTTCTTGGGGATGCAGGTGGGCGCCGACCACGACACGTCCGGTGCCTGGCCCGGGTTGAGGCGCAGCACCGCGCCGACCTTGAAGCAGTAGCGGGTGCCCGGCCGCAGGCCCGGCACGGTCGCCGCGCGGGACCCGGCCCTGACGGTGATGAGCGGCTCCGCGCCGGCGGGGTGCCGCTGGATGAGCAGCGGCAGGTCCGCCGCGGCGGGCGGGAGCACCCAGGCGAGCGCGGCGGTGCGGCCGACCGGCTTGGCGGCGAGCTTGCGCGGGCGCGTGGCGGCCAGTTGCGCGGACGTGATGGGCTCCGGCGGGACGCCCGTGGCCTGCCCCTGCGGCGCCGGTGTGGAGGCCACGGCCGCCCCCGCGTCCTGCCGGCCGTCGTCCCCTCCGCGGGTCAGGGCGAGTGCCCCGATGCCGAGCGCCAGCCCGCCGACGAGCGCGACGCCCGCGGCGACGATGAGGCCGCGGCGCGGCCCGTCGTCCGGCCGGTCATGGGTGAGCCGGTACGGGTTCGTGTGCGGGGTGGTGTGCGAGCCGCTCGCCCGCGGGTCGCCGGCCTGCGGTGGCGCGCCGGCCGGCGTCCGGGCCGCCCCCCAGGTGGCGGCGTCCGGGGCGGCGGGCGGCTGCTGCGGCCGCGGGCCGTCCTGCGGGAGGAGGGCGTCCGGTGTCCGCGGCGGGAGCGCGTCCGGATGCCACGGCGACGGCGGCGCGACGGCCGGCGAGACCGGCGCGGGCGGCGCCTGGGCGGTCGGTGCCCACTCCGGGACGCGCGGCGGACCGGAGGCGTCGGGGAACGACATCCGCGGCCCCGGCAGGGAACCGGACGACGAGTGCCCCGAGGACGAGTGGCCCGAGGACGGCGAGCCGGCGCCGCCGTCGGCCCGCGGGACGGGCCGGACCGAGCCGCTGCTGTGCGCCACGTCCGTGACGGGCAGCCCCAGCTCGGCTTGCACGCGCTGGAGCGTCTCCGCGAACTCCACGGCGGTCGCGAACCGCATCTCGGGGGTCTTGGCCATCGCGCGCCCGATGACGCCGGAGACCTGCTGCGGGACGTCCGGCCGGGGGATCGGCGGCGGCGGCTCGTTCAGGATCCGCAGCATCAGCAGCGCGATGCCCTCGCCGGCCGGGCCCTTGAAGGCGGGCTGCCCGGCCAGCAGCTGGTACAGCGTCGAGCCGAGCGAGTAGATGTCGGCGCCGACGCCGGGCGTCCGGCCCTCCAGCAGCTCGGGCGCCGCGTGGTGCGGGGTGAACGCCTGGGTGTGCGTCGCGTCGAAGGAGTCGACCAGGCGGGCGATGCCGAAGTCGGCGAGCGCCGGCTCCCCGTACCGCGACAGCAGCACGTTCTGCGGCTTGACGTCGCGGTGCAGGACGTCGGTCTCGTGGGTGGCGGCGAGCGCGCCCGCCATCTTCACCCCGATGCGCAGCACGTCCTCGAACGGCAGCGGCCCCTCCCGCGCGAGCCGGTCGGTGAGCGCGCCGTGCTCGAAGTACTCCATCGCGATGTAGGGACGTCCGGAACGGGTGATGCCGGTGTCCAGCACGGTCACGATGTTGGGGTGGCCGGACAGCCGGCCGGTGATCTTGCTCTCCCGCTGGAAGCGCCGCATCGCCGCGTCGTCGACCGAGGCGATCGACAGGACCTTCAGTGCGACCATCCGGTCGAGGTGCTCCTGGTGGGCGCGGTAGACGACGCTGAAGCCGCCCTCGCCGACCTGCTCCAGCACCCGGTAGCCGGGGACGTCCTCGGTCATGGGTGGGGGGATCCTTCTCCGTTGCTCGTCCGGGTCGCGGCGGGGGGCGCGATCATTCGATGTCCTGCGGTCCGGGGAGGTTCCCCCGGAGGTCAACAGCGTAGTACGGGGAGGAATCGGTCGCGGGTGGTCTCGGCCGACGGCCGCGGCCTCCCGCCCCGCGCCGCCTCCTGTATGGAAATAGGGGGACATTTCCAATCGGCTGATTAATCGTTGTTCCAACTTCGCCCCGCTCCCGCCGGGATGCGGCTTAACCTCGGGGTTCGCGACGAGAGAACGGCCCAGAGGGAGTGGCCCGCCGTGACGGAAGATGTCCTGACGAATACGCGGACGGAATCGCCGATCTCGAAATCGGCTTATGGCGACCTTGTCCGGCTGGCATATTTCGTTCTTCCCGGCACGGGAAAGCGCGGCTACCGGCTGGCGATCGCGCGCCGGATCGTGGACACCACCGCGCGCGGCGTCCGCGACCGCTCGCCCGCCGGGCTCGCCCGCCGCCGCACCCGGGTGCTCCGCCGGGCGCTGCGCCCCTCCCGCCGGCTGCAGATCGGGCTCGGCCCGTGGCTGCGCGCGCTGCCCGCGCGGCCGCCCGACCCGGCGCTCACCGCGGTCCTGGCGAAGCTCCACCCGCATGTCCGCGTCGCCTACGTCCTGCGCCACGTCGAGGGCCTGCCCCGGTACGCGGTCCACGACCAGCTCGTCGAGCTGCGCGTCCGCGATCCGTGGCCGGTGATCCGTGCGGCGGACGCGGTCGCCCCGCCGGCCGTCCGGCGCCCCGTGCGGTTCGAGCCCGCGCTGCTGCGTCCCGTCCGCAACCGCTCGGTACTGCCGCTCGCCACCGCCGCCGTCCTCACCGCCGCGCTGGTCGGCGCGCTGGTCATGACGGAGCGCGGCGACCCCCGGGCGCCCGGCCCGCGGCTCGTCTCGGCCGCCCCCGAGGCCTGGACGCGCGGCGCCCGCACCCTCGACGCCTGGCCGGCCCGCGGCGACCTGGCCCGCGACCGAGCGTTCACCGGACGGGCCGCCGGCGCCTGGGCGGCCGCGCCGGCCGGGCGCCGCCCGGGCGGCACCGCACAGCTCCTCTACGCGGGCCACGTCGGCGGCACGCCCGTCGCCCTGATGCGGCACGGCGGCCGGCTGGCCCGCTACACGCCCGGCGGCGCCCTCACGGTCCTCGAAGCCGGGCAGGACCCGTCCGCCCCGATCGCGCTCGGCGGCGGACGCTACCTTCTCGCCCCCTGGGACACCCGCCCCGAGACCTTCACCGGGGACCGCCTCGCGACCTCGGACGGTGTGACCGCACCCACCCGCGCCCGCTCCGGCTGCGGCCGCGGCCCGCTCTTCCACCTCGGGGCGAGGACGGTCGGCGACCTGGGCGGCCCGCGCGCCACCGTCCTCACCTACCACTCGCCCGCCTACCGGCCGGGCCGGGCGGGCCCGCCGGCCCGCCTGGGCGAGAAGGCCCGGGATCTCTGGGACCGCGTGGCCTGCCTGACGCCCCGGCCGGACCGCCCGGTCTCCGAGGCGATGGCGTGGAACTTCTGGTCCGGCAGACTGCCGCACGGCGGGAAGCCCGCCGACTGGGTCTGCACCCGGCTGACCCACCCCGGCGGCGCCACCACCGCCCGCGCCGCGCTGCTCGCCGCGCAGGACCGGGCGACGGGCCTGTGCGACGCCCGCCGCCCGGTGAGCGGAACCTGGTGGCGGTCCCCGTCCGGCCGCCGGTACTACCTGGCCGCCGCCGGGCGCGGCCTCGTCCCCCACGCGGAGGGCGTCCGCCGCCCCACCACGAGGAAGCGTCTCCTCATCGCCACCGGCTCGAAGGACACCCCTGTGGAACTCACCGCCCGATAGCGGCGGGCCGGGTCAGCATGCGCTTACGCTCATCGTGCACACTAGGGTCACCGAACGAGATTCAGGGAGCCGCACATGGGCCAGGGGCCGCTGTCCGGAGTACGGGTGATCGAGCTGGCCGGGATCGGGCCGGGGCCGTTCGCCGCGATGCTGCTCGCCGACCTCGGCGCCGATGTGATCCGCGTCGACCGCGCCTCCGCGGTCAGGGCGGGCCAGGCGACCGGCGGCACCGACTTCAGCAACCGCGGCAAGCGCTCGATCGCGATCGACCTCAAGAGCGAGAAGGGCAAGGAGGTCGTCCTCCGCCTGGTCGAGAAGTCCGACGTCCTCCTCGAAGGGTTCCGGCCCGGCGTCACCGAGCGCCTCGGCCTCGGCCCGGACGACTGCCTCGCCCGCAACCCGAAACTCGTCTACGGCCGGATGACCGGCTGGGGCCAGGAGGGCCCCCTCTCCCAGACGGCCGGCCACGACGTCGGCTACATCGCCATCACCGGCACCCTGCACGCCATCGGCCGCGCCGGCGGCCCGCCGCAGGTCCCGATGAACCTCCTCGGCGACTTCGCCGGCGGCAGCATGTACCTCGTCGTCGGCGTCCTGTCCGCCCTGCTGGAGTCCAAGACCAGCGGACGCGGCCAGGTCGTCGACACCGCCATCGTGGACGGCGCCGCGCACCTGTCCACCTTCATCCACGGCTTCCTCCGGGGCGGCATGTGGGAGGACCGCCGCGGCGTCAACATGCTCGACACCGGCGCGCCCTGGTACGACGTGTACGAGACCTCCGACGGCCGCCACATGGCCGTCGGCGCGATCGAGTCCCAGTTCTACGCCGAGTTCCTCCGCCTCATCGGCCTCGAAGGCGAGGACCTCCCCGCCCAGCACGACCAGTCCGGCTGGCCCGCCCTCCGCGACCGCTTCGCCGCCGTCTTCCGCACGAAGACCCGCGACGAATGGACGGAGATCTTCGTCCCCAGCGACGCCTGCGTGGCGCCCGTCCTGTCCCTGACCGAGGCCGCCGAACACCCGTACAACACGTCCCGCGACGTCTTCCCCGAGATGGCCGGCCATCCGCAGCCCGCCCCCGCCCCGCGCTTCTCGCGGACCGCCGCCGAGACCGACGGCGTCCCCGCCCTCCCCGGCGGCCAGACCCGCGCCGTCCTGGACGACCTCGGCTTCGACGACGCCGAGACCCTCCTCAAGGAAGGCGCGGTCGCGCAGTCCTGAACACGGGCGCCCGGCGGATCCTCCCGCCGGGCGCCGTTCCGCGTCCGAGGCGGCTCAGCCGACCGCGTCCGCGACGGACTGCGACCAGAGGCCGAGGGCGTCGTCGATCTGCGACTCGGTGACGATCAGCGGCGGGATCATCCGGACGACGTTGCCGTACGCGCCGCAGGTCAGCAGCAGGAGCCCGCGCTCGGTCGCCGCCTGGTGCGCCCGCTGCGCGGCGGCCGCGTCGGGCTCGCCGCCGGGCGTGGTGAACTCGCTGGCCTGCATGAGCCCGAGCCCGCGGACGTCGCCGATCTCCGGGTGGTCGGCGGCGACCTTGCGGAGGCCGTCGTTCAGCCGCGCGCCCTGCCGGGCGGCGTTGCCGACGAGGTCCTCGTCCTGGATGACCTGGAGCGTGGCGAGCGCGGCGGCGCAGGCGACGGCGTTGCCGCCGTAGGTGCCGCCCTGCGAGCCGGGACGGGCCTTCTCCATCAGCTCGGTGGGCGCGGCGATCGCCGACAGCGGGAACCCGCTGGCCAGGCCCTTGGCGGTGATGAGGACGTCGGGACGCGCGGCGGAGTGCTCGTGGCCCCAGAACCGGCCGGTCCGGCCGAACCCGGTCTGCACCTCGTCCATGATCAGCAGGATGCCGTGCCGGTCGGCGCGCTCGCGCAGCCCCTCCAGGAACCCGTCCGGTGCGGGGATGTAGCCGCCCTCGCCGAGGACGGGCTCGACGATGAACGCCGCCGTGTCGGACGCGGGGCTCGCGGTGACGAGCAGGTAGTCCAGCTCGCGCAGCGCGAACCGGGTGGCCTCCTGCTCGTCCCAGCCGTACCGGTACGCCTGCGGGAACGGCGCGATGGCGGCGCCCGGCATCAGCGGGCCGATCCCGGCGCGGAACTTGGTGCCCGCGGTGGTCAGCGCGGCGGCTCCCATCGTCCGGCCGTGGAACGAGCCGTGGAAGACGACGATGTTCTGCCGGCCGGTGGCATGCCGGGCCAGCCGGATGGACGCCTCGACGGCCTCGCTGCCGCTGTTGAGGAAGAACAGCGAGTCGAGGCCGGACGGCAGCACCTCGCCGAGCGCGTCGGTGAGCCGCAGCAGGGGTTCGTGCATGACCGTCGTGTACTGCCCGTGGATCAGCGTGCCGACCTGCCGCTGCGCCGCCTCGACCACGCGCGGGTGGCAGTGGCCGGTGCCCGTGACGCCGATGCCCGCGGTGAAGTCCAGGTGCCGGCGGCCGTCGGTGTCGTACAGGTAGACGCCCTCGCCGCGCTCGGCCAGGACGGGGGTGGCCTGCTTGAGCAGGGGTGACAGCTTCGCCATGCGTCGTCCCTCCGGTGCCTTCGTAGATTGTCGACAATCTGCAATGTAGGTGGCCCTCGGCCCGGATGTCCAGCGCCGAGGGGGCGCCGCCGCGAATGCCGCGGCTAGGAGACGCGGAGCCGGTCGATGGAGTCGGTCATGTGCTCCTCGATGAGGGTCAGCAGCCGCTCCTCCTCGCCGTCGCCGATCGCGTCGACCAGCCGCGAGTGCTCCTCGACCAGTTCGGACGGTTCCGGGTAGGTGTCCTGCAGCGCGTTCAGGCACATGCGGGTCTCCACCAGCAGGGTGTGCGCCATCCGCTCCAGCCGCCGGCTGCCGGACGAGCTGACCAGCACCTCGTGGAACGCCTGGTCGGCGTCGCTCATCGCGACCCGGTCGCGTTCGCTCGCGGCGTCGATGAGCGCCTCCAGGGCCTCGGTGAGCCGGGCGACGGCCTCACCGCGGTTCCGCTCCATGATCAGCTGGCAGGCCTCCCGCTCGATCGCGAGCCGGGCGAGGTAGACGTCCTCGACGTCCCCCTCGTCCAGCGTGATCACGAACAGCCCGCGGTGCGGCTCGCTGACCAGCAGTCCCTCCTGGACGAGCCGCTGCATCGCCTCGCGCAGCGGGCCGCGGCTGATGCCCAGCCGGCCGGCCAGCTCGACCTCGCCGAGCTGGGCGCCGGGTTCCAGCGACCCGTACATGATCGCCGCGCGCAGCTCGTCGGAGACGATCTCGACGGTCGACTTGCGGGGGACGGGTTCCAGCTCACCCAATCGGCCCATGCCGCGGGTCCTTTCCTCATAGCTGCCGGGTATCTCGTTCGTGCTCGAAGACGCCCGGCGGGACGGTGGCGGGCACGGCGAACAGCCGGCCCAGCCCGGTGCGCGGTGAGAGTCCCCCGGGACCGGACGCGAGCCGCAGCCCCTCCCACACGCTCACCTGGTTGGCGGTCAGCACGGGCTTGCCGACCCGTGCCTCCAGCTTGTCGAGCCAGGACACGGTGTGCAGTGCGGTGTCGGGCACCAGCACCGCCTCGGCGTCCGGATGGTCGTTGGCGGCGACGAACGCGAGGACCTCCTCGCGGCCCAGGGTGCCGACCTCGGCGGCGGTGACGATGCCCCGGCAGGACAGCGCCACCACCTCGATGCCGGCGTGGCCGAGGAACGCGGCGAACCGCTCCGCGACGTCGGACGGATAGGTCGCCGCGACCGCGACCCGCGTCACGCCGAGGGCGCGGGCGGCGTTCACGAACGCGAACGACGTGCTGGACGCGGGGACGCCCGCGGCCTCGCGGACGCCCTCGACCTGCTGCGCGGCACCGTCCCAGCCGAACACGAAGCTCCCGCTGGTGCAGGCCCACACGGCGGACCGGACGCCCATGCCGCGCAGCGCGCGGGCGCCGTCGCCGAGTACGTCGGCGCCGCCGATGTCCAGCAGGGCGTCGACCCTGTGGGCGTCCTCGCGCATCAGCGTGTGCACGACCGGGAGGCTCACGCCGCCGAGAGCGCGCTCGATGGCGGGGTAGTCGTCCTCAGCGCTGTAGCCGGGGTAGAGGAACCCGGCGCGCAACCCGTTCTCAAGCATGGAGTCGTCAATCCTACCTTTGCGGATCATCGGCGATCAGGCTGCGGTGGACGGGGCCAGCTGTACGAGCGACTGCCCGGGACCGGCCGCGGAGCGGCCCATCGAGCGCAGCGCCGCGCACATCGTGACCTGGTTGGCGGTCAGGACCGGCTTGCCGATCATCTGTTCCAGCGGGGCGATGATGTCGTAGGTCGGCACGTTCGTGCAGCTGATGAAGACCGCCTCGGCCTCCGGGGCGTCGACCGTCGACACCGCCGACACGATCTCGCCGTAGCCGACTTTCCAGATGTGGCTGAGGAGCCCCATCCCGACCGACGACACCACGTCGATGCCGTACTCGCCGAGAAAGGACACCAGCCGTTCGGTGACGGCGTCTATGTAGGGCGTGACGACCGCGATACGGCTGATGTCGAGCAGCCGCAGCGACTCCACCAGCGCGCCCGAGGTCGTCGTCGACACGGGTGCGCCGGCCATCGTCATCGACTGGTGCAGCCGCATCTCGCCGGCCTTGCCGCCGATGAAGCTCCCCGACGCGCAGGCGTAGGCGACGGCGAGCGGCTCGGGGGAGAGCACGTCCCGGGTGGCCTGCCGGACGATGGACTGGTCCGACAGCGCGGACGCCATCTCGACGGTGACCGGCACCGGCACGTACGGCAGCCGGGTCATGAACAGGGACACGTCGTCGGGCGTCCACCGCCACAGCTCGCGGTCAAGGGCGAAGTCGAAAGGCGCGACCACGCCGATGCCGTGCTGGGCGAGCAGCTCGGGGCCGACGACCAGCGTTGGGTCGAACGTCATCTGCGCGCCCACCGCTCTAGGACTCAGCACGGTCATAGACCAGGCGCTCGCCGACGCCGCCGGAGCGCCACACGTCGTTGCAGGCCTCGGCCATGCGGTCGAGCCCGTCGACGATCGTCGCGTACACGTTGCCGGGCACCCATCCGACGTCTCCGTTGAGCAGCAGGTTGTTGCGCCCGTAGAAGATCGCCAGGTCGATGACGCCGGGCAGCGCGTGGATGCCCTTCTCCTCCTTGAAACGCCGGTCGAGCATGCCGCCGGCGAAGGAGAAGTAGACGACGTCGCCCGGGATCGGCGTGACGGTGGGGTTCTCCAGGCCGACCTCTTCCTCGGAGAACCGCTCGACCATCGTGTAGACCTCGTTGCGCGCGTACTTGGCGTGGTAGGCGTCGCCACCGAGGGGCAGCGAGTTCCACACCGCCTCGCAGGTGCGCGGCGCGTCCTTCTCCAGCAGTTCCGCGACGCATGAGACGCCGCGGTGCTCCAGAGTGATGGTCATGAGCTTGGGCATGCCGGACCTCCCCGTGAACAGGGGTGGGCGAGAGCGTCGCCACCCGAAGGACTCTTCCGTTAGAGCGCTCTGGGATCCGTCCTGGCCTTGCATGGGCAGGTTGCGACGGTCTTGCAGCACACGAGATCTCAGTGCGGTGACCAGGGCCGCGGTGCACCGCGCTGATTGTTGACAATCCTACGAACCGATCCTAGCGTGTCAATGCCTCCCCGAGTTCCCTTCACGTAAACTCCGGACTCCCTGAAAGTGGCGCCGATGGAGCATGTTCCGCCCGCACCCGGTGGGCCGCCCGACGTGGTGGTGCTCGTAGGGGACGTCCCGCCGCGCGGCATGGCCGGCGTCGAGCGCCGCGCCCGCGTCCGCTACGTGCGCGAGCCGGAGCTCGCGGAGGCCCTTCCCGGCGCCGACGTCCTGTTCATGTGGGATTTCCTCTCCGACGCCCTCGCCGGGGCGTGGCCGCGGGACGGCGGCCCCGACTGGGTGCACATCGCGAGCGCGGGCGTCGACCGGCTGCTGTTCCCTGGCCTGGTCGAGAGCGACGCGGTCGTCACCAACTCGCGCGGCGTCTTCGACGAGCCGATCGCGGAGTACGTCCTCGGGCTGGTCCTGACGTTCGCCAAGGACCTGCACACGACCGTCCGGCTGCAGGGCGAGCGGCACTGGCGGCACCGCGAGACCGAGCGGATCACCGGCGCCCGCGCGCTGGTCGTCGGCACCGGGCCGATCGGCCGCGCGATCGCGCGCCGCCTGTCCGCCGCCGGCCTGGCGGTGTCCGGCGCCGGCCGCACGGCCCGCGACGGCGACCCCGATTTCGGGCTCGTCCACCCGGTGGAGCGGCTGGACGAGGCGTTCGCCGGGGCCGACTACGTCGTGCTGGCGGCGCCGCTCACCCCGCATACCCGCGGCATGATCGACGCCGCGGCGCTGGACCGGATGCGGCCGTCCGCGCGGCTGATCAACGTGGGGCGCGGGCAGCTGGTGGCCGAGGCCGACCTGGTCGCGGCGCTGCGGGCGGGCCGGATCGCGGGCGCGGCGCTCGACGTCTTCGAGGACGAGCCGCTCCCGGCGTCGTCGCCGCTGTGGGACATGCCGAACGTCGTCGTCTCCCCGCACATGTCCGGCGACGTGATCGGCTGGCGGGACGAGCTCGTCCGCCTGTTCGCGGGCAACTTCGACCGCTACGCGACCGGCCGCGGGCTCCACAACGTCGTGGACAAGCGGCTCGGCTACGTCGGCTCACCTGTGACACAGAGGGGGTAGCAGTGACCGTGACCAAGACAGAGGCGACCGGGACCGACGCGGCCGATCTGACCGCGACCGAGCTGCTGGAGCAGTACGAGGCCGGGACGCTCTCCCCGGTCGAGGCCGCCGAGGCGGTCCTCGCCCGGATCGAGCGGGACGACCCCCGGCTCAACGCGTTCTGCCTCGTCGACGAGGAGACCACGCTCGCCATGGCCCGCGAGGCGGCCGACCGGCGGCGGCGCGGCACGACACTCGGCCCGCTGGACGGCGTGCCCGTCTCCATCAAGGACATCCTGCTCACCCGCGGCTGGCCCACGCTGCGCGGCTCCACGACGATCGACCCGGCGGGCCCGTGGGACGAGGACGCCCCGTCCGTCGCGCGCCTGCGCGAGCAGGGCGCGGTGTTCGTCGGCAAGACGACCACGCCCGAGTTCGCGTGGAAGGGCGTGACCGACAACCCGCTCACCGGCGTCACCCGCAACCCGTGGGATCCGTCCCGCACACCGGGCGGGTCGAGCGGCGGCGCGGCGGCGGCGGTCGCGGCGGGCATGGCGCCGCTCGCCCTCGGCACCGACGGCGGCGGCTCGGTGCGCATCCCCGCCGCGTTCACCGGCATCTTCACCATCAAGCCGACCTACGGCCGCATCCCGCACTACCCGGCGAGCCCGTTCGGGACGCTCGCGCACACCGGCCCGATGACGAACACGGTCGCGGACGCGGCGCTGCTGCTCGACGCGATCTGCGGCCACGACGGCCGCGACTGGTCGTCGCTTCCGCCGCCGGACGTCCCGTTCAGCGAGGGCGGCCTGGACGACCTGACCGGCCTGCGCGTCGCGTTCAGCCCCGACCTCGGGTTCGCGAAGGTCGATCCCGAGGTCGCGGCGTCGGTCGCGGCCGCCGCCGAGTTCTTCGCCGAGCTCGGCGCGAAGGTCGAGCAGGCCGACCCCGGTCTCGGCGGCGACCCGGTCGAGGAGTTCGAGGTGCTGTGGTTCGCGGGCGCCGCGAAGGTCGTCGAGCACCTGCCGCCCGAGGCCCGCGCGCGGCTCGACCCGGGGCTGCGGGAGATCTGCGATCAGGGCGACCGCTACTCCGCAAGCGAGTACCTGACCGCCACGGCGCGCCGCATGGAGCTGGGCCGCATCATGGGCCTGTTCCACGAGCGCTACGACCTGCTGCTCACCCCGACGATGCCGATCGCGGCGTTCGAGGCGGGTCTGGAGGTCCCGCCGGGTTCTCCGTCCCCGCGCTGGACGAGCTGGACCCCGTTCACCTACCCGTTCAACATGACCCAGCAGCCCGCCGCGAACCTGCCGTGCGGCTTCACCTCCGGCGGCCTGCCCATCGGCCTCCAGGTCGTCGGCGCCCGGCACGCCGACGCCCTGGTCATGGCCGCCTGCCACGCCTACGAGCAGGCCCGTCCCTGGCCGAAGCGGCGTCCGTAGTGGAGGGGAGGCCGCCCGGCGGGGGGCTGGGGGCCGTCGTCCTCCGGAAGGAGCGCCGCCTCACCCGAACGTGATGACCGCGCGGCTCCGGTGGACGCCCTCGTCCATCTCGGCGAGGACGCGCGGCGCGTCGTCCAGCGTGACGGGCGTGACCTCGGGGACGATCCCGTGCGCCACCGCGAAGGCGAGGGTGTCGCGCAGGTCGCGCGGGGAGCCGGACGGGTTTCCCATCACCCGCAGCCGGTTGGCGACGAGGGCGAGGGGCGGCACGTCCACGTTGGCGGCGTCGAAGCCGAGGAAGAGCAGGGTGCCGTCCGGGCGCAGGCCGCCGAAGGCGGCCAGCCCCGTGGCGGTGTCGGGCGCGGTGTTCATCACCACGTCCGCGCCGCCCCACTTCTGCAGCGCCTCGGCCGGGTCCTGCTCCTCGGTCGCCACGAACAGTTCGGCGCCGAAGCCCTTCGCGGTGTCCTCGGCGCGGCGCGACCGGGACACCACGGCGACCCGGGCGCCCATCGCGGCGGCGAACCGGACCGCGAGCGTCCCGACGCCGCCGGTGCCGAGGACCGCGACCTTCGACCCGGGGACCGCGCCCGCCTGCCGCAGTCCGTTGAACGCGGTGATCCCGGCGCACATCAGCGGCGCGCCCGCCACCGGGTCCAGGCCGTCCGGCAGCGGGGTGACGAACCCGGCGCGGCCGACGAAGTACTCGGCGTAGCCGCCGTCGCGGTTGACCCCGGTGACGGGCCTCGGCGCGCCGGTGCACAGGATCTGGTCGCCGCGCACGCACTGGTCGCAGTGGCCGCATGACCCGTACAGCCACGCGGCGCCGACCGGCGTGCCGACCTCCGGCCAGGCGACGCCCTCGCCGAGCGCGGCGACGACGCCGCTGATCTCGTGCCCGGGGACGGTCGGGAACGTCCCGAACGGATAGTGGCCCCGCAGGTGGTTGACCTCCGAGTAGCACATCCCGCACGCGGTGACCTCGACCAGGATCTCGCCGGGGCCCGGCTCGGGCACCTCCCGCTCGACGATCTCCAGCGGCTTGCCGGGTGCGGACAGAAGCGCGCTGCGCATGGCAGCCTCCCTCTCGTGTGTCGTCCATAGCATCGATACATCAACCAACATAGCGTCGCTATATCGCTGTGCATAGCGATGCTCGGCAATTTTCTGTAACATCGATGTTGTGACTGCTCAGAAGGACCCCGACACCCGGGACCGGATCCTGCGGGCGGCCGTCCGGCTGCTCACCGAGGCCGGCGGCGAGCCGGTCTCCACACGCGCCGTCTGCACGGCCGCCGGCGTCGGGGCGCCGACCCTCTACCACCACTTCGGCGACAAGCGCGGCCTGTTCGACGCCGTCGCCGCGTACGGGTTCGAGGAGTACCTGGCGAGCAAGCGCGCCCAGGACGGCACCGGCGACCCGGTCGACGACCTGCGCCGCGGCTGGGACCTGCACATCGAGTACGGGCGGACGAACCCCGCGTTCTACACGCTGATGTACGGGACGTCCCGCACGCCGCCCGTCGCGGACGAGGCGCACGGCATCCTGCTCGGACTCGTCGGCGCCGTCGCCCGCGCCGGGCGCCTGCGCGTCCCCGTCGGCACCGCCGCCCGGATGATCCACGCGGCCGGGGTCGGCGTCACCTTCGCGATCATCTCCGGCGGGGACGACGGCGAGCTGTCGGTCCGGACGAGGGAGGCGATCCTCGGCGCGATCACCGTCTCACCCGGCGGGCAGGAGAACGCGGCCGCGCCGGCGGCCGCACACGCCGTGGCCCTGCGCGCCGCCCTGACCGCCGACCCGCCGACGCGCCTGTCCGCGCCGGAGGCGGCCCTGCTCAACGAATGGCTGGACCGGATCGCCGACGGCTAGTCAGTCGGTCTCGGGCCCCTTGAGTTCCTTGTCGCGCTTCTTCTGCCGGCTCGACCTGCGGCGCTTCACCCCGACGCCGCCCCAGAACGCCAGCCCCTTGACGACGACCGTGGGCGCGCCGGGCACGCCGGGTCCGCTCGCCCGCTGGTCGAAACCGCCCATGATCCCGAGCCCCTTGACGTGCACGGTGATGTCGTCCGGCACGATGATCTCGAAGCCGCCCATGACGGCCAGCGCCCGGATCGTCGTCTCCGGCTCGTCGAACCGCGCCTCCCGCAGGTCGATCTTGCCGCCGCCCCAGAACGCGAACGCGCGGAACCTGCGGGGGACGTTCCACACGCCCGCCCGCCGGAACCCGCTCATGATCCCGATGCCGCTCTTCCACGTCGGCGCGCCCTCCAGCGGGCGCCAGTCCGGCGCCCCGGACAGCGGGGCGGGCGGCGGGGAGGCGCCCGGCGCGGGCAGGTCCCGGGTGATCGGCTCCAGCTCCCCGTACGTCTTGGCCGCGTACACCGCGTCCAGCCGCTCGTCCAGCTCGGCCAGGGTCAGCCGCCCGTCGCCCGCCGCGTCGCGCAGCACCTGCGCGACCCGCTCGCGGTCGGCGTCGCCGGCGCGCATCTCCGGCGTCGCGGGGGATCCGGCGCGCTCGGGGAGGTTCGTCATGCACCGAGCCTAAACCAGGCGGACCCGGTCAGGGCCGTGCCGGTTCGAGGCGGACGACGACGGATTTGGACGTCGGGGTGTTGCTCACCTCGGCGGTGCTGTCGAGGGGGACCAGGACGTTGGTCTCCGGGAAGTACGCCGCCGCGCAGCCCGGCGCGGTCGGGTAGGCCACGACGCGGAAGGACGGCGCGCGGCGTTCGACGCCGTCCGACCATTCGGAGACGAGGTCGACCGCCGCGCCGTCGTCCAGGCCGAGGGCGGACAGGTCGGCGGGGTTGACGAACACGACGCGGCGTCCGGCCTTGATGCCGCGGTAGCGGTCGTCCAGCCCGTAGATGGTGGTGTTGAACTGGTCGTGGCTCCGGACGGTCTGCAGCAGCAGCCGCCCCTCCGGGATTCGCAGGACCTCCAGCTCGTTGACCGTCAGGTTGGCCTTGCCGGTCGCGGTCGGGAACCTGCGCTCGTCGCGCGGGGCGTGGGGGAGGGTGAAGCCGGAGGGCTCGCGGACGCGGGCGTTGTAGTCGGTGAAGCCCGGAACGACACGGGAGATGTGGTCGCGGATCACGTCGTAGTCGCGTTCCATCGCGTCCCACCCGATGCCCGAGCCGGGGAGCGTCGCCCTCGCGAGACGGCAGACGATCGAGACCTCCGACAGCAGATGCCCGGACGCGGGGGCGAGGCGGCCCCGGGAGGCGTGCACCATGCCCATCGAGTCCTCGACGGACACCAGCTGCGGCCCGGACTCCTGCTCGTCGCGTTCGGTGCGGCCGAGCGTCGGCAGGATCAGCGCCAGCTCGCCGGCCTCGGCGTGCGAGCGGTTGAGCTTGGTGGACACCTGCGCGGTCAGCCGGCAGTTGCGGAGCGCGGCCTCGGTGACGGCCGAGTCGGGAGTGGCGCGGACGAAGTTGCCGCCCATCCCGAGGAACACCTTCGCGCGGCCGTCCCGCATGGCGCGGATCGCGTCGACGGTGTCGACGCCGTGCTCGCGCGGCGGCTCGAACCCGAACTCGGCGGCGAGCGCGTCCAGGAACTCGGGCTTCGGCCTCTCCCAGATTCCCATCGTCCGGTCGCCCTGGACGTTGGAGTGGCCGCGCACCGGGCAGACGCCCGCGCCGGGACGGCCGATGTTGCCGCGCAGCAGCAGGAAGTTGACGATCTCGCGGATCGTCGGCACCGAGTTGCGGTGCTGGGTGAGGCCCATCGCCCAGCAGACGATGATCCGCCCGGCGCCGAGGACGTCGCCGAGCGCCGCGGAGATCTCGTCGCGGGTCAGCCCGGTCGCCTCCAGCACGTCGTCCCAGTCCAGGCCGAGGACGTGTTCTTCGAACGCCTCGAACCCGTGGGCGTGCGCGTCGAGGAACCCGCGGTCGACGGCGTCGGGCGCGTCCGATTCCAGCAGCAGCCGGTTGAGCGCCTGGAACAGGGCGAGGTCGCCGTTCAGCCGGATCTGCAGGAACCGGTCGGCGAGCACCGTGCCCTGCCCGGTCACGCCGGACGGACGCTGCGGGTTCTTGAACCGCATCAGCCCCGCCTCGGGCAGCGGGTTGACGGCGATGATCCGGGCGCCCTCCTTCTTGGCCCGTTCCAGCGCCGACAGCATCCGCGGATGGTTCGTCCCCGGGTTCTGCCCGACGACGAAGATCAGATCCGCCTGGTGGAGGTCCTCCAGCAGCACCGAGCCCTTGCCGATCCCGATCGTCTCGCTCAGCGCCGACCCGGACGACTCGTGGCACATGTTGCTGCAGTCCGGCAGGTTGTTCGTGCCGAACGAGCGCACGAACAGCTGGTAGGCGAACGCGGCCTCGTTGCTGGTCCGGCCCGAGGTGTAGAAGACGGCCTCGTCCGGCGACTCCAGCGCGTTCAGCTCGGACGCGAGCAGCCCGAACGCCTCGTCCCACGAGACCGGCTCGTAGTGCTCGGACCCGGCGCGTTTCAGCATCGGCTCGGTCAGCCGCCCCTGCTGCCCGAGCCAGTGGTCCGAGCGTTCCGCCAGCTCGGCGACGGTGTGCCGCGCGAAGAACTCCCGGGTGATCCGCCGCGTCGTCGCCTCCTCGGCGACGGCCTTCGCGCCGTTCTCGCAGAACTCGGCCGTGTGCCGGTGGTCGCCCTCCGGCCACGCGCACCCCGGGCAGTCGAAGCCCTTCTTCTGGTTGACGCGCAGCAGCGTCAGCGCGGTGCGCCGCACCCCCATCTGCTCGTACGACCGGCGCAGCGCGGCCGTGACACCGGGCACGCCCGCGGCCCACGTCTTCGGCTTCGAGACTTCAAGGCCCGCGTCGTCGAAGTCGCCGGAGGGCGCCTTGCGGCTCATGGCATGCACATCCTCGTGGTCGCCTGGATTCCTCCCACTGTCGCATGAGGACGCCCTCTGGGACCCGACCGAATCCGCAGGATGGAAATGCAATGCATGCCGGACGGGCTCGCGTGCCGCCGGGCGCTATTGGGGCGGGCCTTCCCCCAGGCGGACGGTCGCGGACACGTGGGCGCCCTGGGCGGTGGTCCACTGCATCTGGACGACGTCGCCGGGGTGGTGGGCCATCATCAGCGTGGTGAGGGCGGTGGGGGAGTCGACGGCGCGGCCGTCGAAGGTGACGATGGCGGCGCCGACGGGGACGCCCGCGGTGTCGGCGGGGGTACCGGGGACGACCTCGGCGACGCGGGCGCCCGGGGAGTTGGCGTTGGAGCGGACCTTGACGCCGAGCAGGGCGGTCGGGCCGATGTGCACGGTGGTGGACGCCTCGCCGCGCTGGATCTGCCGGGCGATGTCCAGGGCCCGGTCGGTCGGGATGGCGTACCCGCGGTGGTTCTTCTTCTCCTCGGCCCCGTCCACCGACAGACCGGCGGACGCGGCGGTGTTGATGCCGATGACCTTGCCCGCGGTGTTCAGCAGCGGGCCGCCCGAGTCGCCGGGCTTGATCGGCGCGTTGGTCTCGATCAGGCCGGTGAGGCGCTCGGTGGTGCCGTTGCTGTCGTCGCGGGCGGTGACGGACTGCTCCAGGGCGGTGACCTTCCCGGTGACGGCCCTGGGCGTGCCGCCCTTGCCGCCCGCGTTGCCGACGGCGGTGACCGGGTCGCCGACGTTGACGCCGGACGCGGAGTCGAACACGGCGGCCTTGAGCCGGGAGGCGCCCTTCAGCCGGATCACCGCGATGTCGCCGGCCCGGTCGTAGCCGACGACCTGCGCGGTGTAGGTGCGGCGGTCGTCGGTGTCGGTGCCCACGATCTCGGTGGCGCCGCGGATCACATGGTTGTTGGTCAGCACGAGGCCGGACGGGTCGAGCACGATGCCGGTCCCGGCGGCGCGGGTGCCGTTCAGGTCCTGCTCGGTCTTGATGTTGACGACACCGGGGCGCCTGCCGCTGGGCTTGGCCGGCGTGGTGGTGGGCGCGGCCGTGACGGGCGGCGGGACGTCCCGGGTCGCGCCGCCCTCCACGATCCGGCAGCCGGGGGCGAGCAGGGACAGCAGCGTGACCAGGAGTATCGGTATCGCGGCTCGGGCGCCGCGACGCACGGTGTCCTCGCTCACCTGGCCCCTCCTCGTTGTTCCTCCCATGATTCCCGATTTCCGGGGATTAGTCGTATACCCCGGGCGGGTCATGACCGGGTGGTCGCACGAGGAGGCCGGACGGGCGGGCGCCGGACGGGCGCGGGACGGGCGCCGTCCCGCGCCCGGGCCCTCAGCGCGTGAAGTAGCGCTTGGGGTTGTCCACCAGCATCTGGTCGATCTGGGCGTCGGTGACGCCCGCGGCGCGCAGGGCGGGCAGGACGTCGTCGGTGATGTGCCGGTAGTGCCAGTTCGGCTGCATCGCGGGCACCGTCGCGGGGTCGGGGCCGAACCAGTCCATGAAGCAGCTCGCGTCGTGGCTGAGCACGACCCGGTCGGCGTAGCCGCGCTCGCACAGCGACGCGATCGTGGCCACCCGGTTCTCGGTCGGGTTGATGATGTCGAGGCCGAAGCGGTCCATTCCGAGGATCGCGCCGGTGTCGGCGAGCTCCATCAGGTAGTCGAGGTCGTTGCTGTCGCCGGCGTGCCCGATGACCACCTTGGCGAGATCCACGCCCTCCTTGCCGAGGAGGTCGACGACCGTCCGCCCGGCGTGGATCGAGCTCTCGGTGTGCACGGTGACCGGCGCGCCCGTCTCGCGGTGCGCGGCGGCGACGGCCCGCAGGATGCGCTCGACGGCGGAGGTGAGGCCGGGGGCGTCGACGGCGCACTTGAGGAACGCGGCCTTGACGCCCGTGCCCGCGATGCCCTCGGTGAGGTCGCGGGTGAAGTCGGCGATCATCGGGTCGGGGCCCTCGTCCACCATCGTGCCGGGGCCCCGGTGCAGGAACTGGAACGGGATGTCGTGGTAGGTGTAGATCCCCGTGGCGACGATGATGTTGAGGTCGGGTACCTGCTCGTTGATCCGCTGGATCCGCGGGATGTAGCGGCCGAGCCCCCACACGGTGGGGTCGGCGATCGTGGTGATTCCGCGCCCGGCCAGCTCGCGGAGCTTGGCCACGGCGTCGGCGACCTTCTCGTCCTCGTCCCACCAGTCGCCCGCGCCGTAGTTCTGGACGTTCTCGGTGCTGAGGACGAAGACGTGCTCGTGCATGAAGGTGCGTCCCAGGCCGGCGACGTCGACGGGGCCGCGGACGGTCTCTACTGCGGGCATGGGCTCTCCCTCTGTAAGGCGGCGGGCTCTGTGGGCAGCGGGGGGCATACCGACCGGTCGGTTTTCTGGCAAGCTATGGCGTGGCGCACACGGAGTCAACGCCCAGCTTTCCATGGGAGGTGCCCGACGTGGCGAAGACCGAACCCACGCTCGACCCGGGGCCGCCGGCGCCCGAGTCGGCGGCGCCCGTGCGGGCGAGCGCGGTCGAGCGGAGGATCCTGGACGCGGCGCTCACGCTCTTCGCCGAACGCGGCTTCGACGGGACGTCCGTGCAGGGCATCGTGGAGGCCGCCGAGGTGACCAAAGGCGCCCTCTACCACTACTTCGACTCCAAGGACGATCTCCTCTACGAGATCTACCATTCGCTGATCGCCCGCCAGCTGGCCGACCTCGGCGAGGTGCTGGCGCGCGGGCTGCCGCCGCGCGAGGCCGTCCGCGCCGTGCTGGCCGGGCTGGTCCGGAGCACGGCCGGGCACATCGACGAGGCGAAGGTGTTCTCCCGCGAGATGCACCGCCTCGACAGCGCCCGGATGCGCTCGGTCCGCGCCGACCGCCGCCGCTACCACGTGACGTTCCGCGGTCTCGTCGAGCAGGGGCAGCGGGACGGGGTGTTCAGCGACGCGACGCCCGCCGAGACCGTCACGATCGTCGCGCTCGGCATGGTCAACCAGATGCCGTCCTGGTACCGGGCGGACGGCCCGAAGACGGCCGAGCAGCTCGCCGACGAGGTCGCCGGCTTCGTCCTGGCGGCCCTGGATCAGCGCCGCGTCTGAAGCTGCGGCGCTGTGTTCGCTGTCGATCACACCGCCGGCCGTACGCGGCATCAGTTCTTTGACGCAACCCTCGGAGGGCGGGTGATGGCCGCGGTGGCGGCGGCCGCGAGCACCGCCAGCACGGCGATGGACACCGCCATCGGGACGGCGGTGTCCGGCCCGGCGATCCCCGCCAGGGGCGCGGCGGCCCCGCCCAGCGAGAACTGCGCGACGCCGAGGAGCGCCGACGCGCTGCCCGCCACCCGGGGCGCGCGGCCCGACAGCGCGAGGGCGGTCGTGTTCGGCAGCACGAGCCCCTGCCCGGAGGTGACCAGGAACAGCGCGGGGAGCACCGCGTACAGGCCCGCGCCGGTGAGGACGGCGACGAGCAGGCCCGCCCCGCCCGCGACCACGATGCCGAGCCCGATGCCCAGCAGCCGCCGCAGCGGTACGCGCCCCGCGAGCCGGCCGCCGATCTGCCCGGCGATGACGAGCCCGAGCGCGTTGACGCCGAACGCGATGCTGAACGCCTGCGGCGAAAGACCGTAGATGTCCTGCAGCACGAACGGCGACCCCGAGACGTAGGTGAACATCGCGGCGAACGCCAGGCCGATCGTCAGCGCGTACCCGGCGAACGTCCGGTCGCCCGCCAGCGCCCGGAACGTTCCCAGCGTGGCGCGCAGCCCGCCCGTCGCGCGCCGCACGGGCGGCAGCGTCTCCCGCAGCCAGAGCAGCGAGGCGAAGAACAGCGCCACGCCGACCCCCGCGAGGACGGCGAACAGCCCCGGCCACGGCACGACCCGCAGCAGTTGCCCGCCGAAGACGGGCGCGAGGATCGGCGCCAGCCCGGTCACCAGCATCAGCATCGAGAAGAACCTGGCGGCGGCCACGCCGTCGTAGAGGTCGCGGACGATCGCCCGCGCGATCACGATCCCGGCGGCCCCGGCGAAGCCCTGCACCAGCCGCAGCGCGATGAGCGTCTCCACGGTCGGTGCGGCGGCGCACAGCAGTGACGCGGCGGCGTAGGCGGCGACGCCGATGAGCAGCGGCCGGCGGCGCCCGAACGTGTCGCTGAGCGGCCCCGCCACCGCCTGCCCCGCGGCGAGGCCGGCGACGCACGCGGTCAGCGTGAGCTGCGCCTGCACCGCGCCCGTCGACA
This sequence comes from Spirillospora sp. NPDC048823, assembly GCF_043198445.1. Classification (NCBI taxonomy): domain Bacteria; kingdom Bacillati; phylum Actinomycetota; class Actinomycetes; order Streptosporangiales; family Thermomonosporaceae; genus Spirillospora; species Spirillospora sp. NPDC048823. The sequence continues at coordinate 253,486 of NZ_JBICUT010000001.1, read as the reverse complement.
GGTCGGAGGTCAGCGCGGGCAGCGCCGGAAGGTACAGGTCGATCGACAGCGGCGCCACGGCCGTCAGCGCCCCGAGCATGACGACCAGCCAGAGCCGCCGGTCCGGCGCACGGCCGTGAGACGTTCCGGCGGCCGGATCGGCCGTCTGCGTCATCGTCGCCTCTCGGTCGGGAAGGGAGCCGCGGGGTAGGGGCTCTGAGAGGGTTCAATCAGGCGACGGTCCGTTATCTTCCATGTCAGGAAGTGGGGTCGGTCACAGTCACTCAGAAGGGGAATCGTTCGGCGGCGGCCACGACCGCGCCGGTCACGGTGGCGACGGTGAGGACCGACAGCCCGGACAGCACCGCCCAGCGCCCCACCTGGTAGCCGACGGGGACGCGGCTCGGGCCGCGGCCGCGCACCGGCCACGGGGCGCGCAGCGGCGCCGTCCCGGGAAGCTCCTGGGCCGCGTCGGCGGCCGGCCCGCCCCCGCCGCCCGCCGGGGCCAGCCCGGTCACCCAGCCGAGCAGGTCCGCGACGTCCGCCGGCTCGGTGGCCAGACCGGACGCGAAGTACCGCACCTGGCCCGCGACCTGGTCGAGGGTCCGGACGGTGTTGCCGAGGCCGACGTCGCCGAGCCATTCGCGCAGCCCGGCCTCGGTGTCCAGGCAGCGGCCGATCTCCGTGCGGGCCAGCAGGTCGGTCTTGGTGACGACGACGGCGACGCGCTTCTGATGTCCCTGGTCGGGACGGGAGCGCAGCTCGTTCAGGACCCGCTGCAACGTGTCGGCGGGGTCCTCCTCCGACGACGCGGCGGACCGGTCGACGAACTCCCGCTCGTCTCCGGTCAGGGATCCGCGCAGCTGGGGGAGGGCGAACGGGTCCACGACGAACAGCAGCGCCTCGCTGTGGTCGAGGTAGCGCAGTGACTCCACCTCCGTGGCGCCCGTGTAGTGCTCGCCCGCAGGGTCGAACAGGTAGAGGATGCGCCGAGCGCGTCCCGGCAGCTCCACGTCCACCATGGTGGCGAGGGGCAGCTCCGGCCCGGTCTTGGCGAGCCGCCCGCCGCGCTGGAACTCGCGGATCGCGCCCGCGTACGCCTGCGCGTGCCGCTGCTCGACGAACGCGAGCCGCCCGTGGACGGCGCGGACGCGCGCGTGCAGGGCGCGGATGCCGAGGACCATGAACGTGGTCTTGCCGGCGGCCGGGCCGCCGACGAACGGCAGCGGCTCCACGCGGACCCGCCCGATCCGCTCGGGCAGCCGCCCGCCGCAATGCGGGCAGTACGCGGCCAGCCGGAACCGTCCGAGCGGCACGGTCGTGGGCAGCCGAGCCCCGCACCGGCACACGTGCCGGAACGCGCCGCCCGACCCCGGGGCGAGATGGGCGTGCCGTGCCCCGCACCCTGGGCATTCGTACTCGGGCAGGCCGATCCGCTCGTAGCAGAAGGGGTGCGGGCACGTCTGCAGGATCCGGCCGTACGTCATGAAGACGCGTTCCACCGCCGCCAGGACGAGCACGCACAGCAGCCACACGGCGAGCCCGATCGCCGCGACCACCCCGTACAGGAAGGTGAGCGCCAGCACGAACACGCCGGCCGGGACGGCGGCGGCCACGATGCCCGCGCACAGCGCCAGCCAGACGGGGAACACGAAGAAGCCCCAGAGCCCGCCGAGCAGCAGCCGGGTCAGGCGGACGATGACGCCCCTGGCCGTCCGGTACACCTGCGGGACGACCGTGCGGCTGATCGTCCACCAGTCCCGCCACACCTGCCCCAGCAGGTAGTGCCGGAACGCGATCTTCGGTTCGGCGACCGGCGAGGGCCCCTCCAGGGTGGACGGCGCGAGCGTCCGGCACGCGTGCAGGTAGTACAGGCCCAGGGCGGCGGCCCCGGCGACGACGAGCGTCGCGGCGAACAGCACGGGGAACACGTACATGAACCCGAGCCACATGGCCGCGCCCCACACGGCGATCAGCAGCAGCACGAGGATGGGATGCACCGGCTCACCTCCCCCCGCGAGAGGGCGGGCCGTCGCCGAGGAGGTCGCGCAGCGAGGCCCGCAACCGCGGGCTGCGCGCCAGGTGGACGTCGAGCTGCTTGGCCGCGAGCCACCGGGTGGCCGCCGCCCGCGCCCATGCCTCCAGGGCGGGTTCGGTGACGCCGCGCTCCCTGAGCCGCAGGACGACCTCGACCAGCTCGTTGCGCTGCCCGACCTCGGCGCCGCGCAGCGGGGCGCGCCCGGCGCGGGCACGTCCCGGCAGCTCGGCGGTCCAGCGCGCGCCGAGCCGGGCGCGGGCGGACGGGGACAGGGCCGCGAGCAGCTCCGCCCGGAACGCCGGCGGCCGCGGGCACAGCCGCCGCGCGGCCCCGACGAACGCCTCGCCCGCGAGTTGCGGGGTGGCGCCGTCCGCGTCCGCGAGGTCGTCCAGTGCCCGCGCCGCGCCGGCCGGCCCGGCGGTGATCGCCTTCCCGTACGCCTGGACGAGGACCGCGTCGCGTCCCGCCCGGCCGCCGGGCATGACCTCGCGGACCCGTTCGGCGAGCCGCAGCGCCGCCGGTTCGGTGAGGCCGTCGCCGCCGGGGAACGCGAGCCGCGTGAACGTCCGGGACGGCAGCCCCGCCAGCGCGGGACGCCGGGCCATCGCGTCGCCGTGCGCGTCCAGCAGGTCGGCGCACTCACCGGCGGACGGCGGCTCCGACCACACCTCGCCCAGCGCGGCGTCGACCTCGCCGCCGGTTTCGCCGTCGAGCCGCAGCAGCTCGCCGGTGACCGGGATCCGGTGTCCCGGACGGCGGCGCCCGACGGACGCCAGCACCGCGCACGCGATCACCGGCACGGCGCGCAGCCGGCCGGCGTGCGCGTAGAGCAGATCGCAGTTCCCGGGCGTGAGCACCGCCGCCCGCTCCCGCTCGCGGGCCCCGGCGAGCCCGGCGACGACCCCGTCCAGCAGGGCGTCGCGCGACCCGCCGGGGCATCCGGCGAGGGCCGCGCCGAGATCACCGCCGCCGCGCCGTGCGCACCGCGCCGCCGCCGCGGACACCTCCGCGGGGTCGACCGGCACGCCCGCCCGCCCGGCGACCCCCGCGGCCGCCGCGACATCGGCCAGCGCGGACGCCCCGGCCAGCGCGTCCGACACCCCCTCGGTGACGCGGAGCGAGCACTGCCGGGCGACCTCCGCCGCGCCCGCCGCCCGCGCCCGCTCATGCAGGGCGAGCGCCAGATCCAGGCCCATGGACGGGACGCCCGGGACGAGGTCGCGCCACACCCATTCGGGGATCCCGGGCCCGCGCCGCGACAGCAGCTCCGCGGCCGCGCCCTCCTCCGCCGCCGTGACGGTCGCGTCGCCCCGGCAGAGCGCCAGCAGCGCGGCGGCGGCCTCCTGCGCGGGATCGTTCAGCGGCGCCAGCTCGCCGAGGGCGTCGAGCCCGGCGAGGTCGGGGCCGCGCCAGCAGCCGGCGACGGTCCGCGCGAACCGGCTCGCGTCCCCGTCCCGGACGCCCTTGCGGAGGTCGAACGCGGAGGCGTGCGAGGCGTGGTGCTGCGCGGAGGCCCAGATCGCGGGGGTCGTGCCGACGAGGCGCTGCGCCGCGCCGTCCGGGTCGGCGGTGTAGGTGACGAACGACAGCCGGGCCGCCGCCGCGACCGGCAGCGAGTACGACACGACCGCGATCCAGCGGGCGACCAGCTCGACGTCGTCGGCGACGAGCACGACCCGTCCATGACCCCGGCCGAGGACGCCGGCGACGGCGTCCACGAGACGGCCGAGCAGCGCGTACGGGTCGCCGGGGCCCGAGGCGGACAGCCACGCGGCGAGCGCCTCGGGATCGAGCGCCGCGCCGGGGACCAGTTCGTCCAGGGACTCCAGAACCGGCGTCTCCGGCTCCGGGCGGTGCGTCCAGTGCGGCGCGTGCCAGAGTTCGGCGGGCCGCACGCCCTCCAGCTCGTCCGGCTCGGCCACCACCGCGTGCGCGAAGAAGTTGCCGTAGCGGCCCGAGTAGTCGCGGCCGAGGTAGCTGCAGCGCAGCAGCAGCGGACGGCCGTCCACCCGGTCGTACAGCAGCGACACGGGGAACAGGCCCAGCTCGGAGTCGTCGGGCGACGGCGGCGCGTCGGGCGGCGGACGGTACGACAGGTACGGCGTCACGCCCGCCCGGACCCCGTCGGGCAGCCCGGGCGTCTCCGCGACGAACTGGAAACCCGCCCGGCCGGTGGGGCCGCGCCGCGCGGAGGTGTAGTGCAGCTGCCAGGCCACGGCTACGACCCTCCGGGACGCACGCCGTCGAGCATCCCGAACCGGTACAGCAGCCACAGCAGCGGATCTTCGGCCCGGTACGGCCGGACACCGCCCGCGCCGACGCGTTCCCCGTCCGGGACGGCGCCGAGCGCCGACAGGCCGAACAGCCCGTGCTCGGCGTACTGCTGCCCGAGATAGGTGTCGAGCTGGCCCGCCTGCCACTCGTGCAGGAGCGCCCGGACCTGCTCGTTCACCGCGTCCCTGTCGTCCAGGTCGAGAACGCCCCGGCCGGACCGGGACCGGTGCAGCGCCGACTGCTCCAGCGGACCCGGCCGCAGAACGTCGATCTTGGTGAGCGCGACCGCGACGGGGACGGGCAGCGGCACGCCGGGCCGGGTGCCGTGCCGCTGCCGGAGCGTGTCGGTGACGCGGGCGATGATGTTCAGCGGCTCGCTGCCCGGGTCCTCACCGGCCGTGCGCGGCCCCGGGACGGCGTCGCGCACGCCGGTCCGGGCACCGGGCAGCTCCAGCGGATCGACCAGGAAGATGACCGCGTCGGCCGCCTCCAGATACCGCAGGTGCAGGTCGGTGACCTCGCGGCTGCGCAGGTCCTCGCCCGCGGTGTCGAACAGCACCAGCGCGAGCGAGTCGTTGCGGGGACGCGAGAAACGCCCCCGCCGCGTCCGGGTGAGCAGGTACACCAGCGGCTCGCGGGGGCCGGTCGCGGCGCTGGCCGTCGTCGGCAGCAGCCGCCGCTCCTCGAGCAGCGGGCGCGCGAAGTCGCGCTTGTACCGCTCGATCGTGCGGTCGTCGCACGCCACCAGCGACGCGTCCAGCTCCGTCCCGACGCGGTTCATCAGCTCGTGCAGCAGGACGGCGATGTAGGTGCTCTTGCCCGCGTTCTTCGCCCCGACGAGCGCGACGATCCGGCCGGGGGAGTCGCAGTACGCGGACGGGAGCGGGTTGTGGCACTCCGGGCAGGCCCGGCTGCCGGTCGGGAGCCCGCAGTCCGGGCAGTCCGCGCGGCCCCCGCGCCCGGACGCGGAGAACACCGGCGGCAGCGACGCGCCCGCCGTCGACCCCGTGTACGCGGCGAGTTCCTCGTCGAGGACGGGCGCGCAGCCCCGCCGCCGCCCGGCCTGCCCGCGGCACCGGAACAGGATCCGCTGCGGCGCGACGGACGCGAAGCAGTACGGGCAGGTGACGCCCTGCTTGGACGTGCGCTGCCGGGACGGCACACCGGGGATCCCGGTCCGGGCGAGCGGCCTCGCCATCACTGGACCCGGAGCCGGCGGACGGGCGGGTCGCTCAGCTCGACGGCGGCGTCGTCGGCGAAGCAGCGCAGCCAGTACGGCCCGGAGACGTGCGGCGCCGCCAGGGACAGCTCACCCGGCACGGGCACCTGCTCCCACCTGCCGAGCGTCTCCCCGTCGGCGGGGCGGTGCGGCATGACGCGCCCGGCCCGCAGCACCAGCGACAGCCGTGCCACCCGCAGCGGGCGGGACGAGGTGAACCGGACCGTCAGCGACCGCCGCCACGGCGGACCCGACCGCAGCACGTCGTAGCGGACGATCGTGCGGGCCGCGACCTCGGCGGTCACCGGCGGGCCGGTCACCCGGGCGCCGCCCACGGTCCCTGCCGCCGCGACCGACAGCTCGACGGGCTCGTCCTCGGGGACGGGCAGCCGGATCCCGCCCTGCGTGTCATAGGCGGCGCGGGTCACGACCTCGCCTGCGGGCGGCTCGGCGAGGTGCGGCGGCCCGGCGCCGATCCGGTACACGAGGTCGACCTCCGCGACGTCCGCCGGCCAGTCGAACCCGACGTGCACGTAGTCGCCGCGCCGCTCGGCGACCAGCCGCCGCGGCGGCGGCAGGTTCACGTGCCGGTGGTACGCGCCGATCGCGGCGGTGCCCTCCGCGACGGTCACCGCGAGCAGCCATCCGCTGGAGCCGGGCCGTGCCGCGAGCCCGCCGGGGACCGGTGTGCACGCCAGCCGCCGCGTCTCGCGCCGGACCTCCTCCAGCGGGACGAGCGCGCTGCGCGGCCACGGCGGCGGCCCCTCCGACAGCACCAGCTCGACCGTCCCGCTGCCGGGCGCGTCGAACCGGGCCCGGACGAGCCCCGGGTCGGACGCGTCGGTCTCGGCGGACAGCGCGTACACCGGCTCGGGCGGCGCGCTCGGCGTGACCGACGCCCGCACCCCGCCCGTCACGACCTCCCGGCCGGACGCGTCGAGGTACACCGCACAGATCCGGTAGTGGTGCGTCCGCCCGTTCGGGACCTGTTCGCGGAACCCGTCGCGGCCCGCCGGAACGGCCTGCCCGTCGCGGACGACGACGACCCGCGCCGCCTCCGCCGGGCAGCGCCACCGCCCCGTCACCTGGCCGTCCCCGGCCAGCAGTTCCACCTCACCGGGATCGGGCCGCACCAGCAGCGGCCCCGCCACGGCGGGCGCGGAGGCCGCCTCCCCGCGCACCGCGACCACGCCGTAGTACACCGGGACGTTCACGGGCGGCCGCTCGTCGAGCGCCCCGCCGAGGGGCGTGCCGTCCCTGACATCACGCGGAGCCCGCCCCACCTGCCGCACGATCTGGTAGACGATCTCCCCGCCCGGGGACGGCGAGCCGTCCCACGACAGCCGCACCGACGCCCCGCCGCGGCGTCCGCCATCGGCGGGCCCGGCGCAGGCCGGGGCGATGTCCACGTCCGCGCGCAGCGAAGTGACGGGGCGCGGCGGGAGGCGGCGCTGGTGGGCGGCGGCGCCGGGGAGGTCGCGGACGAGGCGGAGCGCGTCGGCAAGGAGCCGGTGGGCGCGGTCGGGGTCGGGGTCGGCGGCGGCGGTCTCGCGGAGGCGCAGCGCGGTGTCGAGGCGGTGCCGGGCCTCGGCGGCGAGGACCTCCTCCTCCGGCGGCTCCGCGTCCCCGGAAGCCCGGGGGGCGACGGAGGACGGCGGGACGCCGGCGGCGTCCGCCAGTTCCGCCGCCGCGAACACCTCGCCCGCGTCCAGCAGCGCGCGCAGCCGCCCCGCGAGGCCGCCGCCCGGCCCGGTCTCCCGGACGACGGCGAACACCATGCGGCGGGCGTCGCCCTGGTCGATGCCGAGGTCCTCCGCGGCGTACCGCAGCAGCGCCCGCTCCGACGCCCGCTGCCGCAGCCGCTCGCGGAGCCTTTCCACCACGTCGTAGAGCACCAGCTCGGACAGGTCCGCCCCCGACCGCAGCGCGGCGAGGATCGTGTCGGCGTGCGTGGTGCTGGTGTCGCGGCTGCGGCGCGCCCACTCCGCGCCCGCCGCCGCGACCGCGTCCTTGTCGAGCGGCAGGTCCCCGCCCGGCGCGGCGAACCCGCCCAGCAGCCGGACCGGCCCGGTCAGCCGCGCCCCGAACAGGAAGTCGGCCAGGTGCCGCTTGCCGAGGACGTCCAGCGACTCCTGGACCTTCCGGTACGCCGGATAGGGCGCGGCGGACGGCAGCGGGTCCGGTTCGCGGATCTCGATGCCGTCGCCGGCGGCGAGGCTCTCCAGCTCGGCGCGGGACACGCCGGCGGTGCGGGCGATGCCCTCGACCTCGGCGGGCGCCGCCATCTTCAGCGTCCCGGCCGCGTCGGCGAGCCGGGCGCGCGCCTGGGCGCGGCGCCGCTCGCCGCGTTCCCGCCCGCCGCGCAGCCGCGCGTCCAGCGGCCGCAGGTCACCGCGTTCGGCGGCGGTGAACAGCGGCGTCAGCTCCCGGTGCTCGGCCTCCAGCCGGTCGATGAGCTTGCGGTACTTCAGCTGCCCGCGGGCCCGCCGCCAGCACTGCCGGACCTCCTTGACCCGCGCCGCGACCTCCGGCCCGGTGAGACCGTCGAGCGGAGCCCGTCCGCCGAACGGCGGTGGATCGGCCAGCGCGTACCGGACGCGCAGGTCCTCGGGGGGGTGATCGCCCGCCGCCCGCGCGGGCTCCAGCACCTCCCGCCGGTAGTCGTCGTCGAACGCCACGGGCCCCTCCGGCCGCTAGCTGACCTGGACCCGGGAGAGGGCCTTCCGGGAGCGTTCGACCTCCTCCTCCGACATTCCGCCGACGTCCACCTTCAGCTCCAGCCGCTCGCCGGTCTCCTTCTCCACGGCCGTGACGTTCAGCAGGCCGGACGAGTCGAGCGCGAACGTGACGCCGATCGGCCAGCCCGCCTTCTTGCCCGGCGGGACGCGGATCTCCCCGGTCGCGATCTCGGTGTTGTCGATCAGGTCGGTGGACTCCACGACCCCGGCCTGCTCCATCACCCGGACGTCCGCGGACGTCTGGTCGTCGTAGACGGTGAAGAAGTCCTCGGTCTTCGAGGCGGGCAGCTCGTCGTTGGCGTGCACGAGATGCGCGACGTTCTCGGCGCCCGTCTCCCGGTCGACCACCACGATCCCGAACGCGTGCGAGGCGACCGTCTTGATCTGCCGCCCGGCGATCTGCTTCTGCTGCTCGGCCGACAGCCCCGCGCGGCTCGCCATCTCCTCGGCGCGCTCGGCGGCGCCCTCCCGGACGAGCCGCCGGTAGGTCTCCTCGAACGCGTACAGCGCCGCGCCCTTGGCGACCGCGAGGTCGGGGTCCTGCAGCCGGGGCGTGAGGCCCAGCTCGGTCTCCAGCCGCGCCGCGACGACCGGCATCTTCGTGGACCCCCCGACGAGGACGAGGTCGTCGTAGTCGTCGACGTCCTTGTCGGCGGCGGTCGCGAGGGTCCGGCCGGTGATCTCGACGGTCCGGTCGAGGAGGTCCTTGGTCAGCTCCTCCAGCTTCTCCCGCGACACCTCGACCGACGCGACCCGCCCGGCGTGCATCACGCGGACGGTGTGGGCGGTGCGGGTGGTGAGGGCCTTCTTGGCGTCCTCGGCGTCGCGGCGGAGCTGCTGCTCGGTCTGCTTGTCGTCGAGCGGGTCGCCGGCGTCCGGGTGCTCGGCGCGGAACCGCTCGGCCAGGTGCTCGACGAGCCGCGCGTCCCAGTCGGCGCCGCCGAGCTCGTGGTCGCCGTCGGTGCACACCACCTCGATGTGCCCGCCGCGCAGCGAGATGACGGTGGTGTCGAACGTCCCGCCGCCGAGGTCGTACACGAGGATCGTCCTGTCCTGTTCGGGGTTCAGGACGCCGTAGGTGATCGCGGCGGCGATCGGCTCGGACACGATGTCGATGACGTTCAGCCCGGCGATCCGCCCCGCCTTGCGGGTCGCGTCGCGCTCGGCCGCGCCGAAGTAGGCGGGGACGGTGATGACCACGTCGCGGGCCTCCTCGCCCGTCGTGGTGCGCGCGTCCGTCGCGAGCTTCAGCAGGATGAACGCCGACAGCTCCTCGGGGGTGAAGTCGATTCCGTGGATGGGACGCGCCACCTCCCGGCCCATGTCCCGTTTGATCAGGCTGACGACGTTGTCGGGCTCCAGGACCGCGGTGTCCTTCGCGGTGGCGCCGACGACGACGTTCTCGCCGCTCTCGAAGTAGACGACGGACGGGGTGGTGTCGGTGCCCTCCAGGTTGCGCAGGACCGCCGGCCGCCCGACATCGTCGATGGAGGCAATGCAGGAGTACGTGGTTCCGAGGTCGATCCCGTAGACAGCCATGTCCCTCTCACCTATCGGTACCGAGTCCGCTGTTCATCGTCTCGCCGCGCCCGGTCCCGCGCAGGCGATTTGAGCCGGCCCTGACCGAGTGACCGGCCCCGTTCGATCCGGTCTCGGGGGCTTCGTCCGCCTTGTCGCCCACCTGGTCGTCCGCCTCGTCGTGCCCGCCGGCGCCGCCGCCCGCGGCGCCGGCGCGGTGCCGCCCGACGCTGACGGCCGCCTTGCGCAGTACCTTCCCGCTCTGCTCGAACCCGTCGGACTGGACGGTCGTCACGGTGCCGTCCCGCATCGGGTCGTCGACGGGCGTGACCGCGACCGGCCGGTGCCGGGACGCGTCGTAGGGCGCGCCCGCCTCGGCCGTGAACCTCTCCACGCCGAGCCGCGCCAGCGCGTCGGCGACGTCGTCGGCCATCGCCCCCAGCAGCAGCGCCGTCCCCTCTGGATCCGGCGGTTCGGTCATGTCCGGCGCGGAGAGCCGGCACGACTCGCGGCGGGCCTGGTCGTGCAGCCGGTACAGCGCGGCCCGGACCGGCTCCAGCATCGCCTGCAGCTCCCCGCGCCGCAGCCGCTGGTTCTCCTCGTGCAGCCGGTCGATGACGGCCTCGCGGTGCGCGGCGCGCTCGTGCTCGCGGTCGAGCCGCGCGGCCAGCCCGGCGAGAGCGTCCCTGACGTCGGCGCGGAACGCCTCGTCGCCGGACGCCGCGTCGTCCCCGGCGGGCACCGGGTCCGGCTCGGCTCCGGAGTCCTCGTTGACTGGGGGGTCCCCGTCCCTCGACACGTGGAGTTACCTTAATGCTGGGCGACGTGAGGCGATAGGCCTGCTGATGACCTTCACTGGACTCTAGTTTGACCTGTACCCGCCATTCCAGCACCGGCAACGACGGCGTTTTCTCGCGTCGACACCTGTGGGTAACACCAGGGAAACGGCCTCCGGCGAAAGTGGGGGCATCACACGGGGGAACTGGAGGTGGCGATGTTGCTGCGGATACGCATCCGGCTGCCCGACCGTCCCGGATCGCTGGGGCGGGTGGCCCGCACGCTGGGCGCCGCCGGCGCCGACGTCGTCCAGATGGCGGTGCTGGAGCGCGGCAACGGCCGGGCGATGGACGACTTCACGGTCGCGTGGCCCGCCGGGGCGGGCGTGGAGCGGCTGGTCGAGGGGCTGGGCTCGGTGCCCGGCGTGGACGTCGCCGGGGTGTGGCCAACGGCCGAGCCGCAGGGCCTCTGCCCGGACGCCGCCGTGATCGGGCAGGTCGCGGCCGACCCCGGGCGCGGCGCCGAGATCCTCGCGGACGCCGTCCCGGCCGTCCTGAGCGCCGACTGGGCGGGGCTCGCCGAGCCGGCGGGCGGCGACGCGGGCGACACGGGCGACGCGGTGCTCGTGCACGTCAGCGCCGGCGGCATGTCCGGCGCCGCCCTGCACGGGCTCCTGCCGCTCCGCCCGCGCGCGTTCACGGCGCCGGACGGCACGCACCACGCGATGTGCCCGCTGCTCAAAGGCCGTATCGTGCTGGTCGCCGCCCGGACGGGGGCGCCGCCGTTCCACCGGACGGAGGTGTCGCGCCTGGAGCAGCTCGCGGGCGCGGCGGACATCGTCCTGGCCGGTGACCGCGCCGGACGGTCCGTCGTCTGACCTGGCCTTCCGGGGCACCCGGTCCTAGAGTCGCAGTCCAGACCCTGCCGTGTTCCCGGAGGTGGCCGATGGCCGTACTGCTGCGCCCTCACGTCGATGCGAGGCCAGACGAACCCGCGCTGACCGACGAACGCGGCAGCACGTCCTGGCGGGAGCTGGACGCCAGGACCGACCGGCTGGCGAGCGCGCTGCGCGGCCTGGGCCTGGCGACCGGCGACGCGATCGCCATCCACTCCGGCAACCGGCGCGAGTACTTCGAGCTGATGTGCGCCGCGGGCCACATCGGGCTCCGCCATGTCATGGTCAACTGGCACTGGACGGCCGACGAGCTGCGCTACGTCCTGGAGGACGCGGGCGCGCGGGCGCTGTTCTCCGAGGACGTCTTCGGCGACATCGCACGCGAGGCGTCCGAGGGGCTCGGCCTGGACGCCCGCGTCGCGTTCGGCGACGGGATCGCGGGCTTCACCCCGTACGAGGAGTTCCTCGCGGGCGGCGCGCAGGAGGAGATCGCCGACCCGGTGATGGGGTTCCCGATGTTCTACACCTCGGGCACCACCGGGCGGCCGAAGGGCGTGCGACGCAAGCAGCTCGGCGCGGGCGCCCCGATCGAGACGGCCACGCTCCTGGGGGACGTGTTCGCCGACGTCCTGCAGATCCCCGCGAACGGGCGGTCGCTGCTCGTCGGGCCCGTCTACCACTCGGCGCAGTGGCTGTGGTCCTACGTGTTCATGCTCGTGGGGCGGCCGGTGGTGATGCGGCGCGCCTTCGACCCGGCCGAGACGCTCCGGCTGATCGACGACCACGCCATCACGAACGTTCACCTGGTGCCGACGCAGTTCGTCCGGCTGCTGCGGCTGGACGAGGAGACCCGCGCGTCGTTCGCCGGCCACAGCCTCTCGGTCGTGTGGCACGGCGCCGCGCCCTGCTCGCCGGATGTCAAGCGGCAGATGATCGACTGGTTCGGCCCGATCGTCCACGAGTACTACGGCTCCACGGAGGCGGCGGTGAACAGCGTCATCACCGCGCCGGAGTGGCTGGACAAGCCCGGCAGCGTCGGCCGTCCGCTGCCGACGACGGAGGTCCACATCCTGCGCGAGGACGGCGAGCCCGCCGCGCCGGGGGAACCCGGCCAGATCTTCTTCCGCTACACCAGCGGCGACGACGTCGAGTACTGGGGCGACGAGGACAAGACCCGCTCGATGCACCGCGGGGACCGCCTGTTCACCACCGGCGACGTCGGCTACCTCGACGACGACGGCTACCTGTTCCTGTCCGACCGCGTCATCGACATGATCATCAGTGGCGGGGTGAACATCTATCCGGCGGAGATCGAGGGCGTCCTGATCACCCATCCGTCCGTCCGGGACGTCGCCGTGTTCGGCGTGCCGGACGAGGAGTTCGGCGAGCAGGTGAAGGCCGCCGTCGAACTCGCCGACGGCGCCGAGCCGTCCGGCGCCCTCGCGGACGAGCTGATCGAGCACGTCCGCACCGCGCTCGCCGGTTACAAGGCGCCGCGTTCGGTCGACTTCGTCGACGCGATGCCGAGGACGCCGACCGGCAAGCTCTACAAGCGCCTTCTGCGCGACCCGTACTGGGAGGGCCAGGCGCAGAAGATCTGACTCATCTCAGCAGTGCGAGGACCGCGTCCAGGTCGGTGAGGCATGCGTCGGAGCCGAGCCCCTGGGCGACGGTCGCCGCCGCGGCCGTGCCCCAGCGCGCCGACTCCAGGACGTCGCGTCCCCGCACGAGCCCGGTGATGAACCCGGCGCAGTAGGCGTCGCCGCAGCCGGTGGTGTCGGCGACCTCGACGGGCAGGGCGGGCAGCCGGTGCACGCCGTCGGCGGTGGCGACGAGGCTGCCGTCCCCGCCGAGGGTGATGATCACCGTCTCCGGCCCCCGGGACAGCAGCGCCTTGGCGGCCTTCTCCGGGTCGTTCTCGCCGGTCATCGCCGCGGCCTGCTCCTCGTTGGGGAGGAAGTGGTCGACGTACGGCAGGAACGCGCCGGCGCCGGCGAGGAGGTCGGGCATGTTGGACAGCGGGTCCATCGTCACCACGGTGCCGGTCTCCCGCGCGGCGGCGAGCGTCTCGAAGAACGCGGGATCGTTGAGGCCGAAGGTGACGTCCGGCCCGCCGAGGTGCACGATGCTCGCCGCGGCGAGCAGGCCGGGGCCGACCGCGCCGGCGGTGAGGGTCAGGTTGGCGCCCGGGACGTGGAAGCTCGGCCGCCCGCCGTCCGGCCGGATCGGCAGGATCGACGCGCTCGTCTGGTCGGCGGTGCGCCGGACGAGCCCGCGCACGTCCACGCCGTTCCGCGTCATGATCGTCATCAGCAGGTCGCCGAGGTCGTCGTCCCCGATCGCGCCGACCGAGACGACGTCGTTGCCGAGCCTGGCGAGGGCGACCGCGGTCCCGGCGGCCGCGCCCGCGGCGGTCACCCTGATCTCGTCCACGACGACGGTGTCCTGCCCGCCGGGGATGCCTTCGACGGGCCGCGCGAGCACGTCCAGGATGTGCGCACCCAGTGTTACAACCGCCATGACCACACCCCTTGAAGATCGTCAGGGTCGTAGCGTACGGGGTACGGACCCGAAAAGGTGAGAGGTATTCGCATGTTGCTGAGGGACGAGCGGGACCAACTGTGCGCGGCCGGCCGCCGCCTCGCCGAGACCGGCCTGGTCACCGGCGCGTCCGGGAACATCAGCGTCCGGTCGGGCGATCTGGTCGCGGTCACTCCGGGCGGGATGATGCTCGACCGGATGGAGCCCGCCGACTGCCCGGTCGTGAACATGTCGGCCCGGCTGGTCGAGGGGGAGCGGGCGCCGTCGTCCGAGACCCCCATGCACCTGGCCCTGTACGAGGCGACCCCGGCCGCGGCCATCGTCCACACCCACTCCACCTACGGCGCCGTCGTGGCGACGACCATGCCGGAGCTGCCGCCGATCCACTACAACACCCTCCTGCTGGGCGGCGTGGTCAAGGTCGCCGAGTACGCCACCTACGGGACGCCCGAACTCGCGGACAACGTCCGGACCGCCATGGCCGGAGGGAAGCGCGCCGCGCTGATGGCCAACCACGGCGGCGTCACGATCGGCCGCGACCTGGACGAGGCGTTCGAGAACGCGCGCCTCCTGGAGTGGCTCTGCGGCGTCTACGTGCGGGCCAGGATGATCGGCGAGCCGCGCGTCCTGACGGACGGGGAACTGGCGGCGGTCGTCGAGCGCGGCCTCACGCCCCCCGAGTTCCCCCGCGTGTAACCTAACGCTTGCTAGGTCACCGCGTGGGAGGTCCGCTTTGCCCTTCGTCCTGATCGACAAGCCGCGCCCGCACATCACCCTCATCACGCTCAACCGGCCCGAACGCATGAACGCGATGGCCTTCGACGTCATGGTCCCGTTCCGGGAGGCGCTGGAAGAGGTCAGCCGCGACAACGACACCCGCGTCGTCGTCATCACCGGCGCGGGGCGCGGCTTCTGCTCCGGCGCCGACCTGGAGAACCCGGGAGACATCCCCGGCATCGACGGGCTCACGCTCCCCACCATCGCGCTCCGCTCGATGGAACTGCTCGACGACGTGATCCGCGCGATGCGCCGCGTCCACCAGCCGGTCATCGCGGCGGTCAACGGCCCGGCGATCGGCGGCGGGCTCTGCCTGTCCCTGGCGGCCGACATCAGGCTCGGCGCCGACACCGCCCTGTTCCGCGCCGCCGGCATCAACAACGGCCTCACCGCCAGCGAACTCGGCCTCAGCTACCTGCTGCCCCGCGCGATCGGCGCGTCCCGCGCCTTCGAGATGATGCTGTCCGGACGCGACGTGGACGCCACCGAGGCCGAACGCGTCGGCCTGCTCTCCCGCGTCGTCCCGTCCGACAAGCTGCTCGACTCCTGCTATGAGCTGGCCGAGCGGATCGCGGGGTTCAGCCGCCCCGGCACCGAGCTGACGAAGCGGATGCTGTGGTCGAGCCTGGACGCCGCGAGCCTCGACGCCCACATGGGCCAGGAGGGACTGGCGCAGCTCTACGTCCGCCTCACCACCCACAACTTCGAAGAGGCCATCAAGGCCCGCAAGCAGAACCGCCCCCCGGACTTCGAGGACTGACGCGCGGGCGGCGGCATGACAGGCTGAAGGGGTGCCGAAGCTTTCCCCGGACGACGCGCGCCGGCTGCTGACGACAGTTCCCGTCGTGCGCCTGGCGACCGTCGGCGAGGACGGGCGGCCGCATCTCGTCCCGGTGACGTTCGCCGTCCACCGGGGAGCCGTCTACACGGCCGTCGACCACAAGCCGAAGAGCACCCGCGACCTGCGGCGGCTGGCCGACATCCGCGCCAACCCCCACGTCGCGCTGCTGGCCGACCACTACGAGGACGACTGGGACCGGCTCTGGTGGGTCCGCGTGGACGGCCACGCGAGCATCGTCGGGGAGCCGGAGGGGATGGCCGAGCCCGTCCGGCTCCTCGCCGGCCGCTACGCCCAGTACCGCGACCGCCCGCCCGAGGGCCCCGTCATCGCCATCACGATCGACGCGTGGACCGGCTGGTCGGCGTCCTAAGGCCGGTCCCAGGCCCCACCGATCCGCGCGAGGTCACCCGCGTACTCGATGCGCGCGGACCACTCGTCCGGCCAGGCGTCCATGCCGAGGTGCGCGCCCGCGAACGCCCCCGCCAGGCAGGCGATCGAGTCGGAGTCGCCGGAGCTCGCCGCACCGCGCCAGATCGCCCCGACCGGCTCCTCGGGGAAGAGCAGGAAGCACAGCAGCCCGGTCGCCAGGGCCTCTTCGGCGATCCAGCCCTCCCCGGTGATCTCGCAGGGGTCGGACGCGCGGTCGCCGCGCGCGAGGGCCTCGTCCAGCCGGTCGAGGACGGCCAGGCACTCGTCCCACCCGCGGGCGATGAACGCCTCCGGGGAGTCCATGCCCGGCTGCTGCCAGAGGGTGCCGAGCCAGCGCTCGTGGTAGGCGGTGCGCTGGTCGTGGCAGCGGGCGCGGAGCGCGGCGGGCAGGTCGGACGGGTTCATCCCGCCGGCCAGCCACCGGACGGCGAACGCGGTCAGCTCACTGGCCGCCAGACCCGTCGGATGCCCGTGCGTGAGCGCGGCCTGAAGCTGCGATGCGCCCGCCCTGGTCTCATCGGAGAGCCCGGGCGCGAGACCGACCGGCGCGACGCGCATGTTGGCGCCGCAGCCCTTGGAACCCGCCACGGTGGCCTCCACCCACGGCTTCCCGGCGGCCAGGCCCCGGCACGCCCGCAGGCACGTATGGCCGGGGGCCCGGTCGTTGTCGGGGCTGTCGAGCCAGTCGACGAACCGCCGCCGCCACATCGGCGTGATCAGATCGGGGGTGAACGGCGGGTTCTCCAGTGCGTCCAGGAGGGCGAGGCCGACCGCGATCGCCATCTGCGTGTCGTCGGTGACCCGCGCCGGATCACCGTTGAGCTGCGTCGGCCCGTGCTCGCCGAAACGCCGGTGGATCTGCTGCATCGTGAGGAACTCGGTCGGCGCGCCCAGGGAGTCCCCGTACGCCGACCCGAACATCGCCCCGCTCGCCCGTCTCATGGGCGGCATTCTTCCTCAATCGGAAGAAGCGCCGCGGAAACGACCGGGCGTCATCCCGTAGCAGCGGACGAACCAGCGCGTCAGATGGCTCTGGTCGGCGAACCCCGCCGCCGCCGCGACCTCCCCGATCGCGTCCCCGCGCGCCAGCAGCCGGCGAGCCGCGCGCAGCCGCAGCTGACGCTGGTAGTCGCTCGGCGCCATCCCGTGGATCCGCCGGAACGCCCGGTACAGCGCGAAGCGGCTGCATCCCGCCGCCTCCGCCAGCTCGTCGGCGCCCACGTCGTCCAGGAACGACTCCTCGAGCCGCCGCCGCGCCCGCTCGACGGCGCCGTTCGCGGACGAGACGCGCAACCGCCGCGTCGCCGCCCGGTCGACCATCGCCCCGACCGTCGCGGTGAGCAGCTCGTCCCGCCGCAGCGCCGGGGCGCCGCCGAGCAGCGCCGCGTGCAGGCCGCGCAGATTCCGCGCCAGAACGGGATCGGCCACGACCGGCGACCCGAACAAGGGCAGCGCGGCGGGACGGTCGGTGATGTCGGCCAGCACCCCGGACACCAGCTCCGGCCCGATATGCACGATCCGGTAGGTGAACCCCAGCTCGTCGGCGGCGTGCCCATCGTGCGGATCATCCGGATTGAACGCGATGACCATCCCGGCCGCGCTCGTGTGGGCGCCGCCCCGGCAGCGGAACGCCTGATACCCGTCCTCGGTCACGCCGAACGAGAACGTCTCGTGGCTGTGCCGGTGATACACGTGCCGCTCGAAATGGGCGTGCATCGCCTCCAGGGGACGGTCGGGCGACCGCCAGTACCTGCTCCACTCCACGCGTCCCAGTCTGGCGCACGAGCGTTCAAGACAGTGTCCCCGCAGCCGAGGCACCCTGGACGACATGCGTTTCGACACCAAGATCGGGGTCGTGGTCCGGGACGACCTGGCCGCATGGCAGCGGCTCAACGTCACCGCGTTCCTCGCGAGCGCCGTCGCCGGCGCCTTCCCCGGCGTCATCGGCGAACCGTACGAGGACGCGTCCGGCAACACCTACCTGGCGATGTTCCGGCAGCCCGTCCTGATCTACGAGGCCGACGCCGAGACGATCCGCAAAGCCCACGAACGCGCCCTCGCACGCGAGATGGACATCGCGGTCTACATCGAGGACATGTTCAAAACCGGCCACGACGAGGCGAACCGCGAGACCGTCCGCGCCGTCACCGCCGACGAGATGCCGCTCGTCGGGTTCTCCGTCCACGGCCCGAAGAACGGCGTGGACAAGGTCTTCAAGGGGCTTCGGCTGCATCCGTGAGGCCGGCCAGCACGGCGAGCCGCTCACGATGACGCTCCGGCGCCCCGAACAACTGCCGGGACCCCTGCGCCCGCTTGAAGTACAGGTGCGCGTCGTGCTCCCACGTGAACCCGATACCGCCGTGCAACTGGATCGCCTCGCCCGCCGTGTGGAAGAAGGCATCCGAGCAGTACGCCTTGGCCAGCGCCGCCGCGGCCGGCAGTTCCTCCGGGCTCTCGTCCGCCGCGGCCGCCGCGTTCAGCACCGCCGACCGCGCCGACTCCACCAGCACGAACATGTCCGCGCACCGGTGCTTGATCGCCTGGAACGACCCGATCGGCCGCCCGAACTGGTGCCGCACCTTCGCGTACTCGACCGTCATGTCGAGGGTCTTCTGCGCCCCGCCGAGCTGCTCCGCGGCCAGCGCCACCGCCGCCACGTCAAGGGCTCGCAGGATGGCGCCCTCCCCGCCCACCCTCCGGGCCGGGACGCCGTCGAACTCGATCCGCGCCAGCTTCCGCGTCTGGTCGAGCGTGGGCAGCACCGTCCGGACGAGCCCCGCGACGTCCTCCACGGCGTACAACCCCACACCGTCCGCGCCCTTGGCCGCGACGAGAACCAGATCGGCGACATGCCCGTCCAGGACGAAGTCCTTGGTGCCGCGCAGCACCCCGTCCTCGAACGTCGCCCCGACCGCTCCGAGGTCCCAGCGCCCGTCCTCTTCGGCCACCGCCAGCGTCGCGATCGTCGACCCGTCCGCGATCCCGGCCAGGAGATCATGACCGCCCTCCCCGGCCTCCAGGGCGGCCGCGGCCGTGATCGTGGCGAGGAACGGAGCGCAGACCACGGCCCGCCCCATCTCCTCGAACACGACGGCCAGCTCCCGCACCCCGAACCCGGCGCCGCCGTGCTCCTCACCGATCGCGAGACCCTGCAACCCGAGCTGCCCGGCCATCTGCGCCCACACCCCGGGGTCGTGGCCTTCGGCCGTCTCCATCAGCCGCCGCACCTCGGCGGAAGGCGACCGGTCGGCGAAGAAGCGCCGCAGCGCGTCCCTCAGCTCCCGCTGTTCCTCGGTGACGACGAGCTGCATTCCGGCGGCCTCCCACACGTGCTCACGCTTGCCCGGTCATCGTGCCGCACGCGCGCCGCCGGGCCGGCCGGCGTTCCCATCCACCGGGACGGGTCAGGGTGCCCAGTCGTGCGGGCCGAGCGCGTACCCCCGGCTGGTGGAGTGCAGATGGTTGATCGACACCAGGTGCCCGAGCGCCGCCCAGAGGTCCTCCTCCGGTGCGCCGACGAGCTCCTCGATCGTGTCGAAGTCCGCCGCCCCGCCGCCCTTGTCGATCGTCGCCACGGTCTCGTACACGGTCAGCTCGAAGTCCGTCAGCTCCTGAACGTCCCCGCGCCTGAACTCTCGCTCGTCCATAGACGACACGTGCCCGTTCCCCGGACCTTCTATCTGTCCGACACGGGGCTTCAGCTCGTAGGCTGAGTTCGCAAGGCCCTGTGATTACGATCTGTATGCGAAGGGTGGCGCTCTGCTTGTACGCTCGCTCGCGAGGGAAGGAGCAGGGCATGACTGTGATGGTTGATGAGCCTCTGACGCAGGGAGACGACGTTCTCCTGGACGGTTTCCTCGCCCTTGAGACCCCCGAGGGCTTCCGAGCCGAACTGATCGACGGAGAGATCGTCGTGACCCCACCCCCGCTAGGCGACCATGAGCGGTGCATCGGCAAGATCATCCGCCAGGTCATCCGGTACAGCGCCACCGAGTTCGAATGCGCCTGCAACAAGGGCCTCAAGGTGCCGGGCTTGGATGGACATCCAGACAATCGGGTGATTCCGGATATCACATTCGTCGCCATCGAGGCGGACCCGTTCCACGGTGCGCCCACATGGATGCCCGTCGAGGATGACGGCATCATCATGGTCGTCGAGGTGACGTCCTCCCGGCCGACGCGGGATCGCCAGGCCAAGCGCACCGGGTACGCGAGAGCGGGAATCCCCTTCTACCTGCTGGTGGACCGGGAGGAGGGCAGGACGGTGCTGTTCAGCGGGCCGGATGGCAAGGACTACGGGCACACGGATCAGGTGCCGTTCGGGAAGACGCTTCCACTGCCGAAGCCGTTCGAAATCGACCTGGACACCTCCGAGTTCGCCTGACAGCGGGCCGGTGGTGACCGGCCCATCCTGCGGGTCGGTTCCCCGAGCGCCTGAAGGACGAGAACGAGGGGTCCTGACCGGGCGAACGGCTATCGCCCGTCGTCCCGGGGTGATGCCAGCAGAGGTACGAGGAACCGCCGGGCCACACCGGCCAACTGCTCGTCGTCGTCCAGGTCGATGAGCCGGCTGGGGATCGCCAGGAACGAGGCGGAGACGCGGACCATCATCTCGGCCACCATGTCGATGTCCAGGTCGTCCGGCACGTTGCCGGCGCGTTGCTCGCGGCGGAGCTGGCCTGCGACGAACTGCCGCACGGTGGCCACGGTCCGGCCGCCGTCGTTGATCATGGAGGAGACGAGCAGGTCCGGTTCCGCCGCGATCATGCCGCCGATCAGCGGGTTGCGCTGGATGGCGCGCAACGAGCTCACGAAGCCCAGCACGACCCGGTCGGCGACGGTCTCGGCCCGCTGGATGTCGATGAGGAACCGGTCGAAGTACCGGCGGTACTCCCGCAGCACGACCTGCTCCACCAGCGCGTCCTTGGTGGCGAACCGCCGGTAGACCGTGATGCGCGAAACCCCGGCGCGCCGGGCCACGTCCTCCATGGTGGAGCGCTGGATGCCCATCCGGCAGAACTGCTCATGGGCCGCATCGAGTATGCGCACACGGGACTCGTCGGCGTCGCCGACATGGTCGACGGCGTCGGTGTAAGCGCGTTCGAGCAACGACTCCTGGCTCGATGTCGCCATGAGTGCGGACGGTGCAGGTTCCACGTTCTCCTCCCGAGGAGGCTGATTCCGCCTCAAATCACCAACACTCTAGGCCTTGTGATGGCCGACACGGTGTGCTGTCATTACTGGCATGTCAATGATACGCAGATGCAAGTTGCGTATCACCATATCAGTCTGGCGCGCTCGGCCCGAGAAGGAGCGAAGGTATGGAGAGACCCAGCAGGCGGAACGTGCTGGTCACAGGCGGGACGCTGGGCGTGGCGGGCGCGCTGGGCGCCGCCACGCCCGCGCAGGCGTCCGCACTCTGGACGTGGTCGCCCCAGGGCTCGATCGCGGGCGCGGGGCCAGGCGCCGACCCCCGCGGGGTGTGGGATCCGGAGGCCGACGAACTCGTCGCCGACCTGATCGACAGCGGCCACGTGGACTTCGTCAACATGCAGATGCGCCAATGGACCAAGAACGGCCAGTTCCTGCCGCTCCTGCTGCCCCGCGAACTGCGGACGTTCATCGAGAAGGCCCGCGAGATGCCGTCATGGGCCGACGAGGACAAACTCGAGACCGCGGTGGACTTCAACGAGAAGCGCGGGCTCTACCTCGGCGTCACCTACGGCTTCGCCAGCGGCATGATGAGCACGGTCATCCCGAAGGAGGCGCGCGCGGTCTACTACTCCAAGGGCGGCGCGGACATGCGGGACCGCATCACCAAGACCGCCAAGCTCGGGTACGACATCGGCACGTCGAACGCCTACAAGGACCGCGGCGAGATGATCGTCACGTGCGTCAAGACCCGGCTGGCGCACGCGGGGGTGCGTCACCTGCTTCCGCAGTCCCCGTACTGGTCGAAGGTCGCCGACGAGAAGATCCCGATCAGCCAGGCGGACATGATGGTCACCTGGCACAGCCTGCCCACGACCGTCATGCAGAACCTGCGGAAGTGGAAGGTGCCGATCCCGGCCGGCGAGTCCGAGGCGTTCCTGCACTCGTGGCAGCTGTGCGCGCACATGCTCGGCATCAAGGACGAGTACATCCCCAACTCCTGGGCCGAAGCCGACTCGCAGGCCGCGCAGGTCCTGACGCCGATCCTGGCGCCGACGCCCGAGGGCGTCAAGCTGGCCGACATGCTGCTCAACCTGGCCACGATCGTCCCGGGCGGCCCCCTCAAGTACGTCACCAAGCCCATCCTCGGCGCACTCACCCGCTACGTCCTCGGTGACGAGATCGCCGAATGGCTGAAGATCCCCCGGGAACCGTTCTGGGACGAGGTCTTCGCGGTCGCCTGGGAGCCCTTCATCGCCGTCCGCGAAGGCCTGCTCTCGCTCGAGGACGCGCCGGGCGCCCTGCAGAAGGCCTATTGGGCCTTCGACGAGATCCTCCGCCTGGCGGCCCTGCTCGTCCTGTCCGGCGGGGACCTGCCGATCAGCATCGAGATCCCGCACACCAACAACCCGCACTACTGACGGGAAACGATCCCGGGCCCGGGCTCCGCAGAGGTCCGGGCCCGGATCGCCGCTCGGGCGGTCCGGCCGCCGTCAGCCGTAGCGGCTGAGGTCGTGGAAGAAGCCGGGGACGGTGTGCAGGGCGCCGGATTCGTCGAGGCGGTTGTAGACGTAGCTCGCCACGGCCAGGTCCAGGACGCCCAGGCCGAAGGGTGAGAAGACGACCGGCTTGCCGGCGGGCGGGGTCGTCTTTCCGGTGAGGACGTCGTAGAGGGTGCCGTCGACGAAGTCGCGGTTGCCGACCTGCTGCTCGGCCAGGTGCGGCGACGTGTCGGCCTTCATGCAGTGCTCGACGTCGTCCACGATGTTGCAGGACGACAGGATGATCTCGGGGGAGAGGTCGCGCAGGGAGATGTGCAGGACGAGCGGGTTGTGCGCGAACCAGGCCGGGTCGGTGACGTGGGGTTCGCCGGCGACGGTGGCGAAGACGACCAGGTCCGAGGAGCGGATCAGCGACTCGGCCGTGTCGTGGATCGTGATGTCGCCCTTCTCGGTGCGTTCCAGGTAGCCCTTGAAGCCGTCGGCGTGCTCCGCCGACAGGTCGTGGATACCGAGTGCGTCGAACGTGAAGCCGTTGCCCGCCAGGTACGTGTGGATGTAGCGGGCGATGAGGCCGACGCCGATGAAGCCGACGCGGCGGGGCCGGTCGCCGCGCGCGTCGGCGAGGGCGGCGGCGGCGAGGGCGGCGGACGCGGCGGTGCGGGCGGCGCTGATGATGGAGCTCTCCAGGCACGCGAACGGGTACCCGGTCTCGGCGTCGTTGAGGATCAGCACGGCGGACGCGCGGGGGATGCCGTTCGC
The DNA here is from genome assembly GCF_043198445.1 of Spirillospora sp. NPDC048823. Taxonomy (NCBI): domain Bacteria; kingdom Bacillati; phylum Actinomycetota; class Actinomycetes; order Streptosporangiales; family Thermomonosporaceae; genus Spirillospora; species Spirillospora sp. NPDC048823. Next base: position 230,048 of record NZ_JBICUT010000001.1, on the reverse strand, counting down.
GACGTTGCCGGGGAAGCTGGAGATCCACTTGATGCCGTGCACGCCGACGTCGCCCTGGACGGAGGCCGGCAGGGCGATGATCCGGTCGGACGGGCGGTCGGGGAACCGGAGGAAGTAGGAGTCGGGGTTGACGGTCCGGCCCTCGCCGTGCAGCCGGTAGGCGGCCTCGACCATCCCGGTGACCTGCTTCTCGCGCCCGGCGACCGCGTCGTGGACCTGGGCGCCGGAGATCACGGCGAATGAGGGGGCCTGCGTCATGAAAAGTGCTCCGTGTCCTATCCGAGTGATCAGGCGTCGAGGATATCGGGCAGCTCGTCGCCGAAGTTTTCGCGCAGCCAGCTCTCCTCGTAGATGGAGTCCAGGTAGCGCTCGCCGAGGTCGGGTGCGATGGCCACCGCGACAGGGTCCTCGCCGGGGTACTTGGCCTCCAGCCAGCGGGACGCGCCGGACACGACGGTGCCGGTGGAGCCGCCGAACAGGAACCCGCGCGACGACAGGGCGTGCACGGTGCGGATCGTGTCGGGCTCGGCGACGTGCACGACGTCGTCGATGAACGACTCGTCCACGAGGGCGGGCCTGCTGCTGGTGCCGAGGCCGGGCACCATGCGGCGTTCGGGGATGCCGCCGAACGTGACGGAGCCGACCGCGTCGACCGCGACGATCGTGACGGGGCGGTTCCGCTCGCGGAAGTAGCGGGCGCAGCCCATCAGGGTGCCGGTCGTGCCCGCGCCGACGAAGAGAACCTCCAGGTCGGGGAACTCCCGGTCGATGGATGGAGCGGTCCCGCGGTAGTGGGCGAGCCAGTTGTTGCGGTTGGCGTACTGGTTGAGCCACACGTACTCGCGGCCGGACTCGCACAGCTCCCGGACGTAGGCGATGCGGCCGCCGAGATAGCCGCCGTTGGCGTCCCTGCCGGACACGACCCGGACCTCGGCGCCGAGCGCCCGCATGACCCGCATGGACGCGGGGTTGCAGCGCGGGTCGGTGACGCACACGAACTTCAGCCCGCGGCTCGCCGCGATGAGGCTGAGCGCGATGCCGAGGTTGCCGGACGACGACTCGACGATGATCGAGTTCTCGGTGAGCGCGCCCTCCGCCTCGGCCGCCTCCACCATCGCGGCGGCGGCCTTCAGTTTGACCGAACCCGCGAAATTGAAGCCCTCACATTTGAGGTAGAGCGGACGGTCAATGACGTGCCGCAGATCGACGTAAAGGTCGTCGACATTGAAATCCTGCGGCGAGGTGATTATCGGCACACTGTCACCCTCAAATGAAGAAGCAATTCCCTCATCTTCCCCGATGTCCACCGCGTGCCCGCGCCCGGCCTTGGCGAGGCATCACCGTACCGGCCTGCATCTTCTTCACGCAACCCCCTACTTACCGACGGGTAGCGACGAATGCGAGATGCTTCTGTCGTACCACGGATATGCTATGCCCTCCGCTTGTTTTGCTGATGACGGTGGAGAAGTTCTACATCACGGAGAGTAATGATGAATGCTCGCGGACCCGCCGCGGACCGGCTGCTCCCCCTGGCCGGGCTGCCCGCCCTGGACGTGCCCGAGGCACAGGTCCGGCGGGCCAGGGAGCTGGCCGTCCGGCACGGGATGCTCCGCGAGGAGGACGTCGACGTCGCCGACCCCGTGATCACGCGGGTGGAGCGGTTCGCCGCCGAATGGGACCGTCCCGCCGTCACCGACGGGACGCGTACGGTGTCCTACGCCGAACTGGCCGCCGAGGCCCGCAGGCTGGCGGCACTGCTGGAGGACGAGGGCGTCGAGCCCGGCACGGTCGTCGGCGTCGGGGGGCCGCGCTCGGCAGGCGTCATCGCCGCGTTCCTCGCGATCGAGCTGGTCGGCGCTCTCTACGTGCCGGCCGACGAGTCGTGGCCCGCCGGGCGCGTCCGCGACGTCCTCGTCCAGGCGGGCGCGTCCGTGCTGGTCATGGCGGATGACGCCGGCGCGCTGGCGGAGGGGGCGGCGGCCGCCGGCTGCCGGGTGCTGCGGGCCGCCGCGGCGGACGGCCTCGCGCCCTGGACCGGTGAACCGCGACTGAACACTCTCGACCAGCCCCGGTACGTGCTGTTCACCTCGGGTTCGACGGGCCGGCCCAAGGGCGCGGTCGTCGAGCACCGGGGCATGGTCAACCACCTCTGGGCCAAGATCGCCGACATGGGGCTGACCGGCGCGGACGTCGTGGCGTTCACGGCCCCCCTCGGCTTCGACATCTCCGTCTGGCAGATGCTGTGCCCGCTGCTGCTCGGCGGCCGGGTGGACGTCGTCGGCGACGAGACCGGGCACGATCCGGTCGCGTTCGCGCAGGCCGTGGACGAGCGGGGCATCACGATCGTCGAACTCGTCCCGACCATGGTCAGGCACCTCCTGGACGACCTGACCCCGGAGCCCCGTCATCCCGGGGGGACGACCCCGCAGACCTCCCGGCAGCGGCCTCTGCAGGGGCTGCGCTGGATGATCGCGACCGGTGAGGAGCTGCCCGCCGAGCTGTCGCGGCGCTGGCTGGAGGCGATGCCGCATGCGCGCCTGCTGAACGCCTACGGCCCGACCGAATGCTCCGACGACGTCACCCACCACAACGTGACCGCCGGTGACCTGCGGCTTCTCCGGCTGCCGATCGGAACGCCGGTCGTGAACGCGCGGCTGTACGTGCTGCGGGAAGAGGACGACGGGACGTGGGCGGCGTGCGACGCCGGCGAGACCGGCGAGCTGTTCGTCGGGGGCGCGGTCGTCGGGCGCGGCTATCTGGGAGACGAGGAGCGGACCCGCGAGGCGTTCTACCGCGACCCGTTCGGCGACTCCCCGACGGGCCGCCTCTACCGGACGGGCGACGCGGTGCGGCTGCTGCCGGCGGGCGCGGGCGGCGAGGACCGCCCCACCCTGCAGTACCTGGGACGGGTCGACCGGCAGGTCAAGATCGCCGGGGTGCGGATGGAGCTGGGCGAGATCGAGGCGGTGCTGCAGCGGCATCCGTCGGTGGGGGCCGCCGCGGTCGTCGTGCACGATTACCCGTCCGGGTAATTTGTCACGCTGTGTAGCCGCATCAGGTCGAATGTGTTGTGAACTTTTGTCACGCGGTGAGCGTCGCACCACGCCGGGTGGTGGTGCCTCATCGGCGGTTTTGTCACTCCTGTTAGCAATAGGACGGGTCAAGTTCTACTTTTGAGGGGATTGCGAGGCATGTGACAGGCTGGTTGACTGTGGCTCCGCTACTCCTGAGTAGTGCATGGTCCAGGGCGGTCCCGGGCGAGGACGGAACGTGGCGGCGCTCTGTATTGGCCGGACCACAGGGCGTTGGGTCCCGCATTCATGCGGCCGATCGCGGTTCCGGAAGGGACTCGGGGTGAAAGGGGACGGGGAAACAGCCCGATTTCTGTGGTCATTCTCTTTGATTTTCTGCCCGCCGGCGCCGAGCCGGTCCCGATGCCGGGCGTAAAGCAAACCCCCTTCGACCGGGAAAGTGCCGCTTGATGTCCACCGAGTACGTTCCTCTTTCTGCCGCTCAGCGGAGCGTCTGGTACGCGCAGCAGTTGGCACCCGAAACGCCGATCCACATCGCGCAGTACATCGAGATCGAGGGACCGGTCGACCACGAGCTGTTCGACCGGGTGGCGCGTATCGCCGCGCACGAGGCCCTCGCCCAGAACGCGCGGCTGGTCGAAGTGGACGGCGTTCCGCACCAGATTCTCGACCCGGACGCGACCGTGTCGATCCCCCTCGTCGACCTGTCCGGCGAGCCCGACCCGGACGCCGCCGCGCGGGCGTGGATGAACGAGCGGATGGCCGAGCCGCTGCCGCTGGACGGCGAGCGGCTGTTCCGTACCGCGCTGCTGCGGCTGGCCCCCGACCTGCACCGGTGGTTCGTGCACGCCCACCACGTGACCCTGGACGGCTACGCCGGCCTGCTGGTCAGCCGCCGCGCCGCCGAGGTCTACACCGTGCTGGCGAACGGCGGCGAGTACGAGCCGGGCGAGCTGGGCGACTTCCGGGGCCTCCTCGCGGAGGAGGAGGACTACCGCGCGTCGGAGAAGTTCGAGCGGGACCGCGCGTACTGGACGGAGCGGTTCGCCGACAAGCCCGTCGCCGTGTCGCTGGCCGACGAGATGGCCGAGCCGACCGCCGGCTACCTGAGCCGCATCACCGTCATCCCGGCCGACGAGGCCGCCGCGCTCGGGGCCGGCGCCCGCCGGCTGCGCACCGCCGCGCCGGGGCTGGCGATCGCCGCGACCGCCGCGTACGTGGCGCGGATGACCGGCACCGAGGACGTCGTCCTCGGGCTCGCGGCGGCCTGCCGCACCACGGAGACCGCACGCGAGACCCCCGCGATGATGTCGACGGTCCTGCCGCTGCGCGTGCACGTCGCGCCGGACATGACCGTGGAGGAACTGGTCCGGTCGGCGACCCGGGCGAGCGCGCGGGCGCTGCGCCACCAGCGGTACCGGCGCGACGACCTGCTGCGCGACCTGAAGCTCCTCGGCGAGCGCCACCGGCTGTACGGGCCGGTCATCAACATCATGGCGTTCGACTACCGGCTGGACTTCGCGGGCCTGCCGGCGAGGACGCACGCCCTCACTACCGGTCCGATCGACGACCTGTCGATCAACATCTACGACAACTCCGACGGCGCCGGCATGCGCGTCGACTTCGAGGCGCACCCCGACCTCTACACGGAGGACCAGGTCTCCACGCACCTCGATCGCTACGTCCGGTTCCTGCGCGCCCTGGGCGACGCCGACCCGTCCACGCCGCTCCACGAAGTGGACCTGCTGGGCGACGCCGAGCGGGTCCGCGTGCTGGAGGAGTGGAACGACACGGCCCTGCCCGTCGCGCCCGGCGTCGTCCCGGACCTGTTCGAGGCCCAGGCCGCGAGGACGCCGGACCGGACGGCGGTCGTCGCGGGCGGGACCCGCCTCACCTACGCGGAGCTGAACGACCGCGCGAACCGCCTCGCCCGGTACCTGATCGAGCGCGGCATCGGCCCGGAGGACTTCGTCGCCCTGTCCCTGCCCCGCGACGCCGACCTCGTCGTCGCGGCGATGGCCGTCCTGAAGACGGGCGCCGGATACCAGCCGATCGACCTGGCGTACCCGCCCGACCGCATCGCCTACATGCTGGCGGACGCCGCCCCCGCCTGCGTGATCACGACCCGGGACGCGGACCTGCCCGGCGGGACGCCCCGCGTCGAACTCGACGCCCTCTCCCTCGACGGCCGCTCCGGTGCGGACGTCACCGACGCCGAGCGCGTCCGGCCGCTGCACCCCGCCAACCCGGCGTACATCATCTACACGTCGGGTTCGACGGGCCGCCCCAAGGGCGTCGTCATCTCCCACGCGAACGTCATGGACTTCTGCGCCGAGTCGATGGCCGGCTACGGCCCCGACCGGATGCGCCGCGTCCTGTTCTCCACGTCGCTGAACTTCGACGTGTCGCTGTTCGAGTGGCTGGTGCCGCTCACGATCGGCGGCGAGATCGAGGTCGTGCGCGACCTCCTGGAGATCGCCGAGCGCGGCGGCTGGTCCGGGACGCTGATCAGCGGCGTGCCCTCCGCGCTGGCGGTGCTGCTGGCGCGCGGCGGGCTGCGGCTCGACGTCGGCGACATCGCGTTCGGCGGTGAGGCGCTGCCGCCCCAGCTGGTCAGGGACGCCCGCGCGCTGCTGCCGGACGCGCGGATCTCCAACATCTACGGCCCCACCGAGGCGACGATCTTCGTCACCGGCTGGTACGACGACGGCAACCCCGGAGGGATCGCCCCGATCGGCCGCCCGATGGCCAACACCCGCCTGTACGTGCTGGACGGACGGCTCAACCCCGTCCCCGCCGGCGTCCCGGGCGAGCTGTACCTGGCGGGGAACGGGCTGGCGCGCGGGTATCTGCGCCGCGCCGCCCTGACCGCCGACCGGTTCGTGGCGTGCCCGTTCGGCGGGCCGGGCGAGCGGATGTACCGGACGGGCGACCTGGTCCGCTGGAACCACGCCGGGGAGATCGAGTACCTCGGCCGCCTCGACCACCAGGTGAAGGTCCGCGGGTTCCGGATCGAACTGGGCGAGATCGAGGCGGCGCTGTCCGGGCACCCGGCCGTGGCGCAGAGCGTCGTCGTCGCCCGCCGCGACGCCGTCGGCGACAGCGTCCTCGCCGGCTACGTCGTCGGCGCCGTCGACCCGGGCGAACTGCGCGCGTTCGTCGCCCGGACGCTGCCCGCCTACATGGTGCCGTCCGCGATCGTCGTGCTGGACGCCATGCCGCTCACCCCGAACGGCAAACTGGACCGGTCCGCGCTGCCGGAGCCGGACTTCGCCGCGTCCGTCACCGCCCGCGGCCCCCGCGACGCCCGCGAGGAGATCCTCTGCGGGATCTTCGCCGACGTCCTCGGCCTGGACCGGGTCGGCATCGACGACGGGTTCTTCGACCACGGCGGCGACTCGCTGAAGGCGACCCGCGTCGTGGCCCGCGCCCGCGCCGCCCTGAACGTGGAGCTGCCGGTCCGCGCGCTGTTCGAGGCCCCCACCGTGGCGGGCCTCGCCGGGCACATCGCCTCCGCGTCCGCCGCCGAACGCCCGGCGCTGCGCCCCGCCGGACGTCCCGCCCCGCTGCCCGTGTCGTACGCGCAGGAACGCCTCTGGTTCCTGAACCGGCTCGAAGGGCTCACCGCGACCTACAACGTGCCGATCCCGCTGCGGCTGACCGGCGCGATCGACCACGACGCGATGCGCGACGCGCTGCGCGACGTCGTCGCCCGGCACGAGTCGCTGCGGACGCTGTTCGGCGACGGCGACGGCGAACCGCACCAGGTGATCCTCGGCCCCGGGGAGGCCGAACCGCATCTGACGGTCGGCGAGACCGCCGACGTGCACGGCGCCCTGTTCATGGACGCCACGCGCGGCTTCGACCTCGCGAACGAGCTGCCGATCCGGGCCCACCTGTACAAGCTGGCGGAGGACGAGCACCTTCTCCTGGTCGTCCTGCACCACATCGCCGGGGACGGCTGGTCGCTGGCGCCGCTCGCCCGCGACCTCATCACCGCCTACCTGGCGCGCCGCGACGACCGCGCCCCCGACTGGGCGCCACTGGCCGTCCAGTACGCCGACTACGCGCTCTGGCAGCGGGAGCTGCTGGGCTCCGAGAGCGACCCGGGCAGCCTCGCCGCACGCCAGATCGCCTACTGGAAGGACGCCCTCGCCGGGCTGCCCGACCAGATCCGGCTGCCGCACGACCGGCGCCGCCCCGACCGCGCGTCCTACCGGGGCGGGCAGGTCTCCTTCGAGGTCCCGGCGGAGCTCGCGGACGGCCTCGCGGCGCTCGCCCGCGACCACCAGGTCAGCGTGTTCATGGTCCTGCAGGCCGCGCTCGCGGCCCTGCTCACCCGCCTCGGCGGCGGGACCGACGTGCCGATCGGCTCGCCCATCGCGGGCCGCACCGACGCGGCACTGGACGATCTCGTCGGCGTCTTCGTCAACACGCTCGTGCTGCGCACCGACACGTCCGGCGACCCGTCGTTCGCCGAGCTGCTCGCCCGCGTCCGCGAGACCGACCTCGCCGCGTACGCGCACCAGGACGTCCCGTTCGAGCGGCTCGTCGAGGTGCTGAACCCGGCGCGGTCCCTGGCCCGGCACCCGCTGTTCCAGGTCATGCTGACCCTGCAGAACAACCCCGAGGCGTCCGTCGAGCTGCCCGGCCTGAACGTCGCCGTCGAGCCGGTGGACGCCGGGGTCGCCAAGTTCGACCTGGAGTTCCTGCTGGAGGACGCCCGCGACGGCCGGGGCGGCCTCACCGGAACCCTCGAATACGCCCTCGACCTGTTCGACCGGGAGACCGCCGAGCGGCTCACCCGCTGGTACCGGCGGACCCTCGAAGGCGTCGTCGCCACGAAGGCCGCCGTCACGGTCGAGGGCCTCGACCTGCCCGGTCTCGCCGCCGCCGAGCCGGTCGCCGAGGCGATCGAAGGGCCGGTGGAGAAGCGGCTCGTCGCCTATGTGGTCGCCGCGCCCGGGCAGACGCTCGACGCCGAGGAACTGCGCGCCCACATCCGGGAGAGCCTGCCCGAGTCGATGGTGCCCGCCGCCGTCGTCGTCCTGGACGAGATGCCCCTCACCCCGAACGGCAAGGTCGACGTCAAGGCGCTGCCGAAACCGGAGCCGGCGGTCACGCCGGCGACCGCCTACCGCGCCCCGTCCGGGGAGACGGAGGAGGCCGTCGCCGCCGTGTTCGCCGACCTGCTCGGCGCCGCCCGGGTCGGCGCCGACGACGACTTCTTCGCTCTCGGCGGCAACTCGCTCATCGCGATGCGGGTCGTCAGCCGCATCCGCCGCGTCCTGGACACCGAGCTGCCCGTCCGGGCGCTGTTCGAGGCCCCGACCGCCGCGAGCCTTGCCGCTTTCCTCGGCGGCGCCGGCGGGGAGCCGGGCCGTCCCGCACTGGAGCCGCGCGAGCGTCCCGGCGTGATCCCGCCGTCGCATGCGCAGCAGCGGCTCTGGTTCCTCAACCGGTTCGAGGGACCGTCCGCCACCTACAACATGCCGCTGGCGATGCGCGTCCGCGGTCCCCTCGACGTGGACGCCCTCCGCGCCGCCGTCGGCGACGTCGTCGAACGGCACGAGACGCTCCGCACGGTCCTGCCCGACAGCGGGGGAGTGCCGCGCCAGCTCATCCTGGACCCGGCCGCGGCCCGCCCCGAGCTGGAGGTCGTCGGCACGACGGAGGCGGAGCTGCCGACCCGGCTCGCCATGGCCGCCGGGTACGCCTTCGACATCTCCGCCGAGCCGCCGCTGCGCACCCACCTGTTCCGGGTCGAGCCGCAGGAGCACGTCGTGCTGCTGCTCATGCACCACATCGGCGGCGACGGCTGGTCGCTGGCGCCGCTCGCGCGCGACCTCATCACCGCCTACGCGGCCCGCGCCGTCGGGAAGGCGCCGCAGTGGGCGCCGCTGCCGGTCCAGTACGCCGACTACTCGCTCTGGCAGCGCGAGCTGTTCGGCTCCGAGGACGACCCCGGCAGCCTGATCTCCAAGCAGATCGCCTACTGGCGGGACGCCCTGGCGGGGCTGCCGGAGGAACTGCCGCTTCCGGCGGACCGGCCGCGTCCGGCGGAGGCGTCCTACCGGGGCGCGACGGCCCGCTTCCGTCTCGGCGCGGACGTCCACAAGGCGCTGCTGGGCCTGGCACGCGACACCGGCGCGAGCCCGTTCATGGTCGCTCAGGCCGCGTTCGCCGCGCTGCTCACCAAGCTCGGCGCCGGGACGGACGTGCCGATCGGGTCGCCGATCGCGGGCCGCACCGACGAGGCGCTCGACGACCTCGTCGGCATGTTCGTCAACATGCTCGTCTTCCGCACCGACACGTCCGGGGACCCGTCGTTCCGCGAGCTGGTCGGACGGGTGCGGGAGACCGACCTTGCCGCCTACGCGCACCAGGACGTCCCGTTCGAGCGGCTCGTCGAGGTGCTGAACCCGCCGCGGCACCTGGCCCGGCATCCGCTGTTCCAGGTCGGGCTGACGTTCCAGAACAACCCCGAGGCGCGGCTGGAGATGCCCGGGTTCACCGCCGAGGTGGAGCCGCTGACCGCCGGCGTCGCCCGCTTCGACCTGCTGATGATCCTCACCGAGCGGGAGGACGGGCTCGACGGCGAGCTGGAGTACGCGCTCGACCTCTACGACCCGTCCACGGCCCGGCGCCTCATCGAGCGCTTCGAGCGGTACCTGTCCGCGCTGCTCGCCGAACCCGACGCGTCCATCTCCGCAGCCGACGCCCTCTCCCCGGAGGAGCGCGCCACGATCCTCGGCGAATGGGCCGGGGCAGGGGCCGCTCCGGTGGAGCGGGCCACGATCCCGGCGTTGTTCGAGGCGCAGGCGGCGGCTCGTCCGGATGCGCCGGCGGTGACGTTCGATGGTGTGACGTGGGCGTATGGCGAGGTGAACGCGAGGGCGAACCGTCTTGCGCATCGGCTCATCGAGCAGGGTGTGGGGCCGGAGCGGTTCGTGGCGTTGTCGTTGCCGCGTTCGGCGGATCTGGTCGTGGCGATTCTGGCGGTGCTGAAGGCGGGTGCGGCGTATGTTCCGATCGACCCGGATTATCCCGCTGACCGGGTGGCGTACATGGTCGAGGACGCCGGCCCGGTTCTGACCTTGGGTCCGGATGATCTGGATGCGACCGGTTATGACGACAGTGACCCGGGTGTCGCCGTCGATCCGGATCATCCGGCGTATGTGATCTATACGTCGGGTTCGACGGGGCGTCCGAAGGGTGTGGTGGTTCCGCATCAGAATGTGGTGCGGCTGCTGCGTTCGACGGAGGGGTGGTTCGGGTTCGGCGTGGATGACGTGTGGACGTTGTTCCACTCGTATGCGTTCGATTTCTCGGTGTGGGAGTTGTGGGGTCCGCTGCTGTACGGCGGTCGTGTGGTCGTTGTGCCGTTCATGACGTCGCGTTCGCCGCGGGAGTTCTTGAAGCTGCTGTCGGATGAGCGTGTCACCGTTTTGAACCAGACTCCGTCGGCGTTCTACCAGTTGATGGCGGCTGACAAGGAGAACCCGGGCACCGGTCTTGCGTTGCGCTATGTGGTGTTCGGTGGTGAGGCGCTGGACCTGGGGCGTCTGGAGGACTGGTACTCGCGGCATGCGGAGGATGCTCCGGCGCTGGTCAACATGTACGGGATCACCGAGACCACTGTGCACGTCTCGTATGTGGCCCTCGACCGCGCCTTGGCGGCGGCCGCGTCGGGCAGCGTGATCGGCGTCGGCATCCCGGATCTGCGCGTCTACGTCCTGGACGGTCGTCTGCAGCCCGTACCGCCGGGTGTGGCGGGGGAGTTGTACGTCGCGGGCGCGGGGCTGGCGCGCGGTTACCTCAACCGTCCGGGCCTGTCCGCCGAGCGGTTCGTCGCCGACCCGTTCGGTGCGGCGGGCACGCGGATGTACCGGACGGGTGACGTCGCGCGCCGGCTGAACGACGGCCGCCTCGAATACCTCGGCCGCAGCGACCAGCAGGTGCAGCTGCGCGGTTTCCGGATCGAGCTGGGCGAGATCGAGTCGGCCTTGGCGCGGCACGCTGCTGTCTCCGATGTCGCCGTGATCGTCCGGGACGACCGCCTGGTCGCCTATGTGGCCGGGAGCGGTGTCGATGCGTCGGAGTTGCGCCGGTTCGCCGGTCAGGACCTGCCCGACTACATGGTTCCGGCGGCGGTCGTCGAGTTGGACGCCCTGCCGCTGACGGTCAACGGCAAGCTGGACCGCAAGGCTCTGCCCGCGCCGGACTTCGCGGCCAAGGTGTCCTCCCGCGCGCCCCGCACGTCCGAAGAGGAGGTCCTCGCGGGCCTGTTCGCCGAGGTCCTCGGCCTGGAACGGGTCGGGGCCGGCGACGGGTTCTTCGACCTGGGCGGCGACTCCATCATCGCGATCCAGCTCGTCTCCCGCGCCCGCCAGTCCGGCCTGGTCATCACACCGCGGGACGTGTTCCAGCACCAGACCGTCGAGGAACTGGCCGCGACCGCGCGTCCGGTGGGCGAGGGCGAGCAGATCGAGGCCGAGGCGCCCGGCGCCGGCGTCGGCCCGGTCCCGGTCACCCCGATCGTCGCGTGGCTGCGCGACCGGGTGGGCGGCGACGCCTCGCTGATCAGCGGCTTCCACCAGTCGATGCTGCTGCGCACGCCGCCGGACCTCGGCATGGACAGGCTGACGGCCGCACTCCAGACCCTCCTGGACCACCACGACATCCTCCGCCTCCGCCTGGACGCGCAGGACGACCGCTGGCAGCCCGTCGTCCGGCAGCCCGGCTCGTCCGACGCCGCCGAACTCGTCACCCGCGTCGACGTCGCCGGGCTGGACACCGACAAGCTCCGCGCCGTCGTCACCGAGCAGGCGACCGCCGCCCGCGACCGCCTCGACCCCCGGGCCGGGACGGTCGCGCAGCTCGTCTGGTTCGACGCGGGCCAGGACCAGGGACGCCTCCTCGTCGTCCTCCACCACCTGGTCGTGGACGGCGTGTCATGGCGCATCCTGCTGCCCGACCTCGTCACCGCCTGGGCCGGGGGAGAGCTCCAGCCGGTCGGGACGTCGTTCCGCCGCTGGGCGCAGAAGCTCACCGCGTCCGGCGGCGACGCCGGCGAACTGGACGACTGGCTCGACGTCGTCGACGGCCCGGACCAGAAGCTCGCCGGCAGCGCCCTCGACCCGCGCGTCGACATCGCCGCACGCGCCCGGTCGCTCACCCTCGATCTGCCCGCCGACGTCACGGGCCCGCTGCTCACCGGCGTCCCCGCCGCGTTCCACGGCCGCGCCAACGACGTCCTCCTCACCGGCCTGGCCCTCGCGGTCTCCCAGTGGCGGCGGCACCACGGCGGCCGCGGCACCGACGTCCTCATCGACCTGGAGGGCCACGGCCGGGAGGACGTCGTGCCCGGCGTCGACATCTCCCGCACCGCCGGCTGGTTCACCTCGATCCACCCCGTCCGGCTGGACGCGGGGATCGCCGACTGGGCCGAGGTCCGCGACGGCGGCTCGGTCGTGGGCACCGCCGTCAAGAAGGTCAAGGAGCAGCTCAGGGCCGTCCCGGGCGGCGGGCTCGGCTACGGCCTGCTGCGCTACGGCGGCGGGGAGGCCGCCGAGGAACTGGCCGAGGTGCCGCCCACGCAGATCGCCTTCAACTACCTCGGCCGGATCGACGGCGGCGAGGGCGGCGACTGGACGCCGGCGCCCGAGGAGCCGCCCGCCGGCGAGGACCCCCGGATGCCGATGGCGCACGTCCTGGAGATCAACGCCGTCACCCGCGACCTGCCCGGCGGCCCCGTGCTGTCCGCGACGTGGACGTGGCCCGGCGGGCTGATGGAGTCCGGCGACGTTCGGGAACTGGCCGAAAGCTGGTTCGCGGCCCTGCGCGGCCTCGTCGCGCACGTCGCCTCGGGTGACCAAGACGGGCCGGCGGGCGGGTTCACCCCGTCCGACCTGCTCGTCGACCTGGACCAGAACGAGATCGACAAGCTACAGGACGCGTGGAGGCGGCAGCATTGAACCGGGGGGACCTAGAAGACATCCTGCCGCTGTCGCCGTTGCAGCAGGGGTTCTTCTTCCACGCCCTTTTCGACGCCGGCGACACGGACGTGTACACGGCGCAGCTCGTCATCGACCTTGAGGGGCCGCTGGACGCCGCCGCGCTGCGGACCGCCGCCGGGACCCTGCTGCGCCGCCACCCGAACCTGCGCGCCGCGTTCTGGCACGAGGACCTGTCGCGTCCCGTGCAGGTCGTTCCCCGCACGGTCGAACTGCCGTGGGAGGAAGTCAGCGCATCCGCGGGCGCCGAGGCGGACGCCGTCGTGGCGCGGGAGCGGGCGCGCGGCTTCGACATGACCGCGCCGCCGCTGCTGCGGTTCGTCCTCGTCCGGATGGGTGCGGCACGGCACCGCCTGATCCTCACCAACCACCACATCCTGCTGGACGGCTGGTCGACGCCGATCATGGCGACCGAGCTGTTCATGCTCTACATGCAGGGCGGCCACGACACGGGGATGCCGCGCGTCACCCCGTACAAGAACTACCTGGCCTGGCTCGCCAAGCAGGACCGCGCCGCCGCCGAGGAGGCCTGGCGGCGCGCCCTCGACGGCGTGGACGAACCCAGCCTCGTCGCCCCCGAGGCCGCCGGACGCGCGCCGGAACGACCGCGGCGGACCATCACCGAACTGGACGAGCGCACCACCAGGCGCCTCACCCGCGCCGCCCGGCGCCATGGCGTCACCCTGAGCACCGTCCTGCAGGGCGCGTGGGGTCTGGTCCTCGGGCGGCTGCTCGGCTCCAACGACGTGGTGTTCGGCGCGACCGTGTCGGGCCGCCCGCCCGAACTGCCCGGCATTGAGCAGATGATCGGGCTGTTCATCAACACGCTGCCGATCCGCGTCCGGTACCGGATGGACGATTCGCTCGGCACGCTGCTGGAGCGGATCCAGGACGAGCAGACCGAACTCCTCGCCCACCACCACCTGGGCCTCACCGACATCCAGCGTGTGGCGGGGCACGGCGGCGCGCTGTTCGACACGATGACGGTGCTGGAGAACTACCCGTTCGACCCGGCCTCGCTGGACAGCTCCCTCAACGGCGTCCGCATCGCCGCGGCCGACTCCTACGACGCGACCCACTTCCCCCTGTCGTTCGTCGTCGCGCCCGGCGAGAGGCTGTCGCTGCGGCTGCACTACCGGCCCGACGTGTACGAACAGCCCGTCGTCGAGGCGCTCCTGGCCCGCGTCCGCCGCTTCCTGGAGGCGTTCGCCGAGGACGCCGAGCAGCTCATCGGCGCCGTGGAACTCCCCACGGACGCCGAACGCGCGGCCCTCGCGGCCTGGAACGACACGGGCGGCGACGTCCCGTCCGGCACGCTCCCGGCCATGCTGGAGCGGCAGGCGGCCCGCACCCCCGGCGAAACGGCCCTCGTGTGCGGCGGGGTCCGCCTCACCTACGCGGAGCTGAACGAGCGCGCCAACCGCCTCGCGCACGAACTCATCGCACGCGGGATCGGCCCGGAGGACCGCGTCGCGCTCGTCCTTCCGCGCACGCCCGAGATCGTCGTGGCGATCATGGGCGTGCTGAAGGCCGGCGCCGCCTATGTCCCGGTCGACCCCGAGTACCCGCCCGACCGCGTCGCCTACATGCTGGACGACTGCCGGCCGGCCCTCACCATCAGGGCCGGCGCCTTCCCGGACACGACCGGACGGCCCGCGCACGACCCCGCCGACGCCGACCGCGTGAGGCCGCTGCGAACGGGCAACGCCGCCTATGTCATCTACACGTCGGGCTCGACCGGCCGCCCCAAGGGCGTGACCATTCCGCACGCGGGCCTGCTGAACTACTTCGAGACGCACCGGGACGCGTTCATCGATCCCGCGATCGAGGCCGCCGGCGGGCGCAGGATGCGGTTCGCACACCTGGCGTCGTTCTCGTTCGACACGTCCTGGATGGGCCTGCTGTGGATGATGTACGGCCACGAGCTGCACCTCATCGACGACGAAACCCGCCGCGATGTCGAGGCGTACACCGCGTACGTGGCGCGCGCGCAGATCGACCTGGTGAACACGACCCCGTCGCACTTCAGCTCGCTGCGCGAAGCGGGCCTGCTGAACGATGACGGACGGCACCTGCCGACGCAGCTCCTCCTCGGCGGCGAGGCCATGGGCGAGGCCCTGTGGACGGACCTGCGCGCGATCCCCGGCATCACCGCGCGCAACCTCTACGGGCCGACCGAGTCCACGATCGACACCATGAACCAGGTCGTCGCGGACCGCGAGCGCCCGTCGGTCGGCGGCCCCTACCGCAACGTCCGCTCCTACGTCCTGGACACCGCGCTCCAGCCGGCCCCCGCCGGCGTCCCCGGCGAGCTGTACCTCGCGGGCGCGCAGCTCGCCCGCGGCTACCTCGGCCGTCCCGGCCTGACCGCCGAGCGGTTCGTCGCCGACCCGTTCGGTGCGCCCGGCGACCGCATGTACCGCACCGGCGACCTGGCCCGGTGGCTGCCGGACGGGACGATCGAGTACCTCGGCCGCACCGACGACCAGGTCAAGATCCGCGGCTTCCGGGTCGAGCCCGGCGAGATCGAGAACGTCCTCGCCGGATGCGCGGGCGTCGCGCAGGCCGCCGTCGTCGTCCGCGAGAACCGTCCCGGAGACCGGCGCCTCGCCGCCTACCTCGTCGGCACCGGTGCCGGTGGCGGCATCGACGTCGCGGCGGTGCGGCGGTTCGCGGCGGAGCGGCTGCCCGACTACATGGTCCCGTCGTTCACCGTCCTGGACGCGCTGCCGCTCACCGTGAACGGCAAGCTGGACCGGGCCGCGCTCCCGGCGCCCGACACCGGCGCGTCCGTCAGCCGCGCACCGCGCTCCCCGCAGGAGGAGATCCTCTGCGGCCTGTTCGCCGAGATCCTCGGTGGAGTCGCCGGGGGGTCTGGGGGGTCGCCCCCCAGCGTGAACCGCGTGCCGAGGGTCGGCGTGGACGACGGGTTCTTCGACCTCGGCGGCGACTCGCTCACCGCCACCCGCCTCGTCAGCAGGATCCGCTCCGCGCTGGGCGTGGAGCTTCCCGTCCGCGCGCTGTTCGAGGCGCCGACCGCCGCGGGCCTCGCCGAACGGCTCGCCGACGCCGCCGGCGACGTCCGCCCGCCGCTGGTCCGCGCCGAACGGCCCGGCGTCGTGCCGCTGTCGTACGCGCAGCAGCGGCTCTGGTTCCTCAACCGCCTCGAAGGCGCCTCCGCGACGTTCAACATGCCGGTCGCGCTCCGGCTCGACGGGGCCCTCGACTTCGGCGCGCTCCGCGACGCGCTCGCCGACGTCGTGGCCCGGCACGAGTCGCTCCGCACGATCTTCCCGGACGGGTCGGGCACCGCCCGCCAGCTCGTCCTCGACCCGGCCGCCGCCCGGCCCCGGCTCGACATCACCGAAACCGGCGAGGCCGCGCTGCCGACGGCCCTCGCCGCCTCCGTCGGGCAGGGTTTCGACCTGTCCGTCGAGCCGCCGCTGCGGGCCCGGCTGTTCGCGCTCGGCGGCGACACGCACGTCCTGATGCTCGTCCTGCACCACATCGCGGCGGACGGCTGGTCGATGGCGCCGCTCGCCCGCGACGTGATCCTCGCCTACGCGGCCCGCGCCGACGGGAAGGCGCCGCAGTGGGCGCCGCTGCCGGTCCAGTACGCCGACTACACGCTCTGGCAGCGCGAGCTGTTCGGCTCCGAGGACGACCCCGGCAGCCTGATCTCCAAGCAGATCGCCTACTGGAAGGACGCTCTCGCCGGGCTCCCGGAGGAACTCGCGCTGCCCGCCGACCGGCCGCGCCCGCCGGAGGCCACCTACCGGGGCGCGACGCACACGTTCGAGCTGGACGCCGAACTCCACGCCGGGCTGCTGGGCCTGGCCCGCGAGAGCGGCGCGAGCCTGTTCATGGTCATGCAGGCCGCCTACGCCGCGCTCCTCACCCGCCTCGGCGCCGGGACGGACGTGCCGATCGGGTCGCCGATCGCGGGCCGCACCGACGAGGCGCTCGACGATCTCGTCGGCATGTTCGTCAACATGCTCGTCCTGCGCACCGACACGTCCGGGGACCCGTCGTTCCGCGACCTGATCGGGCGGGTGAAGGAGACCGACCTCGCGGCCTACGGGCACCAGGACCTTCCGTTCGAGCGGCTCGTCGAGGTGCTCAACCCGGCCAGGTCGATGGCCCGGCACCCGCTGTTCCAGGTCGTCCTGTCGTTCCAGAACAACCCCGAGGCCCGCCTTGAGCTGGACGGGCTCAGCGGAGGCGCCGAACCCCTCGGATCGGGCGCCGCCAAGTACGACCTGTCCCTCTACCTGGAGGAACGGCACGGCGACGACGGCGCGCCCGCCGGGATCGAGGCCGGTCTCGAATACGCCCTCGACCTCTTCGACCCCGGCACCGCCGAGACCATCGCCGCCCGCTTCGAACGGCTCGTCCGCGAACTGATCGCCGACCCGGACGCGTCCATCGGCGCCGCCGAGATCCTGAGCGGCGGCGAGCGCCGGACACTGCTGCGCAGGTGGGCCGGAGGCAAGGGCGGCGACGTCGAGCGGACGACCATCCCGGCGTTGTTCGAGGCGCAGGCGGCGGCTCGTCCGGATGCGCCGGCGGTGACGTTCGATGGTGTGACGTGGGCGTATGGCGAGGTGAACGCGAGGGCGAACCGTCTTGCGCATCGGCTCATCGAGCAGGGTGTGGGGCCGGAGCGGTTCGTGGCGTTGTCGTTGCCGCGTTCGGCGGATCTGGTCGTGGCGATTCTGGCGGTGCTGAAGGCGGGTGCGGCGTATGTTCCGATCGACCCGGACTATCCGGCAGACCGCATTGAGTACATGGTCGGGGACGCCGAGCCCGCCCTCACTCTCGGCCCGGACGATCTGGACGCGTTCGGTTACGACGATGGCGACCCGGGTGTCGCCATCGATCCGGACCATCCGGCGTATGTGATCTATACGTCGGGTTCGACGGGGCGTCCGAAGGGTGTGGTGGTTCCGCATCAGAATGTGGTGCGGCTGCTGCGTTCGACGGAGGGGTGGTTCGGGTTCGGCGTGGATGACGTGTGGACGTTGTTCCACTCGTACGCGTTCGATTTCTCGGTGTGGGAGTTGTGGGGTTCGCTGCTGTACGGCGGTCGTCTGGTGGTCGTGCCGTACATGACGTCGCGTTCGCCGCAGGAGTTCTTGAAGCTGCTGTCGGACGAGCGTGTCACCGTTTTGAACCAGACTCCGTCGGCGTTCTACCAGTTGATGGCGGCCGACAAGGAGAACCCGGGCACCGATCTTGCGTTGCGCTACGTGGTGTTCGGTGGCGAGGCGCTGGAACTGGGGCGTCTGGAGGACTGGTACTCGCGGCACCCGGAGGATGCGCCGACGCTGGTCAACATGTACGGGATCACCGAGACCACGGTGCATGTGTCCTACGTCGCTCTTGACCGGGCGTATGCGGCGACTGCGGCGGGCAGCGTCATCGGCGTGGGCATCCCGGATCTGCGCGTCTACGTCCTGGACGATCGTCTGCAGCCCGTACCGCCGGGTGTGGCGGGGGAGTTGTACGTCGCGGGCGCGGGGCTGGCGCGCGGTTACCTCAACCGTCCGGGCCTGTCCGCCGAGCGGTTCGTCGCCGACCCGCACGGCAGGCCCGGTACCCGCATGTACCGGACCGGCGACGTCGGCCGCTGGCGCCGCGACGGGACGCTCGAATACCTGGGACGCGCCGACCAGCAGGTGCAGCTGCGCGGGTTCCGGATCGAGCTGGGCGAGATCCAGGCGGTCCTGACCCGGCACGAGGCCGTCCGGGACGCCGCGGTGGTCGTCCGGGACGACCGCCTGGTCGCCTATGTGGCCGGGAGCGGTGTCGATGCGTCGGAGTTGCGCCGGTTCGCCGGTCAGGACCTGCCCGACTACATGGTTCCGGCGGCCGTGGTCGAGTTGGACGCTCTGCCGCTGACGGTCAACGGCAAGCTGGACCGCAAGGCTCTGCCCGCGCCGGACTTCGCGGCCAAGGTGTCCTCCCGCGCGCCCCGCACGTCCGAAGAGGAGGTCCTCGCGGGCCTGTTCGCCGAGGTCCTCGGCCTGGAACGGGTCGGGGTCGGCGACGGGTTCTTCGACCTGGGCGGCGACTCCATCATCGCGATCCAGCTCGTCTCCCGCGCCCGCCAGTCCGGCCTGGTCATCACACCGCGCGAGGTGTTCCAGCACCAGACCGTCGAGGAACTGGCCGCGACCGCGCGTCCGGTGGGCGAAGGCGAACGGGTCGACGCCGAGGCCCCCGGCGCCGGCATCGGCCAGGTCCCCGCCACGCCGATCATGCGCTGGTTCCAGGACCTGAACGGCCCGGTCGGCGGCTACAGCCAGCGGATGCTGCTCCAGGTCCCGCCGGACCTGGGCGTGGAGAGGCTCACCGCCGCGCTGCAGACCGTCCTGGACCACCACGACATGCTCCGGCTCCGCATGCACGCCGACGCCGACGCCGACGGCTCGCAGGCCGCGGACAACAGAGGCACCGAGTTCGAGGTCGCCGAACCCGGCACGGTCGACGCGGCGGCGCTCGTCCGCCGCGTGGACGTCGCCGGCCTGGACACCGGCGGGCTCCGCGCCGTCCTCGCCGCCGAGGCCGAGGCCGCCCGCCGCCGCCTCGACCCGGCCGCCGGGACGATGGCGCAGCTCGTCTGGTTCGACGCCGGCCCCGCCGAATCCGGTCGTCTGCTGCTCACCCTCCACCACCTCGCCGTGGACGGCGTGTCATGGCGGATCATCCTGCCCGACCTGGTCGCCGCGTGGGGCGGGGGAGACCTCGACCCCGTCCCGACGTCGTTCCGCCGCTGGGCGCAGCGCCTCGCCGCCGAGGCGTCCGACCCGGCCCGCACGGCGGAGCTGCCGCTGTGGGACGACATCCTCGCCACCCCCGACCCGGTCCTCGGGCCCCGCCCGCTCGACCCCGCGGCCGACACGTTCGGGACGGCGCGGCACCGCACGCTCGACCTGCCCGCCGACGTCACCGCGCCGCTCCTCGCCGACGTCCCGGCCGCCTTCCACGGGCGGGTCAACGACGTGCTGCTCACCGGCCTCGCCCTGGCCGTCGCCGAATGGCGGCGCGAACGCGGCACCTGCGACGAGACGGCCGTCCTCATCGACCTCGAAGGGCATGGCCGCGAGGAGATCGTCCCCGGCGTGGACCTGTCGCGCACCGCCGGCTGGTTCACCTCGATCTACCCGGTGCGGCTCGACGCCGGATGGGTCGAGCCCGCCGACGTCCGCGAGGGCGGCCAGGCCGTCGGGACGGCGCTGAAGCGGGTCAAGGAGCAGCTCCGCGAGATCCCCGACAACGGCATCGGGTACGGCCTCCTGCGCTACCTCGACCCCGCGGCGGGCGCGCGCCTCACCGGGCATCCGCAGATCGCGTTCAACTACCTCGGCCGGTCCGCCGCGCCCGAGGCCACCGACTGGGGTCCGGCGGGACAGGCCGACGGCGACGCCCTCGGCACCGGGCAGGACGACGCGCTCGGCCTCGTCCACGCCATCGAGGTCAACGCGCACACCCGCGACCTGCCGGACGGCCCCGAGCTGTCCGCGACGTGGACGTGGGCGGGCGGACTGTTCGACGAGGCCGCGATCGCGGACCTCGCCGAGCGCTGGTACGCGGCGCTGCGCGGCCTGGTCGCGCACGTCGTGGACGGCGCGTCCGACGGGCCCGTCGGCGGGTTCACCCCGTCCGACCTGTCGCTGGTGGACGTCAGCCAGGACGAGATCGACGAGCTCGCCGCCGAGCTCGACGGCGAATGGGAGCTGGATTGAGCAAGTCGCAGCTTGAGGACATCCTCCCGCTGTCCCCGTTGCAGCAGGGGCTCTTCTTCCACGCGCTGTACGACTCGGGGCCTGTGGAGCGGCGAGCGGCGGAGCGAGGAACGAGTGGGCAGGCGAGCGCGACCAGAGGGGACGTGTACACCGCGCAGATCGTGTTCGACCTGCGCGGCCCCCTCGACGCGGACGCCCTGAAGGCCGCCGCCGCGACGCTCCTGCGGCGGCACGCCAACCTGCGGGCCGGTTTCCGGCAGCGCAAGGAGGGGTCACCGGTCCAGGTCGTGCACCGCGAGGTCCGCCTCCCGTGGGACGACGCCGACCTGTCCGCCCTGCCGGAGGCCGAACGCGAGGCGAAGGCGCGGGAGCTGGTCGACGCCGAACGCGCCCGGCCGTTCGACATGACGAAACCGCCGCTGCTGCGCTTCCTGCTGATCAGGCTCGCGGACGGCCTGCACCGCATGGTGTTCACCAACCACCACATCCTGCTGGACGGCTGGTCCACGCCCGTCCTGCAAACGGAACTGTTCGCGCTCTACCTGGCCGGGGGCGACGACGCCGGGATGCCGCGCGTCACCCCGTACAAGAACTACCTGGCGTGGCTCGCCGCCCAGGACCGCGCCGCCGCCGAGGACGCCTGGCGCCGCTCCCTCGACGGCGTCCACGAACCCACCCTCGTGGCGCCGGGCGCACCCGAGCCCGGCGCGGACACGCCCGGACGGGTCCGGACCCGCCTCACCGAGGCCCTCACCTCGGCGCTCAGCGCGCGCGCCCGCGCCCAGGGCGTCACCCTCAACACCGTCCTGCAACTCGCGTGGGGCACGCTGCTCGGCCGCCTCACCGGCTCGACCGATGTCGTGTTCGGCGCCGCCGTGTCCGGCCGTCCACCGGAACTCCCCGGCGTCGAGCAGATGATCGGCCTGTTCATCAACACGCTGCCGATCCGCGTCCGCGTCCGGCCCGCCGACACCGTCGCCGATGCGCTGATCCGCCTCCAGGACGAGCAGGCCGCGCTGATGCCGCACCACCACCTCGGCCTGGCCGACATCCAGCGCCTCAACGGCACCGGCACCCTCTTCGACACGATGACCGTGCTGGAGAACTACCCGTTCGACCCGGACGCCGCCGGCGCCGACCTCGGCGGCCTGTCCCTCCACGACGTGGACGGATACGACGCGTCCCACTACCCGCTGACCTTCGCCGCCGTCCCCGGCCGCGGCCTGTCCCTGCGCATCGACCACCGCGCCGACCTGTTCACCGAGGACGACGCGCAACGCCTGATGCGCCGCTTCATCCGCATCCTGGAGGCCGTCGCCCACCGCCCCGACCTGCCGCTGGGCCGCATCGACGTCCTGGACGACGACGAACGCGAACACGTCCTGGAGACCTGGCAGGGACCGGCGACGGACCGGACCCCGGGCACCGTCACGGGCCGCTTCGCGGAGCAGCTGGCCCGCACGCCCGCCGCCCCGGCCGTCCGCGCCGGAGGGGAGACCGTCACCTACGCCGAACTGGACGCGCGGGCGAACCGGCTGGCGCACCGCCTCATCGGGCTCGGGGTCGCGGCGGACACGCCGGTCGCCGTCCTCCTCGAACGGTCCGCCGACGTCGCCGTGGTGTCGCTCGCGATCCTCAAGGCGGGCGGCGCGTACGCGCCGATCCACCACGGCTACCCGCCGGAGCGGATGGCGTGGGCGGTCGCCGAGGTCGGTGCGCCCGTCCTGGTCGTCGACGCCGCCATGCGCGACCGCGTCGCCGGCCTCGACACGCCGGCGCGGATCCTCGTCGTGGACGACGACCCCGAGACGGCCGCACTGCCCGGCACCGACCCGGGCGTGCGGTGCCATCCCGACCATCTCGCCTGCGTGCTGTTCACGTCCGGCTCGACGGGCGTGCCCAAGGGCGTCATGCTCCGCCACCGCGACGCCGTCGACCTCGCCACCGACGGCCGGCTCAGGGGCGGGGCGCACGACCGGGTGCTCGTCCACTCGCCGCACGCGTTCGACGCGTCCATCTACGAGCTGTGGACGCCGCTGCTGCACGGCGGCACGGCCGTGTTCGCGCCTCCCGGGCATCTGAACGGCGAGGCCCTCGAAACGGTCATCGCCGAGGAGGACCTCACCGGCCTCTTCATCACCACGACCCTGTTCAACCTCGTCGCGGACGAGCGCCCGCAGGCGTTCGCGCGGCTCCGCGAGGTGCTGACCGGCGGGGAGGCCGGATCACCGGCCGCGATGCGCAAGGTCCTCGCCGCGTGCCCCGACACCGAGGTCGGCCACGTGTACGGCCCCACCGAGGCCACCACGTACACGACGTACTCGGCGCAGCGCGCCCCGCTCGCCGACCCGTCCGAGACGACCCCGGGGCTGGGCCGCCCCTTCGACGACATGCGCGTGTACGTGCTGGACGAGGGGCTGCGTCCCGTCCCGCCCGGCGTGGTCGGCGAGGCCTACATCGCGGGCGCGGGCCTCGGCCGCGGCTACCTGCGGCGGCCCTCCCTGACCGGCGAACGCTACGTCGCCGACCCGTTCGGCGCACCCGGCGGCCGCATGTACCGCACCGGCGACCTCGTCCGGTGGCGGGCGGACGGCGCCCTCGAATACGTCGACCGCGTCGACTTCCAGGTCAAGGTCCGCGGCTTCCGGATCGAGCTGGGCGAGATCGAGGCCGCCGTCGCCGCCCACCCGGCCGTCGCGAACGTCGCCGTCATCGCCCGCGAGGACACCCCCGGCGTCAAGGCCCTCGTCGCCTACGTCATCGCGGAAACCCCGCCCTCCAGGGGGGACGACCCCGCTGAACCCGCCGGTGGGGGACGCGGTGTGGACGGCCTGCGCGAGTTCGTCGCCGCCCGGGTGCCCGAGTACATGGTGCCCGCCGCGTTCGTCCGGCTCGACACGTTCCCGATCGGCCCGACCGGCAAGCTCGACCGGCGCGCCCTGCCCGCCCCCGACTACGGCGAGGCCGCCGCCGGACGCGAACCCCGCACACCCGAGGAGGAGCGGCTCTGCGCCATCGTCGCCGACGTCCTCGGCCTCGACCGCGTCGGCGCCGACGTCAGCTTCTTCGACCTCGGCGGCGACAGCATCGCCGCGCTGAAGCTCGTCACGCGGGCCCGGCGGGCGGACTTCGAGCTGACCCCCCGCGACGTGTTCACCCACCAGACGGTCGAGGCCCTCACGCGGGCCGGCGGGCCCGAGGACCGGCTCGGGTTCGAGATGCTGCTGCCCATCCGGACGTCCGGGACCCGCCCGCCGGTCTTCTTCGTCCACCCGGCGGGCGGCCTGTCGTGGAGCTACCTGCAGTTCCAGCGGCACCTCGCCCCCGACCAGCCGATGTACGGGCTCCAGGCCGCCGGTTTCACGCGGCCGGAGCTGCCCGGCACCGTCGAGGAGGCGGCCGAGGACTATCTGGAGCAGATCCGCGCCGTCCAGCCGTCCGGCCCCTACAACCTCGCGGGCTGGTCGCTCGGCGGGCTCATCGCCTACGAGATGGCCGTCCGGCTCCAGGCCGCCGGAGAACGGGTCGGGCTGCTCACCCTCATCGACGCGTACCACACCCAGGACCTCGAATCGGAGCGGCGCGAGATCCTCCCCGAGCTTCTGGAGAGCATCGGCATCGACGCCGGCATGATCGCCGCCGACGGCAACCCCGACATGGAGCAGATCATGGCGGTGCTCGCCGCACGCGACGACGCCCTCGCGACCCTCGGCGAGGACGACCTGGTCAACGTCTACCGCAACTACGAGAACGGCCTCCGGCAGGCCGAGGAGTACCGGCCCGGACGGTTCCGCGGCGACATCGTCTTCTTCACCGCGCTCCAGGGCCGCACCGGCGACTCGCCCACCGCACGGTCGAACTGGGGCCCCCTCGTCGAGGGCGAGATCGAGGACTACCCCGTCGACGTCGACCACCATCTGCTCATGGAGCCGGGCCCGGCCGCCGAGATGGGCGCCGTCCTTGCCGCCAAGCTCGACAAACTACAGAGCACGCAGTGAAAGGGAACCAGAGATGACCAACCCCTTCGAGGACCCCGACGCCACCTACGTCGTCCTCGTCAACGACGAGGGGCAGCATTCGCTGTGGCCGTCGTTCGCCGAGGTCCCCGCCGGCTGGACGGTGGCCAAGGACGAGGACACCCGGCAGGCGTGCCTGGACTACATCAACGACAACTGGACCGACATGCGCCCCAAGAGCCTCATCGAGGCCATGGGTGAATGACGGCGGCCCGCCGGCGTTCCGCGGGGACGCGATCGCGGTCCCGGCGGTCACCGAGTGGACGATGGAGATGCTCGACGCGGCGGACCTGCGTCCCGCGCCGCTGCCGGGCGTCGAGATGACGTTCACGCTCGCCGGGCGGCCGTCGCCCGAGGTCAACCGCGCCATGTACGCGGCCGTCGGCGCCCGCGTCTGCTGGACGGACCGGTTCCCGTGGACGCACGCCGACTGGCGGGCGTGGGTGGAGCGGCCCGAGCTGTCCACCTGGATCGCCATGGCCGAGGGCACCATCGCGGGCTTCTTCGAGATCGAGGCGCAGCCGGGCGGGGACACCGAGATCCACCTCGTCGGCCTCACGCACGCGTTCGTGGGCCGCGGCTACGGCGGCTACCTCGTCGAGCAGTGCACCCGCCGCGCCTGGCAGCGCGGCGAGCTGTGGGCCCTCGACGGCGGCCCCGCCACCCGGGTGTGGCTGCGCACCAGCAGCCTCGACCACCCGAACGCGATCGCGAACTACCGGCGCCGGGGCTTTAAGGTGGCCGCGGAGACCACCGCGCCCAAGCTCGTCCCGGACCCGCGGGCCGCGCCGTGGCCGCTGCCGCACGATCCGCGCGTGGCCTCCCGCCGCCACGAGCAGGAGGAGTTGATCACTTGACCTGGTTCCGCTGCACCGAGAACCGTCCGTGGGCGTCGATGCGGCTGTTCTGCCTGCCGCACGCGGGCGGGTCGGCGGTGTTCTACCGGCCGTGGGCCAAGGAGATCAGCCCGGCCGTCGAGGTGCACGCCGTCCAGTACCCGGGCCGCGCCGACCGGATGGCCGACGCGATGGTCACCGACGCCCACCAGCTCGCCCGCCTCATCGCCGGTGCGATGGCGCCGCTGATGGACCGCCCCGCCGCCCTGTTCGGGCACAGCATGGGAGCCGTCCTGGCCTACGAGGTGGCGCGGCTGCTGCAGGAGCGCGGCAGCGCCCCGGTGCACGTGTTCGCCTCCGGCGCCCGCCCGCCGCACGACCGCGGCGACGACCGCGTCGCCGACAGGGACGACGACGGCGTGGTCGCCGAGATGGTGAACCTCGGCGGCAGCGACGCCGAGGCCCTGCAGGACCCCGAGCTGCGCGAACTCGTCCTGCCGTACGTGCGCAACGACTTCCGGATGATCGAGGACTACGCCCACCGGCCCGGCACGCGGCTGACCGTCCCGATCACCGCGATCATCGGGGACGCCGACACGCACGTGTCCGAGGAGCAGGCCGCGGGCTGGGCGCGGGTCACCGACGGGCGCTTCGCGCTCAGGACCCTGCCGGGCGGGCACTTCTACCTGACGGACCGGCAGCCGGACGTCATCGCGGAGATCCTCCGCACCCTCGAGGTCCCCGCCGTCCCCTGACCCGGACGGCGGCGGGCCGCCCCGCGGGAGCGATGGTCCGGGGCGGCCCGCCTCTGTCGGGTGTCGGTCAGTAGACGCTCAGGCCGTAGCGGTTGAGCACCTCGCTGACGGGCTGGAAGAACGTCGTCCCGCCCCAGCTGCAGTTGCCGCTGCCGCCGGAGGTCAGGCCGAGCGCCGTGTTGGGAGCGAACAGGGCGCCGCCGCTGTCGCCGGGCTCGGCGCACACGGTGGTGCGGATCAGGCCGGACACCGACCCCTGGGAGTAGTTGACGGTCTGGTTGAGGGCGGTGACCCGGCCGTTGTGCAGGCCGGTGGTGCTGCCGCTGCGGTACACGGTCTGCCCGACCGTGGCGTTCCCGGAGCGGGTGATGTCGTGGGTGCCGCTGTACAGGCTGACGGCGCCGCGCGTGTCGGTGGGCGTCGAGCTGTACTGCACGACCCCGTAGTCGTTGCCGGGGAAGCTGCTGGCCACGACCCGGCCCAGCGTCCGCCCCGACCTGTCGGTCCAGGTCGAGCTGATGTTGGTGCAGTGCCCGGCCGTGACGAAGTAGTACGTGCTGCCACTCCGTACGTTGAAGCCGAGCGAGCAGCGGGAGCCGCCGGCGTAGATGGCCTCGCCGCCGAGGGTGAACTTCTGGAACTTCCCGGCGACGCGCTCGGTGCGGACGGCGGCGCCGTGCTCGGCGGCGGCGGCCTGCACCTTCTTGAGAGCGGCGCCCTTGACGGTGCTGTCCATCGTGAGCAGCACCTGGTTGGTGTCCGCGTCGATGGCCCAGGCGGTGCCCGGGATCGTGGCGTCGCGCTTGAGTGCGGCCATGACCCGGTTCAGGTCGGCGCCGCTGCGCGCCACGGTCTTCGGGACGGCGCCGGCGGCGCGCACCGCCTGTGCGGCCTTGGCGTCGGTCACGGTCACGACCAGCTTGCCGCCCTTGAGGTAGGAGCCGGCGGTCTGGGAGCCGAGCTGGTGCGCGAGCGACGACGCGACCGCGCCGTGGTCGACGGGGGCGGCGGGTGCCGCCGGGCTTGCGAACGCGGCGGGTGCGGTGGCGAGGGTGGCCGCCACCACTGCAGCGGTCGCCGTGGTGACGGCGACGGCGCCGACGCGCCTGTTTCGGATCTTCACTTGTGCCTCCACGGGGGGATGGGCGCACCCGAGTGGCGCGCCGGAGGTCACCGACATGGTGTAAGAACCGTCAATGCGGGCGTAAGACGCAGAAGGTGACTAATTCGGGACGAGGTGGTTGGCACCCTGACAGTGGTCCCGTGGTCAGACCATGAAACGCCTTCATGTTGTGGATCAATCGCCCGCGATCCGGCAGGTGCTAGTAGACGTCGACCCCGTACACCGAGAGCACCTCGGTCACGGGCTGGAAGAACGTGACGCCTCCGGACGAGCAGTTGCCGCTGCCTCCGGACGTCAGCCCGAGCGCGATGGACCCGGCGAACAGCGGGCCGCCGCTGTCGCCCGGCTCGGCGCACACGGTGGTGCGGATCAGGCCGCTGACGCTGCCCTGCTGGTAGTTCACCGTCTGGTTGAGCGCGGTGACCTGCCCGCTGTGGACGCCGGTGGTGCTGCCGCTGCGGGTCACGGTCTGCCCGACGGTGGGGTTCCCGGCGTCGGTGATGTCCTGGAAGCCGCCGGGGCCTCTGACGCCGCCCCGCGTGTCCTCCGGGGTGGAGGTGTACCGGACGATGCCGTAGTCGTTGCCGGGGAAACTGCTGCCGGTGTTGCCGCCGAGCGTCGTCCCCGACCCGTCGGTCCAGGTCGTGCCCGCCGCGGTGCAGTGCCCCGCCGTCAGGAAGTAGTAGTCGGTTCCGTCCGTGACGTTGAAGCCCAGCGAGCAGCGGGAGCCGCCGGAGTAGATGGGGTCGCCTCCGATGACGTACGGACGGAATTTCCCGGCGACGCGCTCGGTGCGGACGGCCGCTCCCTGTTCGGCGGCCGCGGCCTTCACCTTCTTCAGCCCGGCGCCCTTGACGCTCCCGTCCATGGTCAGGACCACCTGGTTGGCGGCCGGGTCGACGGCCCAGGCGGTCCCCGGGACGGTGGCGTCGCGCTTGAGCGCGGACATGACCCGCTTCAGGTCGGCGCCGCTGCGGGTGACGGTCTTCGGGACGGCGCCGGCGGCGCGCACGGCCTGCGCCGCCTTGGCGTCGGTGACCGTGACCACCAGCCTGCTCGTGGCCCGGTCGAGATAGGCGCCGGCGGTGCGGGAGCCGAGCTGCCCCGCCAGCTTCACGGCCACTCTGCCCGTGTCGGACGTGGTGGCGAGGGGCGCGCCGGCCGCGTCGAGCGACGCGTTCGCGGCGGGAGCGGCGGCCAGAGCGGCCGCCAGCAGCCCGGACGCGGCCATGGTCGCGGCGGCGGTACCGCGGATGCGCGTGGGACGGATTTTCACTGTGCCTCCAGGGGGGATTGGGCGCGCCCGGATTGGCGCGCCGGAGGTCACCGGACATGCTGGAAGAAACCTGAACGCGGACGTAAGGCAATAAAGTGACCAATCGGGCAGCCACGGATTGTCACACTGGGTACGGATTCCGTGGTCGTCCCTCGATGGACGGCGCGTCCAATGGGCCTCCCCGGCAGGCGAAGCGCGACGTACAGTCAAGGCGACGGGGGGCCGGACGTAAGCTGCGGATCCCCCGCCCCCGGTTCCCCCGCATGGGAGTGCCCATGGGTGTCGAGATCCGGGTGGAAGGGCTCAGGAAGTCGTTCGGGCGGCAGGTCATCTGGGAGGACGTGTCCCTCACCATTCCGGCGGGCGAGATCTCCGCCCTGCTGGGGCCGTCCGGAACCGGGAAGTCGGTGTTCCTCAAGAACCTCGTCGGGCTGCTGCGTCCCGACCGGGGCCACGTGTACGTGGGCGGCGGCGACGTCCCGCGGCTGCGCGAGAGCGACCTCTACGAGCTGCGCCGCCACTTCGGGGTGCTGTTCCAGGACGGCGCCCTGTTCGGCTCCATGAACCTCTACGACAACATCGCCTTCCCGCTGCGCGAGCACACCAGGAAGGGCGAGTCGGAGATCCGGCGCATCGTGCTGGAGAAGATGGAGATGGTCGGCCTGTCCGGCTCGGAGAGCAAGCTGCCGGGTGAGATCTCCGGCGGGATGAAGAAGCGCGCCGGACTGGCCCGCGCCCTCGTCCTCGACCCGGAGATCATCCTGGCGGACGAGCCCGACTCCGGCCTCGACCCCGTCCGCACCGCCTACCTCAACCAGCTGTTCGTCGACCTGAACACCCAGCTCGGCGCGACGTTCCTGATCGTCACGCACGACATCGGCACCGCCCGCGTCCTGCCGGACAACCTCGGCCTGCTGTTCCGCCGGGGCCTGGTGATGTTCGGGCCGCGGGAGATGGTGCTGTCCAGCACGCACCCCGCGGTGAACCAGTTCTTCAACGCGCGCCGGCAGGGGCCGATCGGGATGGCGGAGGAGAAGGACCTCGCCGAGGTCGCGAGCGAGTCCGCGCCGCAGGCGATGCCCGCGCCGATCCCGCCGCAGCTCATGCCGAGCGGCGGCGGCCTGCGCCCCTCGATGCGACGCCCCGGGGCGTGGCTCGCCGAGCACCGGGTGACCCCGCCGCCGGGCTCGTTCATCGACGACGAGGGCCGCAACTGGCTCACCGACTGGGACTCGCTGGCCGCACAGCGCCAGTGGCGCCCGTAGGCCTCAGATCTCGGTCCTCAGGACGACCGGGCCGAGGAGTCCGGAGGTGCGCTGGCCGGGGAAGACGAAATGGGTGGGGCTGGTCTCGTCGAGGTGGGGGGCCAGGGTGCCGTAGACGACGATCTCGATCTCGTTGGGGCCGGCGCGCAGGGCCGAGCCGAGGTCGAAGGTGTACGGGGCGCAGATCCGCACGCCCGCCGCGTGCCCGTTCACCGTCACCTCGGCGGTGCCGCGGACGCGGCCGAGATCGAGCTCGCCGCCCCCGGGAGCGGCCGCCAGGTC
Source organism: Spirillospora sp. NPDC048823 (assembly GCF_043198445.1). Lineage (NCBI taxonomy): Bacteria > Bacillati > Actinomycetota > Actinomycetes > Streptosporangiales > Thermomonosporaceae > Spirillospora > Spirillospora sp. NPDC048823. The sequence continues at coordinate 199,699 of NZ_JBICUT010000001.1, read as the reverse complement.
CAGGACGCGCCGGTAGCGGACGCCGCCGCTGTAACCGGCCAGGCCCGCGTCCTCCCAGTCGCCCAGCCCGATCGTGCCCGCGCCGACGGCGAAGGCGACCGGCCCCGCCAGCGCCGCGCCCTCCCGGTACCCGGGCCGGGTCCGCAGCCGCAGCTCGGCGGTCCCGGCCGGCCGTGCGCGGCCGGGGAGTTCGAGGTCGACGGTGCCGGCGCCGTCGTGCGCTGCGCCGAGCGAAACGCCTTCGAGAAGGACGCCGTCGAGCAGGATGCCGGTGACCTCGCCCCGTGCGGTGAACCGCATCCGGGTCGCGCCCGGCGGCACCGCGAAGCGCAGCCGCTCGGTCCTGGGCAGGGCGCCGGGGTCGGCGAAGGACGCGGGCAGGACGGTGCCGTCGCTCACGTCGTCCTCCAGCCAGTGCGCGCAGGGCAGGGGGTGCGGGCGGCGCCGCAGGTGGAGGGCGGCGGGATCGCCGCTCTGCGCCCGCCTGGGCGCGACGGGCACCGCGACGCCGTCCCGGGCGGCGTGCCAGCCGGTGCCGGACACGAGCGGGCCGTCCACCAGGACCGCCGCCGGGGCCTCGCCTTCGGTGAGGACGAGGGTGAGCGGCGCGCCGGGCGCGTCCGGCAGGTCGTAGCGGCCGACGCGGGGGGCCTCGTGCTCGGCGTAGGGATCGAAGCCGCCCTGCCGGCCGATCTCCACCCCGTCGACCAGGACCCGGCACGGGGACGCCGACGCGACCTGGAGGCGGGACGGGCCGGGGACGCGCGGCAGTTCGGCGGTGAAGGCGACCCGCCCACCCGGGCGCACGGTTCCCCCGGCGGTGATCCACTCGGGTCGGACGCAGCGGGCGGGCTCGGTCACGACGGACAGGTGGCCGCGCAGCCGCACGTCCTCACCGGGCACCAGGCGGATCTCCAGCGTGTGCTCGCCGGGCGCGAGCGCCGCGCCGCCCACCGCCAGGTAGCCGCGGTCGTCGAGCGGGGCCTCGGCCCCGTCCACCAGGAGCGTCTTCGCGGCGGGGAAGCCGAGCACCGGGAACCCGCCCGGAGCCGGCACGGTCACGCGGGTGCGCAGGGTGATCCGCTCGCCCGCCGCGACCTCGCCGAAGTCGAGGAACTCCTCGGGGACGTGCCCCTTGGGCCCGAGCGCCGCCCGGTGGACCGGGTCCTTGCGGATGCCCCGGCTGTCGGAGTAGACGACCGGCCGCCACCCGCCCCCGGCGCCGGACCACAGCCCGTGGGGGCCGAACGTCGCGTAGGCCGGCGTCCAGCCGGCGGACGGGTCGTCCTCCACCCGGTGCGAGAGCCGCCAGCGCTCCAACGCCGCCATGGCGCCGGCCGGACGGGCGAAATCCGCCCACGTGTTGTCGAGCGTCGGCACCGGCTCCATGTCCCAGGTGGAGCCCAGGTCCAGCTCGGCGGCGGGACGCCGCGGCGGGGCCGCCTCGTCCCGCGGCGGGGCCGCCTCGTCCCGCGGCGGGCGAGCCGTGCCCGGGAACACCAGCAGCGCGGCGGGGCCGTCGTCGAACGGCACGACGACCTCCGCCCCCGACGGTCCGGACGTGACGGGCAGCTCCCGCGGCGGGCCGCCGAACGGGCTCACCAGGTAGGCCGGGCCCGTCACGTCCTTCACGCGGATCCGCATGTCGCGGTGGTAGCGGCCGGGATCGAAGTCGTAGGTCACGTCCAGCCAGCCCAGGTCGATGCCGCGCTCGTCCGGGCGGCCGACCGACACGCGGCTGGCCATGGACTCCGCCGCCGTCACGAACACCACCGTCGCGCCGTCGACCTCGCGGACCAGCGCGGGGACCGGCGCCTCGACCCGCCGGGAGCCGTCCAGCAGGGGGCCGAGCGCGCCGGTGTCCGGGACGGTCTCCAGCAGCGGCGCCAGCCTGGCCACGGCCTCGCCGGCGGCCGGGTCGCCGACGCCGAGCCGGGGCGGCGGGCCGACGGCGACGACCCGGCCGCCGCCCTCGACCAGTGCGGCCAGCCGCCTGGCGGTGTCCCCTTCGAGGACGGTGCAGGCGGGCAGCAGCACCGTGCCGTACGACTCGTCCGCGACGTTCAGCCGCCCGTCCGCCACCGTGGCCCGCCGGACGGAGTCGTCGTCGATGACGTCGGCGTCGACGCGGAACCGGTCGAGGGCGCCGGGCACCATCTGGAACCACGCCATGTCGCCGACCAGCGCCCGGTAGGTGTCCTGGGCGAGCGCGGCGGACGCGTCGGCGCCGTCGAGCCGGGTGCCCGCCTGGGCGGTCGACGTCGGGAACAGCACGGCCGTGTCGCAGACATGGCGGCCCAGCGACAGGGCCGCGCACAGCCGCGTCACCGCGTCGGCGAAGACCCGGTGGTGCGCCCAGTAGGGCTGCCGCCAGTCGGTCGAGGGCGGCGCCCACTCCCACCAGCCCGCCCTGGTCGTGTAGTAGGCCGCGTGCGGGTTGTAGAGGGTCGCGCCTGAGCGCAGCCATGGCAGCAGCCAGTCGAACGTCTCCTCCAGCGTGCCGCCCCACCCGCTGGAGTGGAACGCCTCGATCCACACGCGGTCCCGGCCGTACAGGTGGGCCAGGGACGAGTGGATCCGGGCGTCGCCGTGGTGGTCCGAGCCCGGCGCGCCGAACCAGCGGTGGGTGCGGGCGTAGTCGGCGTACAGCCGCACCCCGTCCACCGGGTGCCCGGCGCGGGCCGGGTCCTGCTGGTCGCAGCCGTGCAGCAGCCCGTGCCGCTCGTGCCATCCGGCCAGCGGCCGGAAGAACGCCTCCTCGGCCAGCTCCGCCCGGGTGAGGTGGTAGTCGCGCCGGACCTCGCCCGCCGCGTCGCCGCCGTCCTGCCACAGGGACGGCAGGTGCGGGGCCAGGTCGTAGCCGCGGCGGGCGGCGAACTCTTCGGCGAACCCCTCCGTCCAGGTCGGCAGCGCGGGCAGCTCGTCCTGGAAGGAACCGACGATCACGTTGCCGAGGCGGTGACCGAGGCGCCGCTCGAACTCCCCGTGGACGCGGTCGAGCAGCGCCGCGCACGCCCGCGCCGACAGGTAGTCGAAGCCGCGCGCCGACGTGCCGCCGCCCGGCTCCAGCCACCGCCCGGCGAACTCGGGGACGTCGCGCACCAGCCGCGCCTGGAGGTCGGCGCCGGAGAATCCGAGCTGGTCGTAGAACCACAGCGACACGCCGAGCCGGGCGGCGTCCTCGCACACCCCGTCGAGCAGTTCCCACCAGGCGTCGGTGAAGAACGCGGGCTCGTCGGCGTCGGCGCCGAACATCGGGCCGGACGGCGCGAGGTTCAGGATCACCAGGTTGTACACGCCGCCCTCGGCGAAGCGTTCGAGCTGGTCGCGCAGCCGCCGCCGGTCCAGCCGCTCGCCGCTCCACCACCAGATGGGCGCGGGGGAGTACGCGCGGGGCGGCGCGTCCAGCACCGCCCGGAGCCGGTCCGGGATCATCCCTTGAGTCCGCTCGCGAAGCCCTTGATCACATACCGCTGCAGGACCAGGAACACGATCAGGATCGGCAGTGAGGCCAGCACCAGCCCGGCGAACACGAGCCCGTTGTCCGAGACGTACTGGCCGACGAAGGAGAAGATCCGCACCGGCACCGTCTCCCGGGCCGAGCCCCCCAGATACAGCAGGGGAGTGAAGAAGTCGTTCCAGATGAACACCGCGTTGAGGATCAGCACGGTGCCGGTGACGGGCCGCAGCAGCGGGAACACCACCCGGGTGAACGCCTGGAAGTGGCCGGCGCCGTCGATCAGCGCGGCGTGCGCGTAGTCGCCCGGCAGCGCCCGGATGAACCCCGTGTAGAGGAAGATCGTGAAGGGCAGCTGGATCCCGCTGTAGAAGACGATCATGCCCGGGTAGGTGCCGAGCAGCCCCGCCCCGTCCACCATCTTGAACAGCGGGATCATCCCGAGCTGGAACGGCAGCACGATGCCCAGCAGGAACAGCACGTACAGCCCGTAGCCCAGCCGGGACGCGCGGCGCGACAGGAAGTAGGCGGCGAACGAGCCGATCGCGATCAGCACCAGCAGGCTCACCACCGTGATGACCGTGCTGTTCAGCAGCGCCGGGCCGAGTTCCGCGCGCGTCCAGGCGGCGGAGTAGTTGTCCAGCGCCGGGCTCGACGGCGGCGCCAGCGGCGACTCGGCGACCTGCCGCTGGTCCTTGAGCGACAGCGTGACCAGCGCGTACACGGGGAACAGGAAGGCGACGGCGGCGGCGACCATCACCATCTCCAGCCCGAACGTCCGCAGCCCGTACCGCATGTTCATCCGCTCACCTCTCGGCTCCGCAGGTAGTGGATCTGGCCCATCGACACCGCCGCGACGAACAACGCCAGCACCAGCGCGATCGCGGTGCTGTAGCCGAAGTTGCCGAAGACGAACGCCTGCTTGTAGAGCACCGTGGACAGCGTCTCGCTCGCGTGTCCCGGACCGCCGCTGGTCGCGGCGTAGACCTGGTCGAACAGCTTGAGCCCGCCGATGGTCGACAGCATCATGTTGATGGTGACCGCGGGCGCCAGCATCGGCCACGTCACGTTCCGGAACCGCTGGAACCGGCCCGCGCCGTCGATCATCGCGGCCTCGTGCAGCTCGGCGGGCACCCCCTCCAGCCCGGCCAGGAAGATCACCATCGAGTACCCGGCGAACTGCCAGATCACCATGCCCGCGACCGACCACAGGGCCAGCGACGGGTCGCCCAGCCAGTCCTGCCGCAGGGAGCCCAGCCCGACCGCGCCGAGGATGCCGTTGAGCCCGGCGCCGGGCGCCGGGTTGTAGATGTACTTCCATAGGAACGCCACCATCACCGGGCTGACCACGGCCGGGGCGAAGAACACGACCCGCAGCACGGTCCGCGACTTGATCCTGGCGTGCACGCCGAGCGCCAGCAGCAGCCCGATCCCGTTCTGGACGAACACGATCGCCACGGTCAGCAGCAGCGTGTTGACCAGCGAGCCGCGGGCGGCCTCGTCGCGGAACAGCTCCGTGAAGTTGCCCAGGCCGATGAAGCTCCGCTCGCCCAGGCCGTTCCAGTCGGTGAAGGCGTACACGATGCCGCTGAGGCTCGGGTACAGCACCACCAGGGCGTAGACGGCCAGGGCGGGCGCCGCGAACCACCACGGCGGCGACAGGAAGCGGGCGCCCCGCCGCCGGCGGCGGCCCGCGGCGTCCGGCCGGACGGGCCGCTTCACCGGGGCGGGGCTGGTGGTCGAGGTCACGTTCAGTTCTTCCGGTAGGTCTCGTCGAGCTTCTTCAGTGCGGCGTCCACCGTCGTCTTGCCGCCGAGGAGTTCCTGCACCGCCGCGAAGTGGGCGGGCTGGATCTCGGCGTTCGGCCACGCCTGGTCCATGAACGGCACCGCCTTGTTGCCGTCGATGAACGGCAGGAACGACTCGAGCACCGGGTCGACCTTGGAGCCGGCGTCGCGGGTCAGCGGCACGCAGGCGATGGCCTCGGCCCAGCGGTTCATGTTCTTCTGCTCGCCGAGGAACTCGATGAACGCCTTGGCCTCGTCCAGGTGCTTGCCGCGTGCGCTGACGCCGAGGCCGACGCTCACACCCGCCGGGATCCACACCTGGTTCGCGTCGTCGGAGCCGGGCACCGGGAACATGCCCAGCGCGTCGGCGCTCGCGGCGGACTTGCGGAAGTCGGGCAGCACCGCCGACACCTGGATCGCCATCGCGGCCTTGCCGGTGGCGACCATCGAGGTCTGCTGCTCGAACGTCGTGCCGTTGGGGTTGTCGTTGAGGTACCCGCGCTCCTGGAGTTCCAGGTACATCTCCAGCGCGTCGGCCCAGCCCGAGCCGGCGAAGCTCGCCGAGCCCGCCTTCATCCGCTCGTCGAAATCGGGCGTCTTCGCGTAGACCGTGGACGGGACGAGGGCGTAGGTGATCAGCTGGGTGACCCACGGGGTCTGGGCGCCCAGCGCGATCGGCACCGTGCCCTTCTTCTTGATCTTCTCGCAGACCTCCAGGAACCCGGACCAGGTCGTGGGCGGCTCGACGCCGGCCTCCTCGAAGACCTTCTTGTTGTAGATGGCGCCGATGACGCTGGACCCGGCGGAGTAGATGAAGGTCTTGCCGCCGTTCTGGAACGCGGGCTTCAACCCGGCGGGGATCCGCTTGGTCCAGGACTGGCCGCTCAGGTCGGCCAGCAGGCCGGCATCGGAGACCTGCTTCATGCTCATCGCCGAGCCGTCGCCCGGGAACACCACGTGCACGTCGGGGGCGTTGCCCGCGCCGAGCTGGGTGCGCACCGAGGTCTGCACCTGGTCGGTGGGCGCGAAGGAGGCGCTGAACTTGGTCTTGGTGTACTCCTTGAGCAGCAGGTCGAGCGGCTTCTGCTGGTCGGCGACACCGACCAGCCGCAGCGTCCCGCCGCCCGAACCGGACGTCCCGCCACAGGCCGCCAGTGCGCCCATGGCGGCGACGCCCCCGGTCAGCCCCAGGAAGCCGCGGCGGCTGAGCCCTGTCGACGATGTCATGAGTCCTCCTCGAAACGCGGCTTCGGCGCCGCGGTGATCATTCGCGACCGGGGCCGCCATGGGTGCTGCGGCCGGGGGCCGCCGCGAGTTGTGCGGCCGGGGCCGCGGGTGTGCCGTCCACCGTCAGGGGACGGCGGCCGATGGATCTTCCGCGGTGAAGCGGTAGTCCCCCGAGGTCACCCGGCACAGGAGCGCGCCGGGTTCGGTGCCGATGATCTGGATCCCCGCGGCGGCCGCCACCGGGACCCCGCTCTCGTGCACGCCGCCGGGATCGCCGGTGGGCACGTGCACGATCGCGGTGGCCCCCGGTGGCACGCTCACGTCCAGCCGCAGTTCGCCGTCCGCCCGTGCCCACCCGGTCCGGACGGTGCCGCGCACCGACTCGTAGGCGGCGCGCGCCCACGTCAGCGCGCCGGGCCGGGGGCGGATCCGCAGCTCGCGGTAGCCGGCGGAGCCGGGTGCCTGGCTCAGCCCGGCGACGCCCTCGTAGAGCCATTCGCCGATCGAGCCGAGCGCGTAGTGGTTGAAGGAGTTCATCGCCGCGGCCTGGAAGCCGCGCTCTTCGGTGTAGCCGTCCCAGCGCTCCCAGATCGTGGTCGCGCCGTGCCGCAGCGGGTACAGCCAGGACGGCGGGCCGGTCCTGCGCAGCAGCGCGTGCGCCAGGTCGGGCCGCCCGCAGGCGTCCAGCACCGGGGCGACGAGGCCGACGCCGAGGAATCCGGTGGTGATGCCGGGGCCGGCCGCTTCGACCAGCTCGGCCAGGCGGCCGGCCGCGTGCGGCGCCAGGTCGTCCGGCAGCAGGTCGAACGCCAGGGCCAGCAGGTAGGCGGTCTGCGTGTCGCCGGAGATCCGGCCGCAGGGCGTGACGAAGCGTTCGGCGAAGGTCTTGCGGACGTGCCCGGCGAGGGTGCCGTACCGCCGCGCGGCGGTGTCCCGGCCGAGAATCTCGGCGGCGCGGGCGGTCAGGTCGGCGCTGCGGGCGAAGTAGGCGGTGGCGACGACCTCGCGCGGCGTCGGCTCCGGGGCGAGCCAGTCGGCGAAGTGCGGGCCGACGCGGTGCCGCCACACCAGGTCCGGGTTGTGCCGGTGGACGTGGTCGACCCAGGCGCACATCGCGTCGATGTTGCGTTCCAGGAAGCGCTCGTCCCCGTACACGCGGTACAGGTGCCAGGGCACCAGGACCCCGGCGTCGCCCCAGCCGGGCGCGCCCTCGTCGGCGACGCCGGTCAGCCTCGGCGCCACGTTCGTGAAGGCGCCGCCGGGCGACTGGGCGCCGCGCACCTCCCGCAGCCAGCCCTCGAAGAAGGCCGCGACGTCGGCGTTGAGGCAGGCGGTGGGGAGGAACACCTGCGCGTCGGCGAGCCAGCCGAGCCGCTCGTCGCGCTGCGGGCAGTCGGTGGGGACGCTGACGAAGTTGGAGCGCTGCCCCCAGCGGATGCCCCGGTACAGGCGCTCGACGTCCGGGTCGGAGCAGGCGAAGTCACCCGTCCAGGGGGTGTCGTTGTGCAGGACGACGCCGGTGATGTCGGCGGCGTCCAGTGCGGTGAGGCCGGTGACCTCGGCGTAGCGGAACCCGTGGTAGGTGAAGCGCGGCTCGAACACGACGTCGGGATCGCCGCCCGCGATGAGCACGTCCGTCGCGTCGGCGGTGCGCAGGTTGTCGGTGTAGAGCGCGCCGTCGTCGTCGAGGGCCTCGGCGTGCCGGATCACCACGCGGTCGCCCGGGGTGAGGCCGCGGGCGGTGATGCGGACGCGTCCGGCGAAGTTCTGGCCGAAGTCCACCAGGTGCCGGCCGCCGCCGGTGCGGGTGACGGTGCGGGCGGGCAGTTCCCCGACGGCGCGGACCGGCGGCGCCGCGGAGGCGGTGAGCAGGTCGTGATCGGTGCCGGTGACCTGCGCGGAACGCCAGCCGTCCGCCTCGGCGAACGCGGGGCGGTCCCAGCCCGGGGTCTCGCGGCGCAGGTCGTGGCACTCGCCCTTCAGCAGGTCGGCGTACCGGACGGGGGAGCGGCGGGTCCACCAGGTCCCGTCGGTGGCGATGACCTCGTGGCGGCCGTCGGCGTGGTCGAGGTGCAGTTCGGCCAGCAGTTGCGGGAACGCTCCATAGTGGGCGCCGAGGCGGCGCGGGTCGAAGCCCACGTAGCCGCTCCACCAGCCGTCGGCGAGGGTGGCGGCGAGGACGTTGCGGCCCGCGCCGACGAGCGCGGTCACGTCGAGGACCTGGTAGTCGATGCGGTCGCGGTAGTCGGTCCAGCCCGGCGCGAGCTCGGCGTCGCCGGCCCGGTGGCCGTTCAGCCGCATCTCGTAGAGCCCTCGGGCGGTGACGTAGAGGCGCGCGCGGACGGGCGCGGCGGGGGTCTCGAACGTGCGCCGGAGCCGGACGGCGGGCTGGAGTCCGTGGTCGGCGAGGGCGAGCTCCCCCTCTTCGGGCGCGTCCACCACGTCGAGGTCACCGGTGTCGTGGGTGATCCAGGAGGCCCGCCAGGCCGGCGGGCGGAGCATCCCCGTCTCGAACCAGGAGCGCGCCGCGGCGGTCGCGCCGTCCTCGGCGGTGACGGCGATCTCCCAGCGGTAGCGCGTGCGAGGGCTCAGCGGCGCGCCCGCGTAGCGGACGGACACCGCGGCCGGGTCGCTCACCTCGCCGGTGTCCCAGACCGGTGCTCCGGATTCGGGCGAACCGGCGCCGGCTCCGGGGGCGGGGACGGTCCACACCCGCACGCGGTGGCGGGCGGGCGCGTCGCCCCGGCGGGGGGAGGAGAGCCGCCACGACAGCAGCGGGGCGTGCTCGTCGACGCCCAGCGGCTCGGCCAGGTGCTCGCAGCGAAGGCCGTAGGGCACCAGTGCCGCGGTGGGAGTGCCGGTCATGAGCCCGCCTCCGATCGCTCGCATCATCATGCGGTTAGTTAACACTTCTGAATGTGAGATTGAGGGTAGAGATATCGAGATCTAGTGTCAATATGCCGCACAGATCATGTTACGGCGTGACCTGCCGCGTATCGCGTCGATCCCTGCTCTGGCCGTATCCGGGGACCAGCCGCCTCGTCTGCAACGGTCACGGTACCTGCGACCGGGCAAAGCCGTCGAAAGTGGGCTCCGGGGGCCGGCAGAGCCGTTCCCCAGGGGCCTGTGGCGGGGCGGGAGGTCATGGATGCGATAACAACATGATCGAGCGTTATGAAGTCGTGCGCCAGCGTGCACGGGCGGTCTCCACCCGCGCCAGGTAGGCGCGGTGCTCCCCGTCGTGGAACGCGGCCCGGGCCGGGTCCGGGTCGCGGACGGAGGCGGGACGGGTCCACGCCGCCGCGTCCAGCCCGTGGCCCCCGGCGAGCACCGCGCCCCGCGCCCCCGCCTCCTCCGCCGCGACCCGCAGCGGCCGGCCCAGCACATCGGCGAACAGCTGCAGCCAGCGGTCGCTGCGGGTTCCGCCGCCCGCCACCGACAGCGCGCCGCGCAACCCGGCGGCGGCCAGGCAGTGCCGCGCCGCGTAGGCGATGCCCTCGCAGGTCGCCCGCACCAGGTCCGCGGTGGTGGTCTCCAGGCTCACCCCGGTGATCTCGGCCCGCGCCGCCGGTTCGACGAACGGCGCCCGTTCCCCCGAGGGCGAGAAGAACGGCAGCACCCGCACCCCGCGCGCACCCGGAGGCGAGGCCGCCAGCAGGTCGTCCAGGTCGCGATGGGACGCGCCCACCCTCGCCAGCACCCATTCCAGCGCCGCCGTGCCGACCATCGCGGGCATGCCGCGCAGCCACCGGTCCGGCCGCCCGGTGGCGAAGCAGAACCCGGTCGGCTCACCGTCCAGCGCGGGTTCGTCCACCACGGCCAGGCAGGCCAGCGTCGTGCCGATGATCAGCAGTCCGTCGCCGGTCCCGGTCACCCCCGCCCCGAGGGCGCAGGCGGGCACGTCGAAAGGGCCGGCGGTGACCCGCGTGCCGGCCGGAAGCGGCCCCCCGGCGAGCATCCCGCCCCGCGGCAGCGGCTCCGCGACCGGTGCCAGCAGATCCGCCCGGTGCGACAGGCCGCAGGCCGCCAGGGAAGCGGCGTCGTAGGTGCGCGTCCGGGGATCCAGGAACGGCACCGAGGCGTCGCTCGCGTCGGTCGCGCGCACCCCGGTGAGGCGCTGGAACACCACGTCCTTGCAGTAGGCCGCGGTGGCGGCGGCGTCGAGCGCGGCGGGCTCGTGCCGGTCCAGCCACGCCAGCAGCGGGGCCGGGCAGCCGGGGAACATGGCGTTCCCGGTGCGCGCGAAGACCTCCGCCGCGACGCCGCCCTCCGTCCACTCCGTGACGATCGCGGCGGACCTGCCGTCCATCCAGGAGATCGCGGGACGGACCGGCCGGGCCCGCCCGTCCACCAGCCACACGCCGTCGCCCTGGCCCGTCACGCCGACGGCGTCCGGGGCGGCGAAGCGGGCGCGCCGCGCGGCCAGCGCGCCGAGCACCTCCCCGGCGGCCGACACGACCTCGTCGGTGTCCTGCTCGACCCGGGCGTCCCCGCGCACGGTCCGGGCGGGACGCGACTCGACCGCCAGGGTCCGGCCGTCCTCGTCGAACGCCGCGGCCTTCACCACGGACGTTCCCACGTCGATTCCGACGTACATGGCGAGCTTCCTTGTCTGTTCCTGGCGGGCCGGTGGATCAGGCCGGGTTGAGGCAGTGCGCCAGGGGCTCGCCCCGGTGCAGCCGCCCGACCTCGGCGGCGACGATGCGGGCCGCCTTCTCGGCCACGGCGCGGCTCGCGCCGCCCAGATGGGGGGTCATCACCACGCCGGGCATGCCGAACAGGCGCGAGTCCGCGGGCGGCGGCTCCACGGCGAAGGTGTCCAGGCCCGCGCCGAGCAGATGACCCGAATCCAGCGCGTCGCACAGCGCGTCCTCGTCCAGCAGCGGGCCCCGGGCGCAGTTGACCAGCACCGAGCCGGGCGGCATCAGGGCCAGCTCCCGGGCGCCGATCATGGCCCGGTTGTCGGGGGTGAGCCGGGCGTGCAGGGAGACGACGCGGGAGCGGCGCAGCAGGTCGTCCAGGCTCGCGGCGCCGCCGCCGCCGGGCAGGTACGGGTCGTAGACCTGGACGTCGGCGCCGAAGCCCGCGAGGATCCGGGCGACCCGGCTCCCGACGGCCCCGCCGCCGACCAGCCCGACGGGCGTTCCCTCAAGCTCGAGGCCGGTGGCGTCGTAGGTGTAGTACCGCCCGCCCCACTCGCCCCGCCCGGCCAGCGCGGCGTGGGTCTCGGGGATGCGGCGCAGCACGGCGAGCATCAGCCCGACGGTGTACTCGGCGGTCGCGGTCGCGTTGCGTCCCGGTGCGTAGCAGACGCGCACGCCGCGTTCGGTGGCCGCCGCCACGTCGACGTTGACGGGGCCGCCCCGCGCGACCGCCACGAGCCGCAGGCCGGACGCGCTGTCCAGGATCTTCGCGGTGACGGGGGCCATCTGGGTCACGCACGCCTCGACGCCGTCCAGCGCGTCGATCATGGTGTCCTCGTCGCCGGACGCCTCGTCGACCTCGGCCACCGGGCCGAACGGCACGACCGGCCAGGGCAGCTCCAGGCGGCGGACGTCGCCCGCGCCGCCGAGCTCGGCGTCCAGCGCGCCGGCCAGCAGCTCCGGCAGGACGAAGCGGTCTCCCGCGGCCAGCACTCTCATCGGGTCTCTCTCGTCGGGTCGTTGACGGCGGGCACGCGGCCCCGGGCTCAGGTGACGGCCACCTCGTAGGCGACCTTGTGCTCGTCCAGCTCCCGCAGCACCTCGGCGTCCGCGCCGTCGTCGACGATGAGGCGGTCGAACGCCGACAGCGGCGCCACCCGGTGCAGCGCGACGCGGCCGAGCTTGGAGTGGTCCACGAGCAGGACGTTGCGCGCGGCGGCGTCGAGCATGGCCCGCTTGACCGACACGATGTGCTGCTCCTGGTGGTAGGCGTACCCGCCGGAGACGGCGGAGGTCGACACGAAGCACAGGTCGACGTGGAGCGCCGTGATCGCGTCCACGCAGGAGACCCCCAGGAAGGAGTCGTGCAGCGCGTCGTACTCCCCGCCGAGCGCCATCAGCCGGATGCCGCGCTCGCGGGCCAGCAGGTTCGTGGTCTCCAGGAAGTTGGTGATCACGGTCAGCGGGGTGACGCCGGCCAGCCTGCGGGCCAGCGCCAGGGTGGTCGTGGAGTCGTCGAGCATCACCGCCATGCCGGGTTCGACCAGCTCGGCGGCCTTCGCCGCGATGGCGTCCTTGGCGGGCCGCATCGACTTCATGCGGTAGGCGACGTTGCTCTCGAACACGCCGGACGGCTGCGCGGTGACGCCGCCCCGGTACTTGCGGACGATGCCCTGCCGTTCGAGGTCGTCCAGGTCGCGATGGATCGTCATGAGGCTGACGCCGAAGCGCTCGGCCAGGTCCCCGGCGGTGACCGACCCTACGGACAGCACATGGTCGGCGATGGCCTGGCGCCTTGCGTCAGGTCCGCGCCTGCCGCTCATCTCCTTGGTCATGCTGCGATCCTCTCGTGGCCGCTCGCCGGCGGAGGGGTGATCGGCCACCCGAACTGCGATACTGGGATTCGTGATGTTAACAACCATCACCCCAGCGCCATCGAGCTTGTAACACCGGGACGTCCCACGTCAACCCCGTCCCGTCGTCTCCGGGGGGTCATCGAGACGGTAACAAGTGATTGATATGATGCCCTGGCATTATAAGTTCACATCTTTAAGCGATAAAACTAGGGAGTCCTATCGTGCAAGCTGGCTCGTCCGGGCCTCTGTGGGTCGGCGTGGACGTCGGGACGCAGGGGGTGCGGACGCTCGCCGTCACCGCCGACGGCCGGGTGGCCGGCCGCGGATCCGCCCCGCTGACCGGGCGGCGCGACGGCGTGCGGCACGAGCAGCGGCCCGGCGACTGGTGGGAGGCCGTCACCCTGGCCACCCGGGAGGCGCTGCGGGACTCGGCGCCGGAGGCGGTGCGCGGCCTGGCGGTGTGCGCCACCTCGGGGACCGTCCTGCTCACCGACCCGGACGGGCGTCCGCTGACCGGCGGCATCATGTACGACGACGCGCGGGCGTCCGCCGAGGCGCGGCTGGCGCAGTCGGCCGGGGCGCCGCTGTGGGACCGGCTCGGGCACCGCATCCAGCCCTCCTGGGCGCTGGCCAAGGTGCTGTGGCTGGCCCGCGACCGGCCCGGCGTCCTGTCCCGCGCGCGGATCGCCCACCAGGCCGACCTGGTCACCGGTCGGCTGGTGGGGGAGCCGGTGGCGACCGACTCCAGCCACGCGCTCAAGACGGGCTACGACCTCCTCGGTGAGCGGTGGCCGCGCGATCTGCACGACCGGCTCGGGCTGCCCGCCACGCTCTTCCCCGAGGTCGTACGGCCCGGCACGGTCCTCGGCGAGGTCGGGGCCGAGGCCGCCGGGCAGACCGGGCTGAAGGCCGGCACACCGGTGATCGCGGGGATGACCGACGGGTGCGCCGCCCAGCTCGGCTCCGGCACGCTGCGGCCGGGCCGGTGGAACTCGGTGCTCGGCACGACCCTGGTGCTCAAGGGGGTGACGGCCTCGCCCGTCCGCGACCCGGCCGGGGTGATGTACAGCCACCGCGCACCGGACGGGGCCTGGCTGCCCGGCGGCGCGTCCAGCGTGGGCGCGGGCGTCTTCGCGGGCGTCGCGGACCTGGAGCGGCTGGACGGACTGGCCGCGCGCCACGAACCGGCCGGCGCGGTCGCCTACCCGCTGGTCTCGCCCGGCGAGCGCTTCCCCTTCCTCGCGCCCCAGGCCGAGGGCTTCATGCTCGGCACGCCCCGCGGCGAGGGCGACCGGCACGCCGCCCTGCTCCAGGGCGTCGCCCTGGTCGAGCGGCTGGCGCTGGCCTACGTGCGGCGGCTCGGAGCCGCCGTCGAGGGACCCGTGACCTTCACCGGCGGTGCGGTGCGCAGCGACTACTGGACCCGGCTCCGCGCGGACGTCCTGGGCCGCCCGGCCCGGATCCCCGAGCACGCCGACGCCGCGCTGGGCATGGCGGTCCTCGCGGCCTACGGCACGATGCCGGGCCGCTCGCCGGCCGGCGTGGCCGAGTCGATGGTGCGCATCCGCACGGTCGTGGAGCCCCGCCCCGGCATGACGGAGCGTTTCGACGCCCCCTTCGGGCAACTCGTGGACGAACTGGAAAAGCGCGGCTGGCTGCCCGCCGAGGTGGCCGCCTACGCACGAGAGCACGGGTAGGACAGCATGGTCAGGAGTGCCTTGAACACCACCCTCTACGTCGTCCGGCACGGCCAGACCGAGTGGCACGCGGAGAACCGGTACGCGGGCGTCAGCGACGTCGCGCTCACCGGCACCGGACGCGAGCAGGCCGAACGGCTCGGCCGGTGGGCGGCGGAGACGGGGGCGGAGGCGGTGTGGGCCTCTCCGCTGAGCCGGTCGAGGGCGACGGCGGCCCCGGCGGCGTCCGCGCTCGGGCTCCCCATCACGATCGACGGCGACCTGATGGAGGTGGACTTCGGCTCCGCCGAGGGCCGCACCCGCGCGGAGCTGCCGCCCGCGGACGTGGACGCCTTCCTGGCCGACCCGGTGACGGGGGTGTTCCCGGGGGCCGAGGATCCCCGCAAGGCCGTCGAACGCGGCATGACGGCGCTGCGGCGCATCGCCTCCCGCCACCGGGGCGAGCGCGCCCTGGTCGTCACCCACAACACGCTGCTGCGGCTGACCCTGTGCGGGCTGCTGGGCATCGCGCCGTCGTCCTATCGCACGGTCTTCCCGCAGGTCCGCAACTGCGCCGTCACCGAGCTGCGGATGACCGGACGCTCCACCGCCCTGATCTCCTACAACGTCCCGGTGCCCTGATCCGCCCGGCGGAGGGGAAAGGGCCACGGAATAAAGGACCAATCGTCACATTCGTCCCAACAGTCCGATGTTGAGTAGTGACGGCGCGACGGTGCGGGCGGGAGAATGGTCCGGTGACGCTCCTTTTGGCCCGGTCTGACCTTGAGTCCCTCCTCGACCCGGCGGAGTGCCTCGACGCGCTGCGCCGCGGCTTCACGGCCGCGGAGGGCGAGGCGGTCGCGCGCCGGGTGGTCGGCAGGCTCCCCGGCCAGGGCACCGCGACGGCGCTGCTGCCGGGCGTGATCGAGGAACTCCCCGCCTACACGGTGAAGGTCAACGCCAAGTTCCCCGGCAGCCGCCCCGCGCTGCGCGGCGTCGTCTGCCTGCACGACCTCGGCACCGGGGAACTGCTGGCGCAGCTGGACTCGGCGACCGTGACCGCGTGGCGCACCGGGCTGGCCGCCGCGCTCGGCACGCACGCCCTGGCCCGTCCGGACGCCGGGGCCGTGGCGGTCATCGGCGCCGGGGCGCAGGCCGAGCTGGTCATGCGGGGGCTGTCGGAGCTGCGCGAGGTGCACGCCCTCACCGTCTGCGACCTGGACGCCGGCCGCGCCGCCGGTTTCGCCGAACGGCACGGCGCACGGCTCGGGCTCACCGCCACCGTCGAGGCGGACCCGCGCGACGCCGTCCGGGACGCCGGGATCGTCGTCATGGCGACCTGGGCGCGCCGCCCGATCCTGTGCGCCGCCGACGTGACCCGCGGAACGCACATCACCTCGCTCGGCGCCGACGAGCCCGGCAAGGCCGAACTGGCCCCCGACCTGATCGAGGGCGCCCGCGTCGTCGTCGACGACGTCCCCCTCGCCGTCGAGATGGGCGTGCTGGCCGGGGCCGGGCTCGACGTCAAACACGCCGCCGGGACGCTCCGCGACCTGCTGCGCGGCCAGGTGCCGGGACGGGTGAAGGGCGGCGAGGTCACCGTGTACGCGCCGGTCGGTCTGCCCTGGCAGGACCTCGCGGTGAGCTGGACCGCCTACGAGGCGGCCCGCGGCACCCGCGCCGGGACCCGGTTCGACTTCCTCGCCTGACCCGGAGGCCGCGCATATTGAAACACGTTCTACCTCCTGCGTAGGCTGTGCGGCACTACTGGACGGCCCGGAGGTGACCGCGGTGATCCTTGATCGGTTCCGCATCGAAGGCAGGGTCGCGGTGGTGACCGGCGCCGGCCGCGGCATCGGCGCCGCGACCGCCGTCGCGCTCGCGCAGGCCGGCGCCGACGTGCTCATCTCCGCCCGGACGGAGGAGCAGCTCGGCAAGGTCGCGGCCGAGATCGAGGCGGCCGGGCGGCGGGCGCTGATCGTCCCGTCCGACCTCAGCGATCCGGACGCGGCGGCGGACCTGGCCGCCCGCGCGGCCGACGGCCTCGGCCGCCTCGACATCGTGGTGAACAACATGGGCGGCGCGATGCCGGCCCCGTTCATGGCGACCAAGCCGCGCCATCTTGAGAACGCGTTCCAGTTCAATGTGAGCACCGCGCACGCGCTGACCCGCGCCGCCGTCCCGCACCTGCTGGAGTCGGGCGCGGGCAGCGTCGTCAACATCTCCTCCGTGATGGGGCGGATCGCCGGCCGCGGCTACCTCGCCTACGGCAGCGCCAAGGCCGCTCTCGCCCACTACACCCGGCTCGCCGCGTTCGACCTGGCGCCGCGCGTCCGCGTCAACGCCATCTCCGTCGGCTCCATCGCCACGTCCGCGCTCGACATCGTCATGACCAGCGACGAGCTGCGCACCGAGATGGAGCGCAAGACGCCGCTGCACCGCGTCGGCGCCCCCGAGGACGTCGCCGCCGCCGCCCTGTACCTCGCCTCACCCGCCTCCGCCTACACGACCGGCGCCCTCCTGCGCGTGGACGGCGGCATCGAGACCCCGAACCTCGACCTGGGCCTGGAGGATCTGTGACCTACCGCGTCGTCCAGTGGAGCACCGGCAACGTCGGCCGGCACGCCATCGCGGGCATCGACGCCCGGCCCGACCTCGAACTCACCGGGGTCTGGGTGTCCAACCCGGCCAAGGTCGGCAAGGACGCCGGGGAACTCGCGGGCCTCGGCCGCGACCTCGGCGTCACCGCCACCGGCGACGAGGAGGCGCTGCTCGCGTCGCGGCCCGACTGCGTCGTCTACACCTCCATGGCGGACGTGCGGCTGATGGAGGCGATCGACGACCTGTGCCGCATCCTGCGCGCGGGCGTGAACGTCGTGTCCAGCAGCCCGGTGTTCCTGCAGTTCCCGGACGGCGTCGTCCCGCCCGAGATGTCCGATCCAGTGCGGGAGGCGGCCGCCGAGGGCGGAGCGTCGATCTTCGTCAACGGCATCGACCCCGGCTTCGCCAACGACGTGCTCCCCCTCGCCGTCACCGGCATCAGCGAGCGCATCGACCAGGTCCGCTGCATGGAGATCCTGAACTACGCGACCTACGACCAGGGCACGGTCCTGTTCGACATCATGGGCTTCGGCCGGTCCCTGGACCAGACGCCCATGCTGCTGCAGCCCGGCGTCCTCACGATGGCGTGGGGCAGCGTCGTCCGGCAGATCGCCTCGGGTCTCGGCGTGGAACTGGACGAGATCACCGAGTGGCACACCCGCCTCCCGGCCCCCGGCACCATCGCCGTCTCCGCAGGGACGGTCGAGAAGGGCACGCAGGCGGCGCTGCGGTTCGAGGTGCGGGGGATGCGCGGCGGCGAGGCCGTCGTCGTCCTGGAGCACGTCACCCGGCTCCGCGACGACCTCGCCCCCGACTGGCCGCAGCCCGCCGGCCACGGCTGCTACCGCGTGGAGGTCCACGGCGAGCCGAACTACACCGTGGACCTCCGGCTCCTCGGCACCGACGGCGACCACAACACCGCCGGGCTGAAGGCCACCGCGATGCGCCTGGTCAACGCCGTGCCCGCCGTCGTCCAGGCGCCGTCCGGGCTGCTCACCGCCCTCGACCTGCCGCTCATCCCGGGACGCGGCCTGCTCTAGAGCCCGATCGCGTCCAGCAGCGGGACGAGCCGCTCCTCCTCGCGATCCAGGTGGGCGTGCAGGGTTCCGGTGAGCCGTTCGACCTCGGCGAGCAGGGACGCGGGATCTCCGGCGTCGAGGACGCGGCGCAGTTCGTCCAGTAGCTCCTGAATCTTCTCGTGGTCGTCCTTCAGCTCGTCCAGCGTCGGCCCCAGATCCGGATGGTGACGCTCCAGGAGCGGGAAGATCTGCTGGTCCTCGCCCCTGTGGTGGTTGCCGAGGCCCTGGCACAGCGCCAGGCAGTTGACCCGCAGCTGCGCGCCCAGGCCGGCGCCCGACGCGGTGACCTCCTTGCGGATCAGCTCCAGCTCCCTGCGGAACGCGCCGTGCACCGCGACGAGCATCGCGCCGAGCGACTTCGGCCCGCCGGGCGGCCCGGCCGCGACCGGGACCAGCGCGACGACGGGCAGCGTCCGTCCCGACCTGGTCTCGTACTCGGCCCACCCCGGGTCGGCCTCGGCGGCGCGGGCGAAGGCGGCGTCACGTTCGCCGCCCTCCAGCACGACGGCGTCCGCCTCGTAGGTGAAGGCGTCGCTTTCGACCGTGACGCGCGGGTTCGCCACCAGGTTGCGGAACCAGGCCGGGTGCTTCGGCGACCCGCCGGCCGAGGCGATGACCAGGACGCGGTGGGCGCCATCCGGCAGGTACCCGAGCGGCGTCGTGTGCCTGGCACCCGACCGCGCCCCGGTGGTGGTCAGCAGGAGCAGCCGGCCGTCCTCGAACACGCCGCCGACGCGGCCGCCGTTCGCGCGGAACTCCTCGATGACCTGCCTGTTGAAATCCATATGTCTCCTGAACTGTTTTCGGGCATGGCGAATAAGCCACGGAAACGGTGCGCGACCGTGGCTGAAGAATGGCGGGGAAGGGCAGGCCGAAGACGGTGTCCGCCGCCCAGGGCAGCCCGATGACGTCGCGTGATGCACGCGAAAAAAGAAAGATGAAGAAGAGAGGGGCGAGGATGGGAGTGGCGGGCCTCGCGCCCGCGCCGGCCTCACTCGGAGGCCGGGTACCTCACTCGCTCATGGCCCATGGCCGACCCGGCAGTCACGGAATAAAAGATTACCCGCGCCGGCAATTCAATGCAAGATCAGATTCCTTCGCGGTGCGCGGCGGCGGCCGCCTGGGTACGGCTCGTGACGTTCAGCTTGGCGAGGATGTTGGAGACGTGGACGCTCGCCGTCTTCGGCGAGATGAACAGCGCGGCCGCGATGTCCCGGTTGTTGCGCCCCTCCGCGACCAGCTTCAGCACCTCCCGCTCCCGCCCGGTGAGGGCGCCGAACGGGCCGGACGGGGCGGACGCGCCGGCCGGGGGGCGCGCGGCGCCGAGCCGGGCGCGGGCGCCGAGGTCGCGGAGGGCGGCCAGCAGCGGCGCGGCGCCGAGCCGTTCGGCGCCGCGGACCGCGGACCGCCACTGCTCGGCGGCGCCGTCGCGGTCTCCGTTCTCGGCGAGGGCCTCGGCCAGCCGCCACCGCGACCGCGCCACCTCGTACACGAACCCGCCGTCCGGGTCGCCGTAGGTGAACAGGCCGGCCGCCTTCCGCCACAGGTCCACGTCGTGGACGCCGTCCACGCGGCGCCGCTCCGCCTCCGCGCGGGCCAGCCACGCGTGCCCTTCGAGCCCGATCCAGGCGCGCGGCCGCCCGCTGTCGGTGAAGGCGACGGCCCGCCTCGCCCGCGACAGCAGGTCGTCGCCGGCCTCGGCCGCCTCCCGGACGGCGCCGTCGTCGCCGGCGGCCCGCGCCCGCGCGGCGATCTCCGCCTGCGCCCACAGCCCCGTCGCGGCGATCCGGATGACGCTGACCGTGTCGCCGTAGGAGGTGCCGATGATGCTCGCGACGTGCTCGCTCGCGGCCCGGGGGTCGCCCCGCCACAGGGCCTGCTCGGCGGCGAGGCCACGGGCGAGGTAGTTGAGGAAGAGGTCCTGGCCCCACAGCGGGGTGATCCAGCGCAGCCGCTCGTCGGCGGCGGGCCCGCCCCGCGCGACCTCGACGAACAGGGCGTACGCGGAGATCTGCGCCTCGTACGGCCGGACGACCTGGACCGCGAAGTCCTCGGCGAGCCGGTCGGCCTCCGCCCAGTCCCCCGTCGTGTAGTGCATCAGGTACCGCAGGGACCGCATGATGATCCCGAAGGTGCTCCATCCGAGACCGTGCTCCAGGGCGAACTTCACGCCGTCGTCGGCGGCGCGCGCCGCGCCCGCGAGGTCGCCGCGGTCGAACTTCGTCCGGGCGTAGTGCCAGGCGGCGCGCATCGTCACCATCGGGTTCTCGCCGCCCGCGGCGGCCAGGTCGCGGGCCCGCGCGAACACCTCCGCGACACCCGAGTCGGCCTCTTCCGCCTCCCGGTGCACGCCGAGCGTCACCAGCAGGCTCGCCTCGGCGCCGGCGGCCCCGGCGGCGCGGGCGGCCTCGGCGGCCCGTTCGGCCAGCCCGGGCAGCTCGCCGTCGCCGTCCCGGTAGAGCAGCATCCGCGCGTAGGTGGCGAGGGCGTCGGCGCGCTCGATCGTCGGCGGGTCGGCGGGCAGCATCGCGACCGCCTCCCGCGCCATGGCGACCGCCTGGTCGATGTCGTCGATGTCGCCCAGGTACGACGCGAGGACCTCGCGGATCCGGCAGCCGAGCGGCGCGTCCGCCGGGTCGACCTCGTCCAGCAGCCGCCGCAGCCGGTGCACGGCGCGCCGGAGCTCACCGGCCTGCGCGGACTGCTGGGCGGCGAGCAGCGTCAGCCGCACCCGGTCGGTGCCGGCGGCGCCCTCGGCGTCCGGCACCGCGTCCCACAGCTCCAGCGCCCGCTCGTAATGCCCGGACGCCTCGGCGGGCGCGCCGAGCCGCCCGGCCTCACGTCCCGCCCGGACGGACGCGGTGAACGCGGCGGGCAGGTCGTGCGCGGCGAGGCTGTGGTGGGCCAGCTCCGCCGCCGACCCGCGCGTCCCGTCCGGGAGACCGGCGAGCAGCCGCGCGAACGCGGCGTGCAGGCGGGTCCTCTCGCCCGGCAGAAGGTCCGCGTAGACGGCCTCGCTCAGCAGCGCGTGCCGGAACGTGTACCCGGCCCCGGCGGGCACGAGCAGTTGCTGGGAGACGACCTCGCGCAGTGCCCCGCCGACCGCCGCCTCGTCCAGCCCGGACACGCGGCGCACCAGCTCGTCGTCGATGCGGCGCCCGGCCACCGCCGCGACGCGGACGACCCGCTCCGCGGCGTCCGAGAGCCGCTCCACCCGCGACAGCAGCAGGTCGGCGAGCCCGGACGGCAGCTCCGCCGGCTGCGCGCCGGCCCCGTCGAGCCCGGCCCCGTCGAGCCCGGCGCCGTCGAGCCCGGCGGCGTACAGTTCGCCGGCATAGAACGGGTTGCCCTCCGAGCGCCGGTGCACCCGCTCGACGACCTCCGCGGTCACCGGCGCGGACCCGCGTGACAGCTCGGCGAGGTACTCGGCGGTCTCACCGGGCCCGAACGGGCGGACCTCGACGCCGGTCACGTTCGGCAGCCGCAGCAGCTCCGCCACCACCGGCCGCAGCGGATGCCGCCGGTGCAGGTCGTCCGAACGGTAGGTGCCGACGAGGCAGACCCGCTCCCGCTGGAGCACCCGGCTGAGGAACGTCAGCAGATGCCGGGTCGAACGGTCGGCCCAGTGCAGGTCCTCCAGGACGAGCAGGACGGTCCGGTCCGCCGCCAGCTCGCCGAGCAGCCCGAGCACGGCCCCGAAGAGCTGCTGCTGGCCCAGCTCGGACGCCGCGCCGGGGCCGCCGTCGCCGTCCGGCAGCAGCCGTCCGAGGACGGGCCGGGCGCCGATCGCGGCGCGGACCTCGTCCGCTTCGGGGATACCGGCGTGCGCGGCCGTCCACAGCGCGTCCGTGAGCGGCAGGTACGGCATGCTCTCGCCGAGTTCGGCGCACTGCCCGACGAGGACGGCGCAGCCCCGGTCGCGTGCCGCGCGGGTGAGCGCGGACACCAGGTGCGTCTTGCCGGCGCCCGCGTCGCCGCTGACGAGGACGACGCCGGCGGCGCCGCCGGCGGCCCGCTCCAGCGCCGCGGTCAGCTCCGCGAACTCGGCCGCCCTGCCGATCAGCCTGCTCGTCGGCGCCTGGCCGTCCCCTTCGGTCATCGCGCCCAGTATCCCACCCGATCGGACATGAACGGGCCCCGGATCCAGCGCGGATCCGGGGCCCGTGGCTGGCGGACGGTCAGCCGACCAGGGCGGGGGTCCTGTCGGTCTCGCGCACCGCCGCGTCCTCGTCCGCGGACTCGGCCGCGGGCTCGGGGACGGGCTCGGGCTCGGGAACGGGCAGCACCTTCTGGTAGGCGCGGAGCGTCTCCGCGGCGATCCGCTCCAGCGAGTACCGGGAGCGGGCGCGGTCGGCGGCGGCGATCGAGTAGCCGTGCAGCGTGGTCTCCTCGGCCAGCAGGTGCCGGATGGCGCGGCCGATCACGACCGGCCGTCCCGCGGGGACGTGCAGGCCGGTGATGCGGTCGAGCACCTCGTCGGCGTTGCCGCCCGCGGGGGTCGTCACGACGGGTACGCCGCAGGCCATGGCCTCCAGCGGCGTCGACGGGCACGGGTCGTGCGGGGTCAGGCACAGGGCGAGGGAGGCGGTCCGCAGCAGTTTCGGCAGCGCCTTGCGCGGCAGCCGGCCCAGGAAGATCACCCGGTCGGCGACGTGCAGTTCCTTGGCGAGCAGCGTCAGCCGGTGCACGACCTGGTCGTGGTCCAGGTCCTCGCGGGCCGGGCCGCCCGCGACGGTCAGCTCGGCGTGCGGGACGTGCACCAGCGCGTGCAGCGCGGTCTCGACGTCCCCGGCCTCCAGGTCGTCGCAGACCATCACGAGCCGGCGCCGGTCGCCGCGGGGCATCGCGGGGCCGATCTGCGCGAACTGGTCACCGTCGACGCCGTAGGGGACGACGGCGACGGCGGGGCGGGGGACGCCCATCCGCACGACCGCGTCCGCCTCCTCGGTGTGCCCGGCCAGCACGATGTCGGCGTCCCGGCCGATGGCCTTCTCCAGACGGTCCCGATGGGGGTGCACGGGGTTCCCGGCGCGCCGCTCGGCGGCGGCGACCCCGTGGTAGCTCTGCGCGAACGGGATGCCCAGCTCGCGGGCGACGGCGCAGGCGGCGAGCCCGCCGATCCAGCCGTGCGCGTGCACGATGTCGGGACGTCCGTTGCCCGTCCAGCGGCGGCGCAACTCGTCGGCGAAGTCACGGACGTGCTTCAGCGTGTCCTCATCGGACAGCGGGCGGGCCGGCCCGGCGTCGATGTGGACGAGCGCGGCACCGGGCACCAGCCGCACCCGGTTGCGGGCGGCGGGGTCCTGGCGCCGCGTGTAGACCGTGACCTGGTTCGGCTCCCCGTCATTGGCCAGCGGGCGGGTGAGCGAACGGGCGAGGTCCCGTACATGGACGGACTGCAGGTGTTCGCCGTCGAGGTCGGAGGCGGACACGAGAGCAATGTTAAGCGTGCGGTGCATGACGGATCCTCCGGGACATCACAGGGGAAGCACGGAGGTATCTGCGTCGTAGACACCTGCTCGGACAGTTTCATATCCGTCCGCACTCCCCGTCAAACGTCGCGAATGGGATCTCCGGTTCGTTTGGACCCGGTAAACCGCCTTCAACCTGGTTGAATACTGGACCAGATGGACGACGAAACATTTCGGTGAGCGGCCTGCGGCCCGGCACGTGGACGTCCCGGCGGCATCACCGCCCACCACCGCCCTGGCCGCCCACCATCCGGACGGCTAGGTTCGACCCATGAACGTCGGTGACGTCGTTGACGACTTCGAACTGCCCGACGAGACGGGCGAGCCGCGCACGCTGACCGGTCTGCTGGAGAAGGGCCCGGTGGTCCTGTTCTTCTACCCGGCGGCGATGACCCCCGGCTGCACCGCCGAGGCCTGCCATTTCCGGGACGTGGTGGCCGAACTCGCCGAGGCCGGCGCCCACCCGGTCGGCGTCAGCGCCGACCCGGTCGCCAAGCAGAAGGAGTTCGCCGACAAGCACTCCTTCGGCTACCCCCTCCTGTCGGACCCGGACGGCGACGTCCGCGCCCGCTTCGGCGTCAAACGCGGCATCGCCCTCCTGCCCACCAGACGCCAGACCTTCGTGATCGACACCGACCGCCGGATCCTGGCGGTCGTCAAGAGCGAGATCCGCATGAACACCCACGCCGACCGCGCCCTGGACGCCCTGCGGGCCCGCTAGCCGTACTCGGGCGCCGCGGGTCAGCGGACGACGCGGACGACGGGGAGGTTGATGGCCGAGGGGTGGGCGGGGGAGTGGAAGATCTCCTGGTCCGCGGTGAGCATTTCGGTGGCGGTGCCGATGGGGGCTCCGGTGCCGGGGTTGCGGGCGACGCGGGGGTAGGCGCCGCTCGCGACCTGGACGCGGACGCGGTGGCCGCGGCGGAAGCGGTGACCGGCCGGCCATAGTTCGACGGCGACGTGTCTCACGCCGTCGGCGTCCGGTTCCGGGGTGCCGGGGACGAGGCGGCGCATGCCCTCGCACAGGTTCAGCGACTCGCCGTCCGCAGTGACGTCGCACAGCCGCACCACGAAGTCGGTGTGCTCGCGGTTCGAGCGGATGTACAGGTCGGCGGTGACCGGGCCGATGATCTCCAGGTCGTCGTCGAGGACGGCGGAGGTGTAGGTCAGCACGTCCCGGCGGCGCTCCAGGCGTTTCTGGTCGGTGGACGGGCGGGTCTCGCCGAGCAGGGTGGGGCCGCCGAGGAACGGCGTCGGGTGGTTCGGGTCGTAGCGGTAGGCGTCGGGTTCCGAGTCGGGCGGGTCCTCGGGGGACAGGGCGCCGGCGGGCCGCAGGTGCCAGCGTTCCTCGCGCATCCCGGGGACGGGCCAGTCGGGGAACTCGCGCCATTCGCCCGCGCCGGTGATGTACAGCCGGACGGGCTGGTCCCGCAGCCCGGACGGGTCGTCCAGCAGGTGGGCGCGGAACCACGCGACCGACTCGCCGACCGACCCGCGCATCATCCGCTGGTCGGCGTGGAACCACGGGCCGATCGTCAGGTAGGGGCGCCGCCCGGCGGCGCGGAGCGCGGCGTAGTCCTTCATCTGCCACGGCAGGAAGATGTCGTACCAGCCGCCGGTCATGTTCACCGGCGCCGTCACCCGCGAGACGGTGGGGCTGAAGTCGCGCTTGTCCCAGAACTGGGTGTCGGGGCCGTTGACGAGGAGTTCCTGGAAGAACCGCTGCTGCCCGCCCGTCGCGAGCCGGTCGAGTTCGGCGATCGGGCGTCCCGAGAGGGTGGCGCGGCGGGCGCGGCGCGGCGACATGATGCCGGTCGTGATGCCCGACAGGGAGCTCTTCATCCGCGCGGTGAGGTCCACCCAGATGAGCGCCGACTCCAGCGCGAACGTCCCGCCGACGTTCACCGCGTCCCGGAAGGTCGAGGCGGTGACCTGCATCGACAGTGCCCGGAGTTCCGGGCCCGCCTCGGCGGCGACGGCCCACTGGACGTAGCCGAGGTAGCTCGGCCCGTGCATGGCGAACGTCCCGCCGAACCACGGCTGTGACTTCAGCCACTCGATGGTGGCGAGTCCGTCCTCCCGCTCGTCCAGCGCCTCGAACACGCCGCCGGACCCGAACCCGCCGCGGACGCTCTGCACCACCGCCTGGAACCCGTGCGACGCGAACGCCTGCCCGCACATGAGCCCGAACGGCCCGCGCCGCCCGTAGGGGGAGCGGACGAGCACGGTGGGCGCCCGCTCCACGTCGACGGGCGCGTACCGGTCGGCGAGCAGCGTCACCCCGTCGGCCGCGGGGACCGGGAGGTCCCGCTCGACCGTGACCTGGTGGGGGCCGTTCCGCAGTCCCAGCGCCGTGACCCCGAGCCGGCGCATCATTCCCACGCCTACCACTTGATCGATCGTAATCGCCCCGTCGGTCGCGTCAGCCCCCGGAGTCCGTGATGTGCCTCGCACGCTCCGGGTCTTCTATACGATCGAGGGCGCACAAGACGGCGGAAACGGGATCTGACGGGCGGGCGGCGAGGCCGCCCGCGCGAAGGGGGAGATGCACGCGCCATGGGTGATGTGAGCTGGGAGCGGGTCATCGCCGCCGGGATCGTGCTGGCGTCCGCTCTGGCGATCGCGGTGGTCCTGCGGTTGCTGACGGCCCGGCTGTTCAAGCGGGCGGGCGACACCCGGTGGGCCTGGGACGACCTGGGCGCCCGGCTGATCAAGGACCTGGTGGTGCCCGTCTCGGTCCTGCTCGGCCTGTGGATCTCGGCGAAGGTGCTGCAGCTGCCGCGCGGCACGCTCGACGCCACGGCCAAGGTGCTCACCGCCGTGACGATCCTGGTGGTCACGCTGGCGCTGGCCCGGCTGATCGCGGCGTCGGTCGCCTCCGTCGCGATGGCCCGGCAGGGCGTCGCCGGAAATGTGACGATCTTCGCCAACATCACGCGGGTGATCGTGCTCGGCCTCGGCATCCTGGTGATGCTGGGGAGCCTCGGTGTGTCGATCACGCCGCTGCTCGGCGCCGCGGGCATCGGCGGCCTGGCGGTCGCGCTGGCGCTGCAGGACACCCTCTCGAACCTGTTCGCGGGCGTGCACGTCCTGGCGGCCAAGACCATCGAGCCCGGCGACTACATCAAGCTGGCCACGGGCCAGGAGGGGTACGTCGTCGACATCAACTGGCGCAACACCTCCATCCGGACGCTGTCGGACAACATCGAAGTCATTCCGAACATGCGGTTCTCCGACACGATCCTCACCAACTTCCACCGCCCCGCGCAGGACATGTCGATCCTGGTGGACGCGAAGGTGAACTACGAGGCCGATCTGGACGAGATCGAGGCGCTCTGCATCGAGGTCGGCCAGGACGTGATGAAGGAGGTGCAGGGCGGCGTGGCCGACAGCGACATCTTCGTGCGGTTCAAGAACTTCGACGATGGCGCCGTCGGTTTCCACGTGATCCTGCGGTCGTCGGAGTTCGGCGACCAGTTCCGCATCAAGCACGAGTACCTCAAGCGGCTGCACAGGGCGATCCGTGAGCGGGGCATCGCGCCGCCCTACTGGCACCACCGCGTGGCCCTCGAGGAGATCTCGGCCCGCCACGACGGGGCGGGCCGCAACGGCGAGCCGGCCCGCAGCGGCGAACCGGTGGTCTGACCGGTCCGGCCCGGCGGCGCGGCGGGGTAGGTCGTCAGGCGGGCGGGGGGACGTTCTCGTCGAACCAGGCGAGGAACTCGGTGCGGCCGAACATCCGCGCTGTGTCGACGGCGGACGGGGATCCCGCCCGCGGGTCGGCGCCCGCGTCCAGCAGGGCCCGCACCACCTCCGACTCCTTCTTGAACACCGCCCCGGCGAGCGGCCGCTGGCCCCGGTCGTTGGCGCGCTCCGGGTCGGCGCCGCGGGCCGCGAGGGCCCGGACGGTGCCGGGGTGGCCGTGGTGGGCGGCGACCATGAGCAGCGTGTCGCCCTTGTCGTCGGACAGGTTCGGCGGCACCCCCGCGTCGACGTGGCCGGCGAGTTCCGCCGTCTCGCCGCCGCGCGCCATCTCGAACAGGCGGGTCGCGAACTCTTTTCTCTCCGGGTCGGCGTCGTTCATGAGCGGAACCCCGCTGCCGGCGGTGAGCAGCCCGCCGAGGCTGTCCTCCCCGTACTGTAGGTTCTTCTCCAGGGCGACGAGCGCCCCGTCCTGGAGGAAGGTGCGGAACCGTACGTCGTCGGCCAGCGATCTCATGATCAGCAGTCCGCGGCCCTGTTCCGCCCCGGGTTCGGGTCGCGGAATCCGCTCGGCGTCGAAGCCCGTCCCCGAGTCGATCACTTTGATCATGCAGTGGCGGTCCTGGATGATGGCCCGCACCGTGTAGTCGGCCCCGTGCTCGGCGTGCCTGATCACGTTGGTGCACGCCTCGGTCAGCATCACCTCGATGTCGCTGCGGATCTGGTCCTCCACCCCGAGGGCGGTCAGGGCCGCGTCCAGCAGCTTCCGCGTCGCCGGGACGCTCGCCGCGTCACGGGGGAGCAGGAGGTCGAGGCTGATCTCCACGTCGTCTCCGTCCACGTTCCGTCCAGGTGAAGCGTGCCCTTTCGGGCACTCTCAAACATCGGCGACGGATGTCCGGTGCCCCCGGGGATGCGCGGGGACCCTCCTGCCACTACATTGGTTGTGTAAAACTAAGTTGTACGCAATCAAAAGGAGGAACGGGTGGACGTTCACTACACCGCCGTCGCCACCGCCAACGGGCGCGACGGCAAGGCCGTCAGCTCCGACGGCCGTCTCGACCTGGCCCTCGCCGTCCCCACCGAGATGGGAGGCGGCGGCGGCGCCGGCACCAACCCCGAGCAGCTGTTCGCCGCCGGGTACGCCGCCTGCTTCGCCAGCGCCCTCGGCGCCGTCGCCCGCACGACCGAGCAGGACGTCCGGGACGTCTCCGTCACCGCCGAGGTCGGCATCGGCGGTGACGTCGAGAACGGGTTCGGCCTGACCGTCGTGCTGCGGATCGAGCTGCCCGACGACCTGGAGAACGGACGCGACCTGGTCGAACGCGCCCACCAGGTCTGCCCGTACTCGAACGCCACCCGGGGCAACGTCCCGGTCGAGCTCGTCTACGAGTAGCCGGCCGGCCGGCGGCGGCTCAGCCCGCGGCGGCGGCCGCGTTCTGCCGGCGGATCACCGTGCGGACCGCCGTCGCCGCCGGCCCCGTCCGGGCCGTCAGCTCCTCGATCCGCCGCTTGTGCCGCCGCCGGTCCGCCCCCGGCAGGACGGTCGTCAGCCCGCCCGCCGCCGCCAGCGCGACCGCCGCCGCGTCGTAGCTGTTCACATGGGCCACCGGACGCCCCCGCAGCGCCGACGACGCCCCGCCCCACAGCGACTTCACCACGCGGGGATCCTTGACGGTGACCTCCCGGCCCGGGAACAGGCCCAGCCTCCGGCGGGGCCGCACGCGGATCCACCCGTCGCGGACCAGCTCGTCCCGTACCTTCACCACCATGGCCTTGCCGTCCTTGCGCACCCAGTGCTGCCACGACCTGGGCCGCGACCCGGCGATCTGCGCCAGGACCCCGTACGGATCGTCGCCCGGCGTGCCCGGGACGGGCTTGCGCCGCTCCTCGCCGAGCCGCCCGTCGAGGTACAGCTCGGTCAGGGCGGCCGCCCGCAGCACGTAGCCGAGCCGCGGGCCGCCCTTGCTCATCCTGTGCTTCTTCAGGTCGTACGCCAGCAGGTACATCCGTGCCGGCAGCGATTCCGGAACACTGACCATGACTAGTCCTCGCCCCCGCCGGGCGGCGGGTCTTCCTCGTCCTCGGCGGCACCGCGGGGGCGGCCGCGCCCGCGCATCGCGCGGGCCGACCCGGGCATCCGCCCCGCGTCGGCGAGCGCCCGCCTCAGCAGGAACTCGATCTGGGCGTTGGTGCTGCGCAGCTCGTCCCCGGCCCACCGGGCCAGCGCCTCGTGCACCGCCGGGTCGAGCCGCAGCAGGATCTTCTTGCGCTCAGTCACTGGTAAGGGTGGTCACTGGTAGAGGCTGCCGGTGTTCACCACCGGCTGGGCGTCGCGGTCGGCGCACAGCACGACCAGCAGGTTGCTGACCATCGTGGCCTTGCGCTCCTCGTCCAGCTCGATCACGTTCTGATCGTCGAGCCGCTCCAGCGCGAGCTGCACCATGCCGACCGCGCCCTCCACGATCCGCTGCCGCGCAGCGACGACCGCGCCGGCCTGCTGGCGGCGCAGCATCGCCTGCGCGATCTCCGGGGCGTACGCCAGCCCGGTGATCCGCGACTCGATGATCTCCACCCCGGCGGACGCGACCCGCTCGGCCAGCTCGGCCGACAGCTGCGCGGTGATCTCGTCGGCGTTGTCGCGCAGCGAGGTCCGGTCGGCGTCGTCGTAGGGGAAGCTGCCCGCGATGTGCCGGACGGCCGCCTCGGTCTGGAACGCCACGAACTCCACGAAGTCGTCGACCTCGAACACGGCCCGCGCGGTGTCGGCGACCTGCCACACCACCACGGCCGAGATCTCGATCGGGTTGCCGTCCAGGTCGTTGACCTTGGCCAGCCCCGTCTCGTGGTTGCGGATCCGCGTCGACACGCGCTCCCGGGTCGTCAGCGGGTTCACCCACCGCAGCCCGTCGGTGCGGACCGTCCCCTTGTACCGTCCGAGCAGCAGCAGGACCCGGGCCTCGTTGGGGGCCACGGGCGTCAGGCCGGCGGCGGCGACCAGGCCGGCCACCGCGAGCAGCGATCCCGCCGCGATGCCCGCCGCCAGGGCGGCGGTCCCGCCCACCGCGACTCCGGCGAGTACCGCGGCCGCGCCCACCAGCACCAGGACGACGGCGAGCCCCAGCATCGCCCACCCGCCGCGGTCCCGGGCCGCCCGCTCGGTGATCTTCGGGCGCGGCATGTCCACCTTCGTCGCCTCGTCGGCCATGTTCGGTTCTCCTCGTCTAGCGTTATCACCAACCTAGCAAAGTGATATCAGTTTATCCACATCGGGACATGTCAGGCGACCGTGACCAGATCGGGCTCCTCGGCCTCGGGGCTCACCGTGGGGACGTCGCGGAGCGTGATGAGCGCGAACACCGCGACCAGCGCGGCGAACACCGCGCTGCACAGCAGGGCGGCGTGCATGCCGTCCACGAGGGCCTCCCGCGCGGCGGCTCGTCCCCGATTGTCCCGCATCCCTGAACTACGGTGGTGCCACCGAACTTGGAGGACCGCCATGAGCGAGACCCGGATCGTCACCGACTTCCTCTCCGCCCTCGAAGACCTCGACATCGACCGTGCCCTCACCTACGCCGCGCCCGAGATGGTCTACCAGAACGTCCCGCTCCCGCCGGCTCGCGGCCTGCCCGCCGTCGAGAAGACGCTCCGCGCCATGTCCCGCTACGGCACCGGCTTCGAAGCCCGCGTCCACAACATCGCCTCCAACGGCCCCGTGGTCCTGACCGAGCGCACCGACGTCCTGGAAGCCGGCGCCTGGCGTGCCGAGTTCTGGGTGTGCGGCACCTTCAAGGTGCTCGACGACCGCATCACCCTCTGGCGCGACTACTTCGACTGGACCACGTTCATGGCCGCGTCCGTGAAGGGCCTGGGCGGCGTCCTCCTGTCGGCCCTGTCACCCCGTCCCAAGGCCACCTGACCGGCCGGCCCGGGTCTTCGGGCCACGCCCGCCCGCGCGCCGAGTCGTTCATAATGGCCGCGGCGTCGCCGGCCGGCGGCCCTTTTCCCCTCGGGGGAACGCTCGCGCTTCCGCGCGGACGCTCAGCCCTAATCGCCCGTTGTCCGGCGGCTTCCCCCGAAGCCGTCTGGGCTTGCGAAAGGGACGGCAAAATCGAGCGTGATTCCCCGGGCTTTACGCTTCCGGCACCGGCGGCATTACCTGGCCGGTCCAAGATGATCGAGGAATTGCCCGGCCGCGAAAGGCGGCGGGCGGTCCCGAGTCGGAGCAAAGAAACGGGGGAAAAGGGATGAGGCGGACTCTTGCGGTCTCGCTCGGCACGGTCGTCGCGTTCGCGGCGCTCGTGCCGGCCGGCCAGGCGTCGGCGGACGCCCGGATTCACGTGGTGAAGCCGGGGCATTCGATCCAGAAGGCCGTCAACAAGGCCAAGCGCGGTGACATCATCCAGCTCAAGGCGGGCCGCTATGACGGGGGTGTCCTCGTCCGCAAGCCGCTGACGATCCGCGGCGTGGGCAACAAGACCGTCCTGCGGCCCGGCCGCAGGGACCACTGCGCGAAGGTCGAGCAGCCCGGAATGGGAATCTGCGTGGTCGGCCGCGCCGGGCACCCGGTCAGGAACGTGACGGTCAAGAAGCTCAGCGTCTGGAAGTTCAAGGAGACCGGCGTGCTCGGACTCCACACCGACAAGCTGACGGTGGAGTACGTCCTGGCCAAGAAGAACGGCGAGTACGGCATCGCGGAGTTCAACTCCACCCGCGGCCGTTTCGTGCACAACTGGGTTGAGCACTCCGGTGAACACGCGGGCCTCTATGTCGGGGACATCGCCGACGCGCACGGGACCGTGGTCGCCGGGAACCACGCCTCCGGCAACGCGCTGGGCCTGCTCATCCGGCACGCCCGCCACGTCAAGGTCTGGGGCAACGACTTCGTCCGGAACTGCACCGGAATCGCGCTGGTCGACGACGGCCAGAAGGGCGGGCAGGGCAACAACGCGATCTGGAAGAACAACGTCTCGAAGAACAACCGCGACTGCAAGGCGTACGGCCCGGTCCCCGCGCTCAACGGCACCGGCATCCTGCTCTTCGGCGGCGACCACAACACGATCGCGAAGAACAAGGTCAAGCGGAACCGGGGCGACCTGCGCTACTCCGGCGGCATCGTCCTCCAGCGCGGCGTCCCGCCGAAGAGGCGGCCCGCCGAGCACAACCTGATCAAGGCCAACCACGTCCGCGGCAACGCGCCGTACGACCTGGTCGACAAGAGCGGCAGCAGGACCAACCGCTTCGATCACAACCGCTGCAAGACCTCCAAACCACGCGGCCTCTGCTGACCGCCGAATCACCCAGGGAGGCCGCGCCGGGAACTCCACCCGGCGCGGCCTCCCGCCGAAGAGCCCCGGAACCGAAGAGCCCCGGCTCCGAACCGCCCCCGCACGGCCCTGTTTGCGCCATGATGGGCACCCGCCGAACCGGGGAGGGGCATGACGTCAGCACCGGCCGCACCAACCGCACCCACCGCATCCACCGCACGCGACCGACACCCCGAGCGCTGGCTCGCCGCCTGCGCCCTCGTCTACGGCCTCACCCATCACCTCGGCTTCGGCCTCGCCGGGCTCGGCACCATCGGCGACACCCGCTGGGCCGACTGGATCGACATCCTCGTCCCCTACGCCGTCCTGCTCACCGCCGCGGCCGCCCTCCACACCGGGCGGGCCGACCGCCGCAGCTGGGCCGTCTACCTCGTCGGCGCCATCACCTACGTCGAAGGACACGGCATCCACCTCGCCGCCAACTCCGTCGGCAACGACACCCCCGGCATCGCCGTCGTCCACCTGTGGGACGAAGTCGTCGGCCACTACCTCTGGTACGCGGGAACCGCCGTGGTCGTCGCCGCCCTGGCCCGCACCCTCGCGGCGCGCCCCGCCCCGCCTGCGCACCTCGCGCTCGTCCCCGCCCTGGCGGTCGCCCTCACCTGGACCACCAACTCCCTCGAAGGCGGCACAGCCGTCATGGGCCTCATCGTCGCCGCCGTCTTCACCGCCTGGGGCCTGCGCACCCGGCACCACCTCGGCCGCGTCCTCATCCCCGCCTTCGCGCCCGCGCTGATCGCCCTGGCCGCGTACGGCATCTGGCGCCGCGGCTTCCCCCAGCCCACCGATCTCGGCTGGCTCTGACCAACGCCGCCCCCACGCGCCGGCTCCCGCCCCGGATAGGGGACGAGGGCCGCCCGGACTGCCCGACGTTTTCGCTCCGGACGACGTCGGGCGGGGCGTCCTCGCAGATGACGAACAACTCGTCGGCGAAGATCTCGATCCGCCGGCCGGGTGGACCGGGCATCACCACCCGCGTGAAGACCGACTCGGGCTTCGTCTGCCCCCGCAGCGGCTGCCGGATCGCATCGTCCGGCATACTCGGCTGACGTTCGCGAAGCCTTGACGGGTGCCTGCGGAACCTGGTCGATGACGTCGACCTGCCGAAGGGGGAGCATGTCCACTTTCGTCCCCGCCATCGTCTGCGGCGGGATCCTGCTGGCCCTGGGCTATGTGCTGGTACGCGACTGGTGGCGTCTGACCCGGCGGGGCACGCCGGCGACCGGCCTCGTCGTCGAGTACCGGAGGCGGGGCCCGACGGACGTCACCCCGCGGAAGATCACGGCCGTCTTCCAGTTCACGACCGCGGAAGGCCGTTCCGTCGAGGCCGTCAGCTTCTCGCGCATCCCGGGACTGCCGCGCCCGGGGCAGGAGGTCCCCGTCTTCTACGACCCGGCCGCCCCCGCGGAGAAGGCCGACCTGGCCAAGGTCCTCCGCTTCAAGGTCGCCGCCGGTTCGGCGGTGTCCGTGCTCGGGACGGCCATGCTGATCGCGGCCCTGCTCAGCGCCTTCGGCTTCTGACTCCGCGAACCGGGGTGAGCACCACGGTTATGAACGGCCGCGGAGCCCGGTGAGCCGGGCCGGTCAGGGCCTGCGTCCCGCGGAGATGACGCTCCCGAACTCCTCGCGAATCGCCGCCCAGTACTCCAGATCCTCCCGATCGGCCTTCCATCCCTTCCGTCTCCGCGGAACGTCGCCGCCCGGCGCCGCCATCGCCGCCCGCGCCGCGTCTCCGGCCGCCCCGCAGCGCGGGTGGCCATGGCCGGCGGATCAACACCTGATGTTCAGCGTTCTAGACTTCGCGGATGACCAGCGAGCCTCTCAGCATCACGGTTCTGGGCTCCGCCACGCCGTACCCGAGCGCGGACAACCCTTGTTCCGGCTACCTGGTGACCGGCGCGGGCACCCGGGTGTGGGTGGACGCGGGCACCGGGACGCTGGCCGAGCTGCAACGCCACGTCCGGCTGGACGAGCTGGACGCGATCTGGATCTCGCACCTGCACGCCGATCACAGCGCGGACCTCCTCACCGCCTACTACGGCGCGCTCTACGCCGACATCCGGCTCGCCGCCCCGATTCCCCTGTACGGCCCTCCGGGCATCGCCGACCGGCTCGCGCACTTCCTCACCAACACCTCGACCCGCAGCCCGGTCGAATCCGCCTTCGACATCGAGGAACTGCACGACGGGCATCAAGTGCGGGCCGGCGCGCTCACGCTGACCAGCCGGGCGGTGTCACACGGCATCCCGGCCTTCGGCCTGCGCGTCGAGGCCGCGGGCCGCTCGCTGGTGTACTCCGGGGACACGGGCCCCTGCCCCGCGCTGACGAGCATGGCCGAGGGATGCGACGTGCTGCTGTGCGAGGCGGACAGCGCGCACGCCTCGGACGCCGAAGTGCAGGTCCACCACACGCCGGAGGACGCCGGCGACACCGCCCGCGCGGCCCGGGCGGGACGGCTGATCGTCACACACGTCGGGCGCTCCCTCACGCCCCGGCAGGCAGTGGCCGCCGCCTCGACCCGCTTCGAGGGCCCCATCGACTACGCCGCCCCAGGTGCCGGCTTCCCGGTCGGCTGAGCATCGTCCGTTAGGCTTTTCCGGAAAGCGCGGTTCGCCCGGCGGACGGGAGCTCCTCATGGATCGACCGAGTGCGATCGACCGCAGGACGCTCGCCCGTCACATCGCCGGAGACGTCGACCGGGTGGCGCCGCTGCTCGCGCGGCTGCTGGTGATCCGCGCGATCTGGAACATCCGCCACCGGCGCGGCGACCATTCTCTCTGGGTGGCGCAGGACATGGCCGCCGACTGCCGGGAGGAACTCCGGGCGGCGGGGACGACCACACGGAACCTGGCCCGCGCCCTGGTCCCCGACCACGACGTCGACCACGACCTCACCACCGCGATCACCGGAGCCGACCGGCTGAGCACGGCCATCAGAAGCGAAAGGGACGCATACGCGGACTACCACCTGGCCACCGACCCCGACAGCCTCGACAAGCAGCGGGCCGCTGAGATGGGGAGGCGGTGGCAGGAGAAGCAGGACCACGCCGGCGAGGCCCTACGCGGGCTGCCCGGCGACCTGGGCAGGGGCGAGGCCGGATCGCTGCTGCTGGATCGGGCCCTCGACCGTGTCTTCGAACGGGGCCCATACTACCAGGCCCGCCACTACCTGTTCAGCCGGGAGCCCGAACGCGCCTGGCGCCGCCGGGTCGCCGGCGTCCTGCACGACGAGGCGAGCACCGCGATGGTCCGCGGCAGCCGGGCGGCCACCGGCGACCTCGCCGCCGACCTCCGCCACGGGTGCCGGGCGCTCGGCGACACGGCCCCGAGCGCATGGGCGGGCCAGGCCGCGGGACGCCTCGAACACATCGCCATCCCGGTGTTCACCGGGACGAAGCCGCTCACGCCCGACAAGGTCACCGCGATCCGGCTGCTGGCGCTGTGCCTGACCTGCGAACTGGAGACCGATCGGCCTTCCGCGGCAGGCGACCCGTTCCGCGTCGTCGTCGCCGGGATCACCTCGATGGAACGGGATACCGTCTGACCGTTCCCGCCCGGACCACCGGGTCAGGGCACGTCCCGTAGGTCTGCCGTCCTACCGTGTCGGGTGACACGCGTCCCTCACCGCCGCTGCCGGCGGCGTTTCAGGGTCCGCTCGTAGTCCTGGAAGCGCGCCTTGGCGATCCTTGACCGGTCGAGGCTGCGCAGCACCAGGCCCTCCGGCCGACGGCCCGCCGTCTCGTCCAGGCCTGCCCGGGACTCAGAGAGGTGGGCGGTCAGGAAGGCCGACATGCCCTCCACGTCCTTCGGCAGTTCCCCGCCGCTGACGACGCTCAGGTACGGCACCGGGGGAATGTCCAAGCCCTCCGCCAGGCTCCGCAGGGCATCCACATCGAGGAATTCCTGCCCGCCGCCGTCACGCCACGAGGAAATGCGGCTGCGTTCCCAGCCCAGGACGTCCATATCGGCCGAGGTGAGGTCGAACAGCCGATACCCCACGGCGCCTTTCGCGCTGTACTGCTTGGCCTGGCCGCCGATCTTGCCGCCGTAGACCTCCAGGTACAGCGTGACGATCGGCCGGTGGAAATCGGAGTGGTGGCTTTGCGCAAGGCGCTCCGCCAGCGGCCTGAGCGCCTCCACGATGCCCAGGGCCGGGTTTCCGACGCGGTCACCCCGGGCGTACAGCAGTTCCTCGCGGGAGCCGATGAAGTAGTCGGCCGAGCCGGGGAGCAGGACGATCCGGCCGTTCGTGCCGTCGATCTTCTCCGTCAGATACGCCATGCCGTCGAAGCCGTCGAAGGTCGTCAGCTCCTCGGTCAGTGCCCCACGCTCCCCGAGGGCATGGTAGGTGAGGATCGAGGGATACTTCGTCGCCGAGTTCAGCGCGTCGATCTTGCTCATGTCGAACATCTCGCTATTCTCGGGCATGCTCATGTCGAGCGGCGAGCAGTTTTTGGAGCACGGTTTTTGGAGCACGGTTTTTGGAGCACGGTTTTTGGAGCACGGTGCGGCCACTGGAATGCCGCCCACAACAAAGGTGGCAATGCGGGACCCGGCCCAGCGACCGACGCCAAGCGACGTCCCCGACCCAAGGCCGCCTGACCAGACCCCCGAACGTGCAGGAGCAATGGTGGCGAACGATCCGCTGGCGGCCGGAGTGAAGTTGCTCGAGCGTTGGCTGCCCGGTGTCCGGGTGTCTCTCGTCCACGGCGAGGCGCCGCGCGCGCTCGACGTGGACTGGGAGGAGCAGCCGCCGTCACTGGCGCAGGTGGCCCAGTACGCAGGATTCGCCGGCCGGGCGGAACGCCGTCCGGTGGCCGTCCAACGGTTCGAGATCGAGGACGCGGACGAGATGTTCGGCGCCCACCGCGCTGCGGCGGGATTCCCGGACGCGGGCGCGGAGCAGGCCCTGGCGTTCCTGGTTCCCGTTCTGGAGGCCGCCGCCGGTCCGCTGGACCGCCGGACACGGGCGGTCGCCGCGTTCGTGGCCGGGATGCTGGTCGAGGACAACGAGGACCTGCTGCGGATACAGGTCGCAGCCGAGCCCGGCGGCTCGCCGCTGGAAGACGAGGTTCACCTGATGGTGCGAACCTGGAGAGGCGACACCGGCCGCCTGTCCGTGGCACCCGCTGGGGCGACGCCTCCTGATCAGGGCGACGCGGAATCGCGCATCGCGTGCCTCACTACGTTGCTCAGTGAGTTGCTCTACATCAACAACAACAACCAGGTCACGTTCGAGGTGACCTTCATGGCGCATGACCTGCCGGTCTCCGTCGATCTCGATGCCGCTGACGCCGCGCTGCGAGCCGCGCCGCCACCGGGCATCGGCTGGGACTTCGCCGAAACTCCCGAGGAGGAGGACGACGACGGCCTTCTCTTGCGATGGTCCCTTGACGAACTGGAGGCCGCCCTGGCCGATTCTGAGCGCGCGTTGATCGAGCTCGCTTGGGGAACGGGGATGGGTGCGGGTGGCTCACCCTCGATGGAGGATCCCGGTGACCATTTCGTCCACTGGCTGCTGAAGGATCTGCTCAACACCATCCGGGCCGAGGTCACCGGCACCCCCGACGGTCCACCACGGCTCGCCTATGGCAAAGGGCTTCCGCTGGAGCTCACCGGCGACGGGGCTTGCCTGGTTCTGGTCGGACCGGACAGGATCGCGGTCATCGATATCGATGACGGCTGCTGACACGAGGCTGCTTACACGAGGCTGCTTACACGGAGCGCGCTCCGGGCCATTACAGATCACGACTTACCACTGGAGTACTGGACGCCGTCGGCAGGCACGAGGAGGGAGAAGAGCCGCACCGCCACCCTCCCATGGGGCAGAGGCGCCGGACTGTCCGCGACCACGGCCTCACCACCGGGCCACGGCTCGCCGTCCAGGAGCACCTCATTGGTCTGCAGCCGGCCGTCGTGGTAGGCGGTGAACAGGCGCAGCCCGTGCACCCTCCGGGTGAGCGGAACCGAGCGCAGCTCGTCCAGCAGCCGGTCGAGCAGAGGCCCGGCGGACGGCACCGCCCGGTCGGTGAACATGGTGAGCTGAGCACCCAGGACCAGCTCGAACGCGCCGCCGGGGTGTTCGTATCGCTCCCGCACCACCTGGTCGGAAGCGGCACCGGGACGCAGCAGGCCGTCGACGATCGGATGCAGGGAGCCGCGCTCGAACTTGCGGAGCGCCCCGCCGATCGCCTCGCGCCAGGTGGTGCCGTGCCCGGCGAAGCTCTCCACCAGCCATGGCGTGGCCAGCGCCGGGTGCGACACGGCGAAGTCGACCTGGGCCATCACCATGCCCGCCGGAGCGGGGTGGACGAACAACTTCGCATCGGCCTTCGCCTCGCCGTCGAGCAGCACGTGGTGCCCCCGCAGGAGGCCCTCGAACACGGCCCGCGGCGAGGGGACGCCGCCGTCGCCCGGCTCGACCGGCTCCAGGTCCTGGGCCAGCGCGGTCTCGCCGAGCTCCAGATCCGACAGCTCCGACCCGGCGGACAGCGCATTGTTGATCGCCTTGATCTCGCTGCTGCGCAGCGCCACCCGTTCGATCTCGCCGCGGCCCGCCTGCTGGGCGCGTGCCAGCGCGGCCACGAACACCGCCTCGGCCGGCAGGCTCACTCGTCCCCCCGGAGCCACCACCGCGTCCGGGAACGCGACGTCCGGCAGCAGCCGCCGCGTGAACGCCATCGGCAGGAAGATCAGCAGCCTCTCGGCCAGCCACGGCTCGACCCCGGCCCCGGTGAGCCGGCCCCACACCTCGTCGTCACCCGGCGGCTCGGCGCCGGCGCAGAACGCGGCGATGCCCACCTCGACGGCGGCGTCGAACACCATTGATTCGGTCACGTGTCTCGGTCACTTCCTGTTGTCAGCCCGGGGCCCGGGGTCGGGGACGAGCCGCGCGGCGAGCCGCTGCCCGGTCGGTGAGCGCGGCGGGAACATCCAGGGCGGTCACGGCATCGAGCTCGCCGAACCTCCGGCGATCCCTCTTCGACCCGTAAACCTGGGATCTGGTTCCGATCATGACCGATGTGATGTGACCAGCGCAATCGCCGGGACGACCATGGGGGACGACTCCAGAGCACGGGATGCGGTTCGGCGCCGTGTTCTTGCGGGCTTCGACACACCGGGCATTCTCCGACTATCGTGATTCACCGAGCCTGCAGAAGAATGATCGGACGAATTTGCTCTCCTCCCGCACAGCATTGATTATTCGCGAGCTGACGGAATGCGGCAGGGCCGGCGGCCCCCATCCGCCTTGTGGTCCTACCCGGCAAGTGTTCGGCTGCGGCTCAGGTTTCTGCGGGTCGACCTCTCGGCTCTGACGGCGAAGGAAGGTACCGCGCATGCCCGACGACGATTTCGATCACACCCTGAAAGACGTGATCCGCCACAGTGGAATCGTCCTCAAGGTGGGTGTCGCGGCGATCGTCGTCGTCCTCATCCTCAGCATCATGTACGTGTTCGGCTGGGGTTTCTTCTCCAGCACCACGGCGCCGTGGCGCGGCGCGGCCGAGCAGCGGGAACGGATCGAGGGAAGCGGGGACTACCGGATCGCCGCGTACGACCATTTCTTTGACCTCTGTGCCCAGGTTCAGTCCGACGAGGCGTCGATAAGGAACCTGCGGCGCGAGCTGAAATCGGAACCGAAGCCCACCGATCAGCGCGTTCTGCAGATCAACGCGTCGATCACGGCGTTGCAGAACAACCGCGCCGAGAACATCAACCAGTACAACGCGGATGCCGCGAAGAAGCACACCGAAGGGCGGTTCCGGAGTTCGGGGCTGCCGTACCGGCTCAGTCTGAGCACCGAGGAGACATCATGCACGTCGAGTTCACCATCACCCGCTCGGACCTGAGGCGTTTCCTGGTCCTGCTGGCCATGGCGGGCGTGGCCCTGATCACCCTTGCCGGTTGCACCGAGGACGCCGGCGATGAGGAGCAGGATCGGACCCTGGGCGGGTACACGCGGCTCGTGGCGCAACAGCCGAGCAAGACCATGAACTACTCACCGACCCGGAACACGGCCAACTTCTGGATCGAAACCTGGAACAAGCCCGGCAAACTGAGCTACGTCTACCTGCAGAACGGCGACGGCGACCTGCTCGGCTACTACGTGTTCAAGGGACTCCCGGTGCCCTACTGCGTCAGCCTCACACCCCCGGAGCAGGTCAGCGGCACAAGTGACGCCGGTGTCGTGCGCAAGGCACCGGCCGTCGACGGCGTGTACTACGGACAGGGCGACTGCGACCGCTACTTCGGCATCGACGCGACGACCAACTCCTACGTCGAGTACACGGCCGGGCTGGGAATCAACGTGCTGCTCTACGACCAGCCACTGACCAACCGCCCGAACGTGGAGCCACTCGGCCACACCCGCATCGACAAGGACGGCAAGCCGGTCGGCAACTAGCCGGCCGCCGCGTCGCCGCCCCCGCCCTCACCTCCAGCG
Organism: Spirillospora sp. NPDC048823; assembly: GCF_043198445.1. Classification (NCBI taxonomy): domain Bacteria; kingdom Bacillati; phylum Actinomycetota; class Actinomycetes; order Streptosporangiales; family Thermomonosporaceae; genus Spirillospora; species Spirillospora sp. NPDC048823. Next base: position 158,431 of record NZ_JBICUT010000001.1, on the reverse strand, counting down.
CTCCCAGCGCCCCATCCGCGACGTGATCGCGTGATCATCCCTCGACGGGCCGCCGTCCGGTGACCACGAGGAGGATGTCCTTGGACGTCATCTCCACGACGGTGGATCCCTCGCCGACGACCGCGTCGGAGTCGGTGGCGGCCAGTCTCCTCCCGCCGAGGTCGACCCCGAAGTACTTCAGCTGCCGGGGCCTGGTCGACGCCAGGACCAGCGCGAGCCGCTCGGCCGGTGCCGGGGGAAGGCCGAGCGGCTCGGTGAAGTCGAGGCCGTGGATGACGTCGTGGCTGAGGGCGCCCGCCTGCCCGCCGCCGGGTGGCTGCCAGGGGTGGTCGATGTTGCGCCGGAGGAGGTCGAGCAGATCGCTCTCGCTCGTCGACTGCGCCGCCGACCGGGCATCCCGGTCGGCATACCGGTTGAACGAGAACCCGGCCCGGACCAGACCCGCCATCACCCCGATCGCCCTGGTCCGGAACGGCATCGTCATGTGGGCGACCACCTCACGGGTCCGCCAGCCGTCGCACAGGGACGGCGTGTCCCACTGCTCCGGCGTGAGGTCACCGAGCAGGCCGGCGAGCCGCTCCCGCTCTGCCCGGGTTTCGCTGGCCAGGTGGGCCGAGGTCGTTTCCATCGAGCTGGTCCTTCCGCGTCGTCAGGGTGTTCACCGACTTGTACGACGCGTCGGGCGAGAACTCATCGGTCACGCGGTGACGTGCTCCGCACCTCGGAGGGACTCCGGGAGGCCGAACTCGGCGAATCGGTCCTGGGTACCGAGGAACGTCACCATCCGGCTGATCCGCTCGTCCCGTATGTCGACCGAAACGAGAGCGAACGGGCGCAGGACGCCGTCGTCGCCGGGCCGGTACTGCCCGAACCCCGAGGCGCCGTTGATGCGGCATGGGACCAGTCGGGCGCCCGCGCAGGAGTCGCTGGCCCCGGCGAGCGCAGCGATCTTCTGTGCGCCCACCAGCCGCCACTGGAACGGCGGCATCGAAGCCACCGCGTCCTCGCGCATCACCGCGGCCAGCCCGGCGATGTCGTGGGCCTCGAAGGCGGTCACGTACCGGCGCAGCAGATCACGCTGCCCGGCGTCCTCGGGGTCGTAGAGGTCGAAGGGGTCGGGCCGGTCGGCCTCCAATGATGCCCGTGCGCGCTGCAGCGCGCTGTTCACCGCGGGCACCGTGGTCCCGAGGATCTCGGCGGTCTCCTGGGCGGTGAACACCAGGACGTCCCGCAGCACCAGGACGGCCCGCTGACGAGGAGCGAGGTGCTGAAGCGCCGCGATGAACGCCAGCCGCACCGACTCCCGTCCCACGACCACGTCACCGGCGTCCCGGCGCTCCAGCAGACGCGAGTCGGGCATGGGCTCCACCCACATCTCCGCCGGAAGCGGCGCACCGAGTTCCGGGCCCTGGGCCGCCGCCGACCCCACGTCCATGACCAGGGCCCGCCGCTTCGCCGCCCGGAGCATGTCGATGCAGACATTGGTGGCGATCCGATGGACCCATGTGCTCAACCGTGCTCTGCCCGGGTCGTACCGGTCCAGCCTGGACGACGCCCGGATCAGGGTCTCCTGAACCGCGTCGTCCGTGTCGGCGGCGGAGCCGAGGAGCCGGTAGCAGAAGCCGGTCAGCGGGACGCGCAGAGCCTCCAGGTCCTCGATCGCCACCTCACCTGCCCGCACGAGCCACCTCCGTCAGCCGGCCGTCATGTCCACACCCCGAAGACTAGTTCCCGGTGACCGGCGCTTTCCGATCGTGAAGGCGAGAGCGAGATAGGGGAACGGCGGCGGCGCACCGGGCTCCAGACGCAGTACCCACTCGGGCATGCGATTGACGGCGCGTGCCCAGACCGTGCCGCGGCGCACCGGAGAGATCCCGCACCACCATCTCCGCCGCAATGTGCACAGTGGGACGTCCCGCGGGACTCCCCGGTTGTCCGGTGGCGGTCATCGGCCACAGGTCTATGCGTGAACTTGATCGACCATCAGACTAGGTGTTTAAAGTCTCGATGAGTGTAATGTGAGTGCTCGCATCATCCGGTCGTTCACGCAGGAGGTCCCGTGCATCCGGACGCCGACCTCGCGCGACTCCCCACCGGCGGCCCGGTTGACCGGAGACTGTGTCCGAATACGGCCAGGCATGTCAAGCCCCAGGTCAGGCATCACCGGCCGATGCCCGCTGACCAGGACTCTCCGCCCCAGTCGCCCGTTCGACCTGGGACGATGTCCGGTCAGGAGGACCGCCCACCGGCCTCGCCCCGAAAGGCCGGCCCGGGATGCCGCACTGTCACCGTCCGGCGACCCATTGGTAACGGCGTCGCCGCCTCGCGCGCCCGCCTATCCTGGCTGCCCGGCCGGTCATCCGGCCGGACGACCCTGGTCAGTGCCGTCCTGGGAAAGCGGGTGCCGATGGAGCCGCTCGAACCGTCCGATCCGCGGACGATCGGCGGCATCGAGCTGCACGGCCGGCTCGGCAAGGGCGGCATGGGCGTCGTCTACTTCGGGGTGACCCCGGACGCGGAGCAGGTCGCGGTCAAGGTGATCCGGGACGACCTCACGAACCAGGCCGGTATCCGCGAGCGGTTCGACCGCGAGGTGCTCGCGATGGGCATGGTCCAGGGCCCGCGCGTCGCGGGTCTGGTGGCCGCGGCCGAGCCGGGCGCCGACCACCCGTGGCTGGCGATGGAGTACGTGCGCGGCGAGACGCTCCGGGACTATCTGGCGGGGCACCCCGCGCTCACCGCGGAGATGGGGGCGGCGCTGGGCGTGATGCTCGCGGAGGCGCTCACCGGCATCCACGCCGCCCGGATCCTGCACCGCGACCTCAAGCCCGGCAACATCCTGCTCGGCCCGGACGGCCCGAAGGTCATCGACTTCGGCCTCGTCGACCTGGTGGAGGCGGAGGAGAGCCTCACCCGCACCGGCACGCGGCTCGGCACCCCCGTCTTCATGCCGCCCGAGCAGGTCGAGTCGGCGAAGGACCTCACGCCGCCGGCCGACGTGTACTCGACGGGCGCCACGCTGCTCTACGCGTTGACCAAGCACTACCCGTACGCCCAGAAGAACGAGCACGCCCTGTACTTCGCCATCGCGAACCCCGACAAGGGGCCGGACGTGTCGGGCCTGCCCGCGTCGCTGTCACCGGTGATCGAGGCGATGCTGGCGCACGCCCCGGAAGCCCGTCCGACCCCGGCGGACGCGTCCGCCGAGTTCCGCGGCGTCCTGGACGCCGCCGGGCTGTCCGTCCGCGACGCCCGCGTCCATCTCGCGACGCTCACCTACGTCGAACGGCCGGACGACCCGCCGTCCGACATCGAGCCGCCCCGGCGTCCCGCCCGGCCGCGACATCGGGAGCGTCCGGCGCCGCGCCCCGTCGTGGCGTCGCTCGCGGACCGGCTGGCCCTCGCCTACGCGCCGGGCGCGAGACTTTGACCGGCGCCCGCACCGCCACCCCGACCCTTTGAACGATCCGTTAGGAGCCCGTCGAGTGACCTCCTCCGCAGACACCGCGACCCCGTACGCGCCGGGCGCGCGCATCGAGGTCCGCGACGCGGAGTGGATGGTGCGCACCTGCACCCCCACGCCCCGCGACGGCTTCAAGGTCACCGCGGTGGGGGTCTCGGAGTTCGTCCGGGACGAGGACGCGGTCTTCTTCACCGAGATCGACGACGTCGTCCAGCTCCGTCCCGAGGACACCCAGCTCGTCGCCGACACGTCCTCGGCGTTCGCGCGCAGCCGCCTCTACCTGGAGTCGGTGCTGCGCCGCACGCCGCTGCCGCAGTCCGAGCGCGGCCTCGCGCTGGCCGACCGGTTCCTCCTCGACCCGCTCCTCTACCAGCAGCGCCCGGCGGAACTGGCGCTGAAGGGGCTGCGTCCCCGCATCCTCCTCGCCGACGTCGTCGGCCTCGGCAAGACCCTCGAAATAGGACTGATCCTGGCGGAACTGATCCGCCGGGGGCGCGGCGAACGCATCCTCGTCGTGACGCCGCAGCAGGTCCTGGAGCAGTTCCAGCACGAGCTGTGGACGCGGTTCGCGATCCCGCTCGTCCGGCTCGACTCCGTCGGCATCGAGCGGATCCAGCGCGACATCCCGGCCGGCCGTAACCCGTTCCTGTACTACAAGCGCGTCATCATCTCCGTCGATACCCTCAAGAACCAGGGCCGGTACGGGCAGCACCTGGAGAACATGCACTGGGACGCCGTCGTCATCGACGAGTCCCACAACCTCATCAACGAAGGCAATCTCCGCAACAAGCTGGCCCGCCTCCTCGCTAGGCGCACCGACGCGCTGCTGCTGGCGAGCGCGACCCCGCACAACGGCGACGCCAAGTCGTTCGCCGAGCTGATCGGCCTGCTCGACCCGGCCGCCATCGCGAACCCGAAGCAGTACTCGGCGTCCGAGATCGACCACCTCTACATCCGCCGGACGAAGATCAGCGACGAGGTCCGCGACCGGATCCGCGGCAGGTGGCCCGACCGTGGGCCGTCGGTGTCGCTGCGGAGCCCCGCCACCGCCAGGGAAGAGGCGGTCTTCGCCGAGCTCGCCGAGGTCTGGTTGCCCGGCCCGGACCGCACCGGCGGCTCCGTGGTCGACGCCGACCGCCGCCTGTTCCCCTACACGCTCGCGAAGGCGTTCCTGTCGTCCCATGTCGCGCTCGGCACGACGGTCGCGAAGCGGCTGAAGAACGCCACCGAGGCGCGCGAGATCGAGGCGCTCAACAACCTGGCCTTCCTCGTCGAGCAGATGGGCGACGGGGACTCCGCCAAGCTCAAGACCCTCGTGGACGAGTTGAAGAACATCGGCGTGAAGGCCAAGGGAACGATGCGCGCCGTCGTGTTCTCCGAGAGCATCCCGACCTTGGAGTGGCTCGCCCGGACCGTCCCCGCCGAACTCGGGCTCACCGCCGACCAGGTGCAGATCATGCACGGCGGCTTCTCCGATCAGCGCCAGCAGGAGATCGTCGAGGCGTTCTCCCTGGCCGACAGCAAGGTCCGGCTGCTGTTCACCGGGGACGTGGCGTCCGAGGGCGTGAACCTGCACCGCCAATGCCACCACCTGATCCACTACGACCTGCCGTGGAGCCTGATCCGGATCGAGCAGCGCAACGGCCGTATCGACCGGTACGGGCAGGAGCACGAGCCGCAGTTCCGCGCGATCGTCCTGACCTCGGAGACCGAGGGCGCGCTGGACGACACGACCGTCGCGGAGAAGCTGCTGAGGCGTGAGGAGGAGGCGCACCGCAGCATCGGGACGGCGGAGGCCGTCACCCGCGAGTTCACGGCGAAGAAGGAAGAAGACCGGCTCATCAAGGACCTCCTCAAGGGCAAGTCGGTGGAGGAGTCCCTCGCGGAGGCACCGCCCGTCGACTTCATGGCCCAGCTGTTCGGCGCCGTGGAGCAGGGCGAGGCACGCGCGGAGGTCAGCCGCGCCCGCGTCCCGAGACTGTTCGCGTCGACGGAGGAGTTCGTCCGGGAGGCGCTGCGCACCGTCTGCCCGACCCTGCGCGTCGATGACGACGGCGGCCTGCTCGCCTTCGGGCCGCCCCCCGATCTGGTGCATCGACTGTCCGCGCTGCCGGCGTCCTACCTGCGCACCCACAAGATCACCGAGCGGATGAAGGTCACCTTCGACCCGGACCTCGCGCAGCGCAAGCTGGACGAGGCCCGCCGCACCAAGACCATGTGGCCGGACATCGCGTACCTGTCCGACCTGCACCCGATGGTCGAGTGGCTGGTGGACAAGGTGCAGGTGCAGCTCGTCCGGCGGCAGGCGCCCGTCATCACCGCGAAGGTGGATGAGCCGACGTTCCTCGTCCAGGGCATCTACTCCAACGCGCTCGGGCAGCCCACGGTGGTCGACTGGATGGCGATCAGCGGCCTGCCCGGCGCGCCGGTCGTCCGCGACATGACCGAGGTCCTCACCGAGGCCGGGGTCGGCCCCAAGATGATCAACACCAGCCGGACGCCCGACTTCGAGCGGCTCACGCCCCTCATCGAGCCCGCGATCCACGCCGCGCGCCGCCACCTGGACGAGCAGCGCGACCGCCACGACGACGAGGTGGCGCGGCCCCTCCGGGAGTACGACGGGCAGCTCGAACTGTGGGAGCGCGAAAGCTTGAAGAGCCTGGACGGGACGTCGCACGGCGCGAAGAAGCGGGGGCAAGTGACCGACACCGTCGCCGATCAGAAGCGGTTGCTCCAGAGCCTGGAGACCACGGGTGAACCGCTGCTGCGCATCCTCGCCGTTCTTGAGGGGGACGCATGACCTACGACTCGATCGTCAACCGCGGCGACTACTTCTCGGCCCACTACCTGGCCGAAGTCCTCCCCAAGGACCTGAAGAAGAAGGACGGCCTGCTCGCCCGCTGGACCGAGGCCGAGAAGGACGGGCAGCCGACCCCCCGCACCGGCCTGCGCGGCCTCAAGCGCAGCTACTTCAAGGACCGTCCCACCTTCGCCGACGCCCTGGAGACCGTCCGCGAGGGCAAGGACATCCCGAAGATCGAGGAGTGGAAGAAGGCCCTCCACGAACTGCACGGCGACGTCCTCCGCGCCCTGGGCTTCGACGCCGAGCCGCGCGTCCTCACGGTCGAGCGGTCGGACAAGCGGTACGAGGTCGCCGTCGCGCACGCCGAGCCGGCCGACCGTCCCAGCGTCGTCGCGATCGAGTGCGGATGGGCCCCGGACGTCGACGCCGCCCTCGACATCACCGACGCCGGACGGCTCCTGACCCCCGTCGAACTCGACCACCCGCACATGCTCCGAACCGGCGACAAACTCGCGTCCTGGCTGTTCGCCGCCGACGAACCGCCCCGCTACGTGCTGATCCTCGCGGGCGGCGTGATCATCCTGGCCGACCGGATGACCTGGGGCGAGGGACGGTACCTCGCCGTCAGCCTGGACATCGCGCTCGGCCGCAGCACCGCCGCGACCAGCGAGATCGAGACGATCGCCGCCCTGTTCAGCGCCGACTCGCTGCTGCCGCCCGAGGAAGGCGGCGCCGAACCCCTCGCCGAACTGCTCTCCGGCTCCCGCCAGCACGCCGTCGGCGTGTCCAAAGAACTTCGAGAAGGACTCCGCGAATCCGTCGAGATCATCGCGAACGAGGTCCTCAACCGGATGCGGGAGCAGGGCGTCCGCCCCGAAGAGGTCATGGAACCGGCGGCCTTCGCCAAGGAACTCGGCCGCGAAGCCCTCCGCTACCTCTATCGCATTCTGTTTCTGCTGTATGCCGAGGCCCGCCCGGAACTCGGCATCCTCCCCACCGACGACGAGGCGTATGTCAGGGGCTACAGCATGGCCCGCCTCGGCGACCTGATCGTCCGCGACCTGATCTCGGAGGAGTCGCGCCGCAGCGTCCACCTCTACGAGTCGCTCGACCTGCTGTTCCACATGGTCAACGAAGGGCACAACCCGCGCGGCGCGGGCCGCATCCTCGGCTCCGAAGGCGAAGGACTCCGTTTCGAACCCCTCAAGTCGGACCTGTTCGACCCCGCCCGCACCCGCTTCATCGGCAAGGCCGCGATCGACCTGGACGAGGACGACCCCGACTCCACGCCCATCGACACCCGCCTCCGCAACGAGGCCCTGTATAAAGTGCTGCGCCTCCTCATGCTCGCCAAGGGCAAGCGCAAGGAACGCGGCGGCTTCATCTCGTACGCGCAACTCGGCATCAACCAGCTCGGCGCAGTGTACGAGGGACTGATGTCGTACACGGGGTTCATCGCGAAGGAGGAGCTGTACGAGGTCGCCAAGAACGGCGACCCGAAGGACGGCTCCTGGATGATCCCCGCCTCCAAGGTCGACGACTACGAGGACGCCGTCTTCGTCCGCCGCGTGGACGAGAACGGAATCAAGACCGAGGACCGCGTCCGCTACAAGCCCGGCGCGTTCGTTTACCGGCTCGCCGGCCGCGACCGCCAGACCAGCGCGTCCTACTACACGCCCGAGTCACTGACGCAGGTCACCGTGCAGCTGGCGCTTCGCGAGCGTCTCGATCAGGACGAGACGACAACCAAGGCCCGCGAGATCCTCGACTGGACGATCTGCGAACCCGCCCTCGGCTCCGGCGCGTTCCTCAACGAGGCCATCAACCAGGTCGCCGCCGAGTACTTGAAACGACGTCAGGCCGAGAAGAACCAGAGCCTCGAACCCGACCGCTACGCGGAAGAACTACAGAAGGTCAAGGCGTACATCGCCCTGCACAACTCGTACGGGGTGGACCTCAACGAGACGGCCGTCGAACTGGCCGAGGTCTCGCTGTGGCTGAACGTCATGCACCAGGGGCTTCAAGCTCCGTGGTTCGGCCTGCACCTGCGCCGGGGCAACTCCCTCATCGGCGCGGGCCGCCGCCTGTACGAGGCGCACCACCTGAAGAAGAAAGCGTGGCTCACCACCGCACCAAAGGACCACCCCTTCCGCGACGGCCCGATCCCCGACGGCCACATCCACCACTTCCTGTTGCCCGCCCAGGGCTGGGGAGCGGTGGCGAGCGAGAAGGAAGCCAAGAACCTCGCGCCCGACGACGCTAAGCGCCTCGGCGACTGGCGCAAGGGGATGCTCAAGGACCCGTCCACCAAGAGGAAACAAGGTCAGAAGCTCACCCAGGTCCAGCGCCTCCAGGGCCTCGCCCGCCGCGCGGAGTACCTGTGGGAGCTGGTCATCAAGCGGTTGGAGCTGTCCGAGAAGGACATTAGCCGTCGCATCCAGGTCTGGGGAGCGGACGACCTACGCGAGCCGGGGGAGGAGATCGTCTCCCGCGAGCAGATCCTTGACGACCTGATGTGGCCGGGGACGCCCTTCTGGCGTCTCAAGACGCTGATGGACGCATGGTGCGCCCTGTGGTTCTGGCCGCTCGACAAGGCTGGCCTGCTGGACGACTCGGACGGCATCTACGAGCGGTTGAAGGACAACGCTCTCGACAGCATCCCGCCCGCAGTCGCCGAGGTAGAGGCACCGGACCCCGACCCGGCCGGATTCCCGCAAAGCTGGGAGGCGGCGTCGCTCTTCGGGGAGACCCCTGTCCAGATCCCGATCAACCAGTCGAAGCCGCGGCCCAAATCACCCCGCAAGCCCGCCCGCGTCGAGCGCCGCTCGGTGATCCCGCTCGCCGACCTGGACGACTGGCTCGACTTCGCCGAGGCCCTCCTCGGCACCATGGACATCCCGGAAGACTCCCTCGGTGCCCACTTCGTCTCGTTGGGGGAGTTGGGCGAGCATGAAGAACAGCTCCCTGCCTGGATGGGCATGGACAACGAATTCAAGCTGAACGAACGCTTCCCCTGGCTCAAAACTGTTGAGGAGATAGCCAGGCAACAGGGCTTCTTCCACTGGGAACTGCAGTTCGCTCAAGTCTTCACGAAGGGCGGCTTCGACCTCCAGGTAGGCAACCCGCCGTGGGTGCGACCGGAGTGGGACGAGGCTGCGGTACTGGCGGAGTGGATGCCTTGGTTCAAGTTGGTGGAGAAGCCGACTGCGGAAGAGCGCTCATGTCGTAAGAATCTGCTCCTCGCTATCGATTCGGCACGTCGATTCGTTTTGTGGGAGCTAGCCACTCAAGCCGCCGCCTCGGAGTTTGTGAGGTCTCCCGCAACATACCCACTTCTCGCTGGGACACGTCCAGACCTCTACCGGGCTTTTATGGTTCGAGTTTGGGCAAGCATCGGGAAATCGGGGATGGCGGGGTTGCTCCACCCGGACACTCATTTCACCGGCGATAAAGAGCGGAAGCTCCGGGCGGCAGCGTACGGACATTTGCGCATACACGGTGACTTTGTTAATTCCGGTAATCGCTTCTTCCCTCCTCCGGTTAACCGGTCTTCACACTTCGGCCTGCACATATATTCCTCGGCGAAGCGCATCGGGTTCATTCATCTGAGTTGGTTGTTCTCGCCAACTGTACTGGTTGATTCACTTAATCATCATGGCTCGGGGGACCTGCCAGGCATTAAATACAACGGCACATGGGATGAGCGACCGCATTCCTCTCGGGTCATCAGAGTAACCCAAGAAGTGCTGGATAAATGGCGAGGTGTGGCGGGCGATGAAGTTCTGCCGGAGGAAGCGCGACTGCTCTACCCGATTAGCAGCGCGGAACATGAGGCCATAGAGATTCTCGCTGGCATCACGCGTCGCCTGGGCGTCTGGGAGCCGCGCATCAGTCAGGGTTACAATGAAACAAATGCGGTGAAGACTGGGTTGATTCGATGGAGTGTCGGGGACCGAAATAATTGGCGTGAGGTAGTCCTCAAAGGTCCTCAGATTGGTGTTGCAACGCCCTTCTTTAAACAACCACCGAACACGGGCACAAAGGGTCGCCCTCAAGATTTGACGGTGTTGCCACGAGACGCTATCCCCCGTTCCGAATACGTGCGAGCAGTGGACATTGCCGCGTACCGTGAAGCGCAGGATAAGTGGGTGGACTATGGTTCAGCGTCGCCAGCACACCTAAACCGTGACATGGATGGCACCGGTGAGATCGTCGCCGATACTGGCTTGTTGGCGGGGACGGCAACTCAAAATGCCATTCGCGATAGTGGTCATGTACTAAGATCTTACACGGACTTCTATCGTCTATTCTGGCGAGAGATGATCCCGCATGACACTGACAGAAGTCTATTTCCTGCCCTCTATCCACCTGGGCCGGCCCACGTGAATGTCATTCGAAGTATGGCCTTCAGGAGTGACCTGCAGACCGCATTGGTGGCTGGTTTCTGGGCAGCGCTGCCGATGGATTACTTGCTCCGTATCACAGGGCGCGAGCATCTTGATGTAAAGGTGACACGCTCCATGCCTGCACCGGAAACGCAACATCCCCTTGCTGTCGCCTTGCTGCTTAGGACGCTTCGACTTAATTGTATGACCGAGGCGTATTCAGAACTATGGAAAAGGCTTTACAGCTCAAGCTGGCAACAGGAGGGCTGGGCTGTCGATTGGGCTGGGACTTCAGCGCTCGAATCGGTCGAGCCGCTGTGGAACTTGACCACGCCTTTGCGTACAGAGTTTGAGCGCCGAGCTGCACTGGTAGAAATAGATGCGCTGGTGGCAGTGTGGCTGGGACTTTCGTCCGAGCAGCTCTGTGCTATCTACCGGGCTCGCTTCCCACAGTTGTTCGGCTATGAGTCGGCCATGTGGTTCGACGCGAAGGGCAGTAAAATTGCGGCGAACTGGAACTCATACGGTACGAAACAGAAGAAGGAAGATCACGAGCGCCTGCACGAGCACCTTTGTGACCCGGACAACGTATTGGCGCCGGAGGGCTACGAGCAGCCGTTCTATCGGGTAGATCGGGAGGCTGAGTATCGGCGGGCGCATGCTGTGTTCTCAGAGCGGTTGGAGCGGGCGAAGGCTGAGGGGTGGACGCCCGAGGGTGGGGATTCGTGTACATGATGCTCGGCCGTCGCGCTTTCGAGGTCTCGGCAAGAGTCGGGCAGGGGCCGGTGCGGGAATGTGCATCGTGGCATGCCATGGCTACGCCGTGCACGGCGGGGCGGACATATCAATCCTCGGCACGGTTCAGGCCGGATCAGGAGTTTGCCAAGGCAGGGAGATGGGCTTCCTCCTCAGCTACGTCGGTCGGCACGCGTCGTGGCGTCCTGCATGAGTTGAGTGCTGGGCGATGCTTGCGAGTTGAGCCGCTGCAGGTCGGTTCCGTCCTCCCTGCAGAGGCAGAAAAGTCAATGCTCGGTGCCCCCCATGGCAGCGGATGAGGGGTGAGCGGTGGACGACCGGTGGCTGGGACTCGTCCACATGATGGCGTCTTGTAGTGCCCCCGGGCGTCGTCCTACGACGGTTGGGCTCAGGACGGCGTCGGACGGTGATCTGCGGCATGCCGCTTCGATGGGGCGCCTCACCAGAGGGACATGCCGCAGATCAACGTGGTGGGGATCAGGGCTTGAGGCGGGCCCAGACCCACTTGCCGCCGGACGGGTCGGGGGTGTGGCCGCACTCGGTGGCGAGGGCGGTGACGATGGGGAGGCCCCGGCCGCCGTTGTCGTCCCAGTTCTCCTCCGAGACGTCCAGCGTGTCGAGCGTCAACTCGATCAGCGGGTGAACTCGTGGAGGGGTCGGGCTGGCGTCCCATACGGCGATGAGGACGCCGGCGGTGTCGCGGCTGCACTGGTAGCGGATCTCCTTGCCGGGTGTTGCTTCCACGGCATTCGTGATCAATTCCGAGGCGATCAAGAATGCATCGTCCGAAATATGCGAACAGCCCCAATTGTCCAGTCGCGTTCGTGTCAGTGTGCGCGCGAGGCCCGGTGCTGCCTTCGAGGCCAGCATAGGCATCAGCAGGCCGTCGGCGGTCGTGAGCATCGCCTCGCCTTCCCTTGGGTGTTTCCGGATTTCTATCTCCAGGATCAGGTGGAGGGGCTAACCTCGCGCGTATCTGGGAAATCCGGAAACACTGGAGGGTGCATGGCCAACACCAGGGAGCCACTCGACCCCAAGATCTCTCTGTGGCACTTTCTGGCGTACGCACTGCGGTTCGAGCGCGAGAAGCACGATCACTCGTTGACCCAATGCGGGCAGATCATCAACGCTGCTCGCTCGACTGTTTCCAACATGGAAGCCGGGCGCCTCAAACTTCACGACGACCAAGCGAGGGTGTTGGACAAAAGGTACAACACCCCCAGGCTTTTCGAAATGCTGATTTGGTTCGCCCGTACAGCGCATGAGCCCGACTGGTTCCGGCAGTACGTCCAGTACGAGTCACAGGCGACTGTGATCAGGATTTATCAGGGTCAAATCATCCCCGTCCCGTTCCAGACTGAGGAGTACGCCAGGGCGTTCGTGGAGGTCGGCGGCACGTCCGACGTCGAGGCCGCCGTCTCCGCGCGCAGGGCTCGACAGAAGGCGCTTCTGGGTGGCTCCTCGGACCCACTGCTGCTCGTGTTGCTGGACGAGGGTGTCCTCTACCGTCCGGTCGGTGGCGCAGACGTGATGAAGGCGCAACTTCAGCGCTTGCTGGAGTTCGGCGAGCGTCCCAACGTGATCATTCGCCTCATCCCGAGGGCGGCCGGGGCCTATATAGGTCTTGACGGCCCGTTTCAAATCATGAGTCTGGAAGCTCGGGACATCGCCTACATTGGGGCTTTTCGTGGAGGTCGGCTGGTGGAGGTCCCGTCCGAAGTAAGGCAACTGAGCATGGACTTCGAGCGGATCGGAGCGAAAGCCCTCCATGAAGACGCCTCCAGGGCTCTGATCCGCAAGGTGATGGAGGAGTACGCATGACTACCGCGTGGCGCAAGAGTTCGTACAGCGGTGGCGCGACCGATGAAGCGTGCGTCGAACTGGCCGTGCTGCCCGATGGAGTCGGGGTCAGAGACTCCAAGGATCCGGAGGGCGGACGGCTTGTCGTGAACCGGGCGCAACTCGGAAGCCTGGTGCAGGCGATCAAGGAAGGGGCTCTCGACCGGGCCTGATGGAAACGCGGGCCGATCTTGAAGCGGGTGGCTCGCTTCAAGATCGGCCGGCTCGGCGGGGGAGTGCAACGGATGGAGAGGGGCGCGGGATGAAGCCGACGTTGGCGGCCGATGAGGTTCGGCGGAATCTGACGCAGTACCTCACGACGACGTTCGCGCTGGCGGACGAGCAGGTCCGCGACGGCTTGGAACGCTTCCTCAACCATCCTGAGCAGGGCATCTTCCGCGGCCCCTACTTGCGCATCCGTACTCCCTTCCGCCTTGAGGGCGACGGGTGGCGGGGCCTGCTCCAGTGGGCGCCGGCCGGGTTCGTCCCGTACCGCCATCAGGCCGCAGCCTTCCGGCGCCTGACGACGTTCAACCGCAAGGCGGAGCCGACGCTGATCACGACGGGGACCGGCTCCGGAAAGACCGAGTCCTTCCTGATCCCGGTGCTCGACCACTGCCGCAGGGCACGCGCTCAAAAAAGAACGGGGGTGAAGGCCGTCCTCCTGTACCCGATGAACGCCCTCGCCACCGACCAGGCCCAGCGGCTCAACGACTACCTCCAGCAGCCCGGCCTCGGCGACGTCACCGCGGGCCTCTACATCGGTGACACCCCGGAGACCGGCTACCCGCGCGTGTACACGCACCGAGCGGAGATCCGGCGGTCCCGTCCCGACATCCTCATCACCAACTACAAGATGCTCGACCTGCTCCTCCAGCGCGCCGACGACCTGCCGCTCTGGGAGGGCGCCGACCTCGCCTACGTCGTCGTGGACGAGTTCCACACCTACGACGGCGCGCAGGGCACCGATGTGGCGATGCTGCTCCGGCGCCTCGCGGCGGCGATCGGGCACAGTGAGCCGGGCCGGCCGCTCGGCAGGATCTGCCCGGTCGCGACGAGCGCGACGCTGGGGGAGAGCGGAGACGGGGCCGAGATCCGGCGGGTCGCCGAGGCGGTGTTCGGTACCGCCTTCGACCCCGACTCGGTGATCGGGGAGGACCGGCAGAGCACCGACGAATTCATCGAAGAGGCCGGGATCGACTACACATTGCCGTTGCCCGACCCGCAGGAACTCGCGTCCATTCCCGACCCGCACGGCGACGACGGCGCCATGGCGCAGATCATGCAGGCCGTCACCGGGCGGGACTCGCTCACCCCGCAGGAACTCGGCACGGTACTGCGGCAGCACATCCTCACCAGCGCCGTCCTGGAAGTCCTCGACGGGAAGCCGCACACGCTCGGGGAGATCCTCGAACTCCTCCCGCGCAAGGGCGCCTACAGCTGGGGCACGGCGGTCCGGCTCTCACCCGTGCAGGCCGCGGCGGCGCTCGCGCGGTTCGTCGCGCTGCTGTCCGAAGCGCGGGACCCCGAGGACGCGGGCCGCCCCTTCCTCCATGTCGAAACGCATCTGTGGGTTCGGTCGGTGACGCGGCTGCTGCGCGCGGTCGGTCCCCGGCCCGGGTTCGGCTGGTACGGCGAGGCCCCGCCGGTCGACGCGGAGACCACGGCCACCGGCGGCGGCAGGGAGATGCTTCCCGCCGTGTACTGCCGCCACTGCGGACGGTCCGGATGGGCGGCGATCTCCCCGGAACGCGACCCGCACGACCTCGTCACCGAACCGGCGCGCATCTACCGGTCCGGCATCGCGGAGAAACGCCTCGTCCGGCCGCTGATCACCGCGACGCGGCGTGAAGTGGAGGCGAAGGCGGCGGGGGAGCAGGGCGGCCCGAACGTTCTCGTCCTGGCGGCGAACGGCCAGCACATCCGGCCGCTGGACGCGGAGAAAGACCTGGAGAACTCCACCAAAACCGACTTCCGCGACGTGTTCGTCCTCACCGACCTCTCCCACAGCAAGGAGAGCAACCGGGACGCCGAGAACGACCGCTGCCCCGCCTGCGGCATGGAACAGGGCACGCGGTTCCTCGGCTCCGGGCTGGCGGCGCTCGCGTCCGTCGCGGTGACGGAACTGTTCACCGGCGGCCAGCTCGAGAAGCAGGAACGCAAAACCCTCCTGTTCAACGACTCGGTGCAGGACGCCGCGCACCGGGCCGGGTTCGTCGCCAACCGGTCGTTCGGGTTCTCCCTCCGCCTCCTCCTCGCGTCCCAGCTGGACGGCGCCGACGGGCCGAAGCCGCTGCACGAGCTGATCTCCGACACCGTCAAGGAGGCCAGCGTCCCCGAGTACCTCCCCTCGGTGGTGCCGCCGGACCTGCACGACCGCGACGACGTCGACGCGCTCCTCGCCGGCGAATCCGAAGGGTCCGCGCGGACCTGGACGCTGATCGGGGAGCGGCTCGCGTTCGCGTCCGTCCTGGAATTCGGGCTCCGCTCCCGGCAGGGCCGCACACTCGAACTCACCCGCACCGTCGCCGCCGAGGTCGCCGTCCACGACATCGACCGCATCGCCGACCTCGCCCGCGACCTCCAGCTCGCCGGACCCGCCGCACTCACCGGCCTGCCCGGCCACGACACCTACGTGACGTACGTGCGCGGGCTACTGGAACGCATGCGGATGCGCGGCGCCATCAAACACCACTGGCTCGACGCGTGGATCGACGGCGCCGGAACCAAGCGGTACATGACCATCTGGGGCAAACGCCCCGACGGGATGCCCGCCTTCCCGCGCGGGCTGTCCGCGCCGCGCTTCGTGCTCGGCGCGCCGAAAAACCGCAGCGAGTTCGACGGGATCACCGGGCGGCACAGCTGGCTCCAGGACTGGACGGCCCGCTGCCTCGGCATCGAGCACGGCGCGTCCGGCCACTACCTGTCCCGGCTGCTGAACGTCCTCACCGACGAGGACGTCATCGCCCGCCGCACCGCCGGGGACGGCGCCACCCCCGTCTTCGGGCTGCGGCCCGGCCACGTCCAGGTCCGCAAACTCGACGACGACCAGGTCGAGGGCGCCGGCGTGTACTGCCCCGTCTGCAACTGGCAGCAGACCGTCCACCCCGAACGCCTGCGGGAATGGGTCGAGGCGCACTGCCCGCGCTACCGCTGCACCGGACGCCTCGACACCGACACCCGCCGCAGCGACCTGTACGAGAACGACTACTACCGCCGCCTCTACCGCAGCGCCCGCCCGTTCAGCGTCATCACCGCCGAGCACACCGGCGCGCTCACCCGGCAGCAGCGCGAAACCGTCGAGCAGCAGTTCCGCGACGGCACCCGCTACAGCGACCCCAACGTCCTCGCGTGCACACCGACGCTGGAACTCGGCATCGACATCGGCGACCTGTCCGCCGTCGTCCTCGCGTCGCTTCCACGTTCCCCCGCCAACTACATCCAGCGCGCCGGACGCGCCGGACGCAAAACCGGCAACGCCTTCCTCCTCACGCTCATCGGACGGAACCCGCGCGACAAGTACTACCTGACCGATCCCACCGACATGATCGCGGGCGACATCGTCCCGCCCGGCTGCTACCTGTCCGCCGTCGAGATCCTCCAACGCCAGTACGTCGCGCACCTCGCCGACCTCGCCGCCCGCGAACACTTCGACGGGCTGCCGCCGATGCCGCGACTCGCTTCCGCGCTGTTCGGCGAATCCGGATGGCTGACCGCGTTCCAGGACGCCGTCCTCGGCCAGGGCGACGCCCTCGCCGACGGGTTCCTCGCCCTGTTCACCCAGGGCGACCCCGAAACCGGCGTCACCGAAGAGGCCGCCCTGCGGCTCCGCGACTTCGCCGCCGCGGGGCTGAAAGAGGCCATCGCCGCCGCGGCCCGCGTCTGGGACGAGCGGCTCGCCGACCTGCGCGCCCGCCTCGACGTCATCGACGCCGCCATCGCCGCGATGATCGACTCCGACCAGCAGCAGCGGAACCGCCGCAACGAACTGCGCGCCGAACGCCGCGCCGTCCAGGCCCGCATCGGCGAGATCGGACGCAGCGACGCCCACGGCACCCTCGTCGAACTCGGGCTCCTGCCCAACTACTCGCTCATCGACACCGCCACCGCCCTGGAAGCCACCCTCACCTGGGAAGAGCGCGTCGGCGACGACACCGGTGAGGCGCCCGCGCCCGCCGGCCGGCAGCGGACCGACCGGGCCCGCGGCGACCGGCGCTTCCACAGCGAACTCCGCGAATACGAACGGTCCGCATCCCTGGCCCTCACCGAACTCGCCCCCGGCAACCACTTCTACATTCGCGGCTACCGGCACGAGATCACCGGCCTCGACATCGGCACCCCGCAGCGCCCCGCCTACCAGCAGTGGCGCGTCTGCCAGGAATGCGGTTACGTCCGCACCACCGCCGCCGCCGAGGACCACAGCCCCTGCCCACAGTGCGGCAACGAGCGCATCGGCGACAGCAGCGGCCTGCACACCGTCCTCATCCCCACCCGCGTCACCGCCCACGACCTGCGCGACGACGCCCGCATCCGCGACGACCACGACGACCGGCAGCGCCGCTACTACGAGACCGCCGTCGCCGTCGACATCCCCCGCGACGAGATCGCGCCCGGCGCCTGGCGGCACGCCAAACGGGTGTTCGGCGTCGACTTCACCCGCCGCGCCGTCATCCGCCGGTTCAACCTCGGATCGCTGCGCATGGACCGCCCCGCCGGCGACCCGTTCGCCGGAGACCTGCGCCGCCTCAACCCCTTCCACGTGTGCCGGACGTGCGGCGGGGCCACCGCCGACGGCCCGCCCGACGGGGACGGGCGGCTCACCGGCACCACCTCCGGGTACGACACGTCCCGCAGCCACCACCGCCCCTGGTGCCCGCAGCGGCGCGGCGGCGACGTCGCCCACGAACCCCTGATCCTCGCGCACGAACTGCGCACCGAGGCGCTGCGGATCCTCGTCCCCATCGCCACCACGATGATCCCCGAGCGGACCGTCACGTTCGAGGCCGCGCTGATGGCCGGAATCGCCCGCAAGTACGGCGGCGACCCCGCCCACCTGCGCATCGTCACCGCCACCATGCCCGACCACCTGCACCACAGCGGGCACCGGCGGCGCTTCCTCGTCCTGCACGACACGCTGCCCGGCGGCACCGGCTACCTGCACCGCATGTCCACCGAGGCGGGCTTCCGCGAAGTCCTGCAAGAGGCGTACGAAGTCGTGTTCAACTGCCCCTGCGCCAACGAGGAGGACGGCAAGGCCGCCTGCCACCGCTGCCTGCTGTCCCACGTGCGGGGCGAGGAGTTCGACAAGGCCGACCGCGGCCTCGCCGCCGAGATGCTCGCCGAACTGCTGGAGGAATGGGAGACCGCGTCCGTCGCCAGCACCGACGACATCTCCCTCGTCAACCAGGTCGAAAGCGAACTGGAGGCCCGGTTCCTCGACGCGCTGATGCGGTGGGCGCGCAAGCCCGGCAGCGGCCGCGCCCTCAGCTCCGGCCCCCGCCTCAACGACCGCCGCACCGCCGACCTGCGCATCACCGCCGGGGACGACGTCGTCCACTGGCAGGTGATCCTGCAGAACACCATCAAGGAGACCCGGCCCGACGTCTACTTCAAACGGCTCGACGGGGCGCCCCTGGAAGTCGCCGTCTACCTCGACGGCTACAACTACCACGCCGCCCCGCACGCCAACCGGCTCGCCGGCGACGCCGCCAAACGCGCCCGGCTCCGCGCCCACGGCCGCGTCGTCTTCCAGATCACCTGGAACGACGTCGAACACTGGGAGTCCGGCCTGTTCCCCGAATCGCCCGCCTGGATCCCCTACCAGGGCATCGCGCAGGGACGGGCGCGCGAAGGCTACCTCGACGGCGGCGGCGACCCCGCCGAGCTGGCCGACCTGATCTGGGCCAACCCGATCCAGACGCTGCTGGCCTACCTGTCCGACCCCGACGGCGACCGCTGGCGGCGCCGCGCCGAAGCCGCCGTGACCGGGCTCGTGATGCCCGGCGCCGAAATGCGGCGCGCCACGCCCGACGGGATCGGTGACCTGCTCACCGCCGCCGTCCACGGCGACGACCTGCCCACGCCGCCGCCCGGCGACCTGATGCTCGCCCGCACCGCCGACGCCACCGGCTGCCCCCTCACCGTCGCCGCCGACGCCCGGACCCGCGCCTGGACGGCCCTCGCCGTCATCGACGACCGGACCACCGCGATCGAGGCCGACGAGGACGCCCACCGCCGCCGCTGGCACGCCTGGCTGTACTGGGGCAACCTCCTCCAGTTCCTCTCCCACGGGCAAGGCGACGGCGTCCAACTCGCCTACACCGACCTGTCCGGGTTCGACCCCGGCTCGCTCGCTCTCACCGGCGGCGCGGGTCTGCTGCCGACGCTCAGCCTCCTGCCGCCCGACCCCGACGACCTGCCGCCCGGCAGCGTCCAGGAAGCGCCGCCGGAACCCGAACCCACCCGGGCCGACCCGCATCGGGCGAGCGCGCCGCCGTCCCCGGCGGACGCCGCGGCCTCCCCGCCCACGACCGCGGACGCGTCCGTGCCGGACGACGCCTGGGCCGAAGCACTCGACCTGCTCGACCCCGACGAACCCCACCTCGCCGACCTGGCGCGCCGCCTGATCGCGCGCGGCGCCCCCGCCCCCGAGGTCGGCTACGAGCTGGGCGAACAGGCATGGCAGGCCGAACTCGCCTGGCCGGACGCCAAAGTCGCCGTCGTCCTCGCGGGCAACGACGACGAAGCCACCGGCCGCTACCACGCCTACGCGAAGGCCGGCTGGGAGACCCGCTCGGCGGCCTGGTGGGACTGCGACGAACTGGCGGAACGAATCGAGGCGGCGAACCCATGACCACGCAGGGCGAAGCCACGCTGCGGCTGCTCGACAAGGCCGACAAGGAGATCCAGAAGCTGCCGCGCGTCGTCAAAGGCGCGATCTACGAGTTCCAGCACGACTTCCGCAAGAACCCCGACGCGCGTGGCCTTCGGCTCAAGCAGCTGCAGGGCCACACCCGGCTCCACTCCGCCCGGATCAGCGCCGAATACCGGGCGCTGCTGCTGCACGCCGGCAACCGCGACTACATCCTCGTCGCCGTCAAACACCGCAAGGACGTCTACGACAACCTCGACCGCTACCAGTACAAGATCAACGATGTGACGGGCGGGATCGAGTTCGTCGACCTCGTCAGCGTCGAGGAGAACGTCTCCACGCCCCGACCGGCCGCCCGTCCCGCACCGCCGCCGGACGCGCCGGAACCCGCGCCCGCCGAACCCGCCGCGCCCTCGCCGCTGTTCGCCGGGTTCACCGACGACCAGCTCCTCCAACTCGGCGTCGCCGCCGCCCTGCTCCCCCTGATCAGGAAGATCACCACCGAGGACGAGCTGCTCGGCCTCACCGAACTCGCTCCGGCACTCACCGAGGAGGTGCTCCTCGAACTGTACTTCGGCAAGACGTTCGACGAGGTCCTCGACAAGATCACCACGCCGGTCCAGGCCGAGGACGACGTCGACACCGAGGACTACGCCACCGCGCTCAGCCGTCCCGCCACCCGCGTCACCACGTCCGACACCGAACTGCAGGCCGTCCTCGAAGACGACTTCGGCCGCTGGAAGGTGTTCCTCCACCCCGGCCAGCGCAAGCTCGTCGAACGCCGCAACAAGGGCTCCGCCCGGGTCAGCGGCGGTCCCGGCACCGGCAAGACCATCGTCGCGCTGCACCGCGTCAAACACCTCGTCGACCGGCTCCCGCCCGGCGGCGGCAAACCCGTCCTGCTCACCACCTACAACAAGAACCTCGCCGCCGACCTCCGCAAACGCCTCCTCGAACTCGGCGGCCCCGAAACCGTGTCCCGCGTCGAGATCGTCAACATCGACAAGCTCGCCGCCGACGTCGTCGCCCGCGCCGAACCCGGCGGCAAACGCCGCTGGATCGACGATGCCAAAGCCGTCCAGGAATGGCGCGCCCTGCTCCTCGAACTCGGCGAGACCCGCTGGGACCCCGAGTTCCTGCACGCCGAATGGACCCACGTCATCCTCGGCATGTCCGGCAACTCCCGCGCCGACTACTTCCGCACCCGCCGCCCCGGACGCGGACGCAGCATCGGCCGCGCCCAGCGCGCCGAGATCTGGCGGCTCGTCGAGAAGTTCCGGCTCCGCCTCGACGAGAAGAACCTGTGGACGTACCGGCAGGTCGCCGAACACGCCGCCCGCCTCGAACAGGAACGCGCCGAAAAGATGCGCCGGCACCAGGAGGGCGGTCTCAACGTCCACCGCGAGGACGCCTCCGTCGCCCGGATGCGCCACCGCTACTCCCACATCGTCGTGGACGAGGCACAGGACCTCGCCGCCGCGCACTGGAAGATGCTCCGCGCCATGGTCCCCGAAGGACCCGACGACATCTTCCTCGTCGGCGACGTCCACCAGCGGCTCTACGACAACTACGTCTCACTGAGCGTGCTCGGCATCAACATCCGCGGACGGCGCTCGTCGCGGCTCACGCTCAGCTACCGCACCACCCACGAGATCCTCGGCTCCGCCGTCCGGCTCCTCGGCGAAGAATCGTGGGACGACCTCGAGGGCGATACCGACGACCTCGCCGGCTACCGCTCCGTCCTGCGCGGCTCCCGTCCCGTCCTGCACGGCGCCGCGACCTGGGAAGAAGAACAGGACTACATCGCGTCGCTGATCAGCGATCTGATCGACGGGCCCTCGCCGTCCATCGCGGTCAGCGTCCCCGAACGCGCCAAGGTCGCCGAGATGGAAGCCCGCCTCGCCCGAGCCGGCATCCCCGCCGCCTCCATCGGGCCCGACGGGCCCCGCGCCGACGACGTCGTCCACGTCGGCACCATGCACCGCTTCAAGGGCCTCGAATACCAGCACGTGATCGTCGCCGGTGTCTCCGACGGGCTCGTCCCCCAGGCGTACCTGCGCAGATGGGAGCAGTCCGACCCGTCCCGGTACCGGCGGGAACTCCAGCGCGCCCGCTCCCTGCTGTTCGTCGCCGCCACCCGCGCCCGCGACACCCTCCACCTCACCTGGCACGGCGACCCCAGCCCCTTCCTGGGGGACCGGTGAAGATCGGCGACCGCTACACGCGCGGCGAACCCCTCGGTATCGGCGGCATGGGACAGATCTGGGAGGGCACCGACGACCGCCTCAACCGCAAGGTCGCCATCAAGGTCATCCGCCCCGGCCTGCCCGACCGCCCCGCCGCCCGCCGCCGCTTCTACCGGGAGGCCCGCATCCTCGCCCGCCTCCACCATCCCGGCATCCCCGCCCTGTACGACTTCGGCGCCCATGACGACGACCTGTTCATCGTCATGGAACTCGTCCCCCGTGCCGTGACCCTCCGCGACCTCATCGCCGAACGCGGCGACGACCTGCTCCCCGTCCCCTGGACCGCCCTGATCGGCGCCCAGTTCTGTGCCGCCCTGGCCGCCGCGCACGGGGCCGGGCTGATCCACCGGGACCTCACCCCGTCCAACATCGTCCTCTCGCCCGACGGGACCGTGAAGATCCTCGACTTCGGCGTCGCCACCGCCCTCGATCCCGCCGAGTTCTCCGCGATCACCCACCCCGGCGAGACCCCCGGCTCCGCCCACTACATCGCCCCTGAACTCGACGGCTACGCCACCGCCGACGCCCGCAGCGACCTGTACTCGGCCGGCTGCGTCCTCCACGAACTCCTCACCGGCCGCCACCCCGCCGCGCTGTCCGTCGCCTTCCGCGACGCCCTCCCGGAACCGGTGGCGCACGTCGTCGAAGCCCTGCTCACCGACGACCCGGCCGCCCGCCCCGCCACCGCCGCCGACGTCGTCCACACGCTGCTGCCCCACGCCCGCGACCTGCCCCCGCTCCCGGGCTACTACGCCCCCGCCCCGAACGCCCCGACCCACCTCTATGCCACCGCCCTCTCCAACCTCCCCACCTAACCCCGGCCTTTCGTTGGAGGGCCAGGTAGGAAGTGAACGACCAGGGCGTCGTCGCCCCGGTCGTTACGGTTGCCGTCATGATTTGGTTCGGCCCAGGGCTGTGTCGAGGTTGCGGCCCTCCCATCGGCCGTCGGCGCGCCAGATGACGGACATGCCGAACGCCTCGGCGAGAACCTCGGGTGCCCACGGCTCCGCCGGCGGCTCGGGAAGGACCAGGAACCGGTGCTCCGCCGGTTCGCCCTCGGCATGCTGCACCTCCAGGATGCGCAGGACCGCATCCCGCATGCGCCGGTAGGCGTTGCCGCCTTCGCCGAGCACCTCGTAGATGACTCTGCCGCCGGTTCCGTCGCAGATCACGTCCGCGGTGGGGGAGTCCACGGTGGGGACGAGCCCGGCCGTGTAGAGCTCGGCGATCAGTGCGTGCCGGACGCCCTCGTGCACGGTGCTCCGGCGCTCTTCCCGCACGGTGCATTCGAGGTCCGCGATGAACGCCTCGAAACCGGTCCCGGATTCGGTCTTCTGGGCTGCGGGCGCGGGTGCGGGTGCGTCGATCACGAAGTCGCCTTCCTCTGGGTTGACGGTGGCCGGCAGCAGGACGCGGGGGACAGGAGCGCCGTGCACGATCACCAGCGACCGCGTGCACCGGGTGATCGCCACGTAGAGCAGACTGGGGCCTCCGGGCGTCCCGGCGGCAATCTCGGCGGGCTCGACCAGGACCACATGGTCGAACTCCAAGCCCTTGACTTCCGCCGCGGTCAGCACGGTGGCGCGGCCGTCACCCGGCAGCTGCGCGCGAATCGCCTGTATGTCGTCCCGCCGGGCCTCGGGGACGATCACCGCGACGGAGCGCTCGTCGTCCGGCGAGATGAGGGACCGCGCCCGTTCGGCGGCCTCGTCCCGCAGGGCGGACGAGTCCACCGGCACCATCGTGACCGCCTCTGGGCCGACCGGCCGGATCGACCGGGGGAACGCCGCCCCCGGTGAGACGCTGCGGCCGAGGACCTCCGCGAATTCCATGACCTCCCGCGGCACCCGGTAGCCGACGGTCAGCTCCTCCAGATGCCAGCCGTCCCCGGCGGCGAGGGAATCACCGAGCACGGACCAGTCCCGATAGGCGTGGTCTCCCGTCGCCTGCGCGAGGTCCCCGAGGACGGTCATGGACCCGCTCGGGCAGCGCCGCGCCAGCGACCGGGCCTGCATCGGCGTCAGGTCCTGCGCCTCGTCCACCATGATGTGCCGGTAGCGGGGCGGGCCGTCGCCGGTCAGCAGGACGCGCAATTCCTCTAGGCAAACCCGGTCCTCGCGCGACCAGGGCTCCTCCCCGACGCGGGCGGCGGGCGGGCGCGCGATCGCCGCCTGCTCCTCCTCGGTGAGCACACCGTCCGCTGCGGTCCGCAGCACCGCCGGGTCGCCGAGCAGCCCGCGCAGGACGCCCTCGGCGGTGACGTTCGGCCAGACCGTGTTCACCAGCCCGACGACCCGCGGGTCCCGGTCGATCCTGCGGCGGACGTCGTCGTCGGGGCGGCCGTGAACCGCCTCTGCGCGCAACCGCATCAGGTGATCGACCAGGTGGGTCCTGAAACGGCGCTTCCGGACCGCGAAGGGCGCGGTGTCGTTCGCCTCGGCGAGCTCGCGCAGGGCCGCACCGGGCACGGCCAGGGGGACGCCCTCGAACCGGATGTCGAAGACGTCGTCGCGCAGCCGGCCGACCACGCCGGCGCGCGGGATCGCCTCCACGGCGCGCCGCAGCACCTCCGCCATCCGGGCATCCGACTTGACCAGGCGCGCGGCCCGCGGGTCGACGCCGCGTGGCTCGTCCCAGAGCTTGTTCAGCACGACCGCCGTCACGTCGCGTGTCCCCAGGCGCGGCAGGACGCCGCGCACATAGCGCAGGAAGCCGGGGTGCGGCCCGACGACCAGCACCTCGCCGGTCTTGAAATGCTGGTTGTAGAGGAGCCAAGAGATCCGGTGCAGCCCGACGGCCGTCTTACCGGTGCCCGGCCCGCCCTGCACGATGAGGACGCCTTTGCGCTTGTCGGACACCAGAAGAAGTTGCTCACGCTGGATCGTCTCGACGATGTCGCGCATGTGCCCATCGCGGGCCCGCTCCAGGTCTTCGAGGAGGAAGTCCTTCAGCCCTCCGGTGGGGGAGACCGCGGGCTCCGGGGTGGCCGCGGCCTCGTCGCCCGGCTCGGCGGGCGACGGGACCGAGACCTGCTCGGGGACCGGAGCCCGTCCAGGAGCCCGGGTCGGCTCGGGTGCCCGGGTGCGCTCAGGGGGCTGGGAGCGCTCGGGAAGCGGAGCACGCTTGGGCGCCGGAGCTCGCCCGGGTGCCGGGGAGCGTGGAGGCGCCGCGGCGTCCGCCCTGATCTCGTCCCGGAAGTCCTTGACCCTGTCGCCTTCGCAGCGGAGCCGGCGCCGCAGC
The DNA here is from genome assembly GCF_043198445.1 of Spirillospora sp. NPDC048823. Classification (NCBI taxonomy): domain Bacteria; kingdom Bacillati; phylum Actinomycetota; class Actinomycetes; order Streptosporangiales; family Thermomonosporaceae; genus Spirillospora; species Spirillospora sp. NPDC048823. The sequence goes on along the minus strand of NZ_JBICUT010000001.1, from coordinate 132,828 downwards.
CGTATCCCGCCGGGGGTGTCCGGAGGCCGCAGCAGCCACTCGGTGGCCATCGGCGTCTGCCAGTTGACGACGAACGTGTCCCCGGCCTCGTCGCGGACGTTGCGGCGCCCGATGTACCAGGTGCCGGCCTCCTCGTCCTCGTCGACGTCCACGCGCGCGATGACCAGGGCCTCGCTGTCGAGGTCGCTTTCGAACCGAACCTCCGGCGCCACGTCCGGGATGAACGCCGTCCCCGCACGCGAGTCGGTGATCTCCGAAGGACGGAAGGTCTCGCGATTGATGCGGAACCTGCGCTCGTAGCACGCGTAGGCGCGATCGACGGCGCGCTGCTCTTCCGCGAGGGTGGACTTGCGATCGGTCAAGCCGTGACTCCTGTCATTCCGCCCGCCAGTGACGGCGAAAATGTCCGATGTGGCGGGAGAAGCCCCTGTGTCTGATGGGACGCCCAGGTCAGGCGACCGGTTGCCGTAGCGCGAGTCATCATTTTCCGCCGAGAGGGACGCACCCGCGCCCGCGGAAGGCACCGCGGGCGAGCAGCACCAGCTCCCCCTTCGACCAATCTCCGCTCCGACCCTTTGCGCTCATGAATCGAGGGCGGACGTCAGGAGCGCGGGAGTCCTTGATGGCGGCGAGGAGGGCGTCGACGATCCGGGCCGTGACGCCGGAGCGGCGGACGCGGGTCTCCAGCTCGTCCTCGACGATCTCCTCGGGCGCCCGGTCGTCGCCGGACACGTCGATGCCCGCGCGCTCCGTCCGCACCAGGTGACGGATCGTGCCGAGGAGGAGCACGTGCCGGTACCCCTTTGCGGCGCCCGGGAGCGGCAGCAGCGCGTCCCGCACCGCCAGGGGAGTGGGCGGCCCGCCTTCGAGCCCTCCGAAAGTTTCCAGTGGACGAACCGTTGGTCGGCCCGCGGCCGGCTGCGGGACGGTCAGCGCCCACGTCACGCCGGACAACCCGTCACCTCCCGCCCAGCGGCACGGTGACGCCGCCGGAGAACATCGAGTCGTGCAGTTCGATGGCCTTCAGCTTCACCCCGCGCGGAACGTCGTAGATGAGCTGGCCCTTGACGGAATTCCCAGGGTTGATCTGCTGCAGGAACGACTTGCCGTCCTGGTTCGTCCACAGCGACGCCTCCGGGTCGGCCTCGAACTTGCGGTCCTTGGTGTCGAGAAGCGTCTGATTGTGATGGGTGAAGGTCCGGGCGTTGTCGCCGATGTTCTTCACGGTCACGGAGATGATGACGAACTGCCCCTGGGCCTTGTCTCCGAAGTATTCGTTGCCGACCTTCTTCACGCCCTTCTTCACCTTGGTGACGGTGAAGGCGAACTTCCCGTCCCGGTATTCGCGGCCGATCCCGTTGGTGACGGGCTTCTTGGACTTCTTCTCCGCGGTCCCCTTGGCCGGCGCGGACGCCGCCGGAGATCCACCGGCCGCCGCCGGAACGTCACCGGACGTGGCGGCCGGGTCGGACGTGCTGCCGCCGGTGGCCACGATCGCGGCGCACGACACCATCAGGAACAGCGTCGCGACGCCCCCGATAAGGGCGTACAGGCATCCCTTGCCGCGCTGCCTCTGCGGCGGCACCGCGAACGCGGGCACCGGCATCGGCGGGGGCGGGCCGGGACGGCGGCCGTACGGGCCGTACTGGTCATGGCTCATCTCGATCTCCTGGAAGTTCAGGCGGCGATACCGCCGGTGCGGTGCCACGCGTGCAGGAACGCCTCGACGAGGCCCTCGGCGCGGGCGATGGAATCGAAGGTCTCGGTGACGCGGCGCCGGGCGATGGACGCCAGGGAGTCCGCGGTCTCGTTGAGCGGGTGGCCGGAGTGGCCCTTGACGTACTCCAGCCGCAGTCCGGGCCGCCCGACGACCTGCCGGGCCAGCCGGACCAGCGTCGGCGCCGCCCCGGACCGCCGGGGCCGCAGGTCGTAGCCGTCCGGCATCAGGCCGGTGTCGCCGTGCCGCCACGCCCGCAGGTACCGCAGCGCGGACAGGCTGTCGACGAGCAGCACCAGGTCCCGGCCGTCCTCGACGCGGTCGAGCAGCAGGGCCACGGCCCGCAGCTCGCTGACCAGCACCCTGCGGGGCCCGGTCGGGTCCTGCGGGCCGAACGTCCAGCCGCGCATGCCCCACCGGCCGTCGCTGACGACGTAGCCGATCCCGCAGGTGCCCTGCTTCCAGCTCGCGTCCGTCGCGGCGACGAGCGCGCCCGGGAACGCGGACCAGCCGGGCACCCGCCCCTGCGCCGGCGCCCTGCGGCCGCGCACCGCGGGCCTCGGCGCCTGCGGGCAGGTCCGGGGGTGCCGCCCGCCGCCGATGTAGTGCTCGGCCTCGGTGACGAGCATCTCCGCGATCGCGTCGTCGCCGTGCCGGACGGCGGCGAAGCACAGCCGCAGCAGCCTCCGCGCGACGCCGCAGCAGCCGCACCAGGCGGCCCGTGTGGCGCATGCGCGCATCCGCTGGGTGCGGTCGGCGAGGCCGGGCGGCATGCGGCTCTGGGCGTCATCGAACTCTCGCAGCGACATCGTCGGGACAAGCATGGAAATCAACTCCGCTGATCTCGGGGGAAGCGGATCGGCTGTACACAGCAAACCACACATCTATCTGTGAACGCAATCAACCGAAGAAGGAGCGTTCACAACAGACTCGCCTTGAAACGACTGTGATGGCGGCGTGAACGAGATCAACCGCCGCAATGGCCGTGGTAGGCGCTAGGGTGGAGATCATCGAGGCTGTCCGCTGATGGGAGTGCCGGTGCCGCACGACGCGACGGTGACCGCGGCCGATATCGCGCGGCTGGCCGCGGTCGGCCGGGCCGCGGTGAGCAACTGGCGCCGCCGCCACGACGACTTCCCCCAGCCGGTCGGCGGCACGGCCGTCAGCCCGACGTTCTCCCTCGCCGACGTCGAAGACTGGCTCCGCGGCCAGGGAAAACTCGCCGACTCACCCGTCCGCGAACGCGTCTGGCAGACGCTGCGCGCCGCCGCGTACGGCGACGTCGAACTCGCCGACGTCCTCACCTTCGCCGGCGCCTTCCTCCTCTACCTGCGCGCCGACCCCGGCCACTGGCGGGGCCTCGCGCCCGCCCCGGACGAGAAGATCGCCGCCGCCCTCCCCGGCGCCGTCCGCGCCCACACCGACCTGATGCCGGACGGCCCGCCCCCCGACGCCGTCCCCCTCGTCCGCGCCCTCTCCCAGCTCGTGGACGAACTGGGCGTCGCCGAGACCTTCGAGTTCCTCCGCACCCGCTACCTGGAGCACCACAGCCGCCGCGTCTACCTCACCCCGGAACCGGTCGTCCGGCTGATGCTCGACCTCGGCGGCCCCGCCCGCACCGTCCTCGACCCCGCCTGCGGCACCGGCGCGTACCTCGGCATGGCGAACGACCTCTTCAAGGACGTCGAAGAGCTCCTCGGCCAGGAGATCGACGACACGACCGCCCGCATGTCCGCGATCCAGCTCGCGCTGCACGGCGCCCCCGCCGAGATCCACCCGGGCGACTCCCTCCTCGCCGACGCCTTCCCCGGCCGGACGGTCGACCTGGTCGCCACCAACCCGCCGTTCAACGACCGCGGCTGGGGCTACGAGGAGCTGACCGGCGACCCCCGCTGGGAGTACGGCCTCCCGCCCCGCATGGAATCGGAACTGGCGTGGCTCCAGCACGGCCTCGCGCACGTCAGGCCCGGCGGAACGGTCGTGATCCTCATGCCCCCCGCCGTCGCGAACCGCCGCTCCGGGCGCCGCGTCCGCTCGGAACTGCTCCGCCGCGGGGCGCTCCGGGCCGTCATCGGCCTTCCCTCCGGCGCGGTGCCGAACATGGCGGTCGCGCTCGCCGTGTGGGTCCTCCGCCGACCGTCCCCGGGCGACACCCCCGCGGACGACGTCCTGATGGTCGACACCTCGGCCGACTCGGACACCTTCCCGAAGGTCGCCTTGGACGCCTGGCGCCGCTACACCAAGGGCAAGGCAGATGGAACGGACGCGAGCGTCGTCGTACGCATCATCGACCTGCTGGACGACGAGGTAGACCTCACCCCCGCCCGCTACCTCCCGCAGCGGAGCGCCCCCGCATCGAAGGGCTCGTTCACCGCCGCACAGGACCTCCTCCTGACGAAGACCGCCGAACTACGGGAAACGACCGCCGAACTATCTGCTCTCACCCAGGCCGAGGCGCGCGACGACGTCCCGATGACGACGATCGGTGAACTGGCGAAGGCGGGCGTGCTCCAGATACTCCGTCCCCCTCCCAGGGTGAGGATCGGTGAAGGAGACGTCCCCGTCCTGACCCTCGAAGACGTCGCCCTGGGCGGCGCACCCACGGGAACGGCCGCACCGGACGCCGACCACGTGCCGACGACCGCCGGCGACATCGTCGTCTCCCTCGCCGCCCGCCACCCCGCCGCCCGCGTCATGACCGGGGACGGCCCCGTCCTCGGCCCCGGCCTGGCCCTGGTCCGGGTCGAACCGGCCCGCGCCGACCCCGATTTCGTCGCGGGCTGGCTGCTGCTCGGCGCGCAGGGCGCCCGCCTCCGCAGCTCCACCTCGTCCGCCCGCTTCGACGTCCGCCGTGCCCGCCTGCCCCGCCTCACGCTGGAGGAGCAGACCGAACTGGGCCGGGCGTTCCGGCAGCTCACCCACCTGGAGTCCGCCCTCCGCGAAACCTACGAACTGGGCGCGGACGTCCTGCGCCTCGGCCTCGAAGGACTGGGCGCCGGCACCCTGCGCCCCTCCGGTTGACGCCGCCCCTCCGATTGACGCCGCCCCACCACCGCCGTCCGGACGCTAGTACGCTGCGGGCACGGCCCTGAGGAGGTGGGTGGTGCGGCGGGGCGATCTCCTCGGGGAACGCGAACGGTACGAACTCGATCAGGCGATCGGGCGCGGCGGAATGGGCGAGGTGTGGCGCGCCTACGACCGCTTCCTCGACCGGCGCCTCGCGGTCAAGTTCACCCGCGTATCGGACGAGTCACTCGTCGGTCGCTTCGAACAGGAGGCCCGCAGCACGGCCTGGTTCGAGCACCCCGGAGTCCCGACCGTCTACGACTTCGGAAGCCACGACGGCTGCTTCTACCTGGTGATGCAGTACGTCGAGGGCATGACGGTCGACCACGTCCTGGACGCCGAGGAGAGACTGTCCATCTCGTGGGCCGCGCTCATAGCCGCCCAGGTATGCGCCGTGCTGCACGTCGCACACCGCCGCCCCTTGGTGCACAGGGACCTCAAACCCAGCAACCTGATGGTCTGCCCAGACGGCTCGGTCAAAGTCCTCGATTTCGGCGCCGCCGTGGGGCTCGGCCCAGGCGACGTACGGCGAACGACGACCGGGCTTGGCGCGCCCTACACGCCCGGCTACACCGCCATGGAGCAGGTGTACGGCACCCCGAGCCCGCAGAGCGACCTGTACTCCCTCGGCTGCGTCCTCTACGAGATGCTCACGGGCCGCCGCGTCTTCTCGGGCGACACCCCCTACGAGGTGCTGCGCCGCCACGAAGACGACGACCCGACCCCGCCGAGCGACCTCCGCCCCGACATGCCACCCGGGCTGGACGCACTCGTCCTGCAACTCCTTGCCAAACAACCGGGCGACCGCCCTGCGAACGCCGACGAGGTCTACCGGCGCCTACTGGAGTTCGTCACGTCCCTTGAATCCTTGCCGGGCATCGTCGACACGGTCGCCCCGCAACACCTGTACGCCAACGCCGTCAGCCGAATCCGGATAACCGGCAGGGCTCCGCGTACTCAAGCACCAGCGGAACGAGTCGAACTCCCCACCTTCGATGAGGTTGTCCAAGCGCGCGCGGAAGCAGGCGACCTCGCCGACGAAGGCCGCTACACCCAAGCAGCAGAGTTGCTCTCCGACCTGACAGAACCCGCCCGCCTGGCCCTCGGTGACGAAGACCCCGAGTACACGGGGCTACGCCTGGACCTGGCCGATGTCCTCTTCCGCGGCGGCGACCACCGCCGGGCCGTCCACGCCTACCGCGCCGCCGCCGTGACCTTGGCCGAGTGGTACGGCCCGGACGACCCCCACGTCCTGAACTGCCGCGAACAGGAAGCGGTCTGCCAGGCCCACCTGGGCGCCACCGACACGGCCCTAAGCCATCTCCAGGAACTCTTGGACGACGCCTCCGGCGGCAGCCCCCGCGACCCCCTGACCTTGCGCATCCGCGAACGGATCGCCCGCCTGAAGCTCGCCGCAGGCGACACGGACCGGGCCCGCAAGGAACTGACCGACCTCCTGTCCGACCTGACCGCCCTCTACGGCGACGACCATTCGCAGATATCCGGCCTGCGTACCCTCCTGGACGACCTCAACCAGGCAGGAACGGGCTAGGAGAACCCGCGTACGACACGTACAGGTGATCCCGGGCCCGCGTGGAGGCCACGAACAGCAGGCACCGCTCCTTTTGGATGTCCTGGGCGTGCGCCTTCGGGTCCTCGCCTTCCGGCGTGATGGCATTCGCCGCCGGCATCCACTTCTCGCCTGCGCCGATGACCGCCATACACCGGAACTCAAGGCCCTTCATCTTGTGCATGGATCCGACCTGCACGCCCGCCGACTTATTGGGCACCTGATACGCGGCGATGCCCTCATCCTTCAAGCGCTTCGCCGCCTTACGCGCCACCCACACGTACCGGGCCGCGACCCCGATCGCGCTGGGCTCCACGTCGGCGTCCAGCCAGGCCCGAATCTGCTCGACGAGCCCGTCCAGCTCCGCGTCCTGGTCCGGGTAGTCCTTCACCACCGGACGCCGTCCGTGAATGGGGGACCGGTAACCGTCGAGGGTGTCCGCGGAATCATCGAGCCCCTGCGCCGGCGACAAGCCCAGCAGCGGCACCGACCAGGCCAGGATCTCCTGCGTGGTCCGGTAGTTCAGCTTCAGCTTCGTGCTGCGCCCCCGCACATTGATGCCGAGACTCGTCAGCGACACATGGCTGTCGTAGATCCGCTGATGCGGATCCCCGACGATGAACAGGTCATCGGGCCCCTCCGCCACGAGCCGGCGCAGCAACCGCCACTGCGCGGTATGGATGTCCTGCGCCTCATCGATGATCACATGGTCGTACCCGGGACCGTCCACCAGCTCCGCCGCCTCATTGGCGAGCTGCGGGAACGTCGACCTGCCTTCGGCGGCCAGCCCGTCCACCACATGCCGGATGGCGCGCCACACCACCGGCCGCTGCGCCTTCCCAAGCGGAACCCCGCGCCCGGTCCGTGTGCACGCGAGGTACTCCTCCTCGGTCTCCAGCCCTTGCGCCAGGATGATCTGCTCCCACTCCCGGCTCAGGAAAGAGGGCGAGAACGGCGTCCCTTCCGCGGCCTCCTCCCAAAGCGGATCGAGCACATCGGCCCCGGCCACTCCAGGCTTGTGGTGCCTCCCGACCACCTCGTAGGAAACCGAGTCCACGGTCTTGACATGAACCCGATCCCGCACTTCGGGGTCGTCCACGAGCAGCGCGAGCTGTTTCTCCAGCGCCTCCGCCAGGTTCCGCGTGAACGTGGTCAGCAGAACCCGCCCACCCTTGGACGCGAGGAACCTCGCCCGATGAAGCGCCGCAACGGTCTTCCCCGTCCCTGCACCACCCGTCACCTGCGCGGGCCCGCTGTAGGAGGGCCTCAACGCGACCCGCCTCTGCACCGGATGCAGGAAGATCCGCCAGGTGTCGAAGGGGTGCGCGAGAATGTCCCGCAGCTCCTCGGGCCCATTCACGAAAACGACCTGCCCGGGTGTCCGCCGCATGGCCGCCACCAGGTCATCGGGATCGACGTCGGCCGGCTTCTCCTCCACCGCCAGCGTCTTGGCGACCTCTTCCCACGCCTGCTGCGGGTTCATGCCCTGCGCCAGCGCCAGCAACGCCATGTACTGCGGCTCGGGCAGCAGCCTCTCCATCGCCTGGAGATGCGCGTCCTCCGTCAGCAGCCGCACGAGCGGGAGCAGCTCCTCATCGATGCCCAGCCGCTGCAGGTCCTTGTCGAAGACGTGCTCCAGCAGCCGGTAACCGGTCCTCTCGGCGGCCTTCTCCAGCGCGGGGGACATCTCGTCCAGGGCGACCTGGTCCCGTACCTCGAACACGCCGTGCGCCTGGTTGACCGAGAACTTCCTGCTCGTGGCCCAGCTGATCGCGTCATCGTGGGGCATCACCGCCAGCAGGCAGTACACGTCCCCCCTGTCCGGCGCCAGCACCACCCCGCGCCAGGACTGGTCGATCCGGATCGTCCGGATCCGTGAATCCTTGGCGGCGGCGAGCTTCTCCAGGTGCAGCCCCGCATGCGTGTGCTCCGCGAACTTCCCGATGGCCGCGTCCACGCCCTTGCGCACCTTCGGCTCCAACTTGGCGTACTGCGGCATGAACGAGTTCGCAATAGCCAGCTGAGCCACCCCGCACCGCCCTTTCTCACGCCCTGACAACGTTGTCAGGTCGGAACATCCTAGGAGCACCCCGCACCCGGGAACGATTGAACCCCGTACTACCGCCCGACCACCTCCGGACAACCACGGAATCACCCGTGGGCGCCACCGGCGAGCGGGTCGAGCACACCGAACCAGACCAGCACCAGCACGGTGGCGCCCAGGGCGATGCGGTAGAGGACGAACGGCATGAAGCTCCTGGTGGAGATGAACCTCATGAACCAGGCGATCACCGCATAGCCGACCAGGCCGGCGACGACGGTGGCCAGGATCGTCGGCCCCCAGTCAACGTGGCTGCCGGGCTCCCCGATCTCGGTCAGCTCATAGGCGCCGGACGCCAGCACGGCCGGAATGGCGAGCAGGAACGAGTACCGGGCCGCGGCCGCACGGTTGTATCCGAGGAACAGGCCACCGGTGATCGTGGCCCCCGAACGCGACACACCGGGGATGAGCGCAAGCGACTGGCACAGCCCGTAGATCAACCCGTCCCGGACGGTCAGGTCCTCCAGGTTCTTGACCGGCCGGTCCGCACGGTGCCGCCCGACGGCCCGCTCCCGGTCCGCGTTGCGGGTGGCGTAGCGGTCGGCGAGGGCCAGCACGACACCGAGACCGATCAGCGTGCACGCGATCAGCCGCAGGTCGCGGAAGGGCCCTTCGATGTAGTCCTTCAGAGTCAGGCCGAGCACACCGATCGGCACCGAGCCGATGATCACCAGCCAGCCCATCCTGGCGTCGCTGTCCCCGCGCGCCTCCTCGTTCACCAGGGAACGCGCCCAGGCGGTGACGATCCGCGCGATGTCCTTCCGGAAGTAGACGAGCACCGCCGTCTCCGTCCCGATCTGCGTGACCGCGGTGAACGCCGCCCCAGGATCACGCCACCCGGCGGCCACGGCCGTCAGCCGCAGATGGGCGGACGATGAGATCGGCAGGAACTCGGTAAGCCCCTGGACAAGCCCAAGGACGATGGCTTCGAACCACGTCATGCGGAGTGGTAACTCCCTGTGATGGACCCCGCCACGGCACGGCGGGATAGCGGCAAGGTGATCGGGCGGCACCAAGCCGCAGGGCACGGGCGCCGCCCGATCAAAGGAACTGGTCAAATGCCTCCAAGTTTCCCACCGATCCCACCCACCGAGAACCAGCACATTCGTCCCTCTGAGTGTGGCCGTCATAAGCAGGAACGTTTGTTCACCGGTGGCGGCAACGTTGGCGTCCTTGTCGCCTCCGGGATGTCGATGAGTTCCGTCAACGGTGCGGCTCTGCGTTTCGGCGGTTCGGTTATTGCGGATGGCGACGTTCGGGGAGGGGCTGGGGCCGCCATGCTGTCGCGATCATGGTGAGCAGGAGCCCGATGAGGGTCAACCAGTAGCCGGTGACTTGCGCGCTCGCGGGCGGGTTGATCAGCGGGGAGGCCACGCCGGGCAGGACGTAGATGGCCGAAGCCAGTGCCCAGCGCGGATTGCGCGCGATCGCGGTGGCCAGCACTCCGGCGAGTAGGAGGGCGCTCTCTGTGCCTGCCCTGACCAGTTGCCAGTTCTGGCCGTACTCGTGATTCCCGGGCATGTAGGTGAGCGCGAACGAGGCCGCAGGGATGACAAGCCACCACAACGGCCGCGCACGCAGACGCCGCGGCCCGGCCGGCCTGCTGGCCGCGAGTGCCACTGCCCCAAGCGCCAGCACGCCGTAGGGGGCGAGTGAGACCCAGTTGTGGTTCGACGGTCCGAGGATCTGCGCCGGCGAGGATGACGCCTGAGTCCCCAGCAGCATGGCCCGGCTGGTCGAGAGCGCTACGAGCAGGGCGAGGGGTAGGGCCACCAGTGCCCGGCCGCGCAGCAACGCCGCCACCAGCGCCGCCGAAGCGGCCAGCCACCAGGGGGACGAATGGTCGGCGATGCCGTAGGCCATGTTCGCCAGTGCCAGCATCAGCAAGCCGAGTTGCAGCCCGTCGGCCCACCACGGCGCGGCGGTGGCCGCACGAGCCCGGGCGGCGAAGCCCGCGGTGAGCAGCCCGGCCGTCTCCCGCAGCGAGGGAGCACGGCGAGAGGTGCCGTTCAGCAGAGCATCGATCATCTCGGCGCCGTACTCGGCGCGGTGACCAGGCGGGAACGCCCGCAAGAACAGCCGATACCAGCGTTCGGTGCATGACCCGCTCATGCTCCGGCGTCCCCCGTCACCAGGGAGGTGCGGCCCGTGACGACCCGGGCGGCCTGCTCCATCCGCAGAGCCTCGCGGGTGACGGCCAGGCGCCCGTCCTCGGTCAGCCGGTAGTAACGACGCGGACGGCCCTGGACTGCTTCTTCGCGGTCCACGACGATCAGCCCGTCGCTCGTCAGCCGGTCCAGGGCTCCGTAGAGGGTGCCGACGGCCAGCCGGACCCGCCCGCCCGACTGCTCGTGCGCCCTCTTGATGATCCCGTAGCCGTGCACGGGCCCGTCCAGCAGCGCGGCCAGTACGAAGTACGTGGGCTCGCTCATCACCGTTGCTCGTTTGACCATACGGGAGACGATATATCGACTGTCGAAGTATAGCGAGCGAGTCCGATCAGCTCAGCTTGGCCACCGCGAGAGGAAGAAGGTCACGGGCCGCTCCAGGTCATACCTGCTAGTACCCGCCTATCTGGCAAGCCGTGTTGCTCGATCTCATCAACATGGCAGCGCCCTAAGAAGAGGCGTTCATCGAACTCGCCGACAAACGTTGCCGGTGAACGCCCACAAAATCAGTCCCTCTGCCAACACACGCCGCGCCACCGCCCCTCCACCAGCGCACGACGGCACCCGCTCCCTCACCACTCCCGCAACCATTCGCCGAGCCTCCCGTCGTCTCGGGAGCCCGCCGGCCAGGTCTTCGTCCGGCGAGGCCGCGGGCCACTCCCGTGTGCGCGCGGAACAGGAGCAGCTCGGCGAGGTCGACTCCCTCCGAGCCCAGGCGTCAACGTCGCCGGCGCAGCCACCACATGCGCATCGACCGCCCGGCAGTGATCGCCCCTGCATCGCCGCGCGCCGCCGGCCGCGCCACGAGAGCCAGCGCGGCGGACGCGCCGGCAGCTGCCGGCCCGCCGCCGTCCGGTCGGCGCTGCGGCGGTCGATCTACTCAGGGAGATAGGGGAAGCCGGACCTCCCGATGACCTTGCGGACGTGCACCAGCAGATCGGCCGCCTGCCGCACGAGCGACATGGCCGTGGACCTTCGCGAGTCGAACAGCCGCAGCGCCGCCACCAGCCGGGTGTCCGGATCCAGCAGGGCGGGATGAAGCCCCGCACCGTCATCGGAGGTAGGCGCCGGCGTTGATGATGTCGATCGAAGCGGACCACCCAGGATGGGTGGGATGCCGCTTGGCTGACGCCGCTGCTCGCTGGCCTCGCTGAAGCTCATCCCGTCTCACCCTCCCAACACGCGCGCCAACTCATCCAGCCCCGACCTCGCCCTCCACGCTTCCTCCGGATCGGCCGACTGACCCGACCGCTCGGGTACCCAGCGTTCCATATGCGGGTCACTGCACTCCCGGCCTGCCTCACCTCGGCGTCTTGCCCGCGGCAGGCGGGAGGAGAGCACACGCTGTATGTCGGTGTGGGCGTCGATGATTCCTCGGCCGGAGAGCGCAGGCGCAAGCGACGAGAGGCACCAATCACCCGTGGTCACCGGACCAGACCTCACCAACACGTCGAGCAGGCCAGGTCGACGCCCGCCTGCATGGAATCTCCGATGCCGCGCGAGCCACATCTGTCTTGACCAGCAATCCCACTCCGACGGCCCGTACGTTGCTCACACGTTGCGGGACTCGACTTGCCAGGCCACGCCCCGCTCCCGGGCGATAGCGGCGGAGTCTTTGATGAACCTCTCCAATTCCGCCTCATCGAGATCCTCTTCCGAGACAAGAGCAACGAGCAGGAGGATCTGGGCGCGCATCATGGTCACTTCGTCCACGCCGAATGGCGGACGGCCGTTAAGAGACTTGTCTCCGAGGGAGTAGCGAATGAGGCCTTCAGCAACGCGGGGGTCCAACTCATGCGCATACTCCTCAAGTTGGAGGCGAAGGTCAGCGACATAGCGGATCACCTGCGGGATGGTGTAGGTCGGCGAAAATTTCAGCCGTAGGGCCTCACCAAAAGCGCAGTAGACGAGTAGCGAATATCCGGTGTCAACCTCGTTCTTGATTTCCTCCCCGTACCGCTCCAGCCATTCTTCAGGACCTTCGGCCAGGAACGTGCGCAATGCTGCCAGGTGCATGTCTGTAACATGGCCGGGAAGACTGGCCGTCATTTGGACACCCCTCTGGTAGTTGGCCGTGTCAGCCTATGTGCTCGTCCGCCTCGGCGCGCGCCTTCGCCAGGAAGCTCTCGAGTTCGGCCTCACTGAGGTCGGCTTCGCCGATGAGTGCCGCAAGCAGGAGCACCTGGGTCCCCATCAACGTGTCCCCGTCGATCTTCTGGCTTATCGCCCCCTTGCCGAGCGCAGACAGGAGCACCTGCTCGGCGACACCTGGGTCGAGTTGTTCGGCGGCGACTGGATTGATTTCGCGCTTCGTGGAAATAAAGTCGATGACTTCGCTATTGTTCGCGGCTTTGCCGTTCGTGATGAATCGCCGATCGACGGCCTCGAAGAATGCGGCAGTGATGAGCGTGGTGTAGCCGGTCTGCTCTTCTTCGGTCTCCAATTTATCTAGCCGGCGCACGTACTCGTCCGTCCGCCCCGCAAGCTGGGCCCGCAAGGTGGCGACTTGCTTATCAGTGATCTTCATTTCAGCTCCGCCTGGAGTTCTTGATCTTTTCCTTCGCCTTAACGAGGGCGCCTATGGCCAGGGTGGCGAGCATGATGCCGCCGGTTATGGTATCTGTAGGATTCGCTTGATTCACCTTAGGGCCGGGTGGCAGGGTGGAACGCATTCTCAGATGTTGAGACCGAGGGCGATGAGTGGGTGGGTGAAGTCGTCGCGTGCCCCAGGGCTGATTGCGTTCTCGGATGTTGAGATGGCCGGGGCGAGACGCCAGGTCACGGGATGATCGCGTGAGGCGTGTCCGCAGGCCAGGAGACAACAAGGCCCCGTAGAACGGCGATTGCCTAGATCAATCGTCCTACGGAGCCTCGTTGTTCACGCAGTCTGCCACGCCGTCCGCGTTCTCGTCACTGATCACGGTCATCACCAAGGACACGGCCGGGGAGCACCCGGCCGGGAAGGGCGGTGGTGCGGCCGGCGACGACCTGCTGCAGGTGTGGGCGCAGATTCCCGATCCGCGTGACCGGCGGGGCCGCCGTCACTCGCTGACGGTGATGTTCGCGCTGGTCCAGGCCGCGATCATGTCGGGGGCGGCCACCTGGGCGGCAGTCGGGCACTGGATCGCTGTGGCGCCTGAGCAGGTACTGCACAGCGTGGGCGCACGCCGCAATGCCCGCACCGGCGTGCTGGAGGCTCCCCACCCCGACACGGTGTACCGGACCCTGACCAAGGTCGACCCGGCCCAGGTCGATGCCGCCTATGCCCGCTACCGGGCCGCGCAGGTACCCGCTTTGCACGGCGACGATGAACTGATCGGCCTCACTGTGGACGGCAAGTCCCAGCGCGGCACCGCCACCGGTGACGGCCGGGCCCGGCACCGCCTGGGTGCGATGCTGGCCGCCGACGCCGTCACGCTCGCGCAACTGGACGTGGACGGCAAGAGCAACGAGATCACCGCGTTCGTTCCGCTGCTGGACCAGATCGACGACATCACCAACATGGTGGTCAGCGCCGACATGATGCATACCCAGCGTGACCACGTTCGCTACCTGCGCAGCCGAAACGCCCACTTCGTGTTCCCGGTCGGCGGGAACCAGCCGGGCCTGTTCGACCAGCTCGACCAGTTGCCGTGGAACGATGTTCCGTCCGGGTGGACCACCTACGACCGCGGCCACGGCCACCAGGAGATCCGCACCATCCAGGTGATGCCCGCCCCCAGCAGGATCAGATTCCCCCATGTCAAGCAGGTGTTCCTGGTCGAACGCCACTTCTCCGGCCTGGACGGCAGCCCTCTGTCGGCCCAGGCGGTGCTCGGCGTCGCCAGCCTGACCGCCGCCCAAGCCAGCCCCCGGCGGCTGGCCGGTTTCGTCCGCGGCGAATGGGCGATCGAGAACCGCGATCATTACGTCCGGGATGTGACACTGGGTGAAGACCGGTGCCGCGTGCGGACCGGCGCACTGCCCTCGGTCCTGGCGGTCATACGCAGCCATGGCATCAGCGCACTACGCCTGCTCGGCTTCACCAACATCGCCGAAGGAACCCGCTGGGCACGCGACGCCTTCACCCACCCACTCATCGCCCTCGGTCTCAACATTTGAGAATGCAATCAGCCCTGTCCAACAGATGACGCTGCCGTCCGCCTGCTGGAATCTCCGATCCGACGCCGCACGAACACACCCGTCTTTGGGTGGGCTTCCCATTCCGAATGTTCGTATCTACTCAGACGTTGCGGGGTTCCCCTTGCCGGGCTGCAATCCATTCTCTGGCAAAGTCGGCGGAGTCTTTAATGAACTCCTCCAAGCCTGCGTCATCAAGGTTCGCCTCGTGCAGCAAGGTATCGAGAATCGCGGCCTCGGCGCCGATCGTGGTCTCAGCGTCCGGCGGAACATAGGACTCAGCGGTAGGGTTCCCCAGTGCCTCGAGAATCAACTGCTCGGCCACGCGAGGATGGATCGGGCTCACGTCTCGTCCGTACCCGATGCGCATGTCCGCGACGAAGCGGATTACATCAGGGGCCGAGTAGGTCGGCGAAAACTTCCGCCACACCGCAACTCTGAACGCTCCATACAGAATCACGGTGTGGGCGATCGCTTCCTCCTCAGACTCCGCGACCTGGAACGGCCGCCAGGCACCGGCTTCTCCCTTGAGAAGCGAACGTAGCGCCGCAACGTGCTCGTCCCTCAGTTCGACACCCGTGCAGTCGATTACTGGGAAAGCCATTGATCCGCTGTCCCGCGTGCCTGCGCGAGAAAGGCATCAAGTTCTTCGTCGCTGAATCCCTCGTCGGAGATCATCGCGGCCAACAGGAACATCTCGTGACCGAGAACGGTATCGTCGTCGAGGTCATCGATCTCGCCTTTGTCGAGCGCGGCGAGGAGAATTCGCTCGGCGATCGCCGGATCGAGTGTCGCGGCCGTATCCTCGTTCACCGAGCGTACTGCGGCGACGAAGTCGATTACCTCGGCATCAGGCACGTACTTACCGTTCCTGATGAAGCGTCGTTCGGCCGCCTCAAAGAAAGCGGCACCTATAAGCATGGAATAGCCGGTATTGGCCTCGGCGGGGTCCAGTTGGTCGAGCATACGAAGGTATTCTTCAGTCTGTCCTGCAAGTTGGGCTCGCAGCGTACTTATCTGATCATCCGTTACCGCCATGGCGCCTTTCCAGAAGCTCGCTTACCTTGACCTTGCTCGCACCGTAGACCCGCTGACCCGCCTTGACGAGCACTATCGTGCCAATGGCCAAGCCGATAGCCCCGTTGCCCAGCTTCATATTATGCTGCGGCATCGTAAAGTTGGGAACATCCCGGCCGGTAGTCGTTTGCAGTGGACCAGGCGGATGGTCGTCCAGGAAACTGCCGATCTTGTTGCCGAGCTTCTTGCTGACGTCGGTAGCATTCTCGGTCTCCCTGCCGATTCGTCGCCTGACCCGCTCTGAACGCCTGGTTCTGTCGGGGTCAGGCTCGCGGAGGTCTTGGTTCTCGGCATCGTCCTCAGCGTTGCGCAGTTCGCCACGTCCGGGCGTTAGGTCCGTGATGCGATCGGGGAGATCGCGGTATTTGTTTGGTTCGTCTTCTGTGGTGGCCGGGGTTCCCGGCCGGTCTTCGGCATTCCTATCACGGCGCTCGAGCTGGTTGCCGGGCATCTGCTCGTTGAACTGAACGATCGGGGACACCCAGCGTGTGACGCCTTCCTCCGACGCCGGTAGCCAGGCGACCCGGACTTGAGGGGCGTCCCCCGGTTCAGGGTTGTCGGAGGCGCGAACCGGGGCTTCGGCGGCCTGCGGTGTTTCGCTGCCGCCGTTCTGTTGGTCGGCGGGAGCGGGCTCGTCCTGCGGAGTGTGGTCGTGACCGGCCGGTTCGTTGTCGGCCTGGGGTTTCTGTTCGTTGCCGGCTTCCCCTCGAAACTCGTTCCCGTCGTCGCCGGGCACGCGGCCGTCCTGTTGGGGGAGTGGCTGATGGTCCCGGTCTTGAGGAGCCTCGGTCTCCGCTTCGCGGTCGTCCGGCCGGTCGCGCTCGCCTGGTGATTCCTGGTCGGCCTCGCCTGTCTCCTGGCGGGGAGGTTCGTCGCCGGGCCCGTCCGGTTGTTTGCTCTCGCCAGGCTCCGGTTCGGTTTCGACGGTCATCGGCCGCTCTTCGGCGGTCCACGGTTCGGCTGGTGCGTCCTGGCTCTCGTCGGAGGGTCCGTCGGAGGAGGACTCGGTCTTGTCATCCCGGAGTTCTCCGCGCGGTTCCGCGCCCGTCTCCGGAGCAAGCTCGCCGATGTCCGTTGAGTAAGGCTGCCCGTCGCGTCCGTCTGGCTGTGCCTGTCCGGTCTCGGATTCGGGGCGGTCGCTCTCCCGCTCGCGCTCGCCGCCCTCGGCCTCGGCGTCACGTGTGGTCTCGCCGTTGCCCGACGTCCTCTCCGGGGCCTTCGGCTCGGCCTGGGCGTCCTGCCGGTCGTCGGCGGGTTCGGCGGAGGAAGGCTCGCCCTTGTCCTTCTCGCGTTCGTCGGGCTGCTCGGTGCCGGTGTCCTGCGTGTCGGTCTGCTGGGTTGCGGTCTCGGCGCGGCGGGCCTCCTGGGCTTCGCGGGCGGCGCGGAGGCTTTCCAGGCGGGACGGCTGGCCGGGCGACCCGGGCCGGTCGGGAGGCGGCGCCGGCGGGCGGTCCTCGGCCGGTGGTTTCTCGACGTTCTCCGCGCGGGTATCGGTCCCGCCGGGCCGGTCGATGCCCACGCTTCTGGTCCTCTCCGCCGGGGGAACGGAACTCCGTCATCCGCTATGAATCTGACAGCGGACTTATCGCCCTTTTCGCTACATGTTGGACATGCATCCGAGGGGCGTGCGGGGTCGACCTCCGGAGGCGCCACCGCCCATGTAATCGCGAACGTTCCGGATATGCACGTTCACGACTCGGACGGTCACACCCCGCTCATTCGAGTCAGCGGCAGGGGGTGGCAGGAAGTGAGTCGTCCGCGCGAAAACGCGGACTGCGTGCGACGGTTTGCGTGCGGACGCACTGATATCCAGCGAATACGGCGACCACCGTCGCTGTGGCATCGGCCGCCTACTTCCCCGGACGCGTCAGATGGGCGCAGACGCAGGCGGCGGCCCATGCCGTCGAAAGCGTGTCACTCGGTTCAATCCGACGATGACGAGATCACGATCGCGGACCGCCGTACTACGAAGACGCGATCAAGATCGCGTCGGAGTTCGTCGAGGTCGTATGGCAGGACTGCGCGCAACGATGCCGCTCCTCACCGGTCGGCCAGACCAGATCCGACCGGTTCTACCCGGGCGGCCGACGTTGAGCCTTCGTCGCCCGGTGCAGGGATCCGGACGTTCAGCCCGCGAATGTCCGAACCGTGCACGCTCCGCTCGACCTTCATGCCGTGCGCTGCGGGATCTGATGAACGGGCGCCCGCGCCAGGAGCGCGAGCCGCGCGAGTAGGGCATCTCGGATGACGCATGGCCTTAGAGCTCATAACAGAATGGTTGGCGGTCGAACTCGTACCAGAGAGTGGTGGCGGCGCGGGGGAGCGGCGAGCGTATCCAGGTGGCGCCCATCGCCGGAGTGCTTCCGCGCAGCGCCGGACGGTAAGGGCCGTCCGGCCTTGATCCGGATCAGGTAGCCTCCGCGTCTCCAGGCAGGTAGTCGGCCCGTCCCTCGTCATCGAGGTCGAACAAGCCTTTGGGGATGACGCAGAACTCGTTTCCCTCGGGATCGGCCATGACGAGGAAACCTCCAGGGGCGTACTCGGTCAGCCGCCGTCCGCCCAGGGCCTCCACTCTGGCCTGTTCGGCTGCCGGGTCCTCCGATGCCAGATCCAGGTGTAGTCGGTTCTTCCCAGTCTTGGAGTGGCTGGCACGCTGGAAACCCACGCCCAACCCGTCCCTGCGCTCTAGCCAGACGTACGGTCCGGAACGCGCGACTACCGGGCGGTCAAGCAGCTCGCTCCAGAAGGCCGCCAGCCGATCCGGGTCTGCGGAGTCGACGATCACGCAGTTGATCTCCATGGCCACAACCTGCCACCAGGAAGAGATTCGAACAACCTTCGCGGGGTCAGTGGTCGAGGCGTCGCCAGCAGATGGTGGCTGCGGCCAGGGTCAGCGCCGTGGGGCGGAGCAGCCGGCGCAGGCGTCGCCGGGGGGCTTGACCCATCAAATGAACGGTCATTTAATTCCTTCATGGGACGTATCGCGGGCGTCACCGCCGCGGAGACGCGGGAGCGGCTGCTGCGCGCCGCGGCCGACGCGTTCGCGGAGCACGGGTACGACGGGACGCGTGTCGCCGACATCGCCCGGGCGGCAGCCGTGAGCAACGGCGCGCTCTACGCCCACTTCGGCTCCAAGGCGGAGCTGCTGGTGGCGGCTTTGCGAGTGCACGGGCGGCGGATGCTCGACGAGCTGTTCGCCGCCGATCCGGACCGTCCGGTCACCGAGCTGCTGCTCACCGCCGGGCGGTGGCTTCCCCGTCGCCGCGACGCCGCCGGATCCCTGATCGTGGAGGCGCTCGTCGCCGCCCGCCGCGACGAGGACGTCGCCCGGCCCATGCGCGACTACGTGGGCGAACGCGGCGACTGGCTCACCGGGCTGGTCCGCGTCGCGCAGGCCGGGAACGAGTTCGACGCCGCCGTTTCACCGAACGCGCTCGCCCACCTGTGCCTCCTGCTGGGGATGGGCAGCGCACTCATCACGCCGGACATGCACGCGGTCGGGGACGAGGAGTGGTCCGCGCTCCTCACCCGGATCGCGGCCGCGCTCGCGCCGCCTGCCCCCACGGCACAGACGGGAGGAACACAGTGAAGGTACAGATCGACCCCGAGCGCTGCCAGGGACATGGCCGCTGCTACGACCTGGCCCCCGACCTGTTCGGCGAGGACGACGAGGGCTACGGGACGGTCCTCGGCGATGGCGCCGTGGCACCGGACGGAGAGCCGAGCGCCCGCCGGGCGGTCGCCAACTGCCCCGAACGGGCGATCGACGTCCTCAAGGAAGGGTGACATGACCGCCGACGACCGCTTCGACAGGGGCTTCGAGGAGATGCGCGAGAGCCGCCCCACCGGCACCCGCAACGAGATCATCACCGGCCCCGTCGCGGACTGGACGACCGACTTCTCCCATCTCGAACCAGAATGGGCGGCCGACCCGTATCCGATCCAGGACGACCTGCGGCAGCGCTGCCCGTTCGCCCGCACCGAGCGGTTCGGCGGCGGCTGGCTGCCCACGCGGCACGAGGACGTCGCGGCGATCGCCTACGACACCGAGCACTTCTCGTCTCGGTCGATCATCATGAGCAACTTCCGGCCGCCGCGGGAGATCGCGCCGGTGGGCGGGGTGCCGCCGATCTCGTCCGACCCGCCGTTCCACCGCGACGCGCGCAGGCTGCTGCTCCCGGCGTTCACCAAGTCCGCAGTCGGGAGGCTGGAGCCGGCGACCAGGGCGTTCTGCCACGCGCTCATCGACTCCTTCGAAGGCCGTGACGTCGTCGACGCCGCACACGAGTACGCCCAGCACATCCCGATGCGGGTCATCGCGGACATGCTCGGCTTTGCGCAGGAGGACGGGCCGCGGTTCCGCCGGTTCGTCGAGAACGCGCTCGAAGGCGTCAACCTGCCGCCCGAGGAGCGCCTCGAGCGGATGGAGCAGCTGTTCGACTACCTGCACGTCCAGATCCGCGA
The DNA here is from genome assembly GCF_043198445.1 of Spirillospora sp. NPDC048823. Classification (NCBI taxonomy): domain Bacteria; kingdom Bacillati; phylum Actinomycetota; class Actinomycetes; order Streptosporangiales; family Thermomonosporaceae; genus Spirillospora; species Spirillospora sp. NPDC048823. The sequence goes on along the minus strand of NZ_JBICUT010000001.1, from coordinate 112,546 downwards.
CCACGTCGAGAACCCGCGCGACGACCTCACCACCTACCTCATCGACGCCGAGATCTACGGCCGCAAGCTCGAACCGTCCCATGTCGCGGGGACGATGGCGCTGCTGCTCATCGCGGGCATCGACACCACGTGGAGCGCGATCGGCGCCTCCCTGTGGCACCTGGCGAAGACACCGGCCGACCGCGAGCGACTCGTCGCGGACCCTCGCCTGGTGCCGACCGCGATGGAGGAATTCCTTCGCGCCTACGCGCCGGTCACGATGGCGCGGCTCGTCAAAGACGACATGCACTGGCGCGGCGTGGACATGAAGGCCGACGACTGGGTGCTGCTGTCGTTCCCGTCCGCCAACCGCGACCCGGCGCAGTTCGACCGGGCGGACGAGGTCGTGATCGACCGGGAGGTCAACCGGCACTCCGCGTTCGGCCTCGGCATCCACCGCTGCGTCGGCTCCCACCTGGCCCGCATGGAACTCCGCGTCGCCCTCGACGTGTGGCTCCAACGGATCCCGGCCTTCACCCTGGACGACCCGTCCGCGGTGACGTGGTCCGCGGGACAGGTCCGCGGGCCGCGCACCCTCCCCGTCCGCATCACCTGAACGTTCGGATCCCGCACGCTCAGGCCGGTCGAGGTTCGGCCCCTGGGTGTGCGAATCAGCGGCCCGACTAGGCTTTTCGCGTGTGCGTGCCGGTTCGTGCTGTGACGATGAACACGCACGATGACGAACCGGCTACCACGCGCTGAGGAACCCTCATGTCGTACCCGATACCCCTCCCGTCCGCCCCCGCGAGCGCGCAGCGCTGGCGCCGCGCCTTCCCCGGCGAACTCGACCAGGCCCGCGCCGCCCGCCGCTTCACCGCCGCCCTCCTCGCCGGCCGCCCCGAGCTGGACGAGGTGCTCCTGACCGTGGACGAACTCGTGGTGAACGCGCTGCGGCACACCAAGTCCGGCCAGCCCGGCGGCACCTTCACCGTCGAGATCGCCCACTGGGACGGCGCGGTCACCGTCGCCGTCACCGACGAGGGCGCCCCCTCCGAACCCGCCGTCAGCGACGCGGCCGACGACGCCGAATCCGGCCGGGGCCTGCGCACCGTGTCGCTGCTGGCGTCCGGCTGGGGCTGGTTCGGCAACGACCGGTCCCGCACCGTGGCCGCGCTCTTCTCCGCGCCCCTGAGCGAGGCGGCGTGAGCGGCCGCGACCTGCGCGAATGGACCGTCGCCCAGGTCCGCTCCGCCATGACCGCCGCCATGCGCACCGACCCGAACGCCCTCGACGCGCTCGCCGAGAAGAACGCCGCCGCCCTCGACCCCTACAGCTCGTCGTTCCTGCGGACGGGACGGATGCTGACGCTGGCGACGTCCGCCGCGCTCACCACCGTCCTGACCGCCCACCGGTACGGACGCGACCGCTACGACCGCCTCGTCTGCCTGGCCTGCGGCATCGACCGCTGCCGGACGGTCCGGTGCATCTCCGACGTCCTGACTGCCTACGCCCTCCAGGTGGAACCGGTCGACCGCCCCGAAGCCTGGCGCCGCGCCGACGCCTGGTACACCCGCACCGCCGGCCACCCCGTCCTTCTGTCCATCGAGCCCTTCGACGAGGGCTTCATCGCCCGCCCCGGAACCCCGCCGCCCGAGGCCCCCGACAACGTCCTCATCATCGACCGCAACACCGGCACCCTGCCCCTCTGGCCCGCCTACGACCCCGACACTCTCGCGCCGCAGTACCGCACCTACAAACGCGGCGAACTCTGACCACCTGACAGCGCCCGCTTACCCGCCACGGCCACCTATGCTGACCTGCGCGGCCGGTCGCATCCCCATCCCAGGGGTGGATCTCCCACGCCGGTGTACCGGACGACCTGCAGCTGGAGAACGCGCGGGCGCTCGCTCCGGGTGTTGATGGAGGGACGAGGCGTTCCTTACAGACCCCGCCGTCCACCGAGGACGACGAGTGGGGGAGCTCCGGCTGGACGGTTGAGGAACTGAACGCCGCGCTAGGTACCCCGCATGGTGATCTGAAGCGGCGGAATCTCGTCTCCGACCTGCTGGTCACGCGTTTCGCTGCCTATCGGCAGGCCGTCAGCGGCGACGCCGACGCCATCATCCCTCCTGCACGGATACGTTGCGACGGTGGTCAGGCTCCTCTACGTCGACGGCTACCAGGTCCTCGCCGTCACCGACGGCGGCCGCACCGTCGCCATGGACCTGCGCTCCTGAGCGAGCAGTTCCTGGGAGGCGGCGGCTGATGGCGCCGGTCAGCTCGGCCCGGCGCCGTAAGGTCGTGGACGCGCCGCCGTGGAACCGTGCCGCAGGCCGGCCTCGACCATTTCGCGGTGGGGCGCGGAGGGTTTGAAACCGCGAGCCGCCGGGAGAAGGCTCGGGTCTTTCGGAGACGTGGGCGTGGACGTCCTCGGAAATGTCAGCGGCCTTGGGGCAAGTTGGTTCGTCCCAAGACCGCAGATATTGGGAGGATCAGGGGACGTCGGAACGGATCATGTGGAGGAACTTCCGCCATTCCTCTCTGGTGAACTCCAGAGTGGGACCGTTGCCGTGAAGCTTGGTATCGCGGACACCGATCGTGCCGTCCGTCGCCTGGCCCGCTTCGATGCAGTGGCCGTTGGGTTCACTGTGGCGTGACTTGCGCCAGGCGTTGAAGTCCTTGGTCATGTACCCGATCCTGTCTGGTCGGTGAGCCGGTTGGCCACCTGATCCAGGAAGGCGATGCTGTCTTCTGTGGATAGCGCGGCCTCCCGGAGGCGGTCGTACCTCCCGGTATACCGTGCCACCTCGCCTCGCTGTGTCAGGACGAGGTCAGTGGTGACTGTGTCGACGATCGCCATGGGTGGGTCGCCTGGCTCCGCGAAGGTGTAGAGGTAGAAGGACGACTTCGGGAGGAAGCCTCCAGGGATGCGGGCGTTGTGCATCAGCACGCGGACCGTGATCCGCTCTTCTTCCGAGACCGTCGCAATCATGTGCCGGAGTTGGGTGGCCATGACCTCCCGTGGTACTCCCAACCTATGGATCACAGACTCGTCCAGGACGGTCTCGTAGGACGGTCCATCTGGACGGAGTAGCTCTCGCTGCCGCTTCTCGCGGGCTTCGGCCATCCGCCCCGGTTGATAGTCGAGCGTTTGTTGGCTCTCGTCTAGCTTGACGAGAGCGTCGATGAACGAGCGGCACTGCAGGGCGCCGGGCATCGCCGACTGGTCATAGCTACGAACGGTGTCGGCGTTGTACTCGAGGTCGGCTGCGAGCTTTTGGCGGGGACCCATGGAGACGCCGTACTTGTCCCACCAGCCTTTATGCGCGGCCTCGCGGGCGAGCTGGAGCAGCCTGTCGTACTGGCTGCCGGTGATCTCGAGAACCTCCAGCATGTTCATGATCTCAGCCAGGTCCGGGCGGCTCTGGGCGTTCTCCAGCCGAGAGATCTTCGTGCGGGAGTAGTACATGAGCCGGGCGAGGCCATCGGTGGTGAGGCCACGGCTCTCGCGGAGCTTGCGGATCTCGGCCGCCAGTCGCCGGCGGCGGACGTAGGGGCTCGGCATGGCCGTCCTCCCGATATCGCGTCAGTCACGACCTGTTCGTATCAATGACTCTCTGTGTTCGACCACTATCGAGCAATCATAAGGTCACGCTCGGTCAAACACTCGACACGACAACGCCCTAGTCGATATCAGCACGTGCGCCTTTCGCACGTGACGGATTCGCTCGGTCGAAACTGGCGGAAACCTCAAGAAATGAACCCATAATATCCAGATGTCCGGATTCACGAGCACGTATGCCACATTCCCACTCGACCAGTCCCACCGTCCCGGCGAAGGTGGTCAGATGGATGCGCCGAAGGCTGAGTCGCCCGCCTGCAAAGCGCGCTGGAGCGCGAACGTGGCATCGGCTGAAGCGCAAGCGATGTCCTGTCCCTGGACCCCCGAGAGCGACCCGTGCGACCGAGTGTTCCGGCTCGATCCCGGACGGGCGGGCTACGGCGACGCTTGGCCGACGACACCTGCGGATCTGGCCCGCTGCGCGGCGAGCCACTTTTGTGTGTAAGTCGTGGCGTCCTCGATGAACTGTTCCAGACCCGCCCGGTCGAAATCCGCTTCGCCGACCAGGGCCAGCAGGATGTAGACCTCGGTGTTCAGGACGGCTTTCAAATCGTCGGGCCCACCGTCCCTCAACGGAGGGGCGTCGACGGCGCGGCGAATCATGTCCTCGGCGACGAGAGTGTTGATCAGGTCAGCGTCTTCCTCAGCCCTGATCCGCAGGTTGGCGACGAAGCGGACGATCTCACCAACGGTGTAGGTCGGTGAGAACCTTCGGCGCACCGAGACGTTGAACGCTCCGTAGAGCAGCGACATGTAACCGGCCGCGGTCTCGTCGTCCTTCTGGATATCGTCTTGCAGGGGCACCCATGCCTGCGGTCCCTCCAGCAGGAAGGCCCGTAACGCCAGGATGTTCTCCTCGCGAACCTCAACAGCCGAGAAATCCATTACCCGATCAAGTCGTTGGCGAGTGAACGGGCACTGAGCAGGAAGGCGTCCAGTTCATTTTCGGTGAACTGTCTTTCGCCCACCAGGGTGGCGAGCAAGACAATTTGATGGCCGAGTTTTGTTTCTGCGTCGGCATCGACCATCGACCCCTTGCCGAGCAAGTGAAGGATCATGCTTTCGGCGATCTCCGGATTGATGACTTCCGGTGCCTCGTCGTCGCCTTCTCTTGCTTGTGCTACAAAATCAATGACATCTGATTTGTCCGCCATCTCCCCGCCCTTGATGAAGCGTTGCTCGGCCGCCTCAATAAAGGCAGCTGTGACCAGCGCTGAATAGCCCACATTAGCTTCTTCCGGGTCGAGTTGGCTCAGCAGGCGACGATGTTCGGTGATATTTCCTTTCAGTTGTGCACGCAACGTGGCAATCTGCTCATCGGTTACGGGCATCTTCGCTTCCTCTCACTTTCCGCATCATTTTAATTCCAAAGCGGCCCGCTTCGGACAAGACTATTACGGCGCCCACGGCTCCCACTAGGGCGTTCCCCGACTTTATCTGTTGGTCAACGGGTTTGATTTGATCATAATTGTTACGAGCTCCCGCCAGTTGACCAGTTGGCTGGACTCGCTCAAGCTTGTTTTGAGCGGGTTCAGCGAACTTATCTGCCGCGCTCCTCGTGTCATCTGCCTTGGCGAGGAAGCTACGATAGAAATCACGACTGCGAGATCGGCGCTCGGGGTCGGATTCAGCGAGGTCACGGCTGGCGGGATCGTCCTCAGGTCGGCGGGGTTCGTCGTGGTCTGGGGTGTCGTTTCCGTTATCGCGGGATGGTGGGATGGGTCGGCCGTCGCTGTCGACGGGAATGGTGATATGCCCTTGGAATCGTCTGGGCTCCTCCTCTATTTCTGTGGTGTTTGCTTCGTTAGGGGCCAGCTCTCTGCCGGGTTCTTCCGTTTCGCCGGATTGACCTGTGTCGCGGTCTGGTGGGTTGTTCTGATCGGCGGGTTCGCTGCTTTCCGGCTCCTCGGCTTTCCTATCACGGTCGTCGTCTTGGTCGCCGTGAAGTTCCGGTGTTCCTGGGGCCTGATCTGCTTCTTGCGGCGCAGCCGGGGTGTTGTCGGTGGTGTGGCGGTCGCCTGGTTCGCCGTCTTGGGCGCCGGTGGCGGTGTCGTTGCCGGGAGAGGCGGGTTGCTCGGCTGATTCGGGTCGCGTTGGGTGACCGCCGTCGGGTGGCCCGTCGGCGATCTGCGGGTTCTGTTCGGGGTCTCGCGCTGGTTCGGCGGGACGCTCCCGGGTTTCCGGCTCGTCGGCTGCGGGGTCGCCGGGTACATCGGTGCCGATCGTGCTGTTGGCAGGGGTACCGGCGTCTCGGGGGTGGGTCTGCGCGCCGGTCTCGTCCTGCCTGGTGGCCTCGCCGGACTCGGGACCGCCCTCGTCGGCCTCCGGCCGGTCTGCTTCATGCTCGCCACCGGCGGCTTCGGCCTTGCCCGCTGCCGGTGTGCTCACACCGTCGTCTTGGGACTGTGCCGAGGCGGGCTGGTCGTCGCGGTCTTGTAGCGGCTCGCTGCTGGTGTCGGTGCCTTCGGTCTGCCGCGACGCGTTCTCAAGCTGGGCTTCGCGGGCGCGGGCGATGCTTTCGCGGCGGGACGGCTGGCCGGGGGAGCCGGGGTTGTCGGGCGGCGGCGTCCATTGCCGTTCGGATGAGGTGGGTTTGTCCGCGGTTTCGGTGCGGGTGTCGGTGCCCTGGTCGGTGGACGTGGTCTGGGGGCGGTCGCGGTCGCCGGATGTGCCGGTGTCGGCCTTGCCGTCGGCCGGAGTGCGGTCGTCCTGGGAGTGCGGTTGCTGTTCACGCCCGTCCCGCCGGCCGCCCTGCCCGGTCTCGGGCCTGCCGTCGTCGCGGTCGTGCTCCTCGTCCTCGGCTTCGGGTTCGCGGGATGTCTCGGCCTTCTCGTTCTGGCTGCCGATCTGTGGTGAGGCGGGTTTGTCGTCGCGTTCCTGGGGCGGCTTGGGGCTGGTGTCGGTGCCTTGGGACGGCTGCGGCGACCCGTTCTCCATCTGGGCCTGGCGGGCGCGGGCGATGCTTTCGCGGCGGGACGGCTGGCCGGGGGAGCCGGGGTTGTCGGGCGGCGGGGTGTAGGGCCGGTCTCGGGACGTGGGCTTGTCGGTGGTTTCGGTGCGGGTGTCGGTCCCGGTGTTGTCTTCCACGCCCACGCTGGCGGCCCTTTCCCTGGGGGGTGCGAACCCGTCCGCCAGGGGGTCGGCCGGACGGTTCGCCGGGCGTGTGCCTTGACGCGCGGGGCTGACGCCGGGCCACACCAGCCCCCATGAAATCGCGCACGTGCGAACTTTGCACGTGCGCGCACAAGCGATCCGACACCGCACACACGAACCGCTCCGTGCTACGGCTGCTGTGCCATGACCTCGTCCCCCAACGGCACTGAATCCAGGTTGGTCGATGGTTCAGCCGCTCATGATTCAAGGAATATGACTACGTCCTATTTGTCGGACTTTGCGGCCGGGGTGCGCTCGGGTGGCGTGTGAGCGCCCGACGGCAACCGTTTCCCTGACTGAGCCCTGCGTCTCTTCAGGACGGGTGTGAAATCGGCCCCGGCAAAGCGAGACAGGGATGGCCGGATTGCCCCGGGCGATCAGGCGTGCCCCCGGTCTCAGGCCGGAGCCCGACCGTGCACGAGCGGGTGCACATGGGCGGGTCGCGTGCGCATCGTCCACCGGCGCGGACCTCGCGCCTTCCCCGCCCTGGCGGGGCCCCTCACTGCCAGGGGACGGCGCCCAGGCGGAGGTGGGTTTCGCCGCCGCGGTCGCCGGGGCTGCGCCAGGAGTAGACGAGTTGGTCGTCGCTGCTCAGTTCCGGGTGGCCGATCAGGGCGTAGCAGCCCCACCCGCCGATACAGGAGTCGGGGACCTTCGCCGAGACGGCGGCGGTCCAGGGGCCCGTCGGGGAGGTGGCGGTGTAGACGGTGAAGGGAGCGGATCCGAAGTTCGTTTGGACGACCATCGCCAGGCCCTTGGAGGTCGTCGCGGAGTAGTCCTGGACGGTCGCCCCCCAAGGCACGACTCCGTCCGGGAGGACCGACGTCAGGTGGCCGTCCGCCTGCGCCCAGCCGTACCAGCCGGCCGGCTGGCCGCCGACCGGTTGGGCCCACCATTGGTAATTGGCCGCGTTGCCCCAGAGGCCGGGGTCGGAACTGGAGACGCGGGCCACGAAGGCGCCGGGGGTGCTGACGCGATCAGAGTCGAACAGGTACAGGTAGCCGTCGCCGCCGAAGATCGGAGAACTGACGCCCTGGCCGAGCGGCAGGTCACCGGCGGTCGCCGACAGGTCGAACGGGACGGATCGAGAGGTGAACGTGTTGCTGGCGGGCTCGTACACGGTGAGCACCAGCCGCTCCACAAGCCAGTCTCCGCCTGACACCAGGCACATCTCGGCGTAGGTCAGCAGCACCCGCTCCGTACCGGGAATGGCCGCCGCGCCCCCGATCCAGGCGACGGCTACGCCGCCCGGTGAGCACGAGACCGGTGGGCTGCCCGGCCTCTTCAACCCGGTCGGACTCGGAAAGAACGGCTGGGACGAGGTGAGGTGCGTGCGCGGCGGAGCCGGCGGCGTCGGCACCTCGGTGAGAGCGCGGGGCGCCTGCCCGGGGGTGAACGGGCCGATCGCCGCGGTGCCGGTCACGGAGTTCGGGAGCTGATCGCCGTTCACTCCGGTGTCGCCGAACACCCACAGGGCCTTGCCCGGGGCGTAGACCGCGCTCACTCCGCCGTCGCGGGAGATGCGGTTCGCGGGCGTGTCGGCCGTCGTGAGGATCCGGCCGAGGTCGGACGTCCCGGCGGTGGTGCCCGTCGCCGTCCGGAAGGTCTGGAAGGCGTCGAAGTCGCCGAGGTCGGCCGGGGTGGCGCCCGGCACGTTGACCTGCGTGGCGAACGGCCCGGTGCACAGCGGGCTCGAGGCGGAGATGTTGCTGTCACCGGAGCCGCACACCTGGTAGTGGTAGAGCCCGCCCGGGTCCAGACCGCTCAGCTCGTGCGTGATCGTGACATCCGACCCGGAGGACGACACCGGGCCGATCGGCGTGGACTGGGAGCTCTGCACGGTAGGAGTGGGGCCGTCCTCCCACCATTGGAACCAGCCGAGGCACGGATTCTCCGGAGCGTCGGCCGCGCAGCTCACCTCGGCGGTCAGCGTCGCCGAGCTGGACGTGATGGACGTCGGCGGCGTCGTCACCCCGTCGCATCCGGCGAGCAGCAGCAGCATGAGTGCGGCGGCAGATGCGGTCGAACGCTTGACGGTCATGATCCGCTCCGTTCGTCGCCCTGAACGGTACGTCACCGCTCTCAGCCGTCCCCGATCTGGCACAAACCGGACATCGTGGAACGGTCGCGCGGCGTTCGTGGTGAAGACGCCGAACCCGAAGAAGATGGTGATCCTTTCGGGCCGCGGTCGAATCCTCGCCCGCCCGGTCGAAGAGTGATGAGTTTCGACGCTGCATGAGGTCTTACTCCGAGACGACCCTTACGACCAAGGAGAAGCCTCATGGGCAAGGTCATCTACGGGATGCACACCTCGATCGACGGCTACGTCGAAGACTCCAAAGGCAGCTTCGCCTTCTCGGAGCCGGCCGATGACGTTCACCAGGCGGCGAACGACCAGGCTCGGCAAGCCGCCGCGTTCCTGTTCGGGCGGCGGCTGTACGAAGTGATGGAGGAGCCCTGGACGCAGGAGCTCGGCAAGGAAGGCACCCCGGCCATCGAGCGCGAGTTCGCCCAGATCTACAAGGAGACGCCGCGGTACGTCTTCTCCGACACCCTCCAGACCGTCCCCGAAGGGGTCACGCTCGTCCGCCGCAAGGACGCCGTGTCCGTGGTGACGCGCCTCAAGCAGGAGATCGACGGCCCCCTCCAGATCGGCGGCCCCGAGCTGGCCGCCTCCCTGCTGGACCTGGTCGACGAGTTCTGGGTGTGCGCGCTCCCCGTGATCGTCGGCGGTGGCAAGCCGTTCCTGCCCGTGGGAAGCGACCTGCGGCTGCGCCCGGTCGAGCACCGCTCCTTCGCCTCGGGAACCACGTACGTGCGCTACGTCCGCGCCTGACCGGCCGTCCGGCCCGCCGCCGGTCGTCGGGCTCCGCCCGGCCGGCGGCGCTCGGCGTGCTACGTCCGCAGCCGCGCTGGTCGAAGAGAACGATCCGGTAGCGGTGGTGATCGAACTGGCGGCGCCAGCCCGGCGTGCAGCCCGACCCCGCCCCGCCGTGCAACACCACGGCGGGTGCGGCCGCCGTGTGAAGGCCGGCGTGATGTCGCGCTATCGCCCTGGAATGACCGGGGGCCATGCACTCCGTGTGAACACCGGGAACGGCAGGTGCAGGCCGGGAACGGGACTCTTCGTCGCCACGTTGATCGATACCGGTACGCCGTCGGTTCTGGTGGTCGGGAACTCGCCCTGCCCGGCGCAGCGGGACAGATACGCCAAGCCCTGTTTCAGGTGGGTGCGCGGCCCGGGGTCGAGGTGGCCGGCCCAGGTGGGCTCTGCTTCCTTCCGCAGCCAGGCGTAGCAGGACATCGCGTAGCCGAACTCGGGCTCCGTGAGGTAACCGACCCGGGAGTAGCCGTCGTTGCGGGCGGCGTTGAGCATGCGTTCGTCCAGGTAACCCATGGGCTGGACGGAGAATCCGCGCGCGGCGTCCCCGAATCTGAGCGCGGCGTTGGTGCTGAAGATTCCGAATCCGAAATAGACCGTGAGGAGATCGGTCAGCCGCTCGTGGTCCCTGCGTTCGGTGGTGATGCGGCCCTCACCGAGCAGCCGGACGTGGCACAGTTCGTGCGCGATGATCGCCGTCAGGTAGTCGGCGTCGGACGCTTCGCTCACGTCCAGCCCGACGACCGGACGGCCGTCACGGACGTAGTAGTGCCCGACCGCTCGCCTGCCCTTGCGTGCCTGCGCATCGTCCTCGTCGCGCAGGTCGAAGAACTCCACGGTGAGCTCGGACGGATCGACCGACATCACCGTGCATACGCCCGTGATCAAGCGGCTGATCTGCCGCGACGTCCCGGTGTAACCGGACGTGAGGTTCGGGCCCGGCAGCACGATGCCGCCGGACAGCGGTGCCGGGCCGAACTCGCCGGCGAACCATTTCATCGAGCTTTCGATCCACGCCTGCTGGGGCGTGCTGACCGGGCAGTCGTCCCTCTCCACCCGCAGCCACGGTCGCGTTTCTTCCAACTTCTCGTTCATCACTCTCCCGAGGGCGTGTCCGAACGGCAGCCGTGCGACGGCCTGTTCTCCGCATCGGCGGCAGAGATGCCTGAGCTCGGCGGGGTGCGCCCGGGGAGGGTGCGAAGCTCGGCTTCGCGGGGATTCTTATGACTACTCGACTGTCTTGTCAACATCCATGAAAAACTTGCATGAATGACTCTCTTAAACGGCGGGGTGTGAGATTCGAACGTTCATCCACGGCTGTCCCGCCGCTTCGGAGCGTCCTGGTGACCGCCGGACGAGGGGGGCGGACCGCGCCGCCCCGCGCGTCCTCGGCTCACCGGGGCTGAGAGAGGGTGCGCGTGGTCATGCCTTTGGCGGACGGGTCGATGCCCCAGGTGAAGATCTTGTCCGGATGGATGCGGATGAGGTCGGCGGTGACGTGGGAACCTTGCGGGACGTCTTCGACGACCGTCTCGGCGCGGCCGCGGATCTCGATGCCGCGGACGTGCCAGGGCTTGACCGAGGCCAGGTCGTCGACGACGAGGGCGACCCGGTCGTTGTCGCGCAGGTTGCGGTACTTGCGGGTGTTGGCGAGGTCGTAGCCGCGGATGTCGATGGTGCCGGTCCGGGTGTTGTAGGTGAATCCGACGGGATTGTTCTGCGGGTCGCCCTTGGGGCCGACGGTGGCCAGGCGGCCGAGCCGCTGGGTGGCGAGGTACTCGCGTTCGAGGTCTGTGAAGCTCATGTCGCCAGCTTGCGACCTCAATCATGATTGAGGTCAAGTGTCGTGGACGCCGGGCCGAACACGCGCGCCCGATAATTAGATGGATGTTTGCTGCTGCGGTATCTGCTACTTATGTCCATATTGGGATGGTTGGGATGGAATGAGGCTGGTGCGGCGGACTCCACGGATGAAGGTCCCGCCATGCCCGCATCGACTCCGGGGCGCCTCGCACGCCGCACTCGTCCGAAGCGGCGATTCTCAGCGGCTCTCGCCGCACTGGCCGCGGTCCTGCTTCTCTGCTGTCTCGCCTCGTGCGGTCAGGAGAACGGGCAGGCCCCGCAGAGCACACCGTCCGGATCCGCGGCGCCGTCCACCCCGGGTACGCCGGACGAAGGACGACCACCGCCCGCCCTGCCAGGTGCACCCGGCGAGGAGCCCCCCACCCGGGAGCCGCGCGAAGGGTACGCCCTCGATCCGCGTTTCGACACGTGTGCGGAGGCCAACGCCCACGGGTACGGCCCGTACGTCAAGGATGTGGACCCCGAGTACGACTGGTACATCGACGCCGACCACGATGGCGTTGACTGCGAGCCCTGGCCCGGCCGGCAGACGGGGGAGCCGGGCCCGAGCACGGAGCCGTCCAGCCCGGAGTCGTCGACTCCGGCACCGGAGCCTTCGGACGGTGAGACGAGCGTTGAGCCGTCCGCCCCGGTGCCGAGCGAGGAAGAGCCGCCCGCCGGACCCGGTACAGGGCCGTCGGAGCCGCAGCCGGGGGAGGAGCCGTAGGCCGCGCAGACCGGCGCGGGGCGCGTGTCCGGTGATCGACCGGATTGATCGGCCGGTCCGGAGCGGGCCGCCAAGGCGGCTGCGGCCGCTGCACGAGGCAGGCGGCGGTCTACAGGGACGCGATCAGGGTGCGGAGACGCGGGGACATCTCGTCCGGCAGCTCGTCGCTCGCGTACCAGCGCGCCTCCAGGATCTCCGCCGCGTCGAGTTCCAGCCGCCCGCCCGTCACCCGCGCCTCGTAGTACGCCTCCACCCGGTGCCGGAACCCGCTGGCGAGGCCGACCGGCCGCCCGCTGACCGCCACTTCGAGGGACGTCTCCTCCCGGATCTCGCGGGCGACGCCGTCCTCGAGCCGCTCGCCGGCGTTGACGTATCCGCCCGGCAGCCCCCACGCGCGGTAGGCGGGCCAGAGCCGGTGCCGCAGCAGCAGGATCCGCCCTTGATCATCCCGGACGATCCCGCCCGCGTACACCAGGAACGTCCGATGCCTCAGCCGGGCGAGCCGCCACTGCATCCGCCCGCCGAGGCGTTTCCACATCCGCGCGGCCGTCCGGTGAACCAGCGTCCCGAGGCGCCTTCGCGCACGCAGCGCGGCAAACCGGATCTTCATTGCGGAATGCTAGCCGTCCCGGGCCGATGTGGCTTCGGCCACACCACGGCTTGATCGGGATCTTCGGGGACGTTCCGGTTCGTCCCTTAGGAAAGAGCTGACGACCCTGGGGGCCGATTTGACCGCGAGCGTGATGCACCGACCAGAGACGGAGGCCGATTCGGCGCCGGTACCGCGGCACAGGGTGCCCGTCCGGCTGCTGCGGAAGATCGGCGTCGCGGTCGTCGGGGCCGGCCTGATCGCGGCGGGGGTCGCGATGCTGGTGCTGCCCGGCCCCGGCATCGTGGCGATCCTCGCCGGGCTGGGACTGCTGGGCACCGAGTTCCCCCGGGCACGCCGCATCAGCGAACGCGTGAACGGCTACGCCCGCGCCGCGTGGCGCCAGGTCAGAACGAGAATGGGGCGAGGCCGCGCCGCCTAGCGTGCAGGAGCGCCGCCATGGTGAACGAGTCGGTTATCTCACCCCGGTCCAGCATGAGGTCGAGTTGCTGCGGGGAGAACAGTTCGATCCGGTCGATGCCCTCTTCGGGGTGCGAATCGCGGGGGTGGGCGACGTCCGCCCAGAAGAGGCCCGCTTTGCTTCCGACGACACCGGTGTCGGCGTAGAAGTCACCGAGGAACTCGATCGACCGTGCCGGTACGCCGATTTCCTCTTCGAGTTCCCGGCGTGCCGTCTGTTCCGGTGTCTCGCCCGGTTCGGGGGAGCCGCGCGGGATCTCCCAGTGCCATTCACGGGTCGCATGCCTGAAGTGCCGCATGAGAACGGCCCTGCCGTCGCAGGTCGCGAGGACGGCGGCTCCCGCCTGCCTGTTCGCATGCACCACCCGGAGATACGCGCCGATCCGGCCGTCCGGGAACCTCACCGGGTCGCGCAGCAGTATGAGGTACTGGTCGCGGTAGCAGATACCGTACGGGCCGCCCTCCGCCGGAAAATCGTCCAGAATGGCACTCCGCCCGTGGGCGCGGCCGGTGCCTTCGTCCGGGCGGGCCTGCTCGGACGCTTACGCGTCGGGCTGGGAGCCGCCTTGCGCGATGGAGTCGCCTTGCGTGACGGCGACGCCTTGGTGGGCGTCGGCTCGGCGGACGTCTCGGCCGGGTTGCTCATGGCGATGCCACGTCGGCCGCGCCGCGTCCAAGCCGCAATGGTCTGGCGATCACCCGCTGCCGCTAAGGGCGGTAGCCGGCCTCGGTCAGGCGGTGGTGGGCTCTGTCCCGTTCGTCTCCGGTGAAGAGCGGCACGAAGCGCGGGTCGATGGCGTGGGCTTCCACGGTGAGGTCGAGGCGGCCGCGTTCGTGGAGGGCGGTGAAGCCGTCCGAGATGTGCGGGGACGCCAGAAGGCGCTTGGCGGCGCCGACGCCGCCGTGCTCGGTGACCATGCCCAGGAACGCGGACGCGTTGTATACGGCCTCGGTCTTGGTGCGGGCGTAAAGGAGCAGCATCGCGCTGTGGAACTCGGCGGCGAGGTCCGCGTCGGCCGTTTCGGTGTCCTCTGGCTTCTCGTCTCGGGGGACGGCGGTGCCGACCTGGTCGATGAACCAGTCGAGTGCTTCCAGGAAGGGCGTGAGGCCGCCGCCGGAGAGGACGGCGATGGGGATGCTGGGACGCTTGGTGAGGCGGTCCTCGGGGATGTCCACGCCGCCGATGCGGTTGAGGCGGCGGCGGAATTCGTCGCGCACGGAGTCGTCGTCGAACGGAGGGCGCTTCGCGAGATGCTGGAAGACCACCTCGATCTTCGCGCTGCGCGGATAGAAGACGACGGGCCAGATCCAGTCGTGGGCACCGGGGTGGTGGAGCCAGGGGAGGCAGTTCGTCTCCGCCGTACCGAAGTCGAGTTCGCCGCCCCGGCCGGTCCAGTGCCGCAGGGCCTGGCCGACGAGGTCGGAGATGTCGTCGCCGAGGAGGGACAGCCGGCGCGCGAAGCGGTCCTCGGGGCTGTCGCGTTCGTCGTCGGGGTCTTCGGGCGCGTCCATGCCGATGAGCCCGGCGAGGTCCTTCGCGGTGAGCCGCTGGGCGGGGTCGGCGGCGCCGCCTCCGGAGAAGGCCACCCCCTCGGATTCGAGGACGTCGCGAGGTGCCGCGGCGCGGTCGTCGGGCCTGGGGAACGACGGTGACACCGTCCCATCGGAGGTGAGGACGCGGTGGGCGTGCTCCAGCCCGGGACGGGAGGCCATGTACGTCCCGACACCGGCGGGGTTCGAGCCGATGACCGTGGCCAGGTCGCCGAAGGTCGTCCAGGAGCCGGTGGGGAGTTCGGCGAGCAGGCGCCGGAGCAGGATCCAGGTGCGGCGCTCGTCCTCGAGGTCGGACCCGCCGCGCAGCGGTGCCGGCCACAGCGACACGCAACGCTCGGTCAGGCTCTCCGCGCGTTCCAGGATCTGCGCCTTGCCCCAGCCCGGCGCGTCGGCGATCTCGCGGTTCATGCGCAGCGCGCTGGCGTCGTAGATCTCCTGTTTGCGGTGGAACGGGCTGTTGGAGAGCTTGGAGTTGTCCGCCGTCAATGTGAGGTTGCCGAGCGTGTGCAGCAGCTCCGCATGGAGCTCTGCGGGCCCGTCCTCGTCCGTCACTTCGGCGGACAGAAGATCCATCCACTCCTGCGTGGCGGTCTGCGGCATCACGTGCTCGATGGTGAGCTTGGCCGCCGCGAAATCGACCGGCTCGCTCGACCGGTGGCTCTGCTCCAGCCGCTTCAACACGAAGAAGCGCTGGTTCGGGCGGCCGGACCAGTAGAACGGCCTCGTCCTTATGGCGGTGCGGAGTTGCTCGTCGGTCGGCCAATAGCGGCGCTCCCCCGACAGGTAGCGGTGCACGGACTCGTCGATCGGCCGGTCCGTCTCCAGTTCCTTCGGGGCGCTGTTGAGGATCCGGTTGAGGTTGTTCGTCGGCATGCCGGCGATCATCCGGCGGACCAGGAAGCTCTCGACGTAGGACAGCCCGCGGGTGACCTCGGCCGCCGTCGCCCGCTCGTGGTCGAGCAGGTCGAGCATGTGCAGGGCGATGGGGAAGGTGATCTGCCCGCCCCACTCCTGCAGACGCATGAGGACGGCGCGGAGGTGCGGGTCCGTCTCCCGCGCGGGTTCGATCACCCGCATGAGCAGCCGGCCGCGCCGGTAGAGCTCGGCGATCTCCCCTTCGAGGGCCGGCTCGCCGCCCCGCTCGACGATCTCGCCGAGGCGCCGCTGCTGGGCGCGGTAGACCTCGCTCTGCTTCGCGCGGTAGTCGCCGCGGATCACGAGGTCGAGCCAGCCGAGCAGTTCGAGGCTGCCGGCGCCCAGCTCCTCCTGCATGGGCAGCCAGATTCTGGTGTAGACGCGTTCGCCGATCGTCGGCAGCAGCATGAAGACGTAGTTGCGCAGCAGGTCGGTCTGACTGAGCTTGACGCCGGTGTTGTTGAGCGACTCGAAGATCCGGTAGACGTTGTCGCCCTGCTCGGCGGTGATCTCCACGACGGACAGCCGGCCGCGGACGACGGTTTCCAGCCGCTTGAGCGCCGCCACGTCACCGTCGGGGGCGTAGTCGATGAGGGCCTGCTTGAAGAAGCGGTACGCGGCGCCGATGCCGTCGCTGCCTCCGGCCGTCGCCCCGCTCTCCACGCACGCGGTGAACGCCTCCCGGTCGGCCTGGGTGGGCAGGAGCCGGAAGCGGTCGAGGCCCTCGCGGTACTCGTTGACGAGGTACTGCTTGTGGATCCGGTCGGCCTCACGGGGCGCGATCTCGCGGAACCTGTCGCGCAGGGCGCAACTCGCCAGCATCAGCGTCGTCAGGCGCTGCTGCCCGTCGACGACCAGCCACCGCTGGATGTCTCCGGCCGACATCGTGCCCGGCGCCAGGACGACCGAGCCGATGAAGTGCGGCGTCCGGTCTTCTCCGGCCGCGATGATCTCCGCGTGTTCGAGCACGTCCGCCCACAGCCGCGTCCATTCCCGGTGCCCCCAGCTATAGGTGCGCTGGTACAGCGGGATCTGGAACTGCTTCTCGCCCTCGATGAGCTTGAAAAAGGCGACTTCGTGAGCCTGCATCTAGGGAGACCTCCGTTTTCGCGTTCTCGGACGATGTGACATGTGCGTCAGCAGGCGCGTGATGGTCCCGCTCGTCCTCGGCCGGGTGGAAGACGCCGTGGCCAGCCGGCCACCGCCTCCTGGCCGTGTGCGGGTGAAGCGTGCACGCGGAGGCCCGCCCTTTCTTGGTCGCTGCGGCAGCGGTAGCGCGGGGAGCGTGGCGCGCTTTGGTTCGTGGGACGGCGTATGCCGCGCACGTGTTCACGCGCGATCCGAACCAGATGCTTGCTGTGAACTCGATCAACGCGAAGGCTAGCACTTGATCAAGACGTTGGATAGCCGATCAGGTGATCGGGTCGGTGCCAGGCCACATGTGGGCGTCGCGGCACCGGTTGCGGGGCCGGGAGGTCGCGCCGGTCATACCGTCCAGTGGACGTGGAGGACGCGGTGTGAAGAATGGGCTCCTGGGGTTTCTGGGGCTATTGTGATTTGGACTGAAATGGTTGTTACCTTTTGCGTCTTGACAGCGGCGAATCGGTGAGATTCGCGGATTTCTGCGGCAAATTATGACAAATGTTGTTGATCAGAGTTGAAGCTTGGGAGAATGGTGGCGCGGGTATAAGGCGGGCGACCCAATTCGCTTCGTCGCTCCGGAGTGCAGATGCGTCTCTCCCGCCCCCTTCTGTCCGCTTTCGGTGCGGTGACTCTCGCCGCCGGTTCAATGGTGTGGTCCGGGGCCGCTCATGCGGCCGGGCCCAGCTACGTCGCACTCGGGGATTCCTACTCGTCCGGCACGGGGGCCGGAAGCTACGATCCGGACAGCGGGTCGTGCAAGCGCAGCGCCAACGCCTACGCGAACCTGTGGGCGGCGTCGCACACCACGGAGTCGTTCAGGTTCGTCGCCTGCTCGGGGGCGACGACCACGGACGTCGCGAGCGGCCAGCTCGGCGCGCTCAACTCCTCGACGACGCTCGTGAGCATCACGGCCGGCGGCAACGATGCCGGCTTCAGCGACGTGATGCAGACATGCGTCCTGTATTCGACCTCGACGTGCCAGAGCAGGGCGGCGCAGGCCGAGACCTACATGCGCGACACCCTGCCGGGACGCCTCGACTCGCTGTACTCGAAGATCCGGGCGAAGGCGCCGTCGGCGCGCGTGGTGGTGCTGGGCTACCCGCGCCTCTACACGATCGTCGACTGGTGCGTGGGGCTGGGCAACGCCAAGCGCACCGCGCTCAACGACGCCGCCGACACACTGGCGGGCGTGACCGCCAAGGCCGCGGGCCGCTCCGGCTTCACCTGGTCCGACGTCCGGGACGAGTTCTCCGGGCACGAGCTGTGCTCCGGCGACGACTGGCTCAACGCGGTGACGTGGCCGATCGAGTCGTCCTACCACCCGACCGCGCGGGGCCACCGGCTCGGCTACCTGCCCGCCCTGACCGGCTCCGCCCGGACCGCCCTGAAGAGCCCCGCCAAGACCTCCTCCAAGAGCGAAGGGTGACGGCCGGCGCCACGAGCGCGACGCCATAGCGGCCGCGGGCCCCGGTCACCTCCGCCCCCACGGGCGAGCGGAGGCCGGGGCCCGGGCATGTCCGGTGAGCCGTGAGTTGACAGAATATTGTTCTGTGATGGCAGAATAATGTTCTATGAGCGAGGCCGGCCGGGAGAAGGTGCTGCGCGCGGCGCTGGAGCTGTTCGGGCGGGACGGGGTCGCCGGGACGACGCTGAGCAGCCTGCGGGCGGCGAGCGGCGTCAGCGTGGGCAGCTTCTACCACCATTTCGCGGGCAAGGAACAGGTCGCGGAGGCGCTGTTCATCGAGTGCCTTGCGCGGTATCAGGACGCCTTCCTGGAAGAGCTTCGGGCGCATGACAGCGCGCGCGGGGCGGTGCCCGGGGTGGTGGCGTTTCATGTGCGGTGGTGCAGGGAGCATCCGGAGCAGGCGAGGTTCATGTTCACGGAACGTCCGTCCGGGAGTGCCGGGCTGGACGAGCGCAACCGGATGTTCTTCCGTGAGGTGCGCAGCTGGTGGCGCGTTCAGGTGCGCCACGGGGAACTGGCCGACGTGGACGTCGTGACGGCGTTCGTGCTGTGGCTCGGGCCCGCGCAGGAACTGAGCCGGCTGTGGCTGAACGGCCAGACCCGGGAGCCGGTCGACGAACAGGTCGTGTTGCTTAGCGAGGCCGCATGGCGGTCGGTGGGAGGTAACCATGGTGATTGACGCGTGGATGCAGCACGGGACGGTGCGGTTCCTCCAGCACGAGATGCTGGATTCGCTGTGGCGGTGGACCGGGCAGAAGCCTCCGGAGGAGGAGGTGCCGGTCGAGATGACGGTCGGCGCCATGGACGCCGGGGGAGTGGACGTCGGGCTCATCAGCGCCTGGTACGGCCCGGAGGGCGCCCTGGTGAGCAACGACGAGGTCGCCTCGTACGTGGAGCAGGCCCCGGGACGCCTGCTGGGCATCGCGTCGGTGGACCTGCGCAAGCCCATGGACGCCGTCCGGGAGCTACGCCGATGCGTTCGCGAACTGGGGTTCCGGGGGCTGCGCGTGGTGCCGTGGCTGTGGGAGCTGCCTCCCACCGACCGGCGCTACTACCCGCTGTTCGCCGAATGCGTTGAGCTGGGCATCCCGTTCTGCACGCAGGTCGGGCACACGGGTCCGCTGCGGCCGAGCGAGACGGGACGTCCGATTCCCTACGTCGACCAGGTCGCGCTCGACTTCCCGGAGCTCGTCATCGTCGGCGGGCACATCGGCTACCCGTGGACGGAGGAGATGGTCGCCGTGTGCCGCAAGCACGAGAACGTCTACATCGACACGTCCGCCTACACGGTGCGGAGGTATCCGCCGGAACTCGTCCGCTACATGACCCAGGACCGGCGGCACAAGGTCCTGTTCGGCACGAACTTCCCGATGATGACGGCGGAGCGGGCCCTCAAGGGGCTGGACGACCTGGGGCTGAGCGACGACGCGAAGGAGGCGTTCCTGTCGGGCAACGCCAAGCACGTCTTCCACCTCTGACGACGCCAAAGTTGATCTTGGACAACTTAATGATCTACAATGTAAAGGCGCTCAGCGGCGAAGCGTCCGGCAGGCCATCAGGCCCAGCGGAACGGGCGCCCAGAACGTGACGGCCCGGAACAGAAGCACGGCGTGCAGGGCCGGGCCGGCGGCGATGCCGAGGGCCGCAAGGGCTGCGACCAGCGCGGCCTCGGTGGAGCCGACGCCGCCCGGGGACGGCACCGCCGAGCCCGCGGCGGCCCCCACCAGGTAGGCGGCCACCAGCGCGAGGACGTCGGCCGGGCCCGCGGCCGTGCCGGGCACGGCGAGGACGCTGAGCGCGAACGCCAGGCCGAGCACGAGCGTGGTCGAGGCCGACCCGGCGAGCACCACCGCCAGGTCGCGCGGCCGGCGGCACAGCCCGGTGAGCCCGGCCACGGCCCGTCCGACGACGGCGGAGCGGAGGGCGCGGCGGCCCCACAGCCCGGCGGCCAGGAGCAGCGCACCGGCGGCGATGAGCAGCGGGACGGGAGGGACGAGCCCGGCGGCGTCGGCGGCGTGCCGGCCGAGCGCGTCCAGCAGCCGGCCGTTCCCGCCGCCGAGCCCGACGACCGCGCCCAGCAGCAGCAGGTCCGCGGGGACGCCCGCCACCTGCACGGCGGCGACGGTGACGGCGGCCTGAGGGAGCGGGAGCCCGCGGCAGACGAGGTAGCGGGTGTTGACCGCCACGGCGCCGAGGCCGCCCGGCGTGACGCGGTTGGCGGCCGCCGCGGTGAACTGCGTCAGGGTCGTCTGGTAGAGCGGGATCGGCCGGCCGGACGCGGCGCGCAGCGCGACCGCGGAGCAGACGAAGTGCAGCAGCGACAGCAGGAGCAGGACGGGCAGGTACGCCCAGTGCATCGTGCCGATCGGCGTCAGGAGCTCCGACAGGGCCGGGCGTGGCGCGCCGGCGGTCACCAGCCCCGCGGTGACGAGGGCGGTCAGCAGGGTCCCGAGGACGGCCCAGCGGACCCGGGGGATCCGCCGGACGCGGGGTGGGGCGGCGGCGTTTCCGCCAAGTTCGGGGAGCTTGGCGGGCGCCGCGGTTTCAGCGCCTGCGGCGATCGTCTCCACACCTTATTGTTCGGCTGCCTGGTTGAAGAGTATGCGACGGCCAGGGTGGTTCGACGCGAACGCTGACGGACGTCCGTGGCCGGCGGGCGGGCACGGCGGGTTCTCAGGCCTCCAGCCGGGGTCGCGGACGATGACGCGCAGGGCCTCGTGGGCGGTGTCGAGGACGCCCAGCCGGAGGGCGTGATCTCGTTCATGCGGGCCTCATGGCAGAACGGAATGATTCGTTCCGCTGATGGAATTCTTCCCGTGCGGAGCGCGGGTTTTGGTCGACACCTTAGATTCTTTTCACACTATGATCAGGGTCCGCTACAGGATGTGACGATCACATGCCGGGGGAGAGTGACGACCATGACCAGCGCTCACCAGCGACTGGGCGAACGCATCAGCCGCTTCCGGGGCACCAGGGGCGGCCGGCGCCCCTCGCCCGCCAAGGCCCTCGGCAGCCGGACGATCATGCTGACCTGTAGCGACTATCTCGCCCTCTCCGAGCATCCCGCGATCGCCGATGCCATGATCGCCAGCCTGCGGGCGGCGGACGGCGCGGCGCCGGTGCCCGGCCCGTGCCTGCCCGACGACCACCCGCAGATCGTCCTCGGTGCGGAGTTCGCCCGGCACATGGGCGCGCGGGCCGGTGTGCTGTGCCCGTCGGGCTGGGCGGCCAACACCGGGCTCATGCAGGTGGTGGCCGGGCCGGACGTCCCCGTCTACCTGGACACCCTCGCCCACATGTCGCTGTGGGAGGGCGCGCGGACGGCGGGCGCGGAGCTCGCCTACTACCGCCACAACGACCTCGGCCACCTGCGCCGCCGGATCGAGGTGGGCGGCTCCGGAGTGATCGCCGTGGACGCCGTCTACAGCACCGACGGCTCGGTGTGCCCGCTGCCCGGCCTGGTGGAGGTGGCCGAGGAGCACGACTGCCTCCTGGTGGTGGACGAGTCGCATTCGCTCGGCACACACGGTGCGCGCGGCGAGGGACTCGTCGCGGCGCTGGGCCTCACCGGCCGTGTCGACTTCCGCACCGCGAGCCTGGCCAAGGCCCTGTCCGGACGCGCCGGGCTGATCGCCTGCGACCGTCCCGGCTTCGCGGACTACTTCGTCCATACCGCGCTGCCGTCCGTGTTCAGTTCGACGCTGCTGCCGCACGATGTCGCGGGCCTCGCCGCGGCGCTGAAGGTCGTCCGGGAGGAGCGCCGCCGCCGCGACCGCCTGCACGCCGTCACGCGCCGCCTGCGGGACGGCCTGACCGGTCTCGGCTACCGGCTCGTCGAGTCCGACACGCAGATCATCGCGCTCGAGACCGGCTCGGAGGCCGACGCGACCCTCATACGGGACGCGCTGGTCGCGCGCGACATCTTCAGCGCCGCACTGTTCCCGCCCACGGCGTCCGTGGGCCGCACCCTGGTGCGCCTTTCGGCCCACGCCGGCCTGACCGACGACGATGTGAACCGGATCGTCGCCGCCTGCCGCAGCCTGGTCACCGAACTCGCCGCCCCGGCCCCGGCGGGCTGAACCCCCGGTGGATCACGCCGCCGGCCGGTAGCGGTGGGGGCGGGTGTGGGCGCCGATGTAGCGGAGCATGCTGCGGAGGGCCCAGTGGTTGATGCCGGTGGGCATCATGCGGTAGCCCTGCCGGTTGGCGAGGGCGAGCGCGGCGAACCGAGCCTGGTCGAGGGGCGTCCATGGGATGTCGAAGCGCTGCCGGACGATGGTGGGCAGGCAGCCGAAGGTGAGCAGGCGCAGGGGGCGTTCGATGACGAGGCGTCCCGCGCGGTCGAGGCGGGGCCCGCCCACGGGCAGGATCGTGATGGTCTCGGAGCCGTGCTTGGCGATCTCCAGGGCGCGGGCGGCGGCCGGGGTGAGTTCCAGTCGCTTGGTGCAGATGTGCCAGAACTTGGACTGGAAGGCGGCGTAGTCGGCGGGGACGGGACGCATGCTGACGCCGTACCGGGAGTACCAGGTGACGGTTTCGGCGTACATCTGCTCGTGGTCCTCGGCGGTGAGGGTGCCGGGGTGGAAGGTCTCGGCGGCCTTGAAGATCTCCCAGGTGAAGGTGGCGTGCGCCCACCAGAACGTCTCGGGTTCGAGGGCGTGGTAGCGGCGGGCGTGCTCGTCGACGCCGCCGATGGCGCGGTGCAGGTCGCGGATGGTGCGGGCGCGGGCGGTCCCGTCGGGGGCGGCGCCGTCGGGGGTGAGGATCGTCGCCCAGATCTGGGGGACGGACCGGTGGATGCGGTCGAAGGGGGCGTCGAAGAACGCGGAGTGCTCGGCGACGCCCGCGCCTATGCCCGGATGCATGAGCTGCATGAGCCCGGCCGCGGCCCCGGGCAGCAGCGAACGCAGGTCGGCGGCGTGGCGCCACAGCAGCGTCCCGGGTCCGAGCGGTGCGTGCGCGGCGGTGTGCCGTGACGTCCGGGCGGCGGCGGTGACGACCGTCGGGGGCGAGGACGAGGCGGGCATCGCACCTCCTGGCAGTGACCACTTACTGCGAGGATAGCCGAGATGAGACAAGAGTCAATCTTTGTCACACGTCCAGGCCGTGCCGTACCCGCCTGCGGAGTGCCGCCCTTACGAGCCCCGCTGTAGGAACACCGTCATAAGGGCGACACACCGCACGGAGACGGGAGTCGGGTGTCAGACGGTGGCGGGCTTGTAGACCGCCACCGCGCAGGCGCTGCCGAGGCCGATGTTGTGCTGGAGGGCGACGCGGGCGCCGTCCACCTGGCGGTTCCCGGCCTGGCCGCGCAGCTGCCAGGTCAGCTCGGCGCACTGGGCGAGGCCGGTGGCGCCGAGCGGGTGGCCCTTGGAGATGAGGCCGCCGGACGGGTTGACGACCCACGTGCCGCCGTAGGTGGTCGCGGCGTCGTCGACGAGCTTGTGGCCCTCGCCGACCTCGGCCATGCCGAGGGCCTCGTAGGTGATGAGCTCGTTGGCGCTGAAGCAGTCGTGCAGTTCGATGACGTCGACGTCCTCGATGGAGACCTGCGCCTCGTCCATCGCCTTGCGGGCGGCGAGCCGGGACACGCCGGCGCCGACGACCTGGATGGAGGAGTTGTCGGCGAAGCTCTCGGGGATGTCGGTGGCGATGTGGTGGCCGGCGATCTCGACGGCCTGGTCCCACAGGTCGTGCTCGTCCACGAACCGCTCGCTGACCACGACCGCGGCGGCGGCGCCGTCGGAGGTGGGGGAGCACTGCAGCTTGGTCAGCGGGTCGAAGATCATCGTGGCGTTCTTGACGTCGTCGAGGGAGTACTCGGTCTGGAACTGCGCGTACGGGTTGTTGACCGAGTGCTTGTGGTTCTTCCAGCCGATCCACGCGTAGTGGTCGGGGGTGGAGCCGTACTTCTCCATGTGCTCGCGGCCGGCGTTGCCGAACATCTGCGGCATCGGCGCCTTGTCCATCTCCCACGCGCGGCCCGCGGCCATCGAGGTGAGGTGGTGGTCGATGATGGTGACCTTGGACTCGCCCATGCCCGCGCCGAGCGAGCCCTTCTTCATCTTCTCCATGCCGAGCGCGAGCGCGCAGTCGGCGAGGCCGCCGCGGACGGCCTGGCGGGCCAGGAACAGCGCGCTGGATCCGGTGGCGCACGCGTTCTGGACGGTCATCACCGGGATGCCGGTCATACCGGTCTCGTAAAGGGCGCGCTGGCCCATTGACCCGTACATCGAGCCGGCGTAGGCCATCTCGATCCGGTCGTAGGCGACGCCGGCGTCCTGCAGGGCGTTGCCGACGGCCTCCTTGGCCATGTCGGGGTACTCCCAGTCGCGGGAGCCCGGCTTCTCGAACTTGGTCATGCCCACGCCGACGACGAAGGTGCGGTTGGCCATCAGGCTCGCCTCCTGTACCGAATCATGTTCGGTGCCACGATAACGTGCCGGCCCGGACGCGCGCCGGTCGCGCATCCCGATGGCCGGGACGCCCCCGGGCCGGTGCGGGGAACCCGCCGGTCAGGCGGACATCTCGCCGGCGAGCGCGGCGGTGAACGCGTCCACGTCGGACTCGGTGGTGTCGAACGAGCACACCCAGCGGACCTCCCCGGTGCGCTCGTCCCACGTGTAGAACGGGAACCGCTTGCGCAGCCGCTCCGCCACGTCCTTCGGGATGGTCGCGAACACCGCGTTCGCCTGCACGGCCTGCGTGATCTCGACGCCGGGCACCGCGCGGGCGGCGCCGGCGAGACGCCCGGCCATGGCGTTGGCGCGGGAGGCGTTGCGCAGCCACAGGTCGCCGTCCAGCAGCGCGAGGAGCTGCGCGGACACGTACCGCATCTTGGACGCCAGCTGCATGCTCGACTTGCGCAGGTACGCCACCCCGCGGACCGCGTCCGGGTTCAGCACGACGATCGCCTCGCCGAGCAGCAGCCCGTTCTTGGTGCCGCCGAACGACAGCACGTCCACGCCCGCGTCGGTGGTGAGGGCGCGCAGCGGCAGGCCGAGGGACGCGGCGGCGTTGGCGATCCGCGCGCCGTCCATGTGCACCGACAGGCCGCGTTCGTGTGCCGCCGCCGCGACCGCCGCGGTCTCCCGCGCGGTGTAGACGGTGCCGAGCTCGGTGCTCTGGGTGATCGACACGACGGCGGGGCGGCGGCGCTGCACGTTGTCGAAGCCGGTGGCGTGCGCCTCGACCTGCTCGGGCGTCAGCTTGCCGTCCGGTGCCGGCGCCGTGATCAGCTTCAGGCCCGCGATCTTCTCGGACGCGCCGCACTCGTCGGTGTTGATGTGGGCGGACTCGGGGCACACGACCGAACTCCACCGCTCCGACATCGCCTGCAGCGACACCACGTTCGCGCCGGTCCCGTTGAACACGGGGAACACCTCGGCGCGGTCGCCGAAATGCCGCCGGACGACCTCGCGGAGCCGCCGGGTGACGTCGTCGTCGCCGTAGGCGGGCTGGTGCCCGTCGTTCACGGCGGCCAGCGCCGCGAGGACGTCCGGATGGACGCCCGCCTGGTTGTCGCTGGCGAAACCGCGCGCGGCGGTCGGACTGCCATTGGATCGGTGCTCGGCCGGCGGCTGCGTCATGGTTCCATTCTCTCGGACCCGGGGCATTCACGCGGACCCCGGGCATTCTCGCGGACTCGGGCATTGAGGACTCGGGCATTGAGACTCGGGCATTGAAGCGGACCCCGGGGCATTCACCCCGGGGCATTCACGCGGACCCGGGCGTGCCATTCCCGTGCCCGTGCGTTTTCCGTGTCCGGCGGGGGCCGCGGGTCAGGCCGGACGGTCGGTGATGTTCTGCACCGGGGCGGGCGCGGCGTCGGCCGGGGGATCGGCGGAGCGCAGCGCCATCCGGGCGCGCACGGCGTCGAGGTCGTCGCCGAGCCGCGCCATGGTGGCCTGGAGGTCGCGCCACAGGCCGGTCCGCTGCTCCAGCTGCGCGATCTTGGTGCGCAGGTCGGTGATGCGCCGCTCGGCGGTCTCCAGCCGGGTGCGGTGGGCGGCGGTGTCGCGGCCGGTGCGGATCAGGCTGGTGGCGACGGAGGCCAGGTCACGCTCGGTGTCGTCCATCCGCTCGTCGATGCGCGGCAGCAGCCGGTCGTTGAGCTGCCCGACGAGCGAGTCGAGCTCGGTGCGCAGTGCCCGCAGCTCGGCGTCCTGGTGCCGGACGGCCTGCTCCAGACTCGCCATGCGTTCGATGTAGGCGGGCAGGAGCCGCCCGAGTTCCGCCGACCGTTCCAGATCTCGCCCGAGCCTGCCGAGCAGGCAGGCGCCCTCGCGCACATGGCGCTCCGCCTCGGCGGCGGCGCGGCGGACGAGACCCGGGATCAAGGTCATGGCGCTCCCTCCAAGGGGCAGGGCGAATGGATTCTCCTTAAACTCTAGGCCAACCGGGCGTGAACATTTTATGAACCGCGTTGTTTATTTGGCGGTCCGGGTGGGTTTTCGAACGGCCGCGGCGCGGGTGGCGTGCGGCGGCGGCCCGCTGCACGTGCACAGGCCCCGCCGGACGATGAGCCAGGCGCGTTCGGCGGTGTAGTCGGCCCGGCTCAGCGCCGGGCGGACACGGTGACAGGTCAGGCAGAGCATGCGTCGTTCGTCCTCCCCGTGATGCCGGGAGCCCGCCGTCCCGCCCGCATTCCCCCCCCGATGCGTGCGGGACGGCGGGGCCGCACGATGGCCCGTCGGCTCCCAGCGCGGGCCCACGGTACGCATGCTCAGGTTGCATGCACGTTGCGACGATTCGGTCACGCACCGTGCCGGATTCGGGTTGGCGACATATCGCGAATCGGTTGCGCCGCCCCCGCGGATGGGCTGATCCTCGGACGGGCCGAGGTTCGCTCCGGGGAAAGGGCTGAGCCTTTCGCCGGGCGTGTCGCCAGAGCCCTGCCCTGCAGCTCCTGCCGAGGACGAAAAAGGTTTCGCTCATGGTGCGCAAGCCGGTGGCCGTGCGGCCGCCGATCTCCGAGTCGTGGCGGCGCTCCCGGGACGCCGGCGTCGACGTGACCGTGCCGGCGGCGCCGCTGGTGTTCGACCGGGACGTCGTCGCCGACGCGCGCGGCGCCCACCCCCTCGAACGGCATCTGCCGATGCTGGAGGGGCTGCTGCGGAGGGTCGCCGACGAGACCGAGCACCTGATGGTGATCACCGACGAGGCCGGGCACGTGCTATGGACGCAGGGCCCGCCCGCCGCGCGCCGCGCCGCCGACGCGATCGGGCTGACCGAGGGGTTCCGCTGGGCGGAGGACGCCGTCGGGACCAACGGCATCGGCACCGCCCTGGCCACCGGCCGCCCCGAGTTCGTGTACGCCGCCGAGCACGTCGCGCACGTCCTGCACTGCTGGTCGTGCGCGGGCGCCCCGATCACCGACCCCGACTCCGGGCGGGTGATCGGCTGCATCGACGTCAGCGCGACCGTGCATGCGCTGCATCCTGCGGCCGTCGCGCTCGTCGCGACCGCCGCGCGGCTCGCCGAGTCGCGGCTGGAGAACGAGATGCGGCAGCGGGACGAGCGGCTGCGCGAGCGGCTCCTGCCGCACCTGCGGGGGCTGCGGGACGGCGGTGTGCTCGTCACCGCCACCGGCCGCATCCTCACCGACCCGGCCGACCCGGCCGCCCCGGGTTCCGCGGGCTCCGCGGGTTCCGGTCCGGCGGGGTGGCGGGGGCGGCGTGTGAACGTCCCCGAGTCCGGCGGGACGGTCACTCTGCCCGACGGCCGCGCCGCCGTCGCCGAGCCGCTCGGCGAAGCGTTCCTGCTGCGCCCGGCCGGTCTCCGCGCCCGCCCCGGCCGCGACGTACCGCCCGGCCGGCGCCCCTCCGCGCGGGACGCGGCACGGACCGCGGCCGGCGGGGGGCCGCCGCTGACACTGTCGTTCCTCGGCGACGGCCGCCCGCACGCCCGCCTGGCCGGCCGGCCGGTCATCCTGACGCTGCGGCACGCCGAGATCCTCGCGCTGCTCGCCCTGCACCCCCGGGGCCTGACCGGCGACGGGCTGGCGCTGTGCCTGTACGGCGACGACGGCAGCGCCGCGACCGTCCGGCCCGAGATCCACCGGCTCCGCCAGCAGTTCGGCGGCATCGTTTCCGCCCGCCCCTACCGGCTCGGGTGCGTGGTCGAGGCCGACTTCCTCACCGTGCGGCGGCTCCTGGACGACGGCGGCGACGTCGCCGCGGCCGTGCGGCTGTACACCGGCGAGCTGCTGCCCCGCTCCGACGCGCCCGCCGTCCGGGCCGAGCGGGACGAGCTGGCGGTGCGGGTCCGGCGGCAGGTGCTCGACCGGGGATGCGGCGACACGCTGTGGACCTACGCCCAAACCGAGCCCGGCCGCGCCGACCTGGAGGTGCTGGAGCGGCTCGGCGCCGTCCTGCCGCCGGGGGACCCGCGGCTCGCGGCCGTCGCCTCCCGCAGCGACCGCCTTCTCGACGGCGAGATCTGACGCGCGGCCGGCCGGCGGCGCGGCGCCGGGGTCACGGGGCGGAGATGCCCGCGTTGACCAGGTGGGCGCAGTCGTTGTAGCGGACGGCCTGCAGGCCCGAGCCGTCCTGGCACCACCGGGTGATGGAGGCGTTGCCGACCGTCTCCTTCTCGATCTCCATGACCTCCTCCTCGGTCAGGTCCTCCACCAGATAGCGGGTCATCACGACGATCGCGTCGTGCGCGACGACCAGGACCCGCCCGCCTGGGGCTTCGGCCTCCAGATCGCGGTAGAAGCTGCGCAGCCGCAGGGCCAGATCGGCCCACGACTCCCCGCCGGGCGGCCGGTAGTAGAACTTGCCGAGGTGCCGCAGCCGTTCCGCCTCGTCGGGGAACCGGCGTTCGACGCCGACGGCGGTGAGGCCCTGCAGTGCGCCCTGCTCGCGGTCGCGGAGCCGCTCGTCCACCCGCGGCCGCAGCCCGCCAGGGTCCTGCGGGGCGGCGTAGGCCGTCTGGGCGAGCGCGATCGTCGCGGTGTCCAGGGCCCGCACGTAGGGGGAGGACACGACCAGCGTCGGCCGCTCGTCCTCGGGGAGCGCGGCGAGCCAGCGGCCGAGCGTCGCCGCCTGGGCGCGGCCGGTGTCCGACAGGGGCACGTCGGCGTCCCGCTCGGGGATGCCGGCCTCCTCGGCGTCGGTGCCCTCCACGGCCCGGTAGGCGAGGTTGCCGGTGCTTTCGCCATGCCGGGTCATGTTCAGCCACTGCAGCGCGTTCATCCCCCGCCATGCTGCCACGCCGCCCCCCATGCCGCTCCACATGCCGCCGCAAATCGGGCGGCGGCGCGGTGCCGTCCTCTACGACCGGTAGTACTCTCTGTGCCGTGACGAACGTCCTGGCCACCGTGATCATCGTGGTGGCGCTGCTCGTCGCCGGCTACGCCCTGGTGACGACCCTGCGCAACCGTCCGATGGGGACCGGGGACCTCGCCGCCCTCGGCGTGCTGGAGGTCCTCCTGATCGCGCAGGCCGTCGTCGGGTTCGTCAGGCTGTCCGGCGACGAGGGCCCCGAGAGCTCCGCCACCTTCATCGGCTACCTCGTCGGCGTCCTGCTCATCCCCCTCGCGGGCGCCGGGTGGGGCCTGCTGGAACGCACCCGGTGGGGGCCCGGCGTGATCGTGGTCGCCGGGCTGGTGGTCGCCGTCATGATGGTTCGGATGAACCAGTTGTGGAGCGGCACCGGTGGCTGAACCCGACGGCGCCCGCGAGGCCCGTGCGGGCGACGGCATCCGCGCCGGCGCCGACGCCCGCACGGGCGGCAAGGACGGCAAGGATGGCGCGGCCCGCCCCAGCGCGGCCCGCCCCAGCACCGGCGGCGGGCCGGGACGGGTGCTGGTCGCCGTCTACGGGATCTTCGCGCTCGCGGCCGGTGCGCGCGCGGGTGTGCAGATCGCCACCCGGTTCGCCGACGCGCCGGCCGCCTACGCGCTGTCGGCGTTCGCCGCGGCCGTCTACGTCCTGGCGACGGTCGCGCTGGCCCTCGGCGGCCGGACGTCGTTCCGGGTCGCCGTAGCGGCCTGCAGCGTCGAGCTGGCCGGTGTGCTGATCGTGGGAACGCTCAGCCTCACCGACTCCGCGGCGTTCCCCGACGAGACCGTCTGGTCCGCCTTCGGGCGCGGGTACGGATTCGTTCCGCTGGTGCTCCCGGTCGCGGGGCTGCTGTGGTTGCGCCGCACCGCCCGTCTGGGTGGCGGGCCCGAAACGGGCGGTGGGCGCCCTGTGGGCGGCGGCGTGTGAGCCCTCCGGCCACAGGTGTGTGAGGGCCGCCGGCCCGGTCACGCGGCGGCCGCGGGCGGGGTGATGCGGCCGCCGATGGGGAGCGCGTGGACGGCGGCCCTGGTGATCGCCTCGACCTCGTCGGGGGAGCGGTCGGCGGACGGGTTGCGGCTCATCCAGCGGATCAGCCTCAGCGGCGGCGCGAACACGATCCCGTCCGCGGTGAACGGCGTCCTGACGAGCTTGCCGCAGTGCACGGCCAGTACCGGCGTCACCTTCACCGGCACCTCGGTGACCTGCGAGATCAGTTCGGCGGCGGCGTCGGCGCGGGCGGTCACCGCACCGACCAGCTTGGACTGGGTCCGGCCGTCGATGAACAGCCTGCCCCCGTGCTGGGAGATCTCCGCCTCCGGGTGCCACGCCTCGTTGTGCACCAGCCACACGCCGCCCGGCCCGACCACCAGCTCGTCGGCCTGCCCGTGCCCGGGGACGGTCCGCTCGTACAGGACCCGGTACCCGCGCCGCTCCAGGGTGTGGCGCAGCAGCCGGTTCATCCGCTGCTCGCCGCGCAGCCCGCGCCGCCACACGCTGGACGCGCTGTAAAGGCGCCAATGGACGAACGCGTCCGCGGACGCCACCGCGGCGGCCATCGCGATTCCGAATACGGCGTTGACGAGCAGTCCGCACAGTATGAGCGTCGCGCCCGCCAGAATTGCGCGGGTCCGCAATCTACCTTTTCGGCCGCGCTGCCAGAGCTCCTCGTATACCGCCTGGGGGGAACCGCCGGTGAACGCGGCCCGGTCCCTCAGGTAGATGGAGCTGCCGATCATGACGAACCTCCCAGCACCCTGCGATGACGCCCTCATTATGGGGATGCGTTCGGCATTGTCGCTACAGTTCGCAAGGTGACGTAAACCAAACGGAAAGGCAAGCGCGGGTCTTGACATCATTGCCCACCTGGCGTTTCCCGTGGTTGCGGCTCCGATTCCCGGGGAAAACTTTTAAGTGTCCACCACGAATGGCTGAAAGGCACGGTGCAACTATCACCGCAACGCTCGGAGCCTTTTTCGTTTCGGTTGCTTTTCCGGCATGAACGATCACTCACCGGCACCGGGCACACTGGTCGGATGCACCTCCGCGCCGCCGAGAGCCTGCCCGTCCGCGACGCCGTCCCCGCCTTGCGCGCGGCCCTGGACGAGCGCGGCGCGGCCGTGCTCGCGGCGCCTCCCGGGACGGGCAAGACGACGCTCGTCCCCCTCGCGCTCGCCGGACTCGCGCTCGCGCCCCGGCAGGACGGCCCGCGCGCCCCCGGCCCGCCCACCAGCGGCAAGGTCCTCGTTCTGGAACCGCGCCGCCTCGCCGCCCGCGCTGCCGCCCGCCGCATGGCCTGGCTCCTCGGCGAACGCCCCGGCGGCCGGGTCGGCGTCACCGTCCGCGGAGAGACCCGTCCCGGCACCCGCGTCGATGTCGTCACCACGGGCGTCGTCCTGCAGCGACTCCAGTCGGACCCCGAACTCGCCGGCATCGGCACGGTGATCCTGGACGAATGCCATGAGCGGCACCTGGACGCCGACACGGCGCTGGCGTTCCTGCTGGACGTCCGCGCCGCCCTCCGCCCCGACCTGCGGCTGGTCGCAGCGTCCGCCACCGCCGACACCGGCCCGTGGGCGCGCCTCCTCGGCGGTGACGGCGGCGCGGCCCCCGTCGTGGAGACCGCGGCCGCGCTGCACCCCGTCGAGACGATCTGGTCTCCGCCGCCCCGGCCCGTCCCGCCGCCGCACGGCATGCGCGTCGACCCGGCGCTGCTCGACCACGTCGCCGCCACCGTCCGCCGCGCCCTGGCCGAACGCGCCGGCGACGTCCTGTGCTTCCTGCCGGGCGCCGGTGAGATCGCCCGCGTCGCGGGCCTGCTCGGCGGCGTCCCCGCCGACGTCCTGCAGGTCCACGGGCAGGCGCCGCCGGCGGTGCAGGACGCGGTCCTCGCCCCCTCCGACCAGCGGCGCGTCGTGCTCGCCACCTCCGTCGCCGAGTCGAGCCTCACCGTCCCCGGCGTCCGGGCGGTCGTGGACTGCGGCCTCGCCCGCGAACCCCGCACCGACCACGCCCGCGGCCTCGGCGCCCTGACGACCGTCCGCGCGTCCCGCGCCACCGCCGGTCAGCGCGCCGGACGCGCCGGACGCGAGGCCCCCGGCGCCGTCTACCGCTGCTGGACGCAGGCCGAGCACGAACGCCTGCCCGCCCGGCCCCGCCCCGAGATCGAACTGGCCGACCTCACCGGCTTCGCGCTCCAGGCCGCCTGCTGGGGCGACCCCGGCGCGGGCGGCCTCGCCCTCCCCGACCCGCCGCCGCCCGCCGCCCTGGACGCCGCCCGGACCACCCTGCGCGCCCTCGGCGCCGTGGACGGCGGCCGCGTCACCGACCGCGGCCGCGCCCTCGCCCGCGTCGGCCTCCACCCCCGCCTGGCCCGCGCCCTGATCGACGGCGCCTCCGAGGTCGGAGCCGGCGCCGCCGCCGAGATCGTCGCCCTGCTGTCCGAACCTCCGCCCCGTTCCGCCGGTGACGACCTCACCGCCACCTGGCGCGCGCTCCGCCGCGCGGGCCGCCCCGCCGACGCCCACGCGGCCCGCTGGCGCGACGAGACCAAACGCCTCCGCAACGCCCTCACGGCACGTCTCCACGCCGCCGGCCGACCGCCCGCCGGGGACGCGCCGCCCGATGTGAGCGCGGCCGCCGGCGCCGACGTGGTCGGCGGGGGAGACGCCGGCGGTGGCGGGACGTCCCGGCGGGACCGCCCGCCCGGCCGGGGAGCGCCGGCGGCGAGGCGGACGGCCTCGCGTTGGGCGGGGCGCGGGGACGACGCCGTTGCGGGGGTCGTGGTGGCGCTGGCGTTCCCGGAGCGGGTGGCGCGGGCGCGGCGGGGAAGCGGCCACCTGATGGCGTCCGGGACGGGGGCGGTGCTCGCCGGCGGGTCCGCGCTGGCCGCGGCGCGGCCGGAGTGGCTCGCGGTCGCGGCGGCCGACCGCCCCGCCGGGTCGGCGTCGGCGCGGGTGCGGCAGGCCGTGGTGATCGACGAGGACGTGGCGCGGTTCGCCGCGGCGCCGCTGCTGGAGACCGCCGAGGAGATCGCCTGGCGGGACGGGGATGTGGCGGCCCGCCGGGTCGAGCGGCTCGGCGCGATCGAGTTGGAGGCGGCGCCGCTGCGGAACCCCGATCCGGAGCGGGTGCGGGCGGCGCTGCAGGACGGGGTGCGCGCCGAAGGGCTCGGCCTGCTGAACTGGACGCCGGCCGCCGTCGCCCTGCGGGAGCGGCTCGCGTTCCTGCATGAGGCGCTCGGCGAGCCGTGGCCCGACGTCGGCGACGATGCGCTGCTGGAGGGCGCCCCCGGGTGGCTGGCGGGCGCGCGGCGCCGGGCCGACCTGCGGCGCCTCGACGTCGCGGCGATACTGCGCGGGCTGCTGCCGTGGGAGCAGGCGAGGCGGCTCGACGAGTACGCGCCCGAGCGGGTCGAGGTGCCGTCCGGGTCGCGGATCCGGGTGGACTACGCGCCGGAGCGGCCCGTCCTGGCGGTGAAGCTGCAGGAGCTGTTCGGGTGGGACGCGGCGCCCCGGCTCGCGGGCGGGCGGGTGCCGCTGGTCGTGCACCTGCTGTCCCCGGCGGGACGCCCGGCGGCGGTCACCGCGGACCTGGCCTCGTTCTGGCGCGAAGGCTACAAGGCCGTCCGGGCCGAGCTGCGCGGACGCTACCCGAAGCATCCGTGGCCCGAGGACCCGGCCGGGGCCGTCCCGACGAAGCGGACCAAGCGCGCTAGCGGGAGCTGATCAGGACCTCGATGCCGTCCAGGACGCGGGCCAGGCCGAACTCGAAGGCGCGGCCGGGTGCGATGGCGGAGCCGTACTCCGCCCCGGCGGCTGTGCCGACGCGGGTGCCGAGCGGGTAGTCGTCCTCGTTCACGAAAGCGTCCAGGACGGGTGCGACGGCCTCCCACCACTGCATGTCGCTGATGCCGCTGCGGCGCTCGGCCTCGGCGGCGTTGACCGAGACCCGGGCGGCGCTCTCGGCGAAGCCGGTGACGAGGGCGACGACCGAGTCCATCTCCAGGTCGGTGAGGCCGACGCCCTCCACGGCGCTCAGCTCGTGCTCGTACTTGGCGATCGTGTTCGGGCCCATCGGCGGGCGCGCGAGGGTCACCCGCAGCAGCCATGGGTGGCGGTGGAACAGCGCCCAGTTGTCGCGGGCGATGTGGTCCAGCCGCGCCCGCCAGCCGGTGTGGGACGGCGGCGACAGCTCGCCGAACGCACGGTCCACCATCACGTCGATCAGCTCGGCCTTGCCCGGGACGTAGGTGTAGATCGACATGGCGGACACGTCCAGGTCCTCGGCGATGCGGCGCATGGACAGGGCGTCCAGGCCCTCGGCGTCCGCCACCCCGATCGCGGCGCGGACGATCTTCTCGGCGGTCAGGCGGGGCTTGGGGCCGCGCTTGGGAGCCTCCCTGACCCCCCAGAGAAGCTCCAGGCTGCGGCGGGGATCACCGGCCCCGCTGTACTCGGTCGTCACCCGCTGCATCCTTCCAGGGATGAAACTCTGTACCTAGTACGTTATATTGCTCCCGATGGTAAATCCGTACTGCGTACATAGTTTTGGCGCACACAGCTGGGGAGGACGCGTGGCCGAATCACGGTTCGCGGTCGAAGCCGAGGGCCTGCGCAAGCGCTACGGCGGTACCCGCGCCCTGGACGGGCTCGACCTGCGCGTGCCCGCCGGCACCGTGCACGGGCTGCTCGGCCCGAACGGCGCCGGCAAGACCACCGCCGTCCGGATCCTGACGACCCTGACCGCGCCGGACGGGGGGACCGCCCGCGTCGCCGGGCACGACGTGGTGCGCGAGGCCGCCGAGGTGCGCACCAGGATCGGCCTCGTCGGGCAGCACGCGGCGGTCGACGAGGTGCTCGGCGGACGCCAGAACCTCGTCATGTTCGCCCGCCTCTACCACCTCGGCGCGAAACGGGCGCGGCGGCGGGCGGACGAGCTGCTGGAGCGGTTCCGGCTCACCGACGCCGCCGACCGGCCCGCCGGGGAGTACTCCGGCGGCATGCGGCGCCGCCTCGACCTGGCCGCGTCCATGATCCTCGCACCGCCCGTGCTGTTCCTGGACGAGCCCACCACCGGCCTCGACCCGCGCGGCCGCAACGAGGTGTGGGACGCGATCCGCACCCTGGTGGACGGCGGCACGACCGTCCTGCTCACCACCCAGTATCTGGAGGAGGCCGACCGGCTCGCCACCGGGATCTCCGTGATCGACCACGGCCGCGCCATCGCCGAGGGCACCCCCGACACGCTGAAGGCACGGCTCGGCGGCGACCGGATCGAGGTCGTCCTGGACGACCCCGGGTCGCTCACCGCCGCCGCCGCGATCGTCGGACGCGTCGCGTCCGGCGAGGTCGACGTGGACGCCGAGGCCCTGCGAATCGGGGCGCCGGTGACCGGCCGCGCCGCGACGCTGACCGAGGCCGTCCGGGCCCTGGACGAGGCGGGCATCACCGTCGCCGACATCGGCCTGCGCCGCCCCACGCTGGACGAGGTGTTCCTGCACCTCACCGACACCGGCACCGACACCGGCACCGACACCGACACCGACACCGACAACACCGACACCGACAACACCGACACCGACAACACCGACACCGCCGGCGACGAGTACGCCGGCGACGACAGGGAGGGGGTGCGTTCATGAGCGTCCAGACCCTGCGGTGGGCCGTCGCCGACGGCCGCACGCTGACCGGGCGGGCCCTCGCGCACTGGGCGCGGCGGCCCGGCGAGGTGGCCCTCGCGCTGCTGTTCCCCGTGATGGTCGTGCTGATGATGGGCTACCTGTTCGGCGGCCAGATGGACGTCCCGGGCGGCGGCGGTTACCGCGAGTTCATCGTCCCCGGCATGTTCGCGCTGACGATGGCGTTCGGCGTGGAGACGACGTTCGCCGCGGTCGCCGGTGACGCCGCCAAGGGGGTGACCGACCGGTTCCGGGCGATGCCGATGGCCCAGTCCGCCGTCGTCGTGGGACGCGCCACCGCCGACATGCTGCACTCGGTCGCCGCCCTGGCCGTCATGGCGGTGTGCGGCGTGCTGATCGGCTGGCGCGTCCACGACGGCGCCGCGGGCGCCCTCGCCGCGTTCGGGCTCCTGCTGCTCCTGCGGTTCTCGCTGGTGTGGCTGGGCATCTACCTCGGCCTGATCGCCAAGGGACCGGAGTCGGTCGCGGCGATCCAGATCCTGGTGTGGCCGATCGGGTTCCTGTCCAGCGCCTTGATCGCGCCGAGCACGATGCCGGGCTGGCTGGGCGCGATCGCCGAGTGGAACCCGATGTCGGCGACCGTCACCGCGTGCCGGGACCTGTTCGGCGCCCCGGGGCACGCGGAGACGGGCGCCTCGTGGGCGGCGCAGCACAGCGTCCTGATGGCCCTGGTGTGGCCGCTGGTGATCGCGGCGGTGTTCATCCCGCTGTCGGTGCGCCGCTACCGCGCCATGGGCCGCTAGCCGTACTCGGCCACGAGGCCGGTGCCACGCCGCCGGCCCGGCCGCCCGGTCAGCCGCCGGGCAGGAGGGCGGCGCGGTGGCGAGCCAGCGCCAGCGCCGGATAACACCCCTCGGGCAGCGGCTCCGCGTTGCCGAGGGCGGCGCGGAGCCTCGGCCCGACGGCCGCGGGGTCGTAGGGCTGGACGACGCACAGCTCCGCCTGCATCGCCTGCCGCGCCGCCCCCATCAGCGCCGGGACGTCCCCGACGATCACCACTTCGGAGGGGGCGTCCCCGTGCGACATCCGCACCGCCAGTGCGTGCATGCCGCGCGTGCCCGCGTCCTCGTAGCGGAACTCGCAGACGAGGCGGTCGCCGTCCAGCGGCCCCTCCTGGATCAGCCACACCTGGCCTGGGACGACGCGTCCGAGCGACCCCTCCCAGGGCGCCGCCGGGACGTCCCCGAGCCCGTCGGCCGCGCGTCCCGCCGCCTTGCGTCCCTCCACCGGGCCGATCACGGCGAGTGCCCGCAGGAAGGCTCGCGCGCCCGGAGTCGCCGCCGCCCGCAGGCAGGTGATCAGGTCGCCGAGCGCGGCGCGCCGCCCCTGCACGTGCGGGGCCGCGGCCTCCAGGCCGCCGAGCTGCGCGGACACCCACACCTCCGCCTGCAGCGGGCCGGGCAGCGACGGCAGGGCGCCGGCCTCCCGGACGTAGGCCGCGTACACCTCGCGCAGCCCCGGCAGCATCAGCTCCGGGCTCGCGGACGATCGGATCGCACTCACCACATCAGCCTATGAGACACGCGGCCCCGGTACGTAAGGCCCCGGTAGGCAGGCACCGGTAGGTAGGCCCCGGTAGGCAGGCCCCGGTACGCAGGGCCCGGTACGCAGGGCCCCGGTACGCAGGGCCCCGGTACGCAGGGCGGCGGCGCGTTCCCGCGGGCCGGTGCGGCCGGGCCGTGGGAACGCGCCGCTGGTCTGCCTGCGCGGTCGTATCCGCCGGGCCTACGCCGGGACGGTCAGCAGCGTGCGGCCCTCACCGATGGTCCGGACCTCGAACCGGCTGATCTCCTCGGGGTTCAACGCCGTGCCGCCCTGCAGCGTCAGATGCGGCTGCGCGGACCCGGGCAGCCCGTACCCCTTGGCGGGTACGGACCAGCCGGCGACCGTGTGCGCGTCGCCCCGCCCGTCCACGGCGACCAGCTCGCACTGCAGCGGTCCGCGGACCTTGCTGAGCTTCAGCCCGATCCGGCTCCCCCACGCCTTGCCCTGCATCGCGACCGTCCCGGTCACGCCGGTGCCCGCGTCGGACGCCGACACCTGGTCGCCGTCCCGCAGCAGCGCGGCGGTGCCGGTGTCGGGCTGTGCCGGCGGTTCCTGTTCCCGGTCGGCGCCGAGCGTGAACCCGGTGCCGAGCGCCCCGCCGAGCAGGACGACCCCGGCGGCGGCCGCGGCCAACGCCCGCGCCGCGCGGTACCGCCGCTGCTTGCGGACCCGGTGCCGCATCAGGTCCGAAACGACCGCGGGCTCCGGCGGCACCGGGATCGCGCCCGCCGGTTCGGCGATCGGCCCGATGCCGTCCAGCGTCCGGGCGATCCCGCGCAGCTCGCCGAGCTCCTCGTGGCAGGCGGCGCACGTCGGCAGGTGCGCCTCGAACGCGCGCCTGTCGGGCTCCTCCAGCAGGCCGAGGGCGTAGGCGCCGACGTCGATGTGCAGCATGTCCGCGCTCATGGCGTCACACCCCTCTCCTCCAGGGCGACGCGCAGCGCCCGGAGCGCGTAGTAGACCCTGGACTTCACGGTGCCCACGGGGATGCCGAGATGCTTGGCCGCCTCGTTCACCGAACGGTCCCGGAAGAACGTCTCGTTGAGGATCTCGCGGTGGGCCGGGGACAGCGCGAGGAGGGCTTCGGACACGACGACGGAGCGCAGCAGATCCTCCAACCCGTCGGGGACGCGCATGTTCTCCAGCGGGCCCTCGCCCGCCTCCTGCGGCCTGGCGTTCTTGCGGCGCTGGTCGTCGATGACGATCCGGCGGGCGACCGTCGCCAGCCACGGCAGCAGCGAGGCCGCGTTCTCGTCGAGCTGGTGCGCGCTGCGCCACGCGCGGATCATGGTCTCCTGCACGACGTCCTCGGCCCAGTGCCGGTCGCCGCCGGTGAGGCGGAGCACGAACGACAGCAGCGGGCGGCCGTACACCCGGTACAGCTCGGTCACGATCACCTGGTCGTCGACACCGCCCGAGGGTTGCGGGCCGCGGAACCAGCTCCACGGGCCGGCGGGTCGTTCTCGCGCGGCCGACACGGCGGTCGGTGATCTGTGGGCCATCGGGGGTCTCCGGCGGGTGCGGGGGCTGGGCGACGCGGTGACCGTGAGCCTGGTGTCACGTTGGGAGGCAGTACGGGATCCCGGCGGCCGGAGGTTCAACGGCGCACGATTCACCATGGATTCACCATGGATTTTCCAGTTCAGCCCTTACTAGTTCGCTACCTTTTCCTTACCTCTGGCGCGTGCCGCCCGCCGGCCGCGTCCTAATGCCGGACGACCCACAGACGACCCACCAGCCAGACGACCCACCGCGGCGGACCTCCGCCGGGCAACGCTCACTCCACGCTTGGAGCGAATGCGGGCATCAGGCCCATTTGCCCACACAGGACCGAGGGGCGGATCGGCATGGTGATGAAAGGGAACGGGAACACGCAGCTCATCTACCGCCTGCTGCTGGCGGTGGACATCCAGGGGTACAGCAAGCGCGACACACGCGAGCAGCTGCTCGCGCAGCGACAGCTGTCGGACGCGCTCGACCACGCGGCACGCGGCGTCGGCCTCGACCGCGGCCGCTGGGACAAACAGGTCGGCGGGGACGGCGAACTCGCCACGCTGCCGGACGGGATCGACCCCGCACCGGTGGCCGGCGACTTCGTCATCCGCCTCGCCGAGGCACTGCGGGAGGTCAACCGGGACGCGGGCCGCTTCAGGCTGCGGGTGCGGCTCTCCCTGCACCACGGCACGCTGACGGCCGGGCCGTTCGGGCCCGCCGGCGACGCGCCCATCGTCGTCCAGCGGCTGCTGGACGCCGCGCCGCTGCGCCGCCTGCTGGTGGACGACGCGGACCGCGACCTGGCCTACGTCGTCTCCGACTCGCTGTTCGAGGACGTCGTCCGCACCGGGTTCTGCGCACTGCCGCCGGGGGCGTTCCAGGCCATCAAGGTGACCGCGAAGGGCGCGTCGTTCCGCGGCCACATCCTCACCGGCCGCGCGGCCCGCCGCGACGGCCGCGACGATGCGGGCGACGCGGGCGGTGAGCGGGACGGATCGGACATCGGGCCGGCCCCCGGCGCCCGCGTCCTCGACTTCCCCGCCCTCGCGTCCAGGTAGCCCGCCCGGATCCCCTCCCGGGGGCGGGAAGGGATCGATCCGCCGCGGGGTTGTCGACGGAAACCGGAACTACCCAACGGAGGCGGACGATGGCGGACGACGCGGCGCTGGCGAAGCTGGTGGCGGAACGCGACCTCGGGGTGCTGGCCACCCTCAAGCGCGACGGGCGGCCACAGCTGTCCAACATCAACTACCACTTCGATCCCGACCGCCGGCTCGTCCGGATCTCCGTCACCGCCGACCGCGCCAAGGCCCGCAACCTGGCCCGCGACCCGCGGGCGAGCCTGCACGTCAGCTCACCGGACGGCTGGTCGTACGCGGTCGCCGAGGGCGGCGCCGACCTGTCGGCCGTCGCAGCCGACCCCGGCGACGCGGCCGTGGAGGAACTCGTCGCGGTGTACCGGGACATCCGCGGCGAACACCCCGACTGGGACGACTACCGCCGCGCCATGGTCGAGGACCGCCGCCTCGTCATCCGCCTCCGCGTCGAGCGCCTGTACGGCATCGCCCGCTGACCGCGTCCGCACCGATACGGGCGCACCGATACGGGCGCACCGAATTGCACGCATGCAAGTGGTCACTGACACAGACGGGGAGGGGCGCTTGTGTCCGCGGTGCCCGGCTGGCTACCTTTCGGTAATGATCCAGGCCACCGCCACGTCCACCGCCACGCCCGAGGAACTGTTCCGGCATCTGGCCGTCCCCGAGGCGTGGAGCGCGTGGGGCAGGTTCCCCACCTCCGCCAAGCAGACACGCAAGGGCGACACGACCACCTACGGCGTCGGGACGGTCAAGAAGATCGGGCCCGCCAGCGAGCAGACCGTCGTCTGCGAGCCGTACACGCACTTCGCCTACATCGCCCTGTCGGGGCTGCCCGTCCGCCGCTACCGGTCGGACGTCCACCTGGAGGCCCGCGACTCCGGTACCGCCATCCGCTGGGAGGCGGAGCTCGAGCCGCTGATCCCCGGCACCGGCCCGCTGATGCGGTTCGTGTTCCGGCACATGATCTCGGCCTTCACCCGCTGGCTGCCCGCGCACGTCGAGAAGTG
Organism: Spirillospora sp. NPDC048823; assembly: GCF_043198445.1. Lineage (NCBI taxonomy): Bacteria > Bacillati > Actinomycetota > Actinomycetes > Streptosporangiales > Thermomonosporaceae > Spirillospora > Spirillospora sp. NPDC048823. The sequence continues at coordinate 71,065 of NZ_JBICUT010000001.1, read as the reverse complement.
CCCCCCGGACTGCCCCGCCCGCCAGGCCGGCGACATCTGAGCCCGGCGGACACGCCAGGGTCCGGCGGCGTCCCCCCGGACACCATGGGGCCGGAGGCCGCGCGACCCCCCGCGCGACCTCCGGCGAAAAGGTGCAGGCCGAGAGCACCCCGCAGTTCCCTCGGCCTGCACGAACATGGCCCCCGTCGGGCCCCTCCCGCTCACACGGGATCGGGGCCGTAGACCTCCCACAGCTCACCGGCGAAGAACCTGCCGAAGCTCAGCAGCTTCTCCACTCCGCCCGGCCCCGCCGTCCGGAACGTCGTGAGCTGCCGCGCGAAGTCCGTCAGCTGGATGTGCAGCACACCCGCCGCGACGACCTCGGCGCCGTCCTCCTCGTCCTCACCGACATGGCCGTCCAGCACCCGCACGTACAGCGTGGACGTGTCCGGCCAGATCCGCGTCGGCGGCCCGTGCAGGACGTCCTTCTGCCCGCTCAGCGTGCGCCGCGCGCCATCGCCGTCGGTGTAGAACAGCCGGTACTTCATCAGCCGCCGGTCAACCTGCCCGCGCCCGTCATCCGCCCCGGGCCCGCCGGGGGCGACGAACAGGTTGAACGTGCCGCGTTCCACGGGACACCGGCCCCCGTGGCCGGCGGCGTCGACCCACCCCTCGGCGCGCGCCTCGTGGCCCGGTTCGGACAGGAACCGGTCGGTGTCCTCCGCGGTGATCGTCAGCCGGAACGACAGCGGGCGGCGGCCGTCGGCGAGCTCACCGATCCGCGGATCGGTCTCCCCGTAGGTGACGAACCCCTTCATCTCCTCGGTGAACGACAGCGACGTACGGTCCGCCGCCACGGTGGACGGTCCCCGTGTCCCTCCGTGGCGCCCCGAATCCGGACCGTACGCCGAGCCGTTCCCCGCCCCGTCCGGCGAGCCGGTTCCCCCGACCGGCTCGGCCCCCGTGGCAGACGGGACGGTCGTGGCGGAGCCGCCCGCACCCCGTTGTGCGGACGCGTCCTCAAGCAGCCGCGTGGCCAGCCGGTCGGCCTGCGCGGCGATCGTGAGCGAGGGGTTCGGGCCCACCGGTCCCGGCATCGCCGCCCCGTCGGCGATGTAGAGGCCCGGGAACCCGAACACCTCGCCGAAGGCGTCGCAGACGCCTTCGCCCGGGTGGACGCCCATGGGGGCGCCGCCCAGCGGATGGACGGTGATGATGCGCTTGCGGAACCACATCGGGTTGTCGGCGTAGTCGGCGCCGAGGACGTCCGCGATGCGCTGCATGGTCTTGCGGACCCGGCTGAACAGTTCCTCGCTGGTCTCCGCCGTCCAGTCGGCGGCGAGCCGTCCCTCCTTCAGGTGCAGCCGCCCGTCGGCGGAGTCGCGGCCCATGCCGAGCAGCGGCAGCGAGCTGACCGTGAGGGCCCCGTTGCCGATCAGGTCCGAGATCTCCTTGGACAGGTTGGTGTCGGGCGCGTCCCGGAACAGGTCGGTGAACCGGTCCCACAGGAACTTCACCGCGCGCTCGAAGTCGTTGCCGATGTCGATGCCGTCGACGATCCAGTCGGTGAACCCGGGGTAGCCGCCGTCCTCGATGTAGGCGCCGCGGCCGGCGCCGGGCACGCCGTCCAGCTCGTCCGGCAGCCGGATCGCGGTGGTGATCACCGGGCCGCGGCTGGCGTTCAGCGGCCGGACCCGGTTGCGGTCCTTGGCCCGCATCAGGAATGTCAGCAGGTCGCCGTTGCCGCTGAACCGGGTGCCGAGCGCGTCGCTCAGCCCCGGGAACGCCTCCCGCGACTTCAGCAGCAGGAACGTCGTGCCGTAGGTGCCGGCGCCCAGGATCAGCCGGTCGCACGTGATCGTCCGGACGGGCGGGCGGCTCTCACCCGCCGTCAGATCCGCGTGGTGGACGTAGTCGACCTCGTACCCGCCGCCGGGCCGCGGCCGCAGCGCCTTCACCTCGCGAGACGTGCGGATGTCGGCGCCGTGGTGCGCCGCCGCCGACAGGTAGGTGTGGTCGAGGCTGTTCTTGGCGCCCTCGTTGCAGCCGATGTCGCACTCGCCGCACAGCCGGCACGTCCGCCGCGGGACGCCGTGGATGTTGCCGTACCCGGCGTCCGCGATCGGCAGGCTCAGCGCGGGCGTGCCGCCCGGCTGCGACGCGAAGCTGACCGCCAGCGGCGGCAGCGTGCACTGCAGCCCCAGCTCCGCCGCCGCGTCCTGCATCGCGTGCGTCTTCGGGGTGTCGTCGAAGGGGACCTGGTCGAGCGGGTAGGGAGTCGCGCCCAGCATCTTCTCGACCGCGTCGTAGTGCGGGTCGAGGTCGGCGCGCGAGATCGGCCACGGCTCGTACCCGCCGCCGGGCAGCGGCCGGTCGTGGACGAACCAGTTCTCGTCCTTGCGCAGCAGCACGTTCGCGTAGATCAGCGAGCCGCCGCCCAGCCCCGACGACACGACGGAGTCGCAGCCCTTGAAGCGCCACACGTCGAACATTCCGTACAGCCCGGCGGCCGGGTCCCAGAACGCGCGCCCCATCTGCTGGGGCGACCGCGGGAAGGAGCCCGGCGGGTACGGCTGCCCGCGCTCCAGCAGGACGACCGACCGTCCGGCCTCCGCCAGCCGGTACGCGGCCACGGACCCGCCGAACCCGGACCCGACGACGACGGCGTCCACATGCTCCCCGCCTACATGCGCTCCGCTCGCATGCCCTCCGCCTACATGCTCCCCGCCTACATGCTCCATGGTCAGCTCGCCTTCCGCTTCAGGAAGTCGAGGACCTGGGGGAACACCTCGGCGTCGGCGTTCGCGCCCATGAAGGGGTCCTGGTGGCCGTATCCGGGCAGGATCGCCAGCTCGTGCAGACCGGGCGTGATCGATTCGAGCAGGTGGTGGCAGACGATGTTGGAGTCGGTGAACACGTTGTTGCGGTCTCCGGTGAGGAACAGGATCGGCGTGGTGACCGACGCGGCGTCCGCGAGATAGTCGTCCGGCAGGTCCGCGTGGCCCGGGTTCCCGCGGTCGTACTTCACGGCCCGGCCGGCCTTCACCATCGTGTGCATGTGCCGGTAGTAGTGGACGTTGCACGCCCCGAACAGGTCGGGCAGGCGGCCGTGCGTGACCGGCGACATCTTGTCGTGCGAGAAGATCGGCTTCCCGCCGCCCCACATGAAGCTGAGCATGTGGCACGCGGGCTCGTCGCACGAGCGATGGAACGGCGCGACCGCCTTGGCGAGCATCCAGCCGCGGGTCAGCACGGGGGCCTTCCCGTAGCGCGGGTCGAGGTGGCACGGTCCGACGGCGTACTCCATCAGCGCCGGCCCGTACCCCAGCTTGATCTTCGACCAGGCCGGCGTCCGCGGGGTCAGCGAGACGCTGTTGCAGACCAGGCTGGTGATGCCGGTGACCGTCCCGGCGAACAGCGCCATCGAGAACGACACCGAGCCCAGGCAGTGGGCGATGACGTGCACCCGCCTGCCCTCGACGTGGCGGCGCAGCTCGGCCAGCGCCGCCGGGTGGTCGTACAGCGCGACGTCGTCGAGGTTGTGGCGGTGGGTCTCGGCGTTGTACGGGAACCGCCCGCTCATCCGGAAGTCCAGCGCCCACACGTCGCCGAACCCGGCGTCGTGCAGGAAGTTCACCAGGTTGGTGTGCTCCGGCATGATGTACATGTCGCTGGACGTCGTCAGCCCGTGCACCAGCAGGACCACATCGTCGCAGTCGGCGCGGCGGAACCGGGTCAGGTTCAGGCCCATCCCGTCCTCGGTGGAGAAGGGGTGGGCGGACACCTCGGCGTCGGCGACGCCCGCGCGGGTGAAGCGCGCGATCCGCTGCTGGTCCATGTGTCCATCCCCTCCGGTTCCTGACGCCCTAACCTTGCCAAACGCGTACAACGGCTCGGCATCGTGGAGAACCCGTACTTACGTGCGTCGCCGGGCGCGCCGAACCTACGGGACCTACGTGAACTAAGAGTCGAAATCGGCCCGCGTGGTTCACTCTGGGCGTTTCACCCTTGCCACTTCACTCCGCCCGGTTCACTCCGCCCGGTTCACTCCGCCCGGTTCACTGCGGTCCGTTCGCTGCGGCCCGATCACTCCGGCCCGATTACTCCGGCCGGTTCATCTTGGTGGCCACCCCGACTCGCGAGGAGACGCCGATCTTGGCGAACACCCGCGACAGGTGGGTCTCGACCGTCCGGACGCTCAAATAGAGGCGTTCGGCGATCTGCTGGTTGCTGCAGCCCTCCACGACGAGCATGGCGATCTCGTGCTCGCGCGGCGACAGCCCGAACCGCAGTTTCTCCTTCGTGCCCTTCGCGCCTTTGGCCGTGCCCGAAGCGGAGCGTCCGCCCGGCACCCGGACACCGAGCCGCCGCTGCTCACGGACGGCCTGGGCGTGCAGGCCCCGCAGCCCGCACGCCTCGAAGGTCTCCGCCGCCGCGCGGACCCGCTCACGGGCCCGGGCGCGGTCGCCGGCGGCCGCGTGCGCGAGGCCGGCGGCCAGGTCGGCGCGTCCCGCATCCGGGCGGCGCCCGGCCTTGGCGAGCAGCTCGGAGGCCTCGGCGGCCAGCGCCGCCGACCCGGCCGGGTCGGCGGCGCGGATCGCGTGGGCGCGGGTCAGCCGCGCCAGGCCGACGTCACCGGTCATCATCGGATCGGCGATCGCCTCGGCGATGTCGGCCCAGTTCGCGGCGTCGCCGGCGTCATCCTGCGCGGCGCGGACCCCCGCGAGCGCCTCCGCGCAGATCACCAGCGTGCTGAAGTCCAGGCCCAGCGTGCCGTCGCCGCACGCGGCGATCAGCGCGGCGGCGCCCTCCTCCAGCCTGCCCTCGTTGACGACCGCGAGGGCGTGGGCGACGTGCGCCATGTGCGTCCACCACTCGCCCGACCCGGTGTCGTTGGCGACCGCCTCCGCACCGGCCCGCAGCGCCCGGTCGTGGTCGCCCATCCAGCTCGCCGTCAGGCACTGCTGGATCAGCCCGTAGGCCAGTACCTCCTGCGAGCGCAGGTCACGGCCGACCGCGGCGGCCTCGTCGGCGACGGCGGCGGCCTCCTCCATGCGGCCCAGCTGCGCCAGGACGCGGGACTGCCCGGCCAGCATGTAGCCGAGGATGAACGTCTGCCCGGTCGTCCGGGTGATCGACACGAGCCGCTCCGCGTGCCGCAGCGCCGGGTCGTACATGCCGAGGAACGACTCGGCGAACACCAGCCAGGCGAAGCAGTCCAGGCAGTCGGCGAAGTCGTTGTCGGACGCGGCCGAGAACAGCTGGTCGGCGGTCTGCGCGTGCCCGATGGCCTCCTCGACCTCCCCCCGGACGTAGGCGACGATCGGGCGCATCGACGCGACCGCCGCCGTCAGCCCCGGCCCCCACCCGGGGGCCTTGTCGGGGATGGTGTCCAGGATGGCCTGCGACCCGCGGCCGTCGGCCCGCTGGATGCGGTCGGCGACGAGCCGGATCCGCAGCAGGACCGCCTCGGGGGTCTGCCGGTCGGTGGTGCGGCGCAGCTCGTCCAGGACGATCGCGCGGGCCTCGTGGATCCGGCCGACCTGCCGTTCCATGATCGCGCACATGTGGACCGTCCGGGCGCGGCGGACGGTGTCGTCGGGCGGCAGCAGGCCCAGCAGTGTGTGGGCGGTCTCGCGGCCCTCCTCGGCGTGGCCGCTGACGGCCTGCATGTGGGCCAGCTCGACCAGCAGTTCCACCTTGTCCGGATACCCGGTCCTGTCCGGGGAGCCGGTCTGATCTGGGGAGCGGGTCTTGTCAGGGTGCTGCGCGCCGGCGGCGTCCGGCATCAGCTCCAGCGCCGCCTTCAGCCAGTACGCGGCGGTGCCGGGCGCCTGGAGCGCGACGACGCGGGCGGCCTCCACCAGCGTCCCGATCGCCTCGCGGTCACCGAACCGCGCCGACCGCACCACGTGATGGGCGCGGACGGCCGCCGGGGCGCCCAGTTCCGACAGCCGCGACGACACCCGTGAATGCGCGGCGATCCGCCAGCCCGCCGCCGTCGACGCGTAGGCAACGTGCCGCACCAGCGGATGCCGGAACCTGAACCGCCCACCCGGCGCTGGACGGACCACGTCATGGCCGGTCAGGACGTCCAGCGCGGTCAAGGCGGCGTTCTGCTCCATCTCCGCGGCCACCGCGGCGAGGGCGGGCTCGAACACGTCGGCGGCGACGGCGGCGCCCCGCGCCATCAGCAGCGCCTCGGGCGGCAGGGCGCTCAGCTCCACCTGCAGAGCGGCCCGCACCGCGGGCGGCACCTCGGTCAGGCTCGCGACACCGTTCTCGTCCTGCAACCGCGTCTCGTCACGTCCCGCCGGGCCGGCCCCCTCGCCCATCTTGGACAGGGCCTCCAGGTAGAACGGGTTGCCGCCGCTGGCCTTGAACAGCGACTCGCAGCGCGACCGGCTCACGCCCGGCCCGAGGAACTCCGCCACCTCGGTCTGGGTGAGCGGGTCGGCGGTGATCCGCGCGCCCTGCGGCCCCGCGGCGTCCACCAGCGCCGCCAGCCGCGGCGACGCCTGCGCGGGGCGGTAGGCGACCGCCACCAGCACCCGGGCGCGCGGCGGATGCCGGACCAGATGGTCCATCAGCTCGATCGTCGCGTCGTCGGCCCAGTGCAGGTCGTCCAGGATCAGCACGAGCCCGTGCGGGTCGGCGAGGTGCTCCAGCAGGTGCCGGACGGTGCGGTGCAGCTGGTACCGGGCCACGTGCGAGTCGGGGGAGCCGGCGCCGCCGGTGATCTGAGCCGGGTCGGACAGGTCGCCCAGCGCGGGAAAGACCGTCCCGAGAAGCCGCAGCGCCGCGGGGGACAGGCTCAGCGTGTGCTCTTCGAGGTGGTCGTCGAGGGCGTCGACCACCGCGCCGAACGGCATCTCCTGCTCGAACTCCGCCGCGCGGCCCGCCACGAACGGCAGCTTCCGCGCGATGGCCGCGTCCGCCAGCTCGTTCAGCAGCCGCGTCTTGCCCGCGCCCGGCTCGCCGATCAGCGCCAAGAAGTTGTAGCCGCGCTCGGCCGCGTCGAGAGCGCGGCCGATGTCCTGCAGCGCGGCCTGTCGCCCAACCAGCGGAGAGTTGCCGGACCGATCCCCGGCATCGCGGGCCGAACGACCCTCCATGTCCACACCCCAACAGCGACAGGCGGCCGATACGCCGTGATCTTGCTCATCGTTGCGGTTCCTGAGAACTGGCGAGACTCACCCTATCGGGTGGAACGTCAATAAGGTGGGACAACCCGCCTCCCGCCAGCGCGCCATCCCACGGACCGGTCTCCTCCGTGACCGTTCCTCCCAATGACATCGGCGTTCACTGCCACCAGTGCTCAAGCAACCAGTGCTCAAGCCACCAATGCTCAACTGCCACCAATGTCACTGCCACCAACGTTCACTGCCATCAACCGTCCTGGGGGGCCGCATGTCAACCTCGGGAGGGTAAACCGTCTCGTCGTCGTGACATCCTTATCCGGCCCGGCCGGCTCCGTCAGCGCCCCAGGCCGATCCGTCAGCGCTCCAGGCCGAGATGGGCGGCGGCGGCCGCCCATGCGGACTCGTCGCCGGACGGTGCGTAGCGGCGCAGCGCCTGCGTCCCGGCGACGAGGGCACGGGCCTCCGCCAGGTCTCCGATGACACCGTGCGCACGGGCCTGGATCAGGACGTTGCCGAGCGCGGTCGCCTCCACCGGGCCTGCGACGACCGGGAGGCCGGCCGCGTCGGCGGTCAGGCGGCACAGCAGGTCGTTGCGGCTGCCGCCGCCGACGAGATGGACCGCGTCGATCTCCCGGCCGGACAGCCGGGACGCCTGGCGGAGTGCCGCGCGGTGCGCCAGGGCGAGGCTGTCCAGGATGCAGCGGACCGTCTCGGCGCGGGTGACCGGCGCGGGGAAGCCGCGGCGGCGGCAGTGCGCGGCGATGCGGGCGGGCATGTCGCCGGGCGGCAGGAACTCCGGGTCGTCGGGGTCGATGAGGCGGCGCAGGCCCGGGACGTGCTCCGCCTCGGCGAGCAGGGCGGGCAGTTCGGCGTCGCCCCAGGTCCGCAGGGACTCCTGGAGGAGCCACAGGCCCATCACGTTGCGCAGGTAGCGGACCGTCCCGTCGACGCCGCCCTCGTTGGTGAAGTTGGCCTTGCGGCTCGCCTCGGTCAGGACGGGCGCGTCCAGTTCGACGCCGACCAGGGACCAGGTGCCGCAGGAGATGTAGGCGAACCGTTCGCCGGTGTCGGGGACGGCGGCGACGGCGGAGGCGGTGTCGTGGGAGCCGACGGCGGCGACCCGCAGACCGGGGTGGCCGGTCTCGCCCGCCACGTCCCCGCGCAGGGTCCCGACGATCTCACCCGGATTCCGCAGGGGCGGCAGGATCTCCGCCGGAAGGTTCAGGCGCGTCAGCAGATCACGCGACCAGGTGCCGCCGCGGACGTCCAGCAGGCCGGTCGTGGACGCGTTGGTCCGCTCGGCGCCGATCTCTCCCGTCAGCCAGTAGGCGAGAAGGTCGGGGATCAGCAGCAGCGTGCCCGTCCGGGACAGGTCGTCCGCCACCAGCTGGTAGATCGTGTTGAACGGGAGGAACTGCAGACCCGACGTCCCGTAGAGGAGGTCGTCGCTCAGCTCCGCGCGCACGCGGTCCATGACGCCGTCGGTGCGGGCGTCGCGGTAGTGGACGGGGTTTCCCAGCAGGCGCCCGCCCGCATCCAGGAGGCCGTAGTCGACGGCCCACGAGTCGATGCCCACCGAGGCCAGCCCCGGCGGGGCCGAACGCAGACCGTCGAGGACGTTGCCGTAAAGCCCGAGGATGTCCCAGTGCAGAGTGCCGTTGACGCGGACGGGACGGTTGGCGAAGCGGCGGATCTCGTCCAGTTCCAGGGTGTGCGGGCCGACACGTCCGGCCATGACGCGCCCGCTGGACGCCCCGAGGTCGACGGCCGCGAAGGTCGCGAGGCTCATGAGACGACGAGTACCTCCAGCGTGCGCGGGCCGTGCACGCCCTCCACCCGTGACAGCTCGATGTCGCTCGTGGCGGACGGGCCGGACACCAGCGTCAGCGGCCGGTGGGGGTCGAGCCGTTCCAGGGCCTCGGGCACGTCCGGCTCGACCTGATCGGCGAGGACGACGATCAGGTGGTAGTCGGGGACGAGCGACAGCGCGCGGGGCCCCTGCGCGGCGCCGTGGTCGAGGACGACCGTGCCGGTCTCGGCGATCGCGGCGGCGCAGCCGGTGACCGCGCCCGCCAGACCGTCCAGCGACGCGATCTCCGGGTCCCGGACGAGCGGGACGCCCGTCCCCGCGACCGGCCGGGTCGCGGCGAGCCATTCGGCGGGAAGGTCGCCGGGCACGCCGTAGGTTCCGGGCCGGGCGGAGAGCCGCTCCGCGATCGCCGCCGGCACGCCGGACGGGGAGACCCGCAGGACCGTCGCGCGGTAGTCGGCGACCCGCTCGGCGAACAGGTCGAGGACGCCCGCCGCCGCCGACCCGTCGTGGTGGCGGCGCAGGTAGTTCCGGTCGATCCGGCCGTAGGAGGCGGCGACCTCGGCGGCCGGGCGGGTGGGCACGATCTCCCCGATCCGGCCGAGGATCTCCTCACGCGCGTTCACGGGTTCCCCCCTGAGTGATCTTCTCCGGCTCTGCGTTCCCCGCGGCGTCCGCCGCGTCCGTCTTCGCGTCCGCCAGTGTCTTCGCGTCCGCCAGTGTCTTCGCGTCCGCCCGTGTCTTCGCGTCCGCCCGTGCGGGCCCACCAGGCGCGGAACGACTCGGGCGGTGGCGCGGGGGCGTCCCGCGTCTCGGTCCACGCGCCGAGCGGGCCGGGCAGCCGCCGGATCCGGCCGCCGCGCGCCACGACGCGGCGGCTCGCGGACGCGGCGCGCTGCGCGAGCCCGAGCCGGGTGGGGGAGCGCAGCGTCCACCCGGCCGCCGTCATCGCGACCCGCTCCAGCGGATGGCGGGGGCCCTTCTCGACGGCCCGGGCCCGCAGATGGACGAGCACCTCCGGGATGTCGATCGCGACGGGGCACGCGTCGAAGCACGCCCCGCACAGTGTCGACGCGTACGGCAGCGAGGCGTCCACGTCCGACCCGATGCCCCTGATCTGCGGGGACAGGATCGCGCCGATCGGCCCCGGATACGGCGACCCGTAGGCGTGACCGCCCGCGCGCTGGTAGACCGGGCACACGTTCAGGCACGCGGAGCAGCGGATGCAGCGCAGCGCCTGCCGGCCCACCTCGTCGGCCAGCGTGTCGGTACGGCCGTTGTCCAGCAGGACGAGGTGGAAGTCGCGCGGGCCGTCACCGGGGTGCACGCCCGTCCAGGTGGAGGTGTAGGGGTTCATCCGCTCGGCCGTGGACGAGCGGGGCAGCAGCTGCAGGAACACCTCCAGGTCCCGCAGGCTCGGGACGATCTTCTCCACGCCCATCACCGAGATCAGCGTCTCGGGGAGCGTGAGGCACATCCGCCCGTTGCCCTCCGATTCCAGGACGACGAGGGTGCCGCTGTCGGCGACGGCGAAGTTCACGCCCGACACGGCGACCTTCGCCGACAGGAACTTGGCGCGCAGATGCCGGCGGGCCGCCTCCGCCAGCGCGGCGGGGGAGTCGGTCAGCCCCTCCGGCACGTCCTCCATCTCGCGCAGGAAGATGTCGCGGATGTCGGCGCGGTTCCGGTGGATGGCGGGGACGAGGATGTGCGACGGCCGGTCGTCGCCGAGCTGGACGATCAGCTCGGCGAGGTCGGTCTCGTAGGCGGTGACGCCCTCCCCGGCGAGGAACTCGTTCAGGCCGATCTCCTGTGTGGCCATCGACTTGACCTTGACGACCTCGGTCTCGCCGGTCGCCTTCACGAGGCCGGCGACGATCCGGTTCGCCTCGCCCGCGTCCCGCGCCCAGTGCACCGTCCCGCCCGCCTCGGTGACCTTCTCCTCCAGGAGGCGCAGGTAGTGGCCGAGGTTCTCCAGGACGTGGTCCTTGATCTGCTTGCCCGCCTCGCGCAGCTCCGGCCAGTCGCTCAGCTCGGCGACGGCGGACTCGCGCCGGCCCCGGATCGTGGTGGTCGCGTGGGCGAGGTTGCCGCGCAGCCGCGTGTCGGCCACCGCGCGGCGGGCCGCGTCCGGGAAGGACGGCATCCCGACGTACGTGGGCATCGCGGAACCGGAGGTCATGAGGGGTCCTCCTCGGTGGAGGCCAGGATCTCGGCCAGATGGACGGTCCGCACGCCGGCGCGGGTCCGGGTGAGGGCGCCGCCGATGTGCATCAGGCAGGAGTTGTCGGCGGCGCACAGCGTCTCGGCGCCGGTCTTCCGGACGGCGGTGACCTTGTCGGCGCACATCGCGGCGGACACCTCGGAGTTCTTCAGCGCGAACGTCCCGCCGAACCCGCAGCATTCGGCGGCGTCCGGCAGGTCGGCCAGGTCGATGCCGCGGACCTCCCGCAGCAGCCGCAGCGGCCGGTCCCCGACGCGCAGCATCCGCAGCGAATGGCACGTCGGATGGTAGGTGACGCGGTGCGGATAGTAGGCGCCCACATCGGTGACGCCCAGCACGTCCACGAGGAACTCCGACAGCTCACGCACGCGCGACGCCACCCCGGCGGTCCGCGGCGCCAGCTTCGGATGCCAGTCGCGGATCATCGCGGCGCATGACGCGGACGGCGTCACGACGGCGTCGTAGGGCTCGAACGTCTCCGCGAACCCCTTCACCAGGTGGAGGGCCTGCCGCCGGTAGCCGGTGTTGAGGTGCATCTGCCCGCAGCACGTCTGCCCGGCCGGGAACTCGACGTCGTGGCCGAGCCGCCGCAGCAGCCGCACCATCGCCTTGCCCGTCTCCGGGTACATCGTGTCGTTCACGCAGGTGAGGAACAGTGCGACCTTCATGTGGTGCCTCCCGCGGTGCCCGCGTCGCCTCCGGTCCCCGGCCGGCTGGATTCGCGGACCACCAGCTCGGGCTGGAACATGACCTGCTGGTGAGCATGCCCGCCCGCCTCGTCGCACTCCTCCAGCAGCAGCTCGGTCGCGATCCGGCCGAGCTGGTAGGTGGGCTGCCGCACCGAGCTCAGCGGGACCGCGGCCGCCGCCGAGAACTCGATGTCGTCATACCCGATCAGCGCGATGTCGGCCGGGACCTTCAGCCCGGCCTGCAGCAGGACGCGCAGCACCCCGAGCGCGAGCAGGTCGTTCGCGCAGAAGATCGCGTCGGGCAGCGGCGGGCCGGCCTCCAGCAGCCGCCGCGCCGCCTCCTGCCCGGACCGGGCGTTCATCGCCCCGACGGTCACCTCGCGCATCACCTCGCGGCCGAGACCGGCGGCGCGCAGGGCCCGCAGCGCGCCCTTGCGGCGGTCGGTGCACTGCCGCAGCACGCTGGGCCCGGTGACGAACGCCAGCGTGCGGGCGCCGCCGTCCAGCAGCTCGCCGACCGCGAGTTCGCCGCCCGCGACGTCGTCGACGGCGACCGAGCACTGGTTCGCGCGGGGCGTCGGATGGTCGAGCAGCACCACGGGGACGCCCCGCTCCTGCAGCCGGTCGGCGGCCTCGCCGTCATCGCCGACCGGGGTCAGCAGGACGCCGCGGACCCGCTGCTCGGCGAGCACCCGCAGGTTGCGCTGCTCGCGCTCGTCCGACTCGCCGGACGACGACAGGATCACCGCGTAGCCGCGTTCGCTGGCGATGTCCTCGACGCCGCGGGCGACGTCGGTGAAGAACGGGTTGGCGAGGTCGAGGACCATCAGCCCGATCGTGCTGCTGTGCCCGGCGCGCAGCGTCGACGCCGAGCCGTTGCGGACGAACCCGAGCTCGCGGATGGCCTGCTCGACCCGGATCCGGGTCGGCTCGGCGACCCGCTCGGGCCGGTTGAGCACGTTGGACACGGTGCCCGGTGAGACGCCGGCGTGCGCCGCGACCTGCTTGATGCCGACGGTCCGGCTGAGGGGCCCGGGACGCCCGGTGCCGTCCGTGCGGCCGTCCGTGCGGCCGTCTGTGCGGCCGTCTGTGCTCAATCTGTGTGCCCCCGGTCCGTCCGCGTGGTGGTGCCGCTTCAGCGTGATCACCGAGCTGTGGTCGTCGAGCTGTGGTGGGTGAAGTGTGGTCGGTGAAGTGTGGTCATCGAAACTGTGGTCATCGAATTAAAACGTGTCAAGCCCGCTGTCGCCGCGCCGGGGTACCGGACGGGGCCGCGAGCCCCGCCCGCGAGTGACTTCGAAATGCGCCGCGCCCCTGTGTCGACGCGGTTCTCGCTGGATCGAGCCGAATCTGGAGGCCGGTTCCCTCTTGACGGCTGCGCGGCCTGACTCTAGCGTCCTCCGCAACATCTCGTTAAAACGTTTTTCATCAGTACGTCATAGACCTGCCCCGCGAGGAGGGCCGCGATGGGTGCACCCGGCCGGTCGGCACCACCGACATTGGCACTGGTCAACGTGAGCAAGTCGTTCGGTGCTGTGCGCGCCCTCCAGGGCGTCACCCTGGAGCTGTACCCGGGCGAGGTGCACGCCCTGGCCGGCGAGAACGGCGCCGGCAAGTCCACGGTCGTAAAAACGTTCGCAGGGGTGTACCGCCCCGACGCGGGCGAGGTGCGCGTCGACGGCGAGCCGGTGACGTTCCACGGCCCCGCCGACGCGCAGGCCGCCGGCGTCGCCGTCATTTACCAGGAACCCACCCTGTTCCCCGACCTGTCGGTCGCCGAGAACATCTTCATGGGCCGCCAGCCGCGCACCCGTTCTCTCCCCTCGGGGCTCGGCCGCATCGACCGCCGCGCCATGCACGCCGAGACCGCGAAGCTGTTCCGGCGCCTCGGCGTCGCGCTCGACCCGCAGCAGCCCGCCCGCGGCCTGTCGATCGCCGACCAGCAGGTCGTCGAGATCGCCAAGGCCATCTCCCGGGACGCGCGGGTCCTCATCATGGACGAGCCGACCGCCGCGCTCACCGGCCAGGAGGTCGCCCGCCTGTTCGCCGTCACCCGCACCCTGAGCGAGCACGGCTGCGCCGTCCTGTTCATCTCGCACCGGCTGGAAGAGATCTTCGAGCTGTGCCGCCGGGTCACGACGCTGCGCGACGGCGCCCACGTCGGCACCGACCCGACCGACGGCCTCACCCCCGACGACCTCGTCCGCCGGATGGTCGGCCGCGACCTCGACACCCTCTACCCCAAACAGGACGTGACACCCGGAGAGGTCGCGCTGAAGGTCAGCCGGCTGACCCGCGAGGGCGCCTTCACCGACATCTCCTTCGACGTCCGCCGCGGCGAGATCGTCGCGCTGGCCGGGCTGGTCGGCGCCGGCCGCAGCGAGGTCGCCCGCGCGATCTTCGGCGTGGACCGCTGGGACGCCGGGAACGTCGAGGTCACCGGCCGGCCGCTGCCCCCGGGCAGCCCGACCGCCGCGATGTCGGCGGGCCTCGCGCTCGTCCCCGAGGACCGCCGCCAGCAGGGCCTGGTCATGGACATGTCCATCGAACGCAACATGGGCCTCACCCAGCTGCGTACGCTGCGCCGCGAGACCGGCCGCGGCGGCCTGATCTCCCGGAAGGTGGAACGCAGCCGCGCCGCCGACTGGGGGCTGCGCCTCCAGCTCAAGTACTCCCGGCTCACCGACGCCGTCGGCGTCCTGTCGGGCGGCAACCAGCAGAAGGTCGTGCTCGCCAAGTGGCTGGCCACCGAGCCGGCCGTCCTCATCGTGGACGAGCCGACCCGCGGCATCGACGTCGGCACCAAGGCCGAGGTGCACCGGCTGCTGTCGGAGCTCGCCGCGCAGGACCTCGCCGTACTGATGATCTCCTCCGACCTGCCGGAGGTGATCGGAATGGCCGACCGCGTGCTCGTCATGCACGAGGGCCGGCTCACCGCCGAGATCCCCCGCGCGGACGCGACCGAGGAGAGCGTCATGGCCGCCGCGACCGGCCGCGCCGGCACCGGAAAGGCGGCCTGAACCGATGACCGTACTCACCCAGTCACCGGCCCGGCCGGGATCGGGCGGTGCCCGCGGGGGCGGGCGCCGCCTGGTCGAACTGGTGCTGCGCGCACGCGAGCTCAGCATCCTCGGCGCCCTGGTCGTCCTCGTCGTCGGCACCACGATCGCCAACCCTCGGTTCCTGTCGGAGCAGGGCGTGAAGGACATCTTCCTCAACGCCTCGATCCTGGTCCTGCTCGCCGTCGGGCAGAGCATGGTCGTCGTCACCCGCAACATCGACCTGTCGGTCGGCTCCGTCGTCGGGCTCGTCGCGTTCACCGCCGGCAAGTTCGCCTCCGGCGGCGACCGGAACGTCGTGCTCGTCCTCCTGGCCGGCGTCCTCATCGGACTGGCCTGCGGGCTGGTGAACGGCCTGCTCGTCAGCTTTTGCCGGGTGCCGTCCCTGGTCGTCACCCTCGGCACGCTGTACGTGATCCAAGGGCTCGACTACCGCATCGCCCACGGCGACCAGATCAGCGCCTCCGAGCTTCCCGCGTCGGTGCTCAGCCTCGGCAACGACGGCATCCTCGGCATCCCCTACCTGCCGATCATCACCGTCGCCGTGATGCTGGCCGCCGGCTACTACCTGCGCTCCTACTCGTCCGGACGCGAGTACTACGCGATCGGGTCCAGCCCCGAGGCCGCGATGCTCGCCGGTGTGTCGATCCGCCGCCGCATCCTCACCGCCTACCTGGTCAGCGGAGCGCTCGCCGGCCTCGCCGGGGTGCTGTGGCTCGCCCGGTTCGGCACCGTCGTCGCGGACGCCGCGCACGGCTGGGAGCTGACGGTCGTCGCCGCCGTCGTCGTCGGCGGCGTCGCGATCACCGGCGGCGTCGGCACCGTGTACGGGGCGGCGCTCGGCGCGCTGCTGCTCACCACCATCGGCAGCGTCCTGGTGGTGCTCAAGGTCAACTCGTTCTGGCAGGAGGCGATCACCGGCGTCCTCCTGCTGCTGGCCATCAGCGTCGACCGGCTGCTGGCGCTCCGCGTCACGCGGGCGCTGAAACAGCGGTCCCTGGAGTCGACCGCGCACCACGACGTGGCGGCGCGGCCCAACGGTGATGCGCAGGCCGATCGGGACGCGCGCCGGGACATGGACACGGCGGCCGGGACCACCGAGACCACGGCTCCGGAAGGGAAGGGCCGGTCATGAGCCGACTGGGACACCTGGTGCGGTGGGAGACCGCCATCACCGCGCTGCTGATCGCGGTCTTCTTCGGCGGCGCCGGATTCTCCCCCGACTTCGCGAGCAACGGCAACCTGTCGTTCGCGCTGCTCGACCTCAGCGAGATCGCGCTGATCGCGCTGCCGATGACGCTGCTGGTCGTGTGCGGGCAGGTCGACCTGTCGGTCGCCTCCATCCTCGGCCTGTGCAGCGCGCTGACCGGCAAGATGTGGGACGGCGGCATGGCGATCGAGACGATCATCCCGCTGGTGCTGGTCGTCGGCGTCGTCTGCGGCCTCGTCAACGGGCTGCTCGTCACCAGGCTGGGGCTGCCGTCCCTCGCCGTCACGATCGGCACGATGACCCTCTACCGCGGTCTCGCTTACGTGACGCTCGGGACCGGCGCCATCTCCGAGTTCCCGTTCACCTACACCGACCTCGCGACCTCGTCCATCCCCGGTACCCCGATCCCGTACCCGATCGCGCTGTTCGTCCTGCTCGCCATCGCCACCGGCGTCGTCCTGCACGCCACCGGCATCGGACGGTCGCTGTTCGCGATCGGCGCGCAGGAGGACGCCGCCTACTTCGCCGGCATCCGCGTCAAGCGCATCAAAATGATCCTGTTCGTGATGTCCGGCCTGGTCGCCGGGTTCGCCGGCATCGTCTACACGCTCCGCTACGGCAGTGCCCGCGCCGACAACGGACTCGGCCTGGAACTGGCCGTCATCGCGGCGGTGCTGCTCGGCGGCGTCGACTTCGAGGGCGGCAAGGGCACCCTCGGCGGCGTCATCGCCGCCGTGCTGCTGATCGGCCTGCTGCGCAACCTGCTGATGCTCAACGACGTCTCCACCGAGGTCCAGTCGATCGTCACCGGCCTCCTGCTCATCATCAGCGTCCTCACGCCACGGCTGATCGCCGTGGTGCGCGAGGCCCAAGGCAGACGGAGGGGAGCGCGACCTGCCACCCCCGCCGCCGCGCCCTAGTCCGGGGGGCGACCCCCGCAAGCCCCCCGCCGCGTCCACCCACCCCGTCCACCCACCCCCGAAGCACGACACGGATTGTGAAAGGCACCCAAATGACCACTCGTTCGCGCGCCCCGCGGCGGCTGGCGGCCCGGTTGACGGCCACAGCCGCGGCCGGTGTCCTGGCCCTCAGCCTGGCCGCCTGCGGCGGAACCACCAAGGATTCCTCGTCCGCCTCCGGGGAGGGCAAGACCGGCGGGAACGCCACCGCCGACCCGAACGCGCCCCTCAAGAAGGGCCTGAAGATCGCGTTCCTGCCCAAGCAGGTCAACAACCCCTACGAGACGATCGTCGACAACGCCGGCATCGCGGCGGCCAAGGAGTTCGGCGCGGAGGCCAAGGAGGTCGGCCCGTCCGACGCGTCGGCGTCCTCGCAGGTGTCCTACATCAACACGCTCATCCAGCAGCAGCACGACGCGATCCTCATCGCCGCCAACGACGAGAACGCGGTGTGCGGCCCGCTCAAGCAGGCGATGGCGAAGGACATCAAGATCGTCGCCTACGACTCCGACACCAACCCCGAATGCCGGGACGTGTTCATCAACCAGGCCAGCTCCGAGGAGATCGGCCGCAGCCAGGTCAAGCTCCTCGCCGAGCAGATCGACCACAAGGGCGAGATCGCGATCCTGTCGGCGACCGCGAACGCCACCAACCAGAACACCTGGATCGAGTTCATGAAGGAGGAACTGAAGAAGCCCGAGTACGCCGACATGAAACTCGTCAAGGTGGCCTACGGCGACGACAACGACCAGAAGTCGTTCCAGCAGACGCAGGGCCTGCTGCAGGCGTACCCGAACCTCAAGGGCATCATCTCGCCGACCACGGTCGGCATCGCCGCCGCTGCCCGCTACATCTCCGGCTCCGAGTACAAGGGCAAGGTCGTCCTGACCGGCCTCGGCACCCCGGACCAGATGCGCAAGTTCATCAAGAACGACACGGTCGAGTCGTTCGCGCTGTGGGACCCGAAGGACCTCGGCCACCTCGCCGCCTACGCGGCGGCGGCGCTGGCGTCCGGCCAGATCACCGGCAAGCAGGGCGAGACGCTGAAGGCCGGCAAGCTCGGCGAGCGCACCATCGGCGCCAACGGCGAGATCATCCTCGGCCCGCCGACGGTCTTCGACGCCAAGAACATCGACGAGTACCACTTCTGAGCACATGGACACGGACACTTCGCGCAAGAAGCGGATCTGCTTCCTGCTGAAGGTCAGGCAGGACCGCCTGGAGGAGTACAAGCTGCGCCACCAGGCGGTCTGGCCCGACATGCGGGCCGCGCTCCGCGACACCGGCTGGCACAACTACTCGCTGTTCCTGCGCGAGGACGGCCTGCTCGTCGGCTACCTGGAAACCGACGACTTCGAAGCCGCGCAGGAGCGCATGGCCCGCACCGATGTCAACGCGCGGTGGCAGGCGGAGATGGCGCAGTACTTCGAGGACCTCGACGGCCGCCCCGATGAGGGGATGCGGCCGCTCCCCGAGGTCTTCCACCTGGATTGAGTGAAGTGCTGGATTGAGAGAGGTAATCGTGAACGACACCAGCGCGGTGAAGCAGGCCCTGCGCCGCCAGCAGATCGAGACTCCCTCGTGGGCCTACGGGAACTCGGGGACCCGTTTCAAGGTCTTCGCCCAGCGGGGCGTCCCCCGCACCCCGCAGGAGAAGATCGACGACGCCGCGCAGGTGCATCGCTTCACCGGTGTCGCGCCCAGCGTGGCCGTGCACATCCCCTGGGACAAGGTGGACGACTACGCCGCACTGGCCGCACACGCCGAAGAGAAGGGGGTACGGATCGGCGCCGTCAACACCAACGTCTTCCAGGACGACGACTACATGCTCGGCAGCGTCACCAACCCCGAACCCGCCGTCCGCCGCAAGGCCCTCGACCACCTGCTCGAAGCCGTCGACATCATGGACATGACGGGTTCCCGCGACCTGAAGCTGTGGTTCTCCGACGGCACGAACTACCCGGGGCAGGACGATATCCGCACCCGCCAGGACCGGATGGCCGAAGCCCTCGCCGCCGTCTACGAGCGGCTCGGCGACGACCAGCGGTTCCTCCTGGAGTACAAGCTGTTCGAGCCGGCGTTCTACATGACCGACGTGCCGGACTGGGGCGCGTCCTACGCCCACTGCCTGAGGCTCGGCCCGAAGGCGCAGGTCGTGGTGGACACCGGGCACCACGCGCCCGGCACCAACATCGAGTTCATCGTCGCGTTCCTGCTGCGGGAGGAGAAGCTCGGCGGGTTCGACTTCAACTCCCGCTTCTACGCCGACGACGACCTGATGGTCGGCTCCGCCGACCCGTTCCAGCTGTTCCGGATCATGTACGAGGTGGTGCGGGGCGGAGGCTACCCGCTGCCCGGCCGGACCGCGGAGACGGGCGTGGCGTTCATGCTCGACCAGTGCCACAACATCGAACCCAAGATCCAGGGCCAGATCCGCTCGGTGATGAACGTCCAGGAGGCCACGGCGAAGGCGCTGCTGGTCGACCGTGAGGCGCTCTCGGCCGCGCAGACGTCGGGTGACGTGCTCGAAGCCAACGCGGTCTTCATGGACGCCTACAACACCGACGTCCGCCCGCTGCTGGCGGAACTGCGCGAGGAGATGGGCCTGGCGCCGGACCCGGTCGCCGCCTACAAGGCGTCCGGGTACTACGAGCGGATCGCCGAAGAGCGCAAGGACGGCCACGCCGCCGGCTGGGGCGCCTGACGTGAAGGAGAACGAACCGATGACGTCCACCCCACGTGAGGTGGAGCAGCTGCTGGAACGCGCCAACACCCTCGGCTCGGACCCGCGCAACACCAACTACGCGGGCGGCAACGCCTCAGCGAAGGGGACCGTCACCGACCCGGTGACGGCCCGCGACGTCGAGCTGATGTGGGTGAAGGGGTCCGGCGGCGACCTCGGCACCCTCACCGAGGCGGGCCTGGCCGTGCTGCGGCTCGACCGGATGCGCGCCCTCGCCGACGTGTACCCGGGCATCGAACGCGAGGACGAGATGGTCGCCGCGTTCGACTACTGCCTGCACGGCAAGGGCGGCGCGGCCCCGTCCATCGACACCGCCATGCACGGCCTGGTCGAGGCCGCCCACGTCGACCACCTGCACCCCGACTCCGGCATCGCGATCGCGACGGCGGCGGACGGGGAGGAACTCACCCGCCGGATCTTCGGAGACCGGGTCGCGTGGGTGCCGTGGCGGCGTCCCGGCTTCCAGCTCGGCCTGGACATCGCCGAGATCAAGAAGTCGAACCCGCAGGCGATCGGCGTCATCCTCGGCGGCCACGGCATCACCGCCTGGGGCGCGACGAGCGAGGAGTGCAAGGCCAACTCCCTAGACATCATCCGCACCGCCGAGGCCTACATCGCCGAGACCTGCGCCGCAAAGACCCATACCGCCGAGCACGGGACCGGCGAGCACGGGACCGCCGAACACGGGACCGCCGAACACGGCGCCGCCGAACACGGTGAGGCGGACCCGTTCGGCGTCGTCGTCCACCCGCCGCTGCCGCACGAGAAGCGCCGCGCCCGCGCCGCGGCGCTGTTCCCGCTGCTGCGGGGGCTGGCGTCCACCGACCGTCCGCAGGTCGGGCACTTCACCGACAGCGACACCGTCCTGGACTTCGTGTCCCGCGCCGAGCACCCCCGGCTCGCCGCGCTCGGCACATCGTGCCCCGACCACTTCCTTCGCACCAAGATCCGCCCGATGGTCCTGGACCTGCCGCCGGACGCCCCCCTCGACGACGTCCGCACCCGCCTCAGGGAACTCCACACCGCCTACCGCGAGGAGTACACGGCCTACTACGACCGGCACGCCACCCCCGGGACTCCGCCGATGCGCGGCGCGGACCCGGCGATCGTGCTGGTCCCCGGCATCGGCATGTTCAGCTTCGGCGCCAACAAGCAGACGGCGCGGGTCGCCGGCGAGTTCTACGTCAACGCGATCAACGTGATGCGCGGCGCGGAGGCCCTGTCGTCGTACGCGCCGATCGACGAGGCGGAGAAGTTCCGCATCGAGTACTGGGAGCTGGAGGAGGCCAAACTCCGCCGGATGCCCAAGCCGAAACCGCTCGCCACCCGGGTCGCGCTGGTCACCGGCGGCGGCTCCGGCATCGGCGCCGCCACCGCCCGCCGCCTCGCCGCCGAGGGCGCCTGCGTCGTCGTCGCCGACCGGGACGTCGCCGCCGCCGAGAAGGTCGCCGCCGAGATCGGCGCGAACGCGCCGCGTCCCTTCGACGCCGCCGTCGCCGTCGTCGCCGACGTGACCTCCGAGGACGAGATCGCCGCGGCCGTCCACGACGCCGTCCTCGCCTTCGGGGGCGTCGACCTTGTCGTCAACAACGCCGGGCTGTCGATCTCCAAGCCGCTGCTGGACACGACCACCGCCGACTGGGACCTGCAGCACGACGTCATGGCGCGCGGCTCGTTCCTGGTCGCCCGCGAAACCGCCCGTGTCATGATCGAGCAGGGGATGGGCGGCGACATCGTCTACATCTCTTCCAAGAACGGGGTGTTCGCCGGGCCGAACAACATCGCCTACGGTGCGACGAAGGCCGACCAGGCCCACCAGGTGCGGCTGCTGGCCGCCGAACTCGGCGAGCACGGCATCCGCGTCAACGGCGTCAACCCCGACGGCGTCGTCCGCGGCTCCGGCATCTTCGCCGGCGGCTGGGGCGCCAAGCGCGCCGCCGTGTACGGCGTCGAGGAGGAGAAGCTCGGCGAGTTCTACGCCCAGCGGACGCTGCTCAAACGCGAGGTGCTGCCCGAGCACGTCGCCGCCGCCGTCTTCGCCCTCACCGGCGGGGACCTGACCCACACCACCGGCTTGCACATCCCCGTCGACGCAGGCGTCGCCGCAGCGTTCCTGCGCTGAGCGGCGTCCCTGCGCTGAGCGGCGTCCCTGCACTGAAGCGGCGTCCCTGCACTGAAGCGGCGTCCCTGCACTGAAGCGGCGTCCCTGCACTGAAGCAGCGCCCCTGCACTGAAGCAGCGTCCCTGCGCCGAGGAAGTGTTCCCGCGCCGAGGGAGTCTTCCCGCGCTGGGGAAGTGTTCCCGCGCTGGGGAGGACGCGGGACCGGCCGGGAGCGCCGCGGCCCGTTGACCGACAGGAGGACAGGAATGACAGACAACACCGCCCAGCCGGTGATGCCGCCGGTGAAGGTGCCGCCGGTGAAGGTCGGCCTGGTGGCCGGCGGGCTGGGCGCCTACTGGCCCCAGTTCCCGGACCTGCTGCCGCAACTCCAGCGGTCCGCCGAGCGGGTCTCGGAACGGATGCGCGGCCTCGGCGCCGAGGTCGTCGACGTCGGCTTCATCTCCGACGCGCAGGAGGGTGCGGCGGCCGCCGAAAAACTCCGTGCCGCCGGCTGCGACATCATCGTCGGTTTCCTCACCACCTACATGACCGCGACGATGCTGGTTCCCGTCGCGCAGCGGGCGGACGCCCCGGTCCTGCTGATCAACCTGCAGCCGACCGAGTCGATGGACCACGCCTCCCTCGACACCGGGCAGTGGCTCGCCTACTGCGGCGCCTGCCCGCTGCCGGAGATGGCGAACGCGTTCGAACGCTGCGGCGTCCCGTTCCGCTCGGTCTCCGGATACCTGGAGGACGAGCGGGCCTGGACGAAGATCGGTCGCTGGGTCCGCGCCGCCGGGGTCCGGGCCGCGCTGCGCCGCGGCCGGCACGGCCTGATGGGTCACCTCTACCCGGGCATGCTGGACGTCTCCACCGACCTGACGCTCGTCAGCGCCAACTTCGGCGGGCACGTCGAGGTACTGGAGTTCGACGACCTGCGCGTCCGGGTGGAGAAGGTCTCAGCCGCCGAGGCCGCTGCCAAGAAGGCCGAGGCGGAGAAGATCTTCGAGCTGGACCCGTCCGTCAACGACGACGACCTGACCTGGGCGGCCCGCGTCTCCGCCGGCCTCGACCGGCTCGCGGACGACTTCGAGCTCGACAGCCTCGCCTATTACCACCGGGGGCTCGACGGCGAGATTCACGAGCGGCTCGGCGCCGGAATGATCCTCGGCGCGTCGCTGCTCACCGCGCGCGGGATCCCGGCGGCCGGCGAGTACGAGTTGCGCACGTCCCTCGCCATGCTGATCGCCGACCGGCTCGGCGCGGGCGGCTCCTTCACCGAGCTGCAGGCCCTGGACTTCCAACGCGGCCACGTCGAGATGGGCCATGACGGGCCCGCCCACCTGGCGATCAGCGCCCGCCGTCCGTTGCTGCGCGGCCTCGGCGTCTACCACGGCAAGCGCGGCTACGGCGTGTCCGTCGAGTTCGACGTCAAGCACGGCCCCGTCACCGCGTTCGGCATCATCCAGCGCCGCGACGGCCGCTTCGCGTTCGCCGCGTCCGAGGGCGAGACCGTCGACGGCCCCCTGCTGCAGATCGGCAACACCACCTCCCGCGTCGACTTCGGCTGCGACCCCGGCGAGTGGACCGACGCGTGGAGCGCCACCGGCATCTCCCACCACTGGGCCCTCGGCACCGGCCACCGCATCGCCGACCTGAAGGCCGTCGCCGACCTAATGGAGATCGAATTCGTCGAAGTGAACCCCTGACAGGACGGCTCGCTGGGACGCTCGGCCAAGGGTTCGGCGAAGGGGCCGCCAAGGGTTTGGTGAACGGCTCGGCGGAGGGTTTGGTGAACGGCGTGGTGAACGGCTCGAGCAAGGGTTGGTGAAGGGCATGGTGAACCGCTTGGTGAACGGCTTGGTCAGCGGCCCACCGAACCGTCGATCTGCTCCCGCAGAATGTCGGCGTGCCCGGCGTGACGCGCGGTCTCCTCGATCATGTGGACCAGCAGCCAGCGCATCGAGGGCGGCGGCGACTCCCGCAGCGACCGGGCACACACCCGATCGAGATCCGGGCACCCCGCGATGATCGCGTTGCTGCGGTCGATGGCCGCCTGGTACGCAGCGACGAGACTCTCGGCCGTCTCCTCCTCACGCGGTGGTTCCGCGCCGTCCCACCGCGGAACGTCGGTGCCCTCGTAGGCCCAGACGAACCAGTTCAGTTCGGTGTGCGTCAGGTGCTTGACCAGGCCCAGCAGGCTTGTGCCGGACGCGACCCCGGGCGTGCGCGCTGCCACGTCCGGGACACCGGACGCCTTGGCCATCACCGCGTCCCGCAGATAGTCGAGGAACGCCAGCAGGGTCGTCCTCTCATCGGAGTTCAGACCAGGCGGACGCACATCCCCACGCGGCTCATTCATCCCGCGACCCTACGCCCGGTTCTCACGCCTACGCCCGGTTCTCACGGCGTCCGCCATCCAGGTCGGGCGGCAGGAACGCGCCCTCGTCACGCAGTTCGCGCACCACACGAACGAGCTCCGCGACCGCCGCGCTGGTGTCGTCACGCCGCCACATGAGGCTGCAGTCGATGTGCGGGACGGGGTCGATGAAGTGCCGGTAGACCACCCCGGCGAACGGATTCGCCGCCGCGGCGCTCGGAACCGTGATCCCCAGGGCGGAACCGGCGAGGACGAGCGGCAGCATCCGGTCGAGGCTGGGAATCTCCTGGTGGACGGTGACGGCCGTCCCGAGGGTCACGAGCTGTCCGATGATGCGGTCGTGCAGCAACGGGTTCACATCGCGGGGGACGACGGCGAGCGGCTGGTGCGACAGATCAGCCGGGTCCACGACGGTCCCGTCCGCTAGGGGATGGCCCTCGGTGAGCGCGACCACGAGCGGCTCACGGGCGACCAGCAGGCTGGACAGGCCGGGGCCGACATCCGGCGTCCAGCCGAGCCCCAGGTCAAGGCGATGCTCGGACAGGGCCGCGATCTGCTCCGGTGTCGTCATCGGCCGAGGCGTCACCGTGATGGACGGGGTACGCGGCACCGCGAGGCCGAAGAGCCGGGGGCCGAGATCGTCCGCGTAGCCGACGCGGATCTCCACGGCCCCGCGGGCGGCGCGGCGTCCGACGTCCAAGGCGTGCCGAGCGGCGTCGACGACCCGGCGGGCCTCGGGCAGGAACGCTTCACCGGCCGTAGTGAGGGACACCCGTCGGCTGGTACGCACGAACAGCGGACTGCCCAACTCCCGCTCCAGCCGGCGGACCTGCTCGCTCACCGACTGCTGCGTCACATGCATGCGTGCGGCGGCGCGCCCGAAGTGGAGTTCCTCCGCGACGGCCAGCACATATTCCAGTTGCCGAAGCTCCATGGCCACACCGATCCTACGCACCTCCCCGGGAGTGACGTGCGACGTTGTGAGTGTGGTGACGGTGGGAGTGTGGTGACGCAATGTGGGTGGTGACGCAGTGAAGGTGACGTGGCGCTATTGCGTGGCTGAGCCTACGCGGGGGGCTGATGTTTGTTGTGCTTGTTGCGGTGGCCTTTATCGGGACTATGTGGCTGGGGTGGGTGGACGGCTGAGGTGGCCTCCCCTCTGTGTCAGGCTCAGGTGAGACACGAGGGGATGAAGTTCCCTAACTGATACGGACAGGGCGAGAACGGGTACCGAGCAGAGTGACGATGACCAGCCATGACCTCCCGTCCGATGACGGGCCACGAGCCGGCAGGCCCAAGCGGCGGACCTTCAGCGCCGCCTACAAGCTGCGGATGGTCGAGGAGTATGAGGCGGCCGAGCACGGCGATAAAGGTGCTTTGCTGCGCCGGGAGGGCCTTTACGAGTCCAGCATCCAGTTGTGGCGGCGTCAGCGTGATGCCGGCGAGTTGACCGCGTCGGGCGCGGCTGGGCCGGCCACAAAGAAGGGGAAATTGCCGGAGCAGGCCGAGGTGGAGCGTCTGCGTAAGGAGAACGAGCGGCTGGCCCGCGGAAAAGAGCGGGCGGAGAAGAAGCTGGCGCAGACCGAGGCCGCGCTGGACATCATGGGAAAAGGTTTCGCTCTCTTGGAGATGATGTCCGAGAGAGCGGACAACGAGAACTCGTGAGCACTTGCCGGCACGAAACCCTGGAGCTGCTGTCGGAGCATCTGCCGATCACCGCGAGTTGCGTGCTGTCGGGCGTTCCGCGTGGCAGCTATTACCGGAACCGGCGGTCGCCGGCTGCCGGGGAACGGGCATCGCGTCCGGCGCCGCCCAACGCGCTGAGCCGGGCCGAGCGCCAGGAGCTGGCCGACGTCCTCAACAGCGGCCGGTTCGCCGACAAGGCACCCCGCCAGGTGTGGGCCGCGCTGCTGGACGAGGGCGTCTACCTGGCGTCGGTGTCGACGATGTACCGGGAGCTGCGCCGGCGTGACCAGGTCCGCGAGCGGCGCGCTCAGGCCCGGCACGAGGCGCGCAAAAAGCCCTACCTGGCCGCGCACGCCCCCAACGAAATCTGGAGCTGGGATATCGAGCGCCACGAGGCGCCATGTAACCGAGTGGAGGTGGAAGGACTCCGCCGCCGTCCCGTCGCAGCGGGCCGGTGAAGCTGGGGGCAGCCTGATCCGGGAGACGCCGGGGAGGGTGGTGAGCAGCCCCGACAACGACGGAACGCGCCAGCACTTCCGGATGGTGCGGGTCCGGCAAGCGAGACGGGAAGGTGGACGAGAGGAACCAGCGCTATAACGCCTCTCAAGAGGATTCCACCAGCTCAAACCCGGTGGATATGGGCTGGATGGCGGCGCGCACCCGTCCCCTCATCGCGGGGCGGAGAACTCTTCGGTCGGTTCGATATCGCCGGCCGGGAGGTCACGGTGAAGGTCTGCGGCGTAGCCGTGACGATGCCGCAGGGGTATAGCTGGCCACCTCACCCGACGATCGGTTGATGGTGAACGTGGGAACCGCCCCGTGGTTCCCGTCTCGGCCCGGCCGTCCAGGCTCGGGGGGAGCGGGTTGGCGCGTCGTCGGCCGATGGCCGCGGGGTGGGGCGGAGGACTCGTAGTAGTCGCAGGAGTAACGACCTGCCGTGGAGGGCGGGAAAGCCGCCTGCAGGGCGAAGGGGTCCAGCGGGTTCACGCACGTGGAGTACTGCAAGGGACGGAGACGCTGGTGAATACCGGTGAGCCGTGGCCCGACCCGTTCTGGGCCGAGCGACGGGTACGACGGATGCAGACCAAGCTGCACCACTGGGCGGCCGATGATCCCGGCCGCCGGTTTGATGATCTGTTCAACCTCGTCTATCACCCGGACTTCCTCACGGTGGCCTGGGAGAGGGTGAGGAGCAACAAGGGAGGACGCACTCCGGGGGTGGACCGGGTGATCCCGGCCTTCCTCTGCGGGGACGGCGATGTCGAGGCGTTCCTGAACGACGCGCGTGAGCAGTTGAAGGCACGCACGTTCACTCCGCTCCCGGTGCGGGAACGCATGATCCCCAAGCCGGGCAAGCGGGGCCAGTTCCGGCGTCTGGGCATCCCGTCGGCGATGGACCGGCTGGTCCAAGCCTCCCTTGTCCTGGTGCTGGAGCCGATCTTCGAGGCGGACTTCAAGCCGGTGTCTTACGGCTTTCGCCCGAAGCGACGGGTCCAGGACGCGATCGCCGAGGTCCATTACTTCGGCACCAAGGGCTACACCTGGGTGTTCGAGGCGGACATCAAGGCATGTTTCGACGAGCTGGCGCACTCGGCGATTCTCGACCGGGTGCGGCGGCGGGTCGCAGACAAACGCGTCCTGGCTCTGATCAAGGCGTTCCTGAAGGCGGGCATCATGACGTCGGACGGGCATCTTGAGGACACCACCACCGGGACGCCCCAAGGCGGTATCGCATCACCATTGCTCGCCAATATCGCCCTCTCGGCGCTGGACGAACACTTCTGCGCCAAATGGGACGCCTTCGGCGACAGCAGCGGGCGCTACCGGCACCGCAAGCGCGGCGGAGCCACCTACCGGATCGTCCGTTTCGCGGACGACTTCGTGATCATGGTGCATGGTTCTAAAGAGCAGGCGGACGCGCTCTGGGACGAGGTCCCCGAGGTCCTGGCCCCGCTGGGGCTGCGGCTCTCGGAGGCCAAGACCAGAGTCTGTCACCTCGATGAGGGGTTCGACTTCCTGGGATTCCGCATCCAGCGGCGTCGCAAGAGGGGGACCAACAAGAAATACGTCTACACCTATCCGTCGAAGAAGGCGTTGCTTTCGATCATGGCGAAGGTGCGGGCGCTGACGAACAGATCGCGGTTCACAACGCTCGGCGAACTGCTACGCCAGCTCAACTGGGTGCTGCGGGGATGGTGCAACTTCTTCCGGCACGGCGTGTCCGCGCGGACCTTCCGCTACCTGGACCAGTTCACCTGGAACAGGGTCACGCGGTGGCTGCTCAAACGACACAAAGGGATCAACTGGAAGACCCTCTACCGCCGGTTCCTAACCGCCAGGCCAGGCAACCGGCCCGCCGAGGGCAACATGATGCTGTTCCTCTGCCAGAAAGTAGCGGTCACCCGCTACCGATGGCGCGCGAGCAACATCCCGACACCATGGCCGAACACCACGACCGCAACCGCATAGCCGGAGGGAACCCGTGGAGCGCCGGTTGCGTGGAGACGCGCACGGCCGGTGCGGAGGGCGGGCCGGGGAAACGGGCAGGGAGAGATCCCAGAACCGCGCCCCGGTCCGACCACTACACGAAACTGCAGGGCCCGGGTCTGCGGCAATTCTATGATCTGTATGTGATGCTCGACATTTTCTCCCGCCATGTCGTGCACTGGGAGGTGCACCGGCGCGAGACGGGGGAACTGGCTGAGCAGTTCATGCAGAACTCGTTCATCGCCAACGGCGGGATCGTGCCTGGCACCATCCATTCCGACAACGGGACCTCGATGACCTCCAAGCCGGTGACCGCACTGCTGGCCGACCTCGACATCATCAAGTCCCACTCCCGCCCCAAGGTCAGTAACGACAACCCCTACAGCGAGGCGCAGTTCAAGACCCTCAAGTATTGCCCGGTGTTTCCGGAGAACTTCGGCTCACTCGACGAGGCCGAGACGTTCTGCCATCATTTCTTCGATTACTACAATCACCGGCACTACCATGCCGGGATCGGGCTGCACACACCGTTCAGCGTCCACATCGGCACTGCCGACGCGATCCAGGACAAGCGGGCCGAGACCATCCGGGCGTTCCGCACCCGCAACCCCCGGCGGTTCACCCAGACGCCGGCACTGCCCAAGATCCCGGCGGTCGCGTGGATCAACCGGCCCGACGAGGACGCCACTGACCGGACCGGCCCTGACCAGGACGAACACGCCGCCTAACGATCACTCGCCCCTGTCTCATTTGACTTGACACCTTCCGCCTCTGCGGGTGGGTGCTCGGGTGCGGCTTGGTTGAGGGCTGGAGTCACTTCGGCTGGGGTTGTGTCGTCAGGTGGGTGTACTGGTGCGGCTGGTTGCGGGGTGCGGTTGATGCTGCGCCGGTGGGCGTCGGCGATGAGCGGAGATGGCGGTTGGGCGGCGAAGGCGGGTTGATAGAGGACGCGGCCGGGTGCAGGACGCGAGTGGCTTGGACAGGCGGTTGGTTGGGACACGCGGTTGGTTGGGACACGCGGTTGGCCGGAGGACGGGTAGGCAATTCCACGCTGATTGTGGGCACCGGTGGCTGTGCGGTGGCAGTCACCGCCATTGCTCGTGTTTCGCATTCGGCCAGCCGAACATCGCCAGGCCGGGGTGGGGCAGCGGCTGCCGGGCTGCTGGTGGAAGCGATTGGCACGGTTGATTCCCGCGATGGTCAGGGGCCTGCTGCCTGGCGTCGGCCCCGGGTCGGGTTGGGCCGGTGTCGGCGGGGCCGGGGCTGAACCCTGTGGCTTGCGGTCGGATTCCACAGGTCCGTGGCGGGGGGTGTCGGTGGTGTGGGAGATGGATCATCCGGTGGCCGGACGCGGTATGCGTATCGTCCGTCCTGACCTTTGGTGATGTGGATGAGGGCGGGGTTGGACGCTTTCCAGCGGTTGTGCCAGCCGCAGGCCAAGGCGAGTTTGTCGATGTCGGTGGGGCTGTGTCCGAGGGCCCAGCCGTTGACGTGGTCGACCTCGCACAGTGTTCCGGGGACTTCGCAGCCGTGGACCGCGCAGGTGGGGTAGAGGGTTTCCAGGACGCGCCGTTGGCCGGGGGAGGCGAACCGTTCCCTGTGTCCTAGGTAGAGCGGTGTGTTGCCGCGTCCCAGGATGAGTGGGGAGACTCCGGCTGCCAGGGCGATGCGGCGGGCCTGTTCGGCGGGGATGGGGGTGCCGTCGGTGAGGCGGGCGGGGGCGCCACCGCCTGTGAGGGTGTCCAGGTCGCAGATGACGGTGACCTTGGTGCCCTTGTGCCCGCCGGACAGGACGCTGATGAGCGCGGCGGCGGTGCGTTCTGACAGGTCGCGGCGGTCGTCGGTCCCGGCGGGTTTGGCGAGGGGGGCCAGGGTGCCGTCCCAGATGGCGGCGTCTTCGGCGTTGAGCCAGCCTTTGATGTAGCGGCCGCCGTCCAGGGAGCGGGTGGAGTCGATCCAGGAGCGTTCGTAGCCGCGCCGGGTGTCGTCGTCGGGTGCCTGTTCGGTGCCGTCGCGTTCGGCGATCAGGTCGGTGATCTTGTTGCCGAACGCGGCGACCTTGCCCGCCGAGAACCCCTGGCCGGTCAGGTCGAGCAGGATCTCTTCGGCGGCTGCACAGTCTTCGTCGTTCAGGCGGGCGACGGCACCGGCGATCGTGGCCGCGTACCCGTAGGACAGCTCACCGCAGGCCAGCCGGTCGGCCACTCGCGGGAGACGATCCCGCTGGCGGGCGAGGGCCAGCCGTTCCTTGGCGCGGGACTCCCGCATGCCCATATGCGTTCGTAGCCACGCCAGCGCGGACGGCAGGCCCCACCGGCGCATCTCCCCAGCGCGATCGACTTGGCCGATCAATCCGGCAAGGGTGCTTTCGTGCAGGTCGATGGTGCGGGCCAGTGTCTCGGCCTGCTCCATGCAGACGGCCGGATTGTCGGCCACGGGACGGCGGGCGAGTTCGGCCGCGATCGAGGCGGCCGCGTCCACCAGCTCGCCGGTGGACGCCGACTCGACGTCGATCGAAAGACTCGAACTCACGAACCCATATTATCGAACGTCAAAGATCGAAAAGTCGATATCAGGTTAGAATATTGAGGCTCTCCAGCTACATGACCGATGAGTTGTGCGCGAAGCGGAGATGGGAGATGGGAGATGGGAGAAGCCGGGGCATTGCCGATAATGCTTTTCGTCCGGTTTATTCTCTGAGCTCAGCCGACGCCGACCCGGGCGATGAATACCTAACCCAACCGCCGACCTCAGTCGAAGTGACAGCAATTGGCGCTGACCTGGACGGATCCGCTGAACGGTCAGGGGCCACCGCAACCAGGCACCTGCATCAGCCAACAAATCCGACAAAAGACCACCGCAAGGGACGCGATAAGGCTCAGCCCGCGTGCTCGCCGCCTCGCGGCCTCGCGGCCTCGCGGCCTCGCAGGAGGAGTATCTGTCCGGGTCGTCCGAGTTGGAACGGAATCTCTGCTTATAATCGGGGTGGGCGTCGACCAGCGCGGGGAATTGGTTGCGGACGTCACAGGCCCAGTGCTCTGTGAGATAAGTGCGCAGAGCCTTGCGGAGATTCATGCAGTCGCCCCGCGTCGCCTGCATCAGCCCGATGCTCGCTCCCGTCCGCATTTTCGAATGAGCCGTCCTCCCGGACGACCGGCCAGAAGACGCTGCCTTGTGCGAAGTAGGACCTGCGAAATCGACCTGCTTGTCCCATTCTGGGAACTCGATTGACAGGCTGAGCCTGTCGGTCATGTGGGGCTTCGTCGTTGTTCACCCGGACCTCGCCGCCGTGTGATGGAGACATGAAGACATGGTTCATCACCGGAACGTCCCGCGGTCTCGGCCGCGAGTTGACCGAGCAGCTACTCGCCCGCGGCGACCGTGTCGCAGCGACCCTCCGCGACCCGAGCCGCCTCGCCGGACTGGCCGAGTACGGCGACCGGCTGTGGGTGCGTCCGCTGGACGTGACCGACACCGTCCGTCTCCGCGAGGTCGTGGACGCCGCGTTCGCCGACCTCGGCCGCATCGACGTCGTCGTCTCCAACGCCGGGTACGGGGTGATCGGAGCCGCCGAGGAACTCACCGACGACCACATCGACGACTTGATCGCCACCAATCTGACCGGCTCGATCCAGCTCGTCCGGGCGGTCGTCCCGCACCTTCGGGCCCAGGGTGGGGGCCGGATCCTGCAGATGTCCAGCATGGGCGGCCACATGGCCTTCCCCGGCTTCTCGCTTTACCACACCACCAAATGGGGCATCGAGGGCTTCTTCGAGGCGCTGGCCCCCGAGCTGGAGCCGTTCGGCATCAAGACCACCCTGGTGGAGCCCGGCATGGTCCGTACCTCGTTCTACTCCGCCGTGCAGCGGGCCGCCGTCCACGCGGCGTACGCGTCCAGTCCGGTCATCATGCGCGGCGACAGGGTGCCCGTGGAC
This sequence comes from Spirillospora sp. NPDC048823, assembly GCF_043198445.1. NCBI lineage: Bacteria > Bacillati > Actinomycetota > Actinomycetes > Streptosporangiales > Thermomonosporaceae > Spirillospora > Spirillospora sp. NPDC048823. The sequence continues at coordinate 38,661 of NZ_JBICUT010000001.1, read as the reverse complement.
GACATGCCCGGCGATCAGGCCAAGGTCGCGGCCGCGATGCTCGACGCCGCGGCTCTCGACGTCCCGCCGCGCCGCCTGCTGCTGGGCTCGGACGCCTATGGACAGGTTCACGCGGCCTTGAGCGACCGGCTGGCGGACGTCGAGTCCCAGAAGGACCTGGCCCACTCGACGGACGTGACCTGACGGCCGCACACCGGCCGTCAGTCGAGCGTGTGCCCCGGGCATCGTCCCGGGGCACACGGGCGCGGGCCGACTCCGGCTCCAGGTGGACGGCCTCGGCGGATTGCGTCTTGCGGAGGAAAGTATAGTCACTGACATTGATGATCAAGGCTAGTGATTATGCTTTCCGGGAGGCATTCATGAACGCGGAGCGCAGAACACCCGACCTGGGCATGCTGGCCGGCCAGCTGATGCGGGCGCTGCAGGAGGAGCTGTTCCAGCGCCTGGCCGAGCAGGGGCACCCGCACGTCCGGCCACGGCACGGCACCGTCCTGGCGTTCCTCGACCCCGCCGGCGTGCGCGCCACCGAACTGTCGGCTCGGTCCGGGCAGCACAAGCAGATCGTCGGCACGATCGTGGACGAACTCGTCGAGCTCGGCTACGTCCGCCGCGAACCCGACCCCACCGACCGCCGCGCCAAGCGGATCGTCCCCACCGAGCGTGGCCTCGACGAGGTCGCCAAGGCCCGAGCCATCCTCGCCGACATCGAGCAACGCCACCGGCGGACGCTGGGCGAAGAGCGCTTCGACGCCTTCAAGGACGCCTTCCAGGAAGTCGCCCGCAATCAACGCACTCGCGAGACCGCCGAAACCCACCCCGCATCATGAACACCGTGGATCCCGACCGCCGAATCAGCCGACCGTCGGTGGGCTGGGAAGCCTGCTGGTGCAGCCGGTCCGGTCCGGCGTCGGTCTGATCCGATCCGGGTCGGGGTCCGGGTCGGTGTCGGTGTCGGTGTCGGGAAGACGCTGTTGATCGGGTGAGTCAGGAGTTCCCTGCTGGGCAGGGGGTCTCCCAGTGCGCAGCCGAATAGCCCAAGGGCACCAGAGGGGGACGGAGACCGTGACCGTACCGAACGTTGATCTCATTGACGGGGCCGCGATGCCGCAGCTCGGATTCGGGGTCTTCCAGGTCCCCGACGACGAGGCAGAACGCGCGGTGGAGACGGCGCTGGAGAACGGTTACCGCAGCATCGACACGGCCAGTGCCTACGGCAACGAGGAGGGCGTTGGGCGGGCCCTGCGTGGTTCGGGTGTGCCGCGCGACGCGCTGTTCATCACCACCAAGCTGTGGAACAGCGAGCACGGATACGACAACGCACTTCGGGCCTGCGACGCGAGCTTGTCCCGCCTCGGTCTCGACCAGCTGGACCTTTACCTGATCCACTGGCCGATGCCGGACCGCGGCACCTACCTGGAGACGTGGCGGGCGCTGGAGAAGCTCAAGGAGGACGGGCGTGCCCGTTCCATCGGCGTGTCCAACTTCACCGTGGAGACGCTGAGGCGGGTCATCGATGAGGCGGACGTCGTCCCGGCCGTCAATCAGATTGAGCTTCACCCGTACTTCCAGCAGGACGGGTTGCGCGCCTTCCACCGGGACCACGGCATCCGCACCGAGGCGTGGGCGCCGCTCGGCCAGGGCCGAGGGTTGCTGGACGATCCGGCGTTCGGCCGGATCGCGCGTGACCACGGCCGCACCCCGGCGCAGGTCGTTCTGCGGTGGCATCTGCAGATCGGCAACGTGGTCATTCCGAAGTCGGTGACGCCGTCCAGGATCGCCGAGAACATCGACGTGTTCGGCTTCGAGTTGTCCCCGGACGACATGAAGGCGATCGGTGAGCTGGATAAGGGCATCCGCGTCGGCCCCGACCCCGCCACCCTCAACAGCGGCTGACCCCGTGGTTGGTCGGCCCATGATTCGCTGACCCGTGCTTGGCTGATGCTGTGGGTCGGGCGGCGCTGTGGTCGGGTGGTGCTGTGGGTCGGGCGGTGCTGTGGTCGGGTGGTGCTGTGGGTCGGGCGGTGCTGTGGTCGGGCGGCGCTGTGGTTGATTGGCGCGGCGTCAGGCCTGGCGCCACGTGGTGAGGACGCTGTCCACGTCCCCGCGGATGCGGTCGCGCGCGTCGCGCCGGGGCACCCCCGCCATCAGCATGGCGTCGTAGCCGGTGTCCAGGTGCCGGACGGACGCGACCACGGCGAGCGTGACGGCGTCCTCGTCGAGGTCGCGGCCTGCGGCGGTCCGGCCGACACGGCCGCTGCCGCGTAGGGCCGCGTGCCGGGAGATCTCTGCGGCACGGTCCGCGGGGCAGCCCGGGAACAGCCGGACGATCTCGGCCGTCATCCGGGTCACGAACTCTGCATCCTGTTCGGCGCGGCGCTCGCGGGCACGGTCGCGTCGGCGGGCCCGTGCGTCTTCGTCGGCGAGACACTGCTCCTCGGCCCGCTCCAGCGCGGACTCCTCGACCAGGATGCCGCGCCGCTCGTAGCGCTTGCGGCGCCGGTTGTGCCGGACGACGACGGCCGACAGCCCGCTCTCCTTCTTGGCCCGGCGGCTGAGCGCGGCGTTTCCGGCGGGCAGGAAGACGAGGTGGCCGAGGTCGGCGCAGGCCATGCAGAGCGGCACCGAATCTTCGACGATCTTGAAGTCGCCGGTGCCGTGGCAGCCGCCGCACGTCCACTCGGCTACCGCCTGCAGGACGACGAGGTCAGGGACCTTGGCGTCGCGCGCGGTGACGCGGTCGCGCTGGGCGGGCGTCAGGTCCGGGGAGATCCAGTGCGTGCGGTGTTCGCGTTCGGCGGGTTCGCCGCCGTCGGCGGTGAAGCGGAGGGGACGGCGGTCACGGGTGGCGGCGGTGTAGGCGGTCTCGGCGGGTTCGAGGTTCCGTGCCTGCGCCCAGGCGCGCAGGGCCCGCAGGGCGTTGGCGATCTTGTCTGGACGGACGTTCATCGCGTCGTGCAGATGGTCGAGCCGGCCCTGCCGCCAGCGGTCGACCTGTGCTGCGTTGATCCAGCCGATGTGGGCGAAAACGTCCACGGGGGCGACCGAGCGTGACCGGCGCAGCAGTTCGTCGGCGGCCTCGGTCACCCGGCGCGCCAACCGGGATTCGTGCACCTCGCTCACGGCGCACCACGGTATAGGACACCACGTGAGCACAGGACCGGTGCCGACACCGGATCCGCGTTGGCGTCAGAACCCCTATAGGCACAGGAACGGCGTCGGTGCAGGGAACGGCGTCGGTGCAGGGAACGGTGTCGCGGCAGGGAAGGCGTCGGGTGGGGAAGGCGTCGGGGTGGGGAAGGCGTCGGGGGTAGGGAAGGTGTCGGCATAGGGTCATGTGCGTTACGGAATGTTAAGGGTCGTAACGTTCTGTCTATGGGGGATGGTCGGGGGAGTTGGACGGGGGCCGGTGGGGTGCGGGTTGCGACGGTGCGGCTTAGTGGGGCGCACCGGGTGCTGGCCGAGTTCGCCGGTGTGCGCCGTCATAGCGCGTTTCTGGTCACGCGGAACGGGGCGCTTGCCGGGCGTGGCTACTACGCGTCCGTGGAGGAGTTGGCGGAGGTGGTGGACCTCGCTGAGCTGCGCAGTCGGTAGCGACATGAGTTGCGCTGGAGGCCCCGGCGCGTGTAGTCGGTTACACCGTGATCGGACAGCACCCGCATGATCGGGAAGACTCGCGTGATGGGCAAGGCTCGCGTGATTGGGACGTCGTCGTCGTTGGGTCGGTCAACGCGGACCTGGTGGTCGGCGTCGAGCGGAGGCCCGTTCCGGGGGAGACCGTACTCGGTTCCGACCTCGCCACCCATCCGGGCGGTAAGGGCGCCAACCAGGCCGTCGCGGCGGCCCGGCTCGGCGGGCGGGTCGGCATCGTCGGACGGGTGGGTGACGACGGGCACGGCGGGTTCCTGCGCGCGGCCCTCGCCGCGGACGGCGTCGACCTCGCCCACCTGACCACCACCGAGGGCGCGCCCAGCGGCGTCGCCCTGATCACGCTCGGGCCGGACGGTGACAACAGCATCATCGTCTCGCCCGGCGCCAACGCGCGGCTCGGCCCGGACGACATCGCGGCGGCCGGCGACATGATCGCCGGCGCGTCCGTCGTGTCGTTCCAGCTGGAGGTGCCGATGCCCGCCGTCGAGGCGGCCGCAAGCGCCGCGGCCGGCGCCGGTGGACGGGTGGTGCTGAACCTTTCGCCGCCCGCCCCCGTCCCGGAGGGGCTGCTGGCACTCTGCGACCCGCTCGTCGTCAACGAACACGAGGCCGCCTACCTGCTGGGCGGTGGCGGTGGCGGTGGCGACGGTGGCCCGGAGGAGCCGGAGGAGATGGCGGCGGCGCTCGTCCGGTCCGGGCCCCGGTCGGTCGTCGTCACGCTCGGCGCCGAGGGGGTCGTGGTCGCCGGTGGTGAGGGGACGGCGTCGATCCCGTCCCCGAAGGCGGAGGCCGTCGACACGACCGGCGCGGGCGACGCCTTCACCGCCGCGCTCTGCCTCCGGCTCGCCCGCGGCGACTCGTTGCGTGACGCGGCCCGCTACGCCACCCGCGTGGGTGCGGCCGCCGTCCGCAAGAGGGGGGCGCAAAGTTCCTATCCGACGGCGGACGAACTGCCGCCGGCCTGACCCGCTGGCCTGATCCGCTGGCCTGATCCGCCGGGCTGATCCACCGGGCTGATCCACCGGGTTCGGCGGCTGGTGCGGGCGCGGAGTCGGTATTCCGAACCCGTGTCCATGCCCGGCACCGCGCCGCGGCCGGGTGTCGTCCGGACCACGCAGCGTGCCCGGTGGCCACATTGCTGTGCCCCGTCCCCCGCCTCACGTGCGGAAACAGGCCGGTCATGATGGTTTCGGCCTGCCCGTCCCGAATTGCGGCGGGGCCGTCGGATACTTTTTGCCCATGCGACTCGGCGTGCTGGACGTGGGTTCGAACACGGTGCACCTCCTGGTGGTGGACGCGCACGAGGGGGCGAGGCCCCTCCCCGCGTACTCCCACAAGGCGGACCTGCAGCTCACCGCCCACCTCGATGAGAATGACCGCCTGTCCGAGGAGGGCGAGGCCCTGCTGCGGAACTTCGTCGACGAGGCGCTGCAGATCGCCGAGGACAAAGGCGTCGAGGACCTCGTCGCGTTCGCGACCTCCGCCGTCCGCGACGCCGTGAACGGTGAGGAGATCCTCGCGCGGGTCCGCGCCGACAAGGAGATCGACATACGGTCGCTGTCGGGTGAGGAGGAGGCGCGGCTGACGTTCCTCGCCGTCCGGCGCTGGTTCGGCTGGTCGTCGGGCCGGCTGCTCGTGGTGGACATCGGCGGCGGTTCGCTGGAGATCGCGTCCGGGATCGACGAGGAACCGGATGTGGCGTTCTCGCTGCCGCTCGGCGCGGGCCGTCTCACCCGTGACCGGTTCACCGCCGACCCGCCGTCCCCGGACGAGGTCCGCGACCTGCGCCGGCATGTCCGGGCGGAGATCGCCCGCCGGGTCGGGGACGTCTCCCGGTACGGTCCGGCCGACCACGCGGTCGCCACGTCCAAGACCTTCAAGCAGCTCGCCCGGATCGGCGGCGCCGCCCCCACCGCCGACGGGCCGTACCAGCGGCGTGCCCTGGCGGGCGCCGACCTGACCGAGTGGGCCGAGAAGCTCGCGCCGATGCCGTCCGCCGAACGCGCCGGGCTGCCGGGCGTCTCCGAGCGGCGCGCCCAGCAGCTGCTCGCCGGCGCGATCGTCGCGGACGCCGCGATGGACCTGTTCGAGCTGAGCGAGCTGGAGGTCTGCCCGTGGGCGCTGCGCGAGGGCGTGATCCTGCGCCGCCTCGACATGATCACCGGCTGAGTCCCGGCGCGGACCAGTGATGGGTCGGCGACGGGTCGGCGACGGGTCGGCGACGGGCCGGCGACGGGCCGGGTGGCAGGCTGGTGGGTGGGGTCGGCGATTGGTCAGGGGTCGGCCGCCGGGGGCAGGACGGGCGCCTCGCAGCCGTGTCGGGCGGCGGACGACTCGGCGAAGCGGGCGAAGTCCGCGAGTTCGGCGTCGGTGAGCGGTCCAGGGCGGGGCCGCCGTCCTCGGAGGTGAACAGACGCTTCTCGTGCTGCGGCCATGCCCGGTACCGGGCGGTGCCCAGGACGTCCTGGCAGGCGGCCGATGCCCACATGGAGGCACCGCGGATACCCGCAGGCTCCTTGTCGTCGGGGATCGGTACGGCGTAGGGGCCGTACAGATCTGCCCCACCCGGTGTTCGGGGGGAGCGGAGCCAGAACCACAGGTAGCCGCCGCTCAACAGGACCACGACCGCGAGCGCCGGCCCGCCGCGTCTCACCCAGGTGTCATGTCGCCATCGCGTCCGAGGCAGGGTAGTGGCGGCCCGCGCTACATCCAGCTGGGGTGCCCGAACGTGTGGCCCTGCGGGGTGATCACCCGGTCGCCGGTGCCGTCCACCCGGACTGCGCGGATCACCGGATCGGTGACCTTGCCGCGTACGTAGCAGAGCCATTGGCCGTCGGCGGACCACGCCGGGTCCATGTCCTTCGGACCTCCCGCGGTGAGGGCGTGGGCGCCGGACCCGTCGGCGTTCATGACCCAGATCGAGGTGCTGTCGTCCGGGCCCCGGGTGTAGGCGATCTTGGAGCCGTCGGGGGACCATTCGGGGTCGTTCGCGCGCACGCCGTCCTTGGTCAGCCTCGTCCAGGCGGACCGCGGACGGTTCGGGTCGAGGGTGTGGATCTGCAGGACGCCGTCCTGCTCGCTCCAGAACACGAGCTTGTCCTTGGACGACCACATCGGATCGTCCTTGGGCGAGTCGTCGTCGGTGAGCTGTGTGACCCGGTGCCCTTGCAGCGTGATCGTGAAGATCTGCCGGGTGTCGTCGACCTCGCCCATGTACGCGAGGCGTGTGCCGTCCGGCGACCAGGTCACCCGTCCGCCCGCGGTGTCGGTGACCTTCCGCGCACCGCTGCCGTCGGCGTTCATCACCCACGCCTCGGCCTTGCCGCCGCCCGTGCGGGTGAACGCGATGCGGCTGCGGTCCGGGGACGGCTCGGGCAGTACTTCGCACCGGTCTCCGCCGATGAGCTTGGTGGCGGCCGGTTCGCCGGGCTTGTAGATGCCGATGTCGGCGTGGCACGACTTCGGCCAGCCCGCCTCGTTGTCGATCCGGACGAGCAAGGGCGCGGACGGGAACGCCGCCGGGCCGCCCTTGTTCCCCGTCTCGCCGGACGGCCGGTTGAAGTAGTAGATCCCTCCGGCCACGGCCGCCGCGACCAGCACCCCGACCATCGTCGAGGCGATGAGCGTGGTGCGCCGGGACAGCCCACCCTGCGCACGCCGCCCGCCCTGCGGGTCCGGGCCACGCTGCCCGCCCGGGCCGTCGGGCCAGCCGGGGACCGGGGGCAGCACGGGAGGAGGCGCGGCGAACCGGTGTTCCGTGACGGGGGCGGTGCCGGGTTCGGCGCTGCCGGGATCGTACGCCGACTCGGTTCTCGGTTCCTGGACGGTCTGTTCCAGCGGCCATTCCGGCGCCAGATCCGTCACCGGAGCCGGAGAGGGAGCCGGAGCCGGAGCCGGTGCCGGAGAGGGAGCGGGCGATGAAGCGGGAGAAGGAGGCGGAGACGGAGCGAGGGATGGAGCCGGAGCCGCGGGCGCGGCTGCCGCGACGGGCGGCGAGGCGGTGGACCGTGCGGTGACGTCCCGGGAGGTGGCGCCGGGATCGTCCGGCGGGGGCGCCCACGACTCGCCCAGCTCGGTCGTCACGTCGGCCTCGGCCGCGCCGCCGACGAGGGCGAGCAGCAGGTCGCGGGCGTCCGGCCGCTGCTCGGGGTCTTTGCGCAGCGCGGACTGGACGAGCCGGGCCAGCGACCGCGGAAGCTCCCCGATCTCGGGTTCGGCGTGCACGGCGCGGGCCGCCATGAGCTGGAACGGGCCCTGCCCGAACGGGTTGCGGCCGCTCGCGGCGAACGCCACCAGGCAGCCCCACGCGAACACGTCCACGGCGGGGGTGACCTGCTGGGTGGTGATCTGCTCGGGCGCGATCCAGCCGGGGGTGCCGACGACCTGGCCGGTCCGGGTGTGCGCGGACGCCACGTCCAGCGCCCGGGCGATCCCGAAGTCGATCACCCGCGGCCCGGAGATGGACAGCAGCACGTTGCTGGGCTTGAGGTCGCGGTGCACCAGGTCGGCGCTGTGGATGGCGACGAGCGCGGCGGCAACCCCGACCGCGACTCCGTGCAGCATCCCGGGGGACAGTGCGCCGTTCTCGGTGACGTGCTCCAGCAGGGACGGGCCCTCGATGTACTCGGTGACCATGTAGGCGAGGCCGAGGTCGTCGCCGTGCTCCAGTACCTGCGCGGTGCAGAACGACGCGACGCGCTGCGCGTTGGCGGCCTCGTCGTGGAAGCGGGCGAGGAACGTGCGGTCGTCGGACAGCGCGGACCGCACGACCTTCACCGCGACGGCACGCCCGTCGGGGTCGCGGCCGAGGTACACCGCGCCCATCCCGCCCTCGCCGATCTTGGCCTCGATGCGGTACCGGCCGATCCGCGTGGGGTCTTCCGGGCGCAGTTCGCGCAGAGAAGACGCTCGCGGGCCGTCCATAGAGATCACCTTTCGCCCACGAGCCGCGTCTTGGCGGCCGCCCACGCGGCGGCACGCGGCCCAACCGTTCCTTACGATGTCAGAGGAGGCGGCGAGGTTCTAGCGTCCGCCGGACTATCCGGCCGGGGGTACGGGCCAGGGGTACGGGCCGGCGGGTACTGCTCAGTGCCGGCGGGTACTGCTCAGTGGAAGTTGCGGGCTCGGACGCGGCCGGGGACGGGCAGGCGCCGCAGCCGGGTCGCGCGGACGTTGGCGACGCCGTCGGCGCGTTCCAGCCGCCCGCTGACCAGCAGCGCCTGCGAGTCGACGGCGAGGCCGCGGTGCCGCTTGAACACCTGCGGCGGGCACACGACGTTGATGATGCCGGTCTCGTCCTCCAGCGTCATGAACACGATGCCGCCGGCGGTCGGCGGGCGCTGCCGGTGGGTGACGAGCCCGGCGACGACGACGTTGGTCTCGCCCGGCGTCTCGGCGAGCCGCCTGGACGACAGGGCGCCCAGTTCGTCCAGCGCCTCCCGGACGTGCGCCACGGGATGGGTGCCGGACACGCCGGTGGCCCACAGGTCGGCGAGCGTCTCCTCGATCGGCGTCATCGCCGGCAGCGCGGGTGCGGACGCGCCGGGCGTCACCCCTTCGAGCTGCCCTGGGCCGGAGCCCGCGAGCGCACCCGCCGCCCACAGCGCCTCGCGCCGTGACAGGCCGAAGCGGTCGAACGCACCCGCCGTGGCGAGCGCCTCGAGGGCGCCGGCCGACAGCGGTACCCGCCGGGCGAGGTCCTCCATGCTCGTGTAGGGGCGGCCCGCCGCGACGGCCTCCGCCGTCTCGTCGCCGAGGTTGCGGATGCCGGTGAAGCCGAGCCGGATCGCGGGCTGAGGCTCGGCGGGCGCGTGCGGATGGCCGGAGTCGGCCGCGGAATCGACCCCGGAGCCGGCCGCGGAGTCGGCCGGGCCCGTTTCCTCTAGCGTCGGGTGGACGTCGCTGGCGTTGATGTCCACGCCCCTGACCACGACACCATGATGTCTGGCATCGGCCAGAAGGCTCTGCGGGCTGTAGAAGCCCATCGGCTGGTTACGCACCAGGGCGGCGGTGAACGCGGCCGGGAAATGCCGCTTCAGCCAGGCGCTCGCGTACACCAGGTGCGCGAAGCTCTGCGCATGCGACTCGGGGAAACCGAACCCGGTGAAGCCGAGGATCTTCTCGTACACGCCCTCCGCGATGCCGGCCGGTATGCCGCGTTCGGCCATCCCGTCCAGGAGGCGCCGTTTCAGCCGCTCGACGCGCTCGGGTGCGCGCTTGGCACCCATCGCCTGCCGGAGCTGGTCGGACTCCGCCGGGGTGAACCCGGCGCAGTCCACGGCGAGCTGCATCATCTGCTCCTGGAAGAGCGGCACGCCTAGCGTCCGCGACAGGGCGGGCTCCATCAGCGGATGCGGGCACGCCGCGGGTTCCATGCCCTTGCGGCGACGCAGATACGGGTGGACGGACCCGCCCTGGATCGGCCCCGGCCGGATCAGCGCCACCTCCACCACCAGGTCGTAGAACTCGCGGGGCTTCAGCCGAGGCAGCGTCGCCATCTGCGCCCGCGACTCCACCTGGAACACCCCGACCGTGTCGGCGTCGCACAGCATGTCGTAGACGAGGGGGTCCTCGGCCGGGACCGACTGCAGGTCGTACCGCCGCCCGTGGTGCTCCTCCACCAGGTCGAAGCAGTCGTGCAGCGCCGCGAGCATGCCGAGGCCGAGCAGGTCGAACTTCACCAGCCCGGCCGCGGCGCAGTCGTCCTTGTCCCACTGCAGGACGCTGCGGTTCGGCATCGTCGCCCACTCGATCGGGCAGATCTCCCCGACGGGCCGGTCGGCGATCACCATGCCGCCGGAGTGGATGCCGAGATGCCGGGGGAGCGTCAGCATCCGCTTCGCCAGCTCCATCACCGACGCGGGGATGTCGGACTCGGAACCGACGGGGTCGCGCGGATCGATGCCCTTCGACCACGCGTCCTGCTGCCCGGGGGAGAAGCCGAGCGCCCGTGCCGCGTCGCGGACGGCCATGCGCGGCCGGTAGCTGATGACGTTCGCGACCTGGGCCGTGCATTCGCGCCCGTACTTGCCGTAGACGTACTGGATGGCCTCCTCGCGGCGGCGGTGCTCGATGTCCAGGTCGATGTCGGGCGGCCCGTCCCGTCCCGGTGACAGGAACCGCTCGAACAGCAGCCCGTGCCGGACGGCGTCGACACCCGTGATGCCGAGCGCGTAGCAGACCGCCGAGTTCGCCGCCGATCCCCGTCCCTGGCACAGGATGCCCCTGCCTCGGCAGAACTCCACGATGTCGTGCACGATCAGGAAGTAGCCGGGGAAGCGGAGCTGCTCGATGACGTCCAGCTCCTTGGCGATCTGCTCGTAAGCGCCGGAGATCCGTTCCCGCTCCGGCGGCCCGTACCGCTTGAGCGCGCCCTCCTTCACCAGGTGCCGCAGCCAGCTCGCCTCGGTGTGCCCTTCCGGGACGGGCCAGTCCGGCAGGCGGGGCGCGACGACGTCGAAGCCGAACCGGCACTCCCGCGCCAGAGCGACCGTTCTTTCCAGGACGCCGGGGAAGCGCGCCAGCCGCTTGGCCATCTCCGCGCCGCTCCGGACGTGGGCCGTGCCGCCCGCCGGGAGCCAGCCGACCATGTCGTCCAGGCTGCGGCGGGCCCGGACCGCCGCCATCGCCTGCGCCAGCCGCGCGTCGGCCCCGGGCGCCGCGAAATGCACGTTGTTGGACGCCACCACGTCCACCCCGGCCCGCCCGGCCAGTGCGTACAGGGTGTCGTTGCGGTGGTCGTCGTCCGGCTGGTCGTGGTCGATCAGCTCGACGAACACGTTCTCCCGGCCGAACATGCCGGCCAGGTTCCGCAGCTCCCGCTCCGCCGCGTCCGGCCCGCCCGCCTCCAGCGCCGCCGGGACCGGGCCCTTCCTGCATCCGGTCAGCACCGTCCAGTGCCCGCCGTGGGCGTCGGCAAGGGCGTCCAGGTCGTACACGGGACGGCCCTTGCGCCCGCCAGCGAGCTGCGCGGCGGTGATCGCCGAGCAGAGCCGCGCGTACCCCGGGGCGCCGCGCGCGAGCACCAGCAGATGCCGTCCGGCCGGGTCGGGCTCCCCGGTCTGCGGCCCCGGCAGGCCGAGGCTCAGCTCCGCGCCGAACACCGTCCCGATGCCGGCGTCGTTCGCGGCCTGCGCGAACTGGACCGCCCCGTACATGCCGTCGTGGTCGGTGATCGCCATCGCCTCCACGCCGAGCCGCGCCGCCTCCGCGACGAGCGACGCGGGGTCGCTGGCCCCGTCCAGGAAACTGAACGACGAGTGGCAGTGCAGCTCCGCCCACGGCACGTCCGCGACGGCACCGTCCTGGACACCACGGCGCGGGAGGCGGGGCGCCTCCGGCGGCTCGTCCGGTCGCCGTTCGGGGGGACGCCATGACAGCCGCTCCTCGAACTCCCGCCACGGGATCGGCGGGTTGTGCCACCCCATCAGCGTCCCCTGGCCAGTGCGCGCCTGGCCAGTGCGCGCCCGGTCAGTGCGCGCCCGGTCAGTGCGCGCCCGGTCATACGGGGCCTAGTCATACACGGCCTCGACATGCCACCGGCCGCCCTCGACGGTGAGCAGGTAGGCGTCGCCGTCGTCGGTGGTGACCTGGAAACGTGCCCTGCGACGCGACCGGTCCGGGTCCCACCAGCGTTCGTCGGCGGGCCACGGGCCCGTCCAGCCGGTCACCGCGGCGTGGCGTCCCCGGACCGTGAGCATGGCGGGCGGCGCGGACACCTCGCAGCGCGCCGACACCACCACCGCGTCGCCGGCCGCGTCGACCAGCTCCACGTGGGACGGTGCCGCCGGGACGACCGCGGGCGCGGGCCCGGTCACGCGACCCGGCCACGGCCCGTCGGGCAGACCCGAGGGCGCCAGGTCGCCGACCGGGACCCGGACGACCCGCTCGCCCGGCCCGCGCCCGCCCACCAGCACCGGCCGGGTGATCCCCTGGTGCCCCAGCAGCGCCTGGATGCGGTCGGCGGCACGGGCGATGCGGTCGGTGACGGCCGTGCGGCCCCACAGCGCGTCCTGCCTTCCCCCGTCCGGGACGATCTGGTCGGGTGCCAGCTCCAGCCATGTGACCCCGCCCCAGATGTGCTCGGCCTGGGCGCCCTGCGGCTGCCACGCCGACAGCTGCCACCGGACCCGCTCGGCCACCGCCAGCGCCGACAGGCCGTCGTGGCGCCAGAGCCGCCGCAGCACGTGCCCGTCCGCGAACCCGGCCGCGACCTCCAGCCGGACGCAGGCCAGCCCGCCCGCCGCGAGCCCCTCGTGCAGCTCGGCGGCGAGCCGCTTCGCCCCGAAGACGACCCGCTCGGCCTGTTCGGCGGGCGGGTCGAACGCGGCCCGCACCGACAGGTCCGCGGCGGCCTTGGCGGGTGCGAGCGGGCGCGGCTCCTCGCCCCTGGCCAGGCGGTGCGCGAGCGCCCCGTCCGTCCCGAACCGCGCGGCGACGTGACCGGACGGCAGCGCCGCGAAGTCCCCGAGCGTCTTGACGCCCAGGCGTCGCAGGAGGTCCGCCAGGTCCGGCCTGTCCAGGACCGACAGCGGGTACGGGGCGAGGAACGCCGCCGCCCCGCCTTCCGCGACCACGACGCCGCCCTCCCCGGCCCGCGCGGCCAGTTCCGCGGCGAACAGCCCGTCCGCGACGCCCGACCCGCAGTCGTAGCCCGCCTCGACGACGGTGTCCTGCACGAGGACGCGCAGTGCCTCCTCGCCCCCGTAGAACCGGGCCGGGCCGCGCGCCGGCAGCGCGCACAGGCCCGGCCGCACCACCTCCACGCGCGGCGTCAGCTCTGCGACGGCCTCGGCGACGGTCTCGAACAGGCGCCCCTCCGCGTCGGCGTCCCGTTCCCGCACCACGAGTTCAGGGCATCGCCGCTGCGCGTCCCGGAGCCGCTGGCCGCGCCGGACTCCTGCTGCCCGCGCCGCCGCCGTGCAGGCCGCCACCTGCCCCTGCACCACCGCGGCACCGGCGGTGGACGCGTCCACGCCCACCGCCGTCACCGGCCAGTCCGGGCACCACACGACCAGGACGCGCGTCACGCGATCCCCTCCTCGGCGGGCACGCGCACGCGCGGCGGAAGGGTGGAAGTCCGCGGATGGCCCCGACCCCCCTCGGCGACGGGTTCGGGGACGAGTTCCAGAGGCGGCCGGACGGTCTCGTCGGGCTGCACCGTGCCGTCGGGGGCGGGGAGCCAGACGCGGGCTCGGCGGCCGGGGCCGGGCGCGTCACGGCCCTCGGCGACGATCTGGACGCGGCGGCCGGTGAGGCGGCCGTGGCCGTCCGCGAGACCCTCCCAGTCGACGTCGTCCAGGCGGAGCCGGAGCCGGGTGCCCGGCCAGTCGCGGGCGAACGCGCCGGTCAGCGTGAGGACGCAGCCGTGCTTGCGGGCCAGCGCCGACAGGCGGCGGACGGCGGCGGCGCCAGGACGTTCGGGCGGGCACAGCAGAACCAGGTCCACGGCCTCGCAGAGCGCGGCGACCACGTCGGGCCAGCGGTCGCCGGGATCGTCGACGAGCAGGAGGCGTTCGGGGGCGGCGCCCATCCCCGCGGCGGCCGCCACACCGAAGCCGGGGAGGCCGACGACGCCGCACCAGCCGCCCGTGCCTTCCTCGCCGCCGTGAAGCGAGACGCCCGCGACGAGCGCGCTGCCGAGGGACGCGCTGCCGAGGGACGCGGGGCCGAGGGACGCGCTGCCGGGGGACGCGGGGCCGGACCCGCCGAGACCGATGACCGAGCCGGGCCGCAGTCCGCCGGGGAGCACGGGGTGCAGCGCCGGCAGCACGGGCACCGTGTCACGCAGGCCGGCATCACGCTGTACGGCATCACGCTGTACGGCATCACGCAGGCCGGCATCACGCGGTGCCGTGTCCAGCACCAGCTCCCGCAGCGCCGCCTCCGGCACGGTCGTCCTCCTTTCGCCCCACAGGTCGTCCGTGGCTCCTGCACAATTTCGAACACAAGTTCGACCCGTGTCAAGTTCTCGCAGGTCACGCAGTGTGACGGTGCACGCTGAACGTCCGATGGCGTGGGAGTTCACGGAATTTTCCGGGCATCATGAACGCCATGACGAGCGACGTGCGCACCATCACGTGGACGGGCGACGGGCTGCGGCTGCTGGACCAGACCGTCCTGCCCGCCCGGGTGGAGTACGTCGTGGCCCGCGATGTCGACACGCTCGTGGACGCGATCCGGCGGCTGGTGGTGCGCGGCGCCCCCGCGCTGGGCGTGGCGGGCGCGTTCGGCGTCGCCATCGCCGTGCGCGAGGCGGCGCGGGAGCGCTGGGACGACGGCCTGCGCGACGCCGCGATCGTCCGCGTCCGGGAGGCCCGGCCGACCGCGGTGAACCTGGCCGCCGGCGTCGACCGCGTCCTGCCGTTAGTCGGCAAGGGCGCCGACGCCGTCGCGGCGGAGGCCCAGGCTTTGCTGGACGAGGACGTACGCGGCAACCGGGCTATCGGCGCGTTCGGCGCGGACTGGATCCTCGGCCGCATCGGAGACCGCCCCCTGCGCGTCCTCACGCACTGCAACGCCGGTGCGCTCGCGACGGCCGGGTGGGGGACGGCCCTCGGCGTCGTCCGGGAACTGCACGCGCGGGGGCGCATCGAGCTCGTCCTCGTGGACGAGACGCGTCCCCTCCTCCAGGGTGCCCGGCTCACCGCGTGGGAACTCGACCGGGCGGGGATCCCGTGCGTCGTCCAGGCGGACGCCGCGGCGCCGAGCACGATCCTGCGCGGGCTGGCGGACGTGGCCGTCATCGGCGCGGACCGCATCGCCGCCAACGGCGACACCGCCAACAAGATCGGCTCGGTCGGCGTGGCGCTGGCCTGCGAGGCGGCGGGCATCCCGCTGGTCGTCGCCGCGCCGTGGAGCACCGTCGACCCGGCCGTCCAGGACGGCGGCGGCATCCCGATCGAGGAACGTCCCGCCGAGGAGATCCTCGCCTGGGGCGGCGCGAGGACCGCCCCGGCCGGAGTGGGCGGATTCAACCCCGCGTTCGACGTCACGCCCGCCCGCCTCGTGACCGCGCTCGTCACCGAGACGGGCGTGCTGGAGATCTCGGCCGGCGCGACGCCCGGATGAGCCATCATGATGTTCGTGCCGACCTCCTCGACGCCCCATGCCACGCCGCCGCGACCCGCGGAACTCGAGGCCGTCCTGGAACGGATCACCTACGCCAACGAGGACACCGGCTACACCGTGGCCCGTGTGGCGACCGCCAAGAGCGGCAGCGATCTACTCACCGTCGTCGGCGCGCTGCTGGGTGCGCAGGTGGGGGAGAGCCTGCGCCTGGTCGGACGGTGGCGGTCGCACCCCAAATACGGCAAGCAGTTCGAGGTCGAGTCGTACACGACCGTCCTGCCGGCGACCGTGCAGGGCATCCGCCGCTACCTCGGCTCCGGCATGATCAAGGGGATCGGGCCGGTCATGGCCGACCGGATGGTCGGGCACTTCGGCACCGACATCCTCCGGATCATCGAGGAGGAGCCGGAACGCCTCGTCGAGGTCCAGGGCCTCGGTCCCAAGCGCACCAAACGCATCGGTGAGGCGTGGGAGGAGCAGAAGGCCATCAAGGAGGTGATGGTCTTCCTGCAGGGCGTCGGCGTCTCGACGTCCCTGGCCGTCCGCATCTACAAGCGGTACGGGGACGAGTCCGTCGACATCGTCCGCCGGGAGCCGTACCGGCTGGCGTCGGACGTGTGGGGCATCGGGTTCAAGACGGCCGACACGATCGCGCAGGCCGTCGGCATCCCGCACGACAGCCCCGAGCGGATCAAGGCGGGGCTCCAGTACACGCTGTCGGAGGCCGCCGACGACGGCCACTGCTTCCTGCCCGAGCCGAACCTCGTCACGGCCGCGGAGAAGATCCTCGGCGTGGAGCGGGAGCTGATCGTCCCGGCGCTGGACGAACTGGCCGGCGACGAGGGCGTCGTCCGGGAGCCGATCCCGGGGGAGGGGGAGGACGCCGCGACGATCCCGGCCGTGTACCTGGTGCCGTTCCACCGGGCCGAACGGTCCCTCGCCCGCGGCCTGCTGGAACTGCTCGACGCGCCCACCGACCGGCTGAAGGCGTTCGCCGACGTCGACTGGGGCAAGGCGCTGCCGTGGCTGAAGCAGCGCACCGGCCAGGCCCTCGCCTCCGAGCAGGAGGACGCGGTCAAGCTCGCGCTGACGTCGAAGGTGTCGGTGCTGACCGGCGGCCCCGGCTGCGGCAAGAGCTTCACGGTCCGCTCGGTGGTGGAACTGGCCGCCGCGAAGAAGGCCAGGATCGTCCTGGTGGCGCCGACCGGACGGGCCGCCAAGCGCCTCGCCGAGCTGACCGGGCACGAGGCCGCGACCGTCCACCGCCTTCTCCAGCTCCAGCCCGGCGGCGACCCCAAGTTCGACCAGGACAACCCCCTCGACGCCGACCTCGTCGTGGTGGACGAGAGCTCGATGGTCGACCTGATCCTCGCGAACAAACTGGTGAAGGCGATCCCGCGCGGCGCGCACCTGCTGCTCGTCGGGGACGTCGACCAGCTCCCGTCCGTCGGCGCGGGCGAGGTGCTGGCCGACCTGCTCGGCGCGGAGGTGATCCCGCGCGTCCGGCTGACGAAGATCTTCCGGCAGGCGCAGCAGTCCGGCATCGTCGTCAACGCGCACCGCGTCAACTCCGGCGACCACCCCCGCACCAGCGGCTACCCCGACTTCTTCCTGTTCCCGTGCGAGGAGCAGGAGGAGGCGGCCGAGATGACCGTGGACGTCGTCGCCAACCGCATCCCCCGCAGGTTCGGCCTCGACCCGCGCCGCGACGTCCAGGTCCTGGCGCCCATGCACCGCGGCGCCGCGGGCGCCGGCTCCCTGAACATGCTGTTGCAGGAAGCCCTGACGCCGCACGACGATGCGCGGTCGGAACGCCGCTACGGCGGACGCGTCTTCCGCGTCGGCGACAAGGTCACCCAGCTGCGCAACAACTACGACAAGGGCGAGGCGGGCGTCTTCAACGGCACGGTCGGCGTCGTCACGTCCGTCTCCCTCGAAGACCAGTCCCTCACCGTCGTGACCGACGAGGACGAGAGCATCGACTACGCCTTCGACGAGCTGGACGAGCTCGCCCACGCCTACTCGATCACGATCCACCGCTCGCAGGGCAGCGAGTACCCGGCCGTCGTCATCCCGCTCACGACCGGCGCGTGGATGATGCTGCGCCGCAACCTCCTGTACACGGGGATCACCCGCGCGAAGAAGCTCGTCGTCCTGGTCGGGTCGCGCCGGGCCCTCGCCGCGGCGGTCCGCACGGCCGGCGCGGGACGCCGCCACACCGCCCTGGCGCAGCGTCTCTCCCCGGAGCCGGGCCTCTCTCAGCGGTAACGCTGCAGCTCCCAGGGGTCGTGGGCACAGAACACCTCGACCTCCCCACCGAGCGCCAGCGCCCGCAGCCGGTCGACGTTCGCGAGCCGCAGCTCCCGGTCCACCTCGCCGCCGGCCTGGACGAGCTCCATCAGCGGATGCGTGACCGGCTCGGGACGGTCGACCTCGCCGTGGTACATGTACGCGTCGCCCGCGTGCAGCAGCCAGCGATCCCCGTCGCGCACCGCGACGCCCGCGTGCCCGGGGGTGTGACCGCCCAGCGGGACCAGCAGGATGTCCTCGGGCACGCCCGCGAGGGACCGGACGCCGCCGAACCCCTGCCAGGTGTCGCCCCGCCCGTCCTCATAGACGACCCATTTCGGGCCGTGGGCGAGTTGCGCCGGGGTCTTGCCGCCGTCCGCCCGCTCCGCCTCGAACAGGTGCACCGCCGCCTCCGGGAAGTCGCTCAGCCCGCCGGCGTGGTCGCGGTGCAGGTGGGTCGGCACGACGTGCCGGACGTCGGAGGGGGAGTACCCGAGGGCCTCGACCTGCCGGACGGCGGTCGCGGACGGATCGAGCGTGGGCCCCGCCATCGCGACCCAGTCGTCCAGAAGCCGTTCGGACGGGTGCTCGATGTCGTCCAGGCCGATCCCGGCGTCCACGAGGACGAGCCCGGCCGTGTCCGTCTCGACCAGCAGGACGTGCCCGGCGGCCCGCGCCGGGCTCAGCGCGGTCCCCGCCTCGTCGGCGGGTTCGATCTCCCGCATGGGGGCGCAGTCCAGATGATGAACGCGCATGAGGTCTCCTTGGCTTTCGGTCGGGCCGGCTACTGCAATCGCGCCGGCTATTGCGGTGGGGCCGGCTATTGCGGGTGGGCCAGCTCGCTGAGCTGCCGTGTGACCGCGTGGATGACGGACACGTCGCGCCGCACGCGAGCGAGCATGATGGCGCCCTGCAGGGACGACAGGACCATCGCGGCCAGCGGCTCGGCCCGTTCCCCGGGGACGCCCCATCCGCGCAGGGCGACGGCGATGCCGCGCTGCCACTCGTCGTAGGCGCCTTCGCAGGCGGCCCGGATGGTCTCGTTCTCGGCGGCCGTCTCGAGCGCCACGGTCGCGACCGGGCAGCCTTTGCTGAAGTCCGAGTCCAGCAGGCTGCGCGCGAAGTGCTCCCCGAGGGCGGCGATTCCGGCGGGGGCGTCGGGTGCGGCGAGGACGGCCTCGGCGAGCGCACTGCCCACCGTCCGCCCGGACAGCGCCACCGACTCGGACGCGAGCTGCTCCTTGCCGTCCGGGAAGTGGAAGTACAGCGAACCTTTCGGCGCCCCGCTGTCCGCGAGGACCTGGTTGAGGCCGGTGCCGTGGTAGCCCTGCCGCTGGAACAGCTCCGCCGCCGTCCGCAGGACCCGCTCTCTCGTCTCACCTCGGGGTGCCATGCACTGAGACTATGGCGACCGGTCTATTTATTCAACCTTGATCGCTTTGTTCGATCGAACAGCCCGAACAGTCTTTCAGGTTTCGAAACATTTCGACCCCGTGGGCAGGTCATACGCTTTCCGCGCCGGAACGATCTCACCGGCCCGGTCCTACTCCGTGGCGGGCGGCGGGGCGGTGCTCTTGCGGACAACGAGGCTGGTGGACAGCTCCAGGCGGGTGGCGACGGCCTCCCCCGCCCGGATGCCGAGAAGGATCTGGGTGGCGGACTCCGCCATCTGCCGCAGCGGCTGGTGGACGGTCGTCAGCGCGGGGCTGGCCCACGGGGCGACGGCGACGTCGTCGTACCCCACGACCGACAGATCGTCCGGTACGCGCAGCCCGTGCACCCGCGCGGCCTCCAGCACCCCGAGCGCCTGCAGGTCGCTCCCCGCGAAGACCGCCGTCGGCCGGTCGGGCCGCCCGAGCAGGTCCATCGCCCGCTCGAAGCCGCCCTGCACGTGGAAGTCGCCGTAGGAGACCATCGACGGGTCGACGTCCAGCCCCGCCATGCTCATCGCCGAGCGGAACCCGTCCAGGCGCGCGATGGAGCACAGCATGTCCGCGGGACCGGTGATGATCGCGATGCGGCGGTGGCCCTGGTCGACGAGGTGCCGGGTCGCCGCCAGCCCGCCGGACCAGTTGGCCGAGCCGACCGAGGGCACGTCCGGCTCGGGGTCCCCGGCCGGGTCGATGATGACGAACGGGATCGAGCGGGACCGCAGCCGCTTCTTGTACTCCGGCGCCAGGCTGGAGAACAGCAGCACGACGCCGAGCGGCCGGCGCCGGAGCACCCCGCTGATCCACTCGGGGCCGGGCGAGTGCCGGGTGCCGCTCTCGGTCAGCACCACGCTGGCGTCGTTGGCCTTGGCGACGCTCTCCACCCCGCGGATCAGCTCCATGGTCCACAGGCTCTCGATCTCGTGCAGGACGATCTCGATGAGCGGGGCGTCGGGCGCCGACCTGGCCCCCCGCCGGTAGCCGTGGTGCTCCAGCAGGCGCTCCACCCGCAGGCGGGTTTTGCGTGCCACGTCCTCGCGCCCGTTCAAAACTTTCGAGACGGTCGAAACGGAGACACCGGCCTGATCGGCCACCTGGGCCAGGGTCACCCGGCCGGAATCCTCGTCCTGTTGCATCCCCGAAGCATAGAGATCTCGGAGGTTCCACCGAAAGTTGGGGGCACCTGTCAGGGAGGGTGGTCGGGGTCGCCGGACTCCCTGGCGTTCCGCTCGGCCGCGGCGGCGGCCGACTCGGCGGCCCTGCGCAGCTGGTGCCCGGCCTGCTGGACGACGCGGACGGGACGCGGGGGCAGATGCCGGGCCGCGCCGCGGTGCCGCCGCCAGTGCTCCCGGGCGCGGGCCCGGTGCTCGACCCGGAGATGCTCGATGAGGCGGTCGACGTCCATGGACACCTCGCCGTACAGCGGCCACAGGTCCCCGGACGCGGCCCGCTCGTGCAGCCTGCGGGTGAGCCGGGCGCGGCGCTCGCGGGCGATGTCGACCCGCGCTTCGAGATCGTGCTCGGCGAGGAACGGCCGGGCGTCGCGGGCCAGGTCGGAGCGGGCGAGCCGGCCGTAGGCGGCGATGCTCACGGCGATCCCGGACAGCGCGTCGCCGAGTTCGCGGCGCACCGCCGGGTCGGTCAGCAGCCGCCCGTGCTCGCCGAACCGCTCGTCGTCGGCCAGTGAGCGGGTCAGGCCGCGCAGCGAGAGGGTGAAGTGCTCGATCGTCTCCATGGCGTTGCGCAGCGCGACGCCGGCGTCGATGAGCCGCCGCGCCCGCGTCCGCGGGTTGAGCCGGACGCTCTCCTCCGCCGCGCTCAGCTCCCGGTCGGTGCGGCCGATCTCCCGGGCGAGCTGCTCGGCGGCGTCCTGCCAGCGTGCCGCCTCGTCCTCGGCGGGTTCGCCCCGCAGCCCGTCGGCGATCTCCTCGATCAGCCGCCGCAGTTTCTCGGTGATGTCCTGCACGGCCTCCTCGGCGGGCCGGACGCGCACCGACGGCACCAGCAGCGTCGCCACCAGCCCGGTGGCCGCTCCGATCAGCGTCTCCAGGACGCGGGTGGTGGCGCCGGACTCGCTGGCCGCCCCCAGCGCGAAGATCAGCATGGCGCTGATCGGAGCCTCCAGCACGTGCTCGCGCAGCCGCAGCACGTGCCCGATGACGAGCGCGGCGAGGATGGTCAGCCCGAGGGTCCACCAGGAGAACCCGATGGTGCTCGCGGCCATGACGGCGACCAGCACCCCCGAGGTGACCGCGGCGACCCGCAGGATGCTCGCCCTGATCGTCTGGTAAACGGAGAACTGGACGACCAGCAGCGCGGTCAGCGGCGACAGCAGCGGCTTCGGGCCGCCCGGCGGCAGGACCGCCAGGGCCAGCACGAAGGACACGGTGGCGGTGATCGTCAGCCGGGCGATGCGGAAGGCGGCGGACTGCACCTCCGTCGCCACGCGCAGCGGCGACCGGCCGGCGCGATCGGAACGGCCGTAACGGCCCGGACGGTTGCGGCGGCCTGCACTGTCGCGGCGGCCCGGACGGTCGCGGCGGCGGAAGAAAGCGGGTGCCATGCCGGGGTTCTTCCCCTGTGTGGGCAATTTCGCAGCAAAGTCGGGATTTGTTGGCCCGTGCCGCCTGGTCGCTGTTCCTCGATCGGGCTTCCAACCGACGGGGGCTCAGTGGCGCCAGCGGGTGACGGCGGCGACCTGCTGCGGTGTCGCGCCGTCCAGCAGGGCGATCTCGCCGCGCCGGACGGTCGACACGGTGTCGGTGACGGCCTCGCCGAGCGCGTCCCGCAGGACGGTGTCGTCCTCGAACGCCGCGACCGACTCGGCCAGCGACGCGGGCAGCGCGACGATGCCCCGGGCGGCGCGCTCGTCCGCCGCCAGACCGGCCGGGTCGACGCCGACCGGCTCCGGCAGCCTGCGGTCGGCGCCGAGCCCGTCCCGCCCGGCCGCCAGCAGCGCCGCCAGCAGCAGGTACGGGTTGGCGGCGGCGTCCACGCACTTGACCTCCAGGTTCGCCGCGGCGGCCCGCTCACCGTCGGCGCCGGCGACGAACCGCAGCGCCGCCTCCCGGTTCTCCAGCCCCCAGCAGGCGAACGCGCCCGCCCAGTGCGACGGGATCAGCCGCAGGTAGCTGGCGACCGTCGGCGCCCCGACCGCCAGCAGCGCGGGCAGCTGGTGCAGGATCCCGGCGGTGAACGCCTCCCCGGCGGCCGTCATCCCGCACGGGCCGTCGCCGCCCGCCATCGCGTTCACCGGACCGTCCGCCTTCGCGCGCCACAGGCTGAGGTGGACGTGGAAGCCGTTGCCCACCGAGTCCGCCTCGACCTTCGGGGAGAACGAGGCGGCCAGGCCGTGCGCCATCGACACCGCCCGGATCGTCTCCCTGACCAGGACGGCGGTGTCGGCCGCGCCGACCGGGTCCTCGGCCTCCACCGACACCTCGTACTGCCCGGCCGCGTACTCCGGATGCAGCTGGACGACCGTGACGCCCGTCTCCTTCAGCGCGGTGAGGACGTCCCGCAGGTAGCCGGCCAGCTCGGTGACCCGCGTCATCCCGTACGCGGGCCCGCGGCAGGCGGGTGAGAAGCCCTCCTCGTCCCCGTTCGCCCCGTCGTTCTTCCCCCCGTCGTTCTTCGCCTTGGATACGGCCCACTCGATCTCGAACGCCGCCTTCACCGACCATCCGTTCCCCGCGAGCCGGTCCGTTTCGCGGCGCAGCAGGGCCCGCGTGTCCAGCGGATGGACGGTTCCGTCCTGCGCGTACCGGTGCGCCGGCGCGTGCGCCCAGCCCGGCAGCGCCGCCATCGGGACGAGACGGTCCAGATCCGGGTGGAGCCGCAGGTCCCCGACCGGGCCGCCGATGTGCCGCCCGGACACGATCGAGTCGTCCAGCAGGAACACGTCGAACACCGGGGACATCCCGACGCCCCACGCCGCGGCGTGCTCCAGCCGTTCCACCGGGACCGTCTTCGTGCGCGTGATCCCGCTGATGTCCACCCACGTCAGCGCGACGGCGACGATGCCCTGCCCGGTCAGCCGCCGCGCCATCTCGGCGGCGCGGGTACCGAGCCGTGCGCGGGTGCGCGCGTTGAGCACGTTCCCGGAGGTGACGGGTTCGGGGATCTGTTCCACGGTGCTGGCTCCCGATCGGAGTGGCGGAGAATGCGGTGCGGTCAATGTGCCTGCGTATATGGGCGCGTATGGGCGCGTGTACGTGCGCGTGTACGTGCGCGGTGTACGTGCGCGGTGTACGTAAGGGCATCGTAGGAAGATCGGAGATCTGTTTCAGGGAGGAGGCGGGTGCGGTGCTGGAGTACTTGGAGTCGCTGCCGCTGGTCGACCACCACTGCCACGGCGTCCTCGGCCGCGACCTCGGCCGCGCGGAGTTCGAGGAGCTCCTCACGGAGGCGGAGACACCGGGCCCGCCGGGCGTGAGCATGTTCGACACGCAGGTCGGGTTCGCGCTGCGGCGCTGGTGCCCGCCGGTCATGGACCTGGAGGCCCACGCGGAGCCGGACGCCTACCTCGCCCGCCGCGCCGAACTGGGCGCCGCCGAGGTCAACCGGCGGTTCCTTGAGGCGGCCGGGCTGGACGCCCTGTGCGTGGACACCGGGTACACGCCGCGGGCGATGCTCGAACCGCCGGATCTCGGACGTCTCGCCGGGGCGAAGGCCCACGAGATCGTCCGGCTGGAGACCGTCGCGGAACAGGTCGCCGGAGACGGCGTCGACGCGGCGCGGTTCGCGGACGAGGTGCGCTCCCGGATCACCGGGCGGGACGCCGTGGGCGCCAAGTCCATCGCCGCGTACCGCTCCGGGCTGGAGCTGTCGGGTGAGCGGCCCTCCGCCGCGCAGGTGACGGCCGCGGCCGGCCGGCTCATGGGCCAGGAGCGGCCGCGCGTGTGCGACGAGGTCCTGCACCGGTTCCTCGTCTGGTGCGCGGTCGACGCCGGGCTGCCGGTGCAGTTCCACGTCGGCTACGGGGACGTGGACGCCGACCTGCGCCGCGGCGACCCGCTGCTGCTCATCGAGCTGCTGCGCGCCATGGACCCCGTCCCCGCGATGCTGCTGCACAACTACCCGTTCCACCGGCATGCTGGCTACCTGGCCCAGGTGCTCCCGAACGTGTACGCCGACGCCGGCCTGGCGATCAACAACCTCGGGCACCGGGCGCCCGCGCTGATCGCCGAGCTGCTTGAGCTGGCACCCTTCGGGAAGGTGCTTCACTCGTCGGACGCGTTCGGGCTCGCCGAGCTGTACCACCTGGGCGCGCTGCTGTTCCGGCGCGGCCTGGCGGGCCTGCTCGCCGGGGGCGTCGACGACGGCGCCTGGACGGCTCGCGATGCCGGACGCGTCGCCGAGCTGATCGCGTCGGGCAACGCCCGCCGCGTGTACGGAATCTGAGCACCATGCCACCGGCACCATGACACCGGCACCACACAGGGCACCATGGCACAGGGCATCACGACGCAGGGTCACACGACACAGGGCAACACGACTTGCAGGAGGCGACCGGCATGGCCGCACGTGAACGGCTGCTCGTGATCGGAGGCGACGCCGCCGGGATGAGCGCCGCGTCCCAGGCCCGCAGGCGGCGCGCGGCGGACGACCTGGACATCCTCGTCGTCGAGCGCGGGCACCACGTGTCGTATTCGGCGTGCGGCATCCCGTACTTCGTGGGAGGAGTGGTCGACGAGCTCGACAAGCTCATCGCCCGCACCCCCGACCAGTTCCGCGACCGCGACATCGACGTGCGGCTGCGCACCGAGGCCGTCGAGATCGACGTGGACGGCGGCCGCGTCCGCGTCCGCGACGCCGAGGGCGGCGGGGAGCGCTGGGAGCCCTACGACGACCTCATGGTCGCGACCGGAGCCGTCCCGGTACGGCCGCCGCTGCCCGGCGCGGACGCGAAGGGTGTGCACGGCGTCCAGATCCTCGGCGACGGGATAGCCATCCGGCAGGCCGTCGCGCAGGAGGGGGCGCGTCGCGCGGTCGTGGTGGGCGGCGGCTACATCGGCCTGGAAATGGCCGAGGCGATGGTGATGCGGGGCCTGGATGTGACCCTCGTGGACCTCGCCGACCAGCCGATGCAGACCCTCGACGAGGACATGGGCGCGATCATCGCGGACGCGATGCGCGGCATCGGCGTGAAACTGCATCTCGGGGAACCGGTCGAGGGCTTCGACACCTCCCCGGACGGGCACGTCACGGCCGTCCGCACCCCGAACCACACCCTGCCTGCCGACCTCGTCGTCCTCGGGCTGGGTGTGCGGCCGGGCTCCGGCCTCGCCCGAGCCGCCGGGATCGAGACCGGCCCGACCGGCGGCATCGTCACCGACCGCCGGATGCGCACCCGCACCGAACGGGTCTGGGCGGCCGGGGACTGCGTCGAGACCCGCCACCTGGTCTCCGGCGGGCCCGTCGCGATCCCGCTCGGCACGCACGCCAACAAGCAGGGACGCGTCGCGGGCATCAACCTCGGCGGCGGCTACGCCACGTTCCCCGGCGTCGCCGGCACCGCCATCTCCAAGATCTGCAAGGTGGAGGTCGCGCGGACGGGCCTGAACGAACGCGAGGCGGCCGCCGCGGGGTTCGAGACGCTGAGCGTGGTCGTGGAGTCCACCACCCGGGCCGGCTACCACCCGGGCGCCACCCGGATGAAGACGAAGATGATCGTGGAGCGCCGTTCCGGCCGGGTGCTCGGCGCGCAGATCGTCGGCGAGGAGAACGCCGGCAAACGCGTCGACGGCCTGGCCATCGCGCTGTGGAACGGGATGACGGCCGAGGAGATGACCGGCCTCGACCTCGGCTACGCGCCGCCGTTCTCACCCGCGTGGGACCCGGTCCTGATCGCCGCACGCAAGGCCGCCGACGCCGTCGAACAGGACATGCGCTCTGCTCTTTGAGGCTCGCCGACCGCTTCTTCTAAGGCGTGCGGCGGGCGTGCGGCGGGCGTGCGGCGTGCGTTCGGCGCGGGGCGGCGCGGTGCGGGGGCGCTCAGGCGCGGCAGGTCAGCGGACGGCCGCCGTTGAAGGTGACCATGTCGCCGATGGCGGCGACCACGTCGATCTGCCCGCCGGGTTCGAGCCCGTCCAGCTCGGCGTAGGCGCGGTGCAGGTTGCCGACGAGCCGCTCGGCGTCGGTCAGCTCGGCGAACGGGCCGAGGTCGGCCTCGCGGGCGGCCTCCAGCGGCGTCAGCCCGGCCGACCTCGCCGCCGCGGCCGTCGTCTGGACGAACCGGGCATAGCCGACCACGCGGTCGATGAGCTCCGGACCGCCCACCGGGCCGTGCCCCGGCACGATCGTCTCCGCGCCCAGCGGCGCGATGACCTCCTCCAGCACCTTGATCGCGCCGGCGATCGAGCCCTGCAGCAGGAACGGGGTGCCGCCGTTGAACAGCAGGTCGCCGCAGAACAGTACCCGCCGCTCCGGGATCCACACGATCGAGTCGTTGGTGGTGTGCGCGGGCGTCCCGACGTGCCGGACCTCGCACCGCAGTTCGTCCACCCACAGGGTCACGCCTTCGGTGTAGGTGAGGAACGGCGGCTCCAGTTCGACGTCGCCCCAGTCCACCTTCGTCCAGACCGGCTCGTCGAACGGTTTGCCCCAGGAGAGGGCGTTCTCGCGCGTCTGCTCATGACCGACGACGGTCGCGCCGGAGAACAGGTAGTTCCCGAACGTGTGGTCGCCGTGGTGGTGGGTGTTGACCAGCGTCCGGACGGGCCGGTCCGTGACCGACCGGATCGAGTCCAGGTAGGCGCGGGTCCGGCGCTCGGTCGAACAGGAGTCCACGCTGGTCACGCCGCGCTCCCCGACGAGGAAACCGGTGTTGTTGATCCACCAGGTGCCGTCGGGCTGGACGTAGGCGAACACCCCGTCCGAGACCTCTTCCAGGCGCGGTGCTCCGGGACCTTCGCGATCGGGTGCGTCGCTCATGTGACGGCATCCTATTGCGGGCCGGCCGAGTCGCGGATGGTCGAGTTGCGGGTGGGGCGAGTCCGGGTGGGGCGAGCCCGCGGCCGCCGCGCGGTCAGGGGACCTCGTCGGAAGGGCGGGCCGGTTCGGGACCGTCCGGGCCGACCCGGATCATCCGGATGACGTGGACGATCCGGAAGCGCCGCCCGCACGCCACGAACTCGACGCCGCCGTCCGCGTCGATGCGGTCGGCGGCCTCCGCGTACTCGGCCAGCTCACCGGGGCTCGGCGGCGGCCCGCAGTCTCCCGGCCCCGCCTTCGGCAGCAGCACGCGGAAGTAGTGCGCGAGGGAGTCGCGGGCGTCCTGCGGCCCGATCCCCCCGGTGACCGGCCGCCACTGGCCGTCGCGGTCCTCCAGGACGGTGAACTCCGGGGGCAGGAGCACGACGCCCGGGTGCGCCCTGATCGCGGTGACCGCCTCGCGGCGCAGCCGTTCCGGGACGGTGCCTTCGGCGGGCACCAGGCCGAGCAGCTCCAGCCTGAGCGCCGCGTCGGCCGGGCCGACCGGGGCCGCCGGGTCGATGGCGAACCCGCGCAGCGGCCCGTCCTCGCCGTCGGTGACGCGGGCGGGCTCGGGCCCGTCGGCGCCGAACCGGGCGAAGCCCAGCACGCGGACGATCCGGAACCGCAGCGGCCCCACCGCGCACTCGTTGCGGTCCGACGCCCCACCCGCCGCCGCGCTGCTCCCGGCCCGCTCACTTTCGGCCCTTTCGCTTCCGGCCCGTTCGACCCCTGCCCGTTCGAACTCTGTCCGATCGAGGGCGTCCGCGAGGCGCAGCATGTCATCGCGCACCGCCGGATCGTGGTCGCCGGCGATGTCGCGGAGGTGGAACGACAGGTCGACGCGGGCCTCGCCGGGCTCCAGCGCGCCGAGCGACAGGATCCGCCACGCGCCGCCGGCCTGCTCGGCGCAGCCGAACTCCGGCGGCCCCACACCCACGATCTCGGGGTAGGCGCGCCGCCGCTCGGCGGCCTCCTGATCACGGACGGCCGCCACGGGTTCCAGGTCCCTGTCGACGTTGATCAGGTCGTGTCCCGGCATCCCTTCGAAGGACATGCGTCCATCGTGACGCGCCGCCGCGTCCCGCGCCGTGGAAACGACCTACCGGTCAGTGAACGGGTCGTCCCGCGCGGCGGCGGACGTCCCCACCGGCCGGACCGCCGAGGGCGGGAATCGCTCAGTATTCGAGCTCGGGAAGGGTCGTCAGCAGATGCGGGTTCGGTGCGCTGTCGCGGGCGGGCTTGTCCTCGGAGCGGGTCGCGCGCAGCACCTCGCCGGCGCCGAGGACGGCCGCGTCGCCGGTGTCGTCCCCGACCCGCGCGCCCAGCCCCGTCCGGTCGCGGATCAGCCGGTCCAGGCCGGGCAGCCGGGCGGACCCGCCGGTGAGGGTGACGCCGACGCTGAGCAGCTCGCCGGAGATCTCGGGTGAGCAGCCGCTGACGCCGACGCCGATGGCGTCGACGATCTCGGCGACGGGGCCGGCGATCGCCCGGCCGACGTCCACGGTGGTGAGGACGATCGTCCGCGGCATTCCCGTCGCGATGTCGCGCCCGTTCACCTCGACCTGCTTCACCGGCCGCCGTCCGAGCGGCGGCACCGCCCCGACCTTCAGCTTCGCGGCCTCCGCGGCGGAGTGCGACAGCGACACCTGGTGCTCGCGCCGGACGAGATCGACGATCGCGCGGTCCAGCGCCGACCCGCCGATGAGCACGGTGTGGGAGGTGACGAGGCCGCCGAACGCGATGACGCCGACGTCGGTGACGTCCGCGCCGATGTTGGCGATGACCGTCACCTCGGAGCGCATGGACGAGGTCATGCCCATCCCGATGGCGGCGGCGATCGGCGTCGGCAGGAGCGTGAGGCGGCGGGCGCCGGCCTGGTAGGCGGAGAACCGCAGCGCCCGGTAGTGGACGGCGCTCAGCCCGCTCGGAACCGTCACGACCAGCCGGGGGCGGGCCGTGTAGTGGCGCTTCTGGTGGCGGCGGACCAGCGCCCGCATCATGTACTCGGCGGCGTCGGTCTCGGTCGGCGCGCCCTCGCGGACCGGCCTGACGAGGGTCACCTCGGGGTTGCGTCCCGCCATCTCCTGAGCGGGGCCGCCGAGCGCGAGGATCCGTCCGGTGTGCCGGCAGCGGGCGAGAAGCGACGGTTCCCGGCAGACGACCCCCCGGTCCCTGAGATGCATGCGCACGGTCGCGCTGCCCATGTCGATAGCGGTGTCACGGCCCGCGAAGTCCCACATCGCGTCCCCCAATCGCCCCGAAAATCCCAAGAGCCCTGTTGATGCCCTCACGTCCCGCGGCGATGCCCACGCGCCGGTAAGCGAATCGCAACGTCCTGGCGAACACGGGTCCGGCATGTCCGGAACGCCGACCGGCGCGCAGGCCCCGCCCGGAGGGAAATACCGGGCGGGCACCAAGAGATCATGTTGCGACGGTGTTGGACGAGCGCCGTGTTGGACGAGCGCTGTGTTGGACGAGCGCACTGTTGGACGCGCGCCGTGTCATGCGGCGACGGTGTCAGATGAGCGCGGGGTTCATGCGGCGACGGTGTCCGGCCGCGCCGTGACTCGCCGGGCCGTCCATCCGCGCCGGGCCCGGACGGCCCCGGCCGCGCGGCACGCCCCGTACAGCGCGAACGAGATCGTCGTGACGTACGGGCTGATCGGGATGCTCGACCCGAGCGACAGCAGGATGCCGCCCACCACCGACACGGTCGCGAAGACGGTGCTCAGCACCGGGACGAGGACCGGCGACGCGGTGACCCGCACGGCCGCCGCGGCCGGTGTGCACAGCAGCGCGAGCACCAGCAGCGCCCCGACGACCTGCACCGACACGGCGACCGCGAGGCCGAGCACGAGCATGAAGACCGGCGACAGCGCCCGCACCGGCACGCCCCGCGCCGCCGCCACGTCCGGGTCGAGGCTCGCGAACGCCAGCGGACGCCACATGACGGCGAGGCACACCAGCACGATCGCCGATGTCACCAGCAGCCACGACAGCCGCGGCGTGTCGATCGCGACGATCTGCCCGGTGAGCAGGCCGAACTTGTTGGCCGACCGTCCCTTGTAGAGCGACAGGAACAGCACGCCCAGCCCGAGCCCGAACGGCATCAGCACCCCGATGACCGACCCGCGGTCGCGTGCCCGGGAGCCGAGCACCCCGATGAGCGCGGCGGCCAGCAGCGCGCCCGCGATCGATCCGCCCGCGACGCCGGTCCCGAGCAGCAGCGCCGCCGCGGCGCCGGCGAACGACAACTCGGCGATGCCGTGCACGGCGAACGCGAGGTCGCGCATGACGACGAACGTCCCGGCGAGCCCGCCGACCAGCCCGAGCACCGCCCCGGCGATGAGCGAGTTGCGGACCAGCCCGAGCAGTGCCCCGTAGTCCTCGAAGTTGAAGATCTCGCCCCAGACCTCGTGCCAGCTCATGCCGCCTCCACCTCCACACCGCCCCGCACGCCGCCGAGGTCGAGCACGCGGTCCGCGAGCGGGAGGACCGGCTCGACCTCGTGCGTGACGAACACGATGGCGGTGCCGTGCTCGCGACACCGCCGGTCGACGAGGTCGGCGACGATCCGCTGATGCTCGGCGTCCAGCGACAGCAGCGGCTCGTCGCACAGCAGGATGCGCGGGCCGGCCGCGAGGGCCTGCGCGACCCGCACGCGCTGCAGTTCGCCGCCCGACAGCAGGTCGAGCGGGACGTCGGCGAACGGCGCGGCGCCGACGTCCCGCAGGACGTCCTCGACGCGGCGGCGGGTCTCCGGACGTGGCCGCCGCGGCCCCCACCGGTGCCCGTCGATCCCGAACCGCACCAGGTCACGGGCGCGCAGCGGGGTGTGCGGCGCGACGGCCGTGTGCTGCGGGACGTACCCGATGAGGTCGCTTCCGCGCCGTGGCGGACGGCCGTCCACCGTGACCGTCCCGGCCGTGAGGCGCCGCAGCCCGAGCAGCACCTTCAGCAGGCTGGTCTTCCCCGATCCGTTCGGCCCGAGCACGACCAGGAACTCGCCGGCCGCGACGTCGAGGTCGAGTCCGCGCCACAGCGTCCGGTCCCTGTACGCCAGCGCGGCGTCGCGCAGTGAGATCACGACAGCGACTTCTGGAGGGCGGCGATGGTGCCGTCCATCCAGGTGATGTAGTTCTGGCCCTCCGGGAGGGTCTCGGTGACCGGCACGACGGGCACGCCGGCGTCCTCCGCGGCCTTCTTGAGACGCTCGGTCTGCGGCCCGCCGGTCTGCGCGTTGTAGACGAGCGCGTCGACCTTCTTCTCCGTGAGCAGCGCGAGCGTCTCCTGGAGCGCCCTCGGCGGCACGTCGCCGCCCTCCTCGATCGCCTCACTGAACGCCTCGGGCGTCCGGTTGCGCAGCCCCGCGGCCTCCAGGAGGTAGACGGGGACGGGTTCGGTGATCGCGACGCCGTCGCCGGAGTGCGCGGCCTTGAGCGCCGCCACCTTTCCTTCGAGGGCCTTCAGCCTGGCCTTGAACGCGGCGGCGTTCGCCGAATACGTTCCGGCGTCGCCGGGGTCGGCCTTGGCGAGCGCGGCGGAGAGCCGGTCGGCCAGCAGCCCGGCGGACGGCAGGTCGTACCAGACGTGCTCGTTCAGTTCCTCGCCGTCCGGCGCGGTCTTCCCGGAGATCCGGACGGCGTTGAGCACTTCGGCCTTGGACCCGGAGCCCTTCAGCAGCGTGCCCACGAAGTCGTCATAGCCGCCCCCGTTCTCGATCACGACCGCGGCCTTGGACACGGCGAGGCGGGCGCGCGTCCCGGCCTCGAAGGAGTGCGGGTCCTGTGCGGGGTCGCTGATCAACGACGTCACCTCGACCTTGTCGCCGCCGATCTGGCGCGCGAAGTCGCCGTAGACGTTCGTCGAGGCGACGACGGCGACGGGGGCGCCGCCCGAGGTCACCGCGCCGGTGTCGGAGGACGAACCGCAGGCGGCGGCCGCCAGTGCCGCGGCGGCGACCACGGCGCCCGCACCGAGCAGGCGGGCACGCTGACCAGGGGCACGCTGAAGCGAGGTCATGGGGGACTCCCGAGAATGAAAACGGTTTTCATTGCAGAACATAGCATGATCTATCTGCGGGCGCGGTTGTGCGCCGACGGGAGCCGATTATTGCGCTGGATGCTTGTGAATTGAGTTTTAGCGTGGTTCACTAGGATGCATGGCTCACCATGCGCTTCGGTTCGCGGCCGGTACGGATATCGGCAAGCGGCGGAAGGTGAACGAGGACTCGGCGTTCGCCGGTCCGGGGCTGCTCGCGGTCGCCGACGGGATGGGCGGCCACCCGCACGGCGACGTCGCGAGCCGGACCGCGATCGCGATCATCGTCGACCTGACGCTCACCGATGACCCGGCCGCCGGCCTCGCCGACGGCGTGGCCGAGATCGCCGCCCGGCTGGACGACTTGGCCCGGGAGGATCCCGACCTGGCGGGGATGGGCACGACCCTGACCGCGATGGCCTGGGACGGGGTCCGATTCGCGGTGGCGCACATAGGCGACTCCCGCGCCTACGTCCTGCGCGCCGGGGACCTTGTCCAGCTGACCCGCGACCACACGATGGTCCAGTCGCTCGTCGACGGCGGGCAGCTCACCCAGGAGGAGGCCGCACGCCATCCGCGGGGATCGGCGCTGATCAAGGCGCTGCAGAGCGGGGGCAGCGCCGAGCCCGACGTGTTCTCGCAGAACGCGCGACCCGGCGACCGCTACCTGCTGTGCTCCGACGGGCTCTCCGGGTTCGTCGCGCCGGAGGACATACGCGAGACGATGGCGCGCGCGGCAAGTCCGGCGGACGCCGTCACGCGCCTCATCGAACTCGCCAACGAGGCCGGCGGCCAGGACAACATCACCTGCGTCGTCGCGGACGTCATCGCGCCCTCGATCGCCCCGCGGCAGGAGCCGCTGACGCTCGGCGCGGCCGAGGACCCCGGACTGCTCGCCCGGTTGGGCCGCCGGCTCCGCCGCCCGTGACCCGGCCCGTGACGCAAGCCGACATGGTCAACAACTGGTAAATTGACTCTGTTCACAGTCATTCTTCGAGCCGATCGATGTTGCAAAGATCAAGTATGGTGACGGCATGAGCGGCGATCCGGGTGTGACCGCCGGCGACATCGCCCGGCTGGCGGGCGTGGGGCGCGCGACGGTCAGCAACTGGCGCCGCCGGCATGACGACTTCCCGCGCCCGGTGGGCGGTACCGCGACGAGCCCGCTGTTCTCGATCGCCGACGTCGAGGACTGGCTGCGCCGCAACGGCAAGCCGTTCGAGGTGTCGCCGGCCGACCGGCTCTGGCAGCGGCTGCGCGCGTCCGGCGACGACTTCCAGCTCGCCGACCTCGTCGGCTGGGCCGGCCTGCGCCTCCTCGAACTCCGCGGAGACGCCCCGGAGACTTCCGGGGCACCGACGCTCGGAAGGCCGCATCCGCCCGCCATCGACCCCGACGATCCCGACCTGCCCCACCTGCTCGCCGACCTCGCCGCCCTGCACGGCCACGCCGCCGCGTTCGACCTGCTGGTCCAGCGCTACGTGCAGGCCCACTCGCGGCGGCTGGTCGTGACGCGCGGGGACGTGGCGGGTCTGATGGCGCGCCTCGCCTGCCGGGACGGCGACGTCGTCCTCGACCCGGCGTGCGGGCTCGGCACGCTGCTGCTGTCGGTGCCCGGCGCGCGGGTGGCGCTCGGCCAGGACAGCAACGCCTCCGCCGCCCGGATCACCGCGGTCCGGCTGCTGCTGGCCGGGACACCGGCCGACATCATCCCCGGCGACTCCCTGCGGCGCGACGGCTTTCCCGGCGAGGTCGCCGACGCCGTCGTCTGCAACCCGCCGTTCGGCGATCGCGCGTGGGGGCACGAGGACCTGGCCGGCGATCCGCGCTGGGAGCACGGGCTGCCGCCGCGCGGCGAATCCGAGCTGGCCTGGGCCCAGCACTGCCTCGCCCACGTGCGGCCGGGCGGATGCGCCGCCGTTCTGATGCCGTCGGCGGCGGCGAGCCGGCGCCCAGGCCGCCGCGTCCGCGGCAACCTGCTGCGGTCGGGCGCGCTGCGCGCCGTGATGACGCTGGCGCCCGGCGGCCCCGACCTGTGGCTCCTGCACCGCCCGAAGCCGGGCGAGCGGCCGCCCGCCGCCGTCCTGCTGCTGGACGCCGAGGGCGACCTGGAGCGGGCCGAGTACGAATGGGAACGGCACCCGGACGGCGAGTTCTCCGTGCCGGTCATCGACCTGCTCGACGACGAGGTCGACGTCAGCCCGTCCCGGCACCGTCCCCGGCAGAGCGGCGAGGCGTTCGGCCGCCGCTTCACCGAGGCGCTGGACCGGCTGGCCGCCGCCGCGCCCGCCCCGCCCTCCCTGGAACTGCTGCCCGACCGGCGGCCGCTGCCGTTCACGACGCTGTCCGAACTGGCCAAGGCCGGGGTCGTCGCGATCAGCCACGCGCCCGCGCGGCTGCCGCCCGGTGGCGACGTGCCGGTCCTCACCGCCGGCGACGTGAGCGCCGGAACGGGCCCGTCCGGGACGTCCGCCGCCGGTCCGGGCCTCATCATGCTCGAACCCGGTGACGTCGTCTCCACCACCGCCGGCTCCGCCCGGGTGATCACCGAGCACGGAGCCGCGCTCGGCCCCTACCTCACCCTCTACCGCCCGGACGGGAAGCGGCTCGACGCGCGGTTCCTCGCCGGTTTCCTGACCTTCGCGCACGCCCGCACCGGCACCGGATCGAGCCGCATGGACCTGCGCCGGACCCGCATTCCCCGGCTGTCCCTCGAACGTCAGCGCGCCTACGGCCGAGCATTCCAGGAGCTGGCCTGCCTGACGGAGACCTTGCGCGAAATGTCGTCTCTGGGGGAGACGCTGGTCCGGCTGAGCTTCGACGGGCTCGTGGACGGACACCTCCGTCCGAACCCCTAACCTCCGGAAAGACCCCTCGTCTTCCCGTGACGGCACCCGTTTCGCGGGCCGGACTTCGTACGCGGTACCCGACAAGCCGGGTACTCGTCGAGCCGGGTGTTCGTCGAGCCGGGTGTTCACAAGCACGTCCGGGAACGGCCCCCGCCGTTCCCGGTGTGCCTGCCGAGTTCAACCGCCCTCGTTCAGCGTTCCGCTCGCGGGCGGTCTCGCTGACGGTTCGTCGTCAGTTCGCGGTGTGACCGGGTGCCGTCAGGGCGCCGAACGGGCCCTGGCCCACGTACTTGGCCCACGGGCGGAATTCCGAGCGGTTCCGGGCTGGCCCCGGCTGCGATTGCGCGGCCTGCCCGGTTTCGTACCTGGGCCGCGGTTCGGGCTTCGTCTCGTCCGACGGTGCGTCGCTTCGCGGCCCCTGGGCCGCGGAATCGCCCGGCTCCGGGGCAGGGCCGCCGGGTGGCGCCGCCTGGTCCGCCGGGGTGTGTCCGGGGGCGTTCAGTGGGGGATTGCCGGGTGTATTGGGCTTGTCATCGTTCTTGGGCAGTGTGTCGGTAGGTGGCGGAACCTGGGGGGTCCGCTGCTTATCAGGCGGTTTCTGGTCCGCTCTCTTCTGTGTGCTCATCCGATCGATCTTCTCGACGAGTTCCTTCACCGAAGGCGACCACTTCCTGTACTCGGGCGCACCGGGCCGGACCGCTCCGGCGAACTGTTTCCTGCGCCGCTTGGTGAGCTTGTCGATCCTCACCCTCTCCCCGGTGCGCGGCGCATGGAGATACTTACCGTCACCCACATATATTCCGACATGTCGGCGGCCTCGGAAGAAGATGAGGTCCCCGGGCTTGAGGTCCTTCAGCTTCACCTTCCGATCCACCTTCCGGTACTGCGCGTAGGTGACGCGGGGAAGTTCGACGCCCGCCTTGCGCCACGAGGCCATCGCGAGCCCGGAGCAGTCGTAGCCGCCCGGTCCCTCCGCGCCCCATCGGTACGGCTTTCCGATCTGCTTGCGGGCGAACTTGAGGGCCTTCCTCGCGCCCTCACGCTGGGCCGCC
This sequence comes from Spirillospora sp. NPDC048823, assembly GCF_043198445.1. Taxonomy (NCBI): domain Bacteria; kingdom Bacillati; phylum Actinomycetota; class Actinomycetes; order Streptosporangiales; family Thermomonosporaceae; genus Spirillospora; species Spirillospora sp. NPDC048823. The sequence goes on along the minus strand of NZ_JBICUT010000001.1, from coordinate 2,307 downwards.
TCACGCGTCCGGTACTTGTCGTACGCCTTCACCTTCTTCAGCGTGGCGGAGTCCAGATGCAGGCTCTTCAGCACGGCGGGATTGAGGTCCGCCAAGGCCTGCGAACTCAGCGGGACCGCCAGCGCGAGCCCGGTCGCCGTCACGGTGACGGCCGTCCGGAGCATCCCCTGTTTTCGGGCGCCCGCCCTGTCGTGGCGGGTATGGCGGGCGAATACTCCGTTTCCGGCGTCCCCCCGTGGGTGGCGTGCATGTGACTGGCGTGCGATGGACATTTCTCTGCTCTCCGTTCCATTGCCGGATGTGCCGCGGGATTTCCGCGAGGCGGTGATCAGCACCCCGCCGAGAGTCCGGGTACCCCGTTGATCGTGCCGGAATTGGGAGAGCCCGCCGATTTTGCATGATCATGGCGTGGAATTAGTGGCGCTCTTTGGTGTCTTTGATCATGTGGCCAGATGAGCCAGCGAGGTGAGCGGAACGGGCAGCCAGGCCGGCCGGTTCTGTGCCTCGTACCGCACCTCGTAGATCGCCTTCTCGAATTCGAAGGCGCGGATGAGCACCGAGTGCGCCGCCGGGTCGGCGCCGCCGGCGGCCGCGTAGCCGCGGCAGAACGCGGCCCTGTTCCGCGCCGCCCAGGCGTGCGCCCGGGTCTCCAGCCGGCCTCCCGGCTCGGGCGGCACCGTGCCGGACTTGGCGATGAGGTACCGGGCCGCGTACTCGAACGAGCGCAGCATCCCGGCGACGTCCCGCAGCGGATGCGCGAGGGCCCGGCGCTCGTGCTGCGTCCGTGCCGGCTCGCCCTCGAAGTCCAGCAGCGTCCAGCCGCTCTCGGTGCGCAGGACCTGCCCGAGGTGGTAGTCGCCGTGCACGCGCTGGACGGGCAGCGGTCCCGCCTGCGCGGCCAGGTCGAGGAACGCCCCCGTGAGCGCCTTCGCGTGCGGGGCCAGGCCGGGCACCGCGCGGCAGGTGCCGGTCAGCTCGGCGTTCATCCGCGCCGCCATCGCGTGCACCTCCGCGGCCGGGAGCGTCGTCACGCCGAACGCGTCCGCGAGCGCCCGGTGCACCTCGGCGGTCGCGGCCCCGAGGCGTTCGGCCTCCGCCGCGAAGTCGCCGCCCGCGGCGCTCGCGTCCAGCTCCGCCCATTCGTCGTCGCCCGCCGGCGGCGTGTGCGCGAACCAGTCCCGGACGCTCGCGATCGCCAGGCTCCAGCCGTCCGCGCCGGTGTGCAGGTAGTCCGACAGCAGGGCGAGTGTGACCGGCTCACCGTTCCCGCCGGCCCGTGCGCCCCGTCCCGGCTCCAGTTCGATCCAGCCGAGGACGGCGGGGACGTGCGTGCAGTCGCCGCGGGTCAGGGCGAGGTTGACCTCCAGGTCGAGGTTGACGCCGGTGCTGAGCCGCCGGAACAGCTTGCAGATGTAGGCGTCGCCGAACAGCAGCGAGGTGTTGCTCTGCTCGGCGGTGATGGGCAGGCTCGTCAGATCCGTCCGGATGCCGGCGCCGGCGGTGTGCCGGAACCGCAGCGGGCCGACGGACGCCTCGGCGGCCAGGTCGTCCAGCAGGATCCGGGTCAGGTCCGGGTCGTGGGCGGCGTCGTACAGGTGCGCCTCCGGGACGTCCGGACCTTCCCGCAGGCCGGGATCACCGGACGTCCCGCCGATCTCGACGTGCAGGAGCCGGTCCGGCAGGTCGCGGCGGACGCCGAGGAGCAGCTGGTAGTGGTCGGTGACGCCGTTCTGGGTGACGTCGAGGATGAGGTGGTGCAGGCCCGGGTCGCCGGCGCGCAGTTCGGTGGCGGTGCCGATGGACAGCTCGTCGATGGGACCGTCCTTGCCGCCGAACCACCGCTGGCGCGGCAGCCACTCCGCGAGGTCGCGCGTGAGGGCGGGGTGAGGTGGCAGCACGTTCAGACGGTCCTTCCCGCGCCGGCGCCGGGGGCCGAATTCCGGGCCGCGCCGGTGGCCGTGCCCGGCATCGCGGCCGGGCCGGTGTCGCCGTCGTCCGGGGGGATCAGCTGGAACCAGAAGAACCCGTGCGCGGGAAGCGTCATCAGGTACGGCAGCTCGCCGATGGCGGGGAACTGGACGCCGCCCATGCACTCGACGGGGGAGTAGCCCTCGAAACGCCTCATGTCGAGTTCGACCGGCTGCGGGAAGCGCGACAGGTTGCTGACGCACAGGACCGTGTCCATCTCGCCCCACGGGCTCTCATCCTCGGTGATCTCGCGGGTGAAGGCGAGGACGGAGGGGTTGGAGGCGGAGAGTTCGACGTAGGAGCCGACGCCGAAGACGGGGTGGCGTTGGCGGATCTCGA